>JAGXRN010000013.1 GCA_018335875.1 Dethiobacter sp.
TCATTTAGCCATTTAAAAACTCCTCCCTGAAATATTGGCTCAAACAATTGAAAAAATGTGGATTTTGTGGTATCCTTGCCTTGCATATTTTGACTCCTTTATATTGGAGATTTGGGCAAGGACTACCCCATATCTCTATTATAAAGGATTTTTTCTATATATGCAAGGGTTTTATGCCTATTTTGCTTGATATTCTCCTGATTACACCTATTATCTCAAATTATCTTCCTATTTCCATGCTTGACAAATTAAAATTCAATTTATGCAACTCTAGTGATTCACCATATATTACTAAAATTCCTGCAAAAGTCTCACCTCCTAGAAGAATTTATTACCCCTATTTTATAACATCCTTTAAATAAACAAATCACCCCTAACCTGGCATTTGGGTAATAATTAGCTGAGGATATACTCTTTTAAACTATCATAGTGCTCCCCTTGAATGTTTAATTGGGGGAATTGTGCACAGGAAATGTTTCCGTCAGGCCGACAATATACCTTAACAGCAAAACAACGTCTTCGGTACCTACAACACCGCTGCCGCTGACGTCAGCGGCCGACAGCTGCTGTTCATTCAGTGTTTTTAAGCCCACAATATACCTTAAGATGAGGATGACATCACCGGCATTGACATTGCCGTCACCGTTGATATCGCCATAAATTATGGGGCCATTTACCTCGGCCGGTATGTAGACCTGCTGTAATGCGGCTTGGGCGTTGAGCCTGCCTCCTGTTAAAACTTTACCTGTCAGCGAAGATTTTTGGTCCACGGTGTCCAGAATGGTTTCTTTAATCTGCAGCGTTGTGAATTCAGGGCGGAGGGATTTTATCAGCCCTGCCACACCGGCGACGTAGGGAGTGGCCATTGAAGTGCCGCTTTTGTTTCCATAAGCCCCCTGCGGTAAGGTACTGTAAATCTCGACTCCGGGGGCTCCCAGGTGTACCGTATCAGCACCGTAGTTGGAAAAGGAGGCCAGCTTATCCTGCCTGTCGGTGGCGGCTACGGCGATAATGTTTGCGGCATCGTAGCTTGCCGGGTACATAGGGACAGAATCGTTGCTGCTTTTCTCGTTCCCTGCCGCGCAGATCACAATGGCGGGAGAGGCGGCTATGGCATCCTTTAAAGCCTGGGAATAGTTGCTGCCTCCCCAGGAACTGTTTATGATATGGGCTCCGTTGGCGCCGGCATAATTGATGGCGTCAATGGCGTCTGCAGTTGTGCCGCCTTCGGGGCCAATCATGCGCAGCGGCATGATTTTTGCCTGCCACACCACACCGGTTACGCCTATCTGATTGTTCCCTAGCGCGGCGATGATGCCCGCCACGTGTGTGCCGTGGCCGTCTTCGTCCATGGGTCTATTGTTGTTGTCCACAAAGTCCCAGCCGCGCAGGTCATCGATGAAGCCGTTGCCGTCGGTGTCCGCTCCATCGGAAGATTCGCCGGGATTACGCCAGATGTTGCCGGCCAGGTCGGGATGGTTGTAGTCGACACCGGTATCAAGCACGGCGATAATCACTTCTGCGCTCCCCGTGGTGATGCCCCAGGCCCCGGTCGCACTGATATCGGCGCCAGGTGTGCCGCTTGATTGCCCGGTATTGTACATGCCCCAAAGGTTATAAAAGAACTCGTCATCGGGAAACACCGCCTGGCCCTGCACACGGTAAATATAATTGGGCTCAGCATAGAGGATATTACTGTCATTGCTATATTGTACCACCGCCTCGGCCACCGACAGACCTTTGGGAAGTTTTACCAGATAAAGCCCCTCTAACCCTTTGAAATGGCGCTCCACTGTCACTCCCAGTTGCTTGTGCACGTGTGGCATTATATTTATGTTTTTGGCGCCATTTGACCTAAACCGTACAAGAAGTTCGTCTGATACGTACTGGGCGTGACTATTTATGCCCGGGCCGTATGCCAGCAGCTCCATGGCAGGAGACGAGCGCACAGGTACAACCGAGACGGTCAGGACGACTATAAGCAGGGGCATTAAAACTGTTCTAAAAAAAATTTTGCGCATTTTATTTACTCCGTATAGTGTTGCTTATTTGATGTATTGTTGGAAGTATTCTACAGTATTTTACTGTTTCCTTTAAACCTTACGGAAGACAGGAAAAAAAAGAAAGCTCCGATACTGCATACCGGAGCTTTTATTTTCTACACAGACACGCTGCTTTCCATGTTAAGGAGAGGGGAATTTGTCTATCAGCTCCACAATGTACCTCAAGATCAGCACAGCATCGCCCACATTCACGACCCCGTCACCGTTGACGTCGGCCAGCTGTAGCTGTCCCGCGGCCAGTTCGTACAGACCGACGATATGGCGGAGCAGGAGGACAACATCAGCAACGTCAACCTCGTCGTCATCGTTGACATCGCCCGGGCGGCCTCCCCGCAACACCACCGTGACAGCGTCGTCCGCTTCCACGCCCGTCACCGCGGCATCGCCCGTGACCGTGCGGTAAGTGTCACCGGAAACTGTGTAGGAGTAATCGCCCGGCAGCAGGTAAACTACCGCCTGGCCCTTGGCATCGGTTGTCAGCACCTGGGCATGCTCACCCTGGATGATCGTAATCGTGGCCTCCGGCAGCGGCAGGCCCTCGTTGTCAGTGACCGTAAAGATTACTTTCTCCGCGGCAAGCAAGACAACCTCCACCGCGGCGGAATCGTAACCCAGGGACACGCTCCCCCTGACTGTGAGGTAACCTTCTTTTTCAACGATGTAGCCGTAGACGCCGGGGGAAAGTGAGAAGCCGGCCTGCCCCTGTGCATCGGTGGTTTTCACCGTGGACAGGATGGTGATGGTGGCACCCGCCATGGGGTCGCCGCCGTGGGTTACCGTGAATTCAAGCTCCTGCTGTCCCATGGTGGTAAAGGAAATCTGCTCCTGTGTTTCATTGCCGCTGGTATCGGCGGCGGTAATCAGCAGGATGTGCCCGCCGTCGGCGAGCCCTCCCGTAATGTTGTAGACCCACCGTCCCTGGCTGTCCTTAACCGCCTGGACTGACTGGCCGTCAAGCAGCACGCTGATGCTCCCCTCGTCTACCTCGCCCATCACATCGCTGACCCTGAAGATAATCTGTGACATCCCTTCCAGCACGACACCGTTGGCCGGGAAGATAATCTCGATGGTCGGCGGGAAGATATCGCCAAGCGGTTCTATGGTGATCGTTTCCGGGAAAACGGCTGCGCTGTACCTGGCCAGGACGGTGGCCGCCTTCATGTGGATGCTGTACGGAATCTCCCGCCCGGGCAGTTCAATGGATCCGCTGAATTCGCCCGTCGTTTCGTCTGCCTCCATCATCCCCACCGCCACATCGTCGACAAACAGCACCGCAAAAGTATCGGTGTCGATAAGCTTTCCGCTCACCGCCAGCACACCACCCGGCAAGAGGTTATAGACCACATCCACAGGCGGTGTGACCGGCTGCAGGTGGGAGACAATCACGGCCTGGGTCGTGTAGGAGTATACGTCCTTACCGTTCTCCTGCCCGTCGTAAACCCACATGCCTCCCGGCGCCAGGCCTGCCGCCGCCACCAGGGCATCCAGGTTGGCATTAAGGCCGGCTGCGGTAACGGTGGTTTTGACGGTGGCGGTGTAGGTTCCCTGCGGCAGCGCAAGCGGCAGGTTCACCCTGGCCGTAAACAGCTTGCCGTCGGCCGCATTGACGCTTGAGTCCGTGATGTTGTTGCCGCTTAAATCCACCACATCCATGGTTGCGCCAAAAACTTCATCTCCCGCTGAGTCAACCAGGCTTTCCAGGGTAATCGCCACACTGTCGATACCGCTCCTGCCTGCTGTTTCAAAGACGTGTATTTCCAGGCTTGCCTGCTGCCGGGTCTGCGCTTCGTCCAGCTCTGCAAAGGCGCCCTGCGGCATGGTTACGTCAGGAACCACACCCAGATCCGGCAGTTTGGCCACCTGCAGCGAGTAGTATTCCTCTCCCCCGCCGGTGGTAACGGTGATGGTGTATTCTCCCGCCGGGTTGCGGATGATCAGCAGGTCGTGGTCATTGCTGACGCTGCGCGCTTCCGAACCGGCGATGCTGTTGGCAACACTGCCATCCAAAAGCCTGCTGTGCAGAACGCCTCCCGCACTGTCGGTAACGATCATCTCCAGAGCTGAACCTTCAAGCGCCGCCAGGAAGATCCTGAGCTCAGCGGTCGCTGCCCCCGCGTTCACTTTCACCGTGGCGGTGTCCGGGTTTCCTTCGCCACCGAGGAAGCCTCCCAACGGCTGCGCGTAATCGTATTCCTGCCGCATCGCCTGTATCTGGACGGCGGTGCCGGCATAAAAATGCTTGATGTAAGGTCCGTGCAGTCCGGCGATGGACATGGTTCCCGGCTCTGCCAGTTCAAAGCTGACAAACAGGTTGAAACCGGCCGGGTCCCTCAGCGTGGTACGGGGGACGACAAACTGGCTCTGCAGCTGGATGCTTTCTCCCGGCTGCGCCGATCCCGACGTGGAAATGGCGTTGTAAATCACGCCGTTTGAGTCTACCACGTAGACCCTGGGTGCAATGGAAACTGCACCGGTGTGGTCGTTTCTTACAGTGAGCACCGCGGTCCCCACGGCCACCTCCTGGCCGTCCTGCATGTAAACGTCGGTAGCATCAATGCCCAGCACCGCAACCGGTATGGGCGGGTCGATTTTCCGGAAGGTGTCAACCGCCGTGAATACGGAGTTGACAGAGTTGGCCACCTGGTACTCATTGACAACCGCCAGGCCTGTGCTGACATACAAGTCGGCCATGGCATAGGATATTTGTTTCGCTGTTGACGTATCAGCGGAATTCAGCGCTTTCTGCCAGTCGGCGGTCAGGGTGTTGGCCAGCATGCCGATTAAGCCGCTGCCGGAGCCCATGGAAGCCATCAGCCCGCCTGAGCCGAAGGCCAGGGCTGTGCCGATTACCGCGTTTCCTGCGGCATAAGCTTTCACAGTGTTCAGGTTCCACCTGTTGGCCACATTCTGATAACCGGCGGCCAGCAAACTGTCTACCCTTCCCAGTGCGGAGTACATTTCCCCGATTTTCAGCACTTCCGGTACCAGGTTTTCTCCCTCGCCCCTGTAGATCCAGATGTCGCGGTAGCGCCCCATCCGGGTGTCGGGCAGCATGACCAGTTTTCCGCTGCTGTTGCGGTTGGCGTACGAGTATTCCAGCTGCTGATTCAGGCCGCGCAGATAGTCAAGCAGTACTTCGGCGGGATAGTAAGCTGTGTCGGACTGTCCCGCCTCCCTGTATTGTTGTAGCAGCGCCTTGGTTTGATCAAGTTTTTCCCACGCTTCAAGCAGGATTTGACCGGCGTCGCTCCTCCTGACGGATGCTTGCAGTGCGGCGTCGTGGATCGGTCGGCCGCCGGAGCCGGCTGCGGTCATCGCTCCCAGTGCATCATAGTAAATGCCGGCATCAACCACGGGGAAGTTGATGGTGCTGGTTGCCGTGTTGACCAGGAACCTGATGCGTTCATCCTTGCCGCTGATCCCGGCAATTTCACTTTCAAAGTTGGCCAGGAACTGGGCCTTGGTGTAGCCGCCTACAAAGTCGCGGCGAATGATTTCAGAGAGCAGGCCCGTCATGGCGCTGTTGTCATTGTAGATGGCCGGGTTGTTGGCGTTGTGAGTCAGCATGCCGATTTCTTTGACCCACAGCGGCGCGTAGGACGCTACTTCCTTGATTTGCAGTGTATCACCGAGGCTCATCACACTCTTGGCAAAGCTGGAGATCTTCAGGGAATTGGCGTCGATGGCATTACCCAATGCCAAAAATGTATCCGTGCTCCAGAGGCCGTTTTTCTGGTAGCTTTCATAAAGATCTTTCAGTGACCCGGAGTCGATGCCCACCAGGTAGTCAAAGGTGAGGCTTACGCCCAGTTCCTGCAACACCCTGTTGGCGTTAACACCCTGTAAGCTGGTATCGTACTTGATAAAGGACTGCACCAGCTCGTTGTTGGCTTTGGCCGCGGTCAGCGATGAGGCGGAAATATTTGTGCTTTCCCTAAGGGCTTTGTTACCGTTACCCTCCAGGTTGCGTGCTATGCTGCTCACTACCGCACTGTTTTTGCTTGTGGTCGCCGCCTGGATTTCATACCTGGCATCGTTTAAGTGGTTGTTGGCGGCCCTGATGTCATTATCCGCCTGCTGCCGGTAGGTTTCAGCCATTTTCAGATAGTTCTGCTTGTTGGCGGGATCGGAGGTATCCATGGACATTTTGGCGTAGTTTTCGGCATTCAGATTATTTCTGACCGCCGATTCCAGCTTCTGCTCGTAGCTGTCCAGGGAAGGTACTTTGTCTGTGCCGATGCCTTCCATTGCCAGCTCGGTGCGGGCCGCGGTAATTTCTTTCAGGGTGGCGTTGACATCCGCCTTGGCCAGCTGCCGTGCCTTGTTGTAATTAGCCGTGGCCGCGGCTGTTTGCGCCACGGATACTTTTACTTTATCGATGTTGGCCGCCAGGTTTTTGCTGTCCGCCATCACCGCTTCAAATTGGGCGTCGGTCATGTTGGCGATCTTCTGCAGCTGCTCCTTGTTTAGTTTATTCTTTTCTGCCGCCACCTGGTTTCTCTTTTCCAGGTACTGGGTCATGCTGCCGATGCGCTGGTACCAGTTTTTCGCTATGCCCACCATGCTTGCCATGGTGGCGATAGTATCTATACCGTAGGTAATGCTTTCGGCGACGATGACATGCAGCTGATAGTTGTAAACATCGACAATGGAGTTGGAAAGATCGTTGATCAGCTTGCCGACGGCAAACTCGAGGTTGGTGCCCATTTGATCAAGCTCCGCGCCTATCTGATCAAGGATGGCAAAGAAGCTCTGCCGGTCGTAGCGCTGCAGGGTAAGCGGCGCGACGACGATGCTGCCCTGCTGCTGCGTCTTCACAGCCAGCCCCGGCAGTTTTGTCCAGTCGGAGATGCCCGGTGCATAGATGGTAAAGTCGCCGTGGGTCGTTTCGTTTGGTTCCAGGTCGCCAAGCAGCAGGCTCGTGCCTGTCATGCTGCCGGCTTGCTTTGACCAGCCCCCGAGGACCCTGGCTACACCGGATTGCGATGGGATCTGCGGCGGCGAGACACGGATGCCGTAGGCCGGCCCCGCGCCGATGTTGGTAGCCGTAATCCTGATGATATACTGGTCGGTGGCCTCGGCCACCGGATTCAGCTCATAGCTGATATATACTTTGGGGCTCGCTGTGACTTTCTGTGAGCTGATGGAGGTGATACCGCTGTGGTTGTCAATAACGTTTTGCTGCGAGCCGAAAGGATCTGCCTGGTTGAGCGCGGTAGAGGCCGTATCAAAATTATATTCGATCCAGGAGAAGATCTCGGCCACACTCAGGTCAAGGTCGCCAAACAGCTCCGCATAGTCGGCAAAAAGATCCTTGAGGTCGTTGTAGTAATCGTTTAACCCCTCAGGCACAATCATGGCAAACTCAACGTCGAGTTCTTCGCCCGGAGTAAGCTCTCTGACCGTGAGTAAGCCGCTGTCGGCATCAAACTCGATATTGGCGGCGCTGCCTTTCTTAACAAGCGCCTGCAGTCCCACGACGCCGGTAATCACCCAGGCCTCGTCGGGGATGGTCCCATCCTGGTTTGGCCTGGTATCGGACACTACCACCCTGATGTTGATATTACGCATGAAGTCGGTCATTGAAGGATTCTTCAGCCTGAAGTTCATCTTGGTTGCCTGCTTTTCCACGGCCACGTCCTGGTTGAAGCCGAAATCGCTCAGTGCCGGGCCAAGCTTATCGGGAATATTCTTATTGTCGGTAAAGCGGCTGATAAACCCGGCGCTGAAACTTTTCTCCTGCCTGGTGTTGTTGCCTGCAAAGGCGCCGCTGTACTTCACCGTCATGTCGGTTGCTCCCTCAACTGCGTCCGACATGAAGTACTTTGCAGTCAGGTATCTCACCCTGACCGGGACTTCGGTGACCACAGCCACCGTCTCCGTCCCCTCGGTATAAGCGCCGCTGATGGTAATCACAGCGTCAAACTCCGGCGCCCCGTCGGTGAACCTGGGTACATGACTCTGCGGGTGGACAAGCTCGTTGTCGCTGTCTCTGACAGTTGTTTTAAACACACCGCTGCCGGCAGCCGCGTCAAAGAATATTTTACTTAAACGTCCTTCTCCCAGCAGGTCATTTTCGTACAGCCAGGCCGCTATCTCTTTCTCCCCGACCCCTGCCGGGAAGGAAACGCTGAATTCACCGGTGGCCTGATTGACCTCGCCCAGCTCCGCCTGGTAGAAGAAGCTGCCTGTTGCCGCTCCCCAGATGATATCTACCACCTCGCCGGCGCGCACGGTCCCCAGTTCGCGGACGGCACCATTACCCGCAGCGCTGCGCAGGAAGAAGGTACCCGGCGGCAGCGATTGGTCCTCTTCGCTGATGCTGATGGTCACGCCGTATATATCGACCGCGGACGACGGGTTGGTCAGTGCGATACCGTTTTGAACCCTCATGCTGTTGTAATAAAACTCCGCTTCGTCGCCGGGGAAGTTGGTGACGAGATTTGGTGCATCAATGAGCTGGTTGTTTTGCATGTTGTAGAGCGCAATATCATAATTGCCCGCCTGCAGTGCGGTGCGTTCACCGGCCATCACTGCCTCGGCGTTGAAGTCAACGGTAAAAGGCATCTCCTGCAGCGTAACGCGCTGCGGGCTGAGGTTAATCACGGCGGGAATATCCACCGTCAGACTGGTGCTGCGGTAGCCTGCTGCAGATACATCCATGGCATAAATACCAGCCGGAATATTTTCCAGCCGCACCTGGCCGGCGGCGTCCGTTTCCCTGCTATAGACAGCTGCGGGTACTTCCTGACTGCCCGCTGCCTGCAGCGGGCCTGTGAGGGTGATAGTGCCATCTGCAATGGGCGCGTTCCTCTTGTTCACGGCCTCGAAAATGACAGTGGCCACATTCTCCGCTCCCACGTTGATGACCACGGGGATGACGAGTTGGCCCGCGTTGGAATTGATAATCAGGACATCCGCGTACTCACCGGCAATTACATGGGACGACGGGGCGATATACAGTGAGATAATATTCTTGGCGCCTGCATCGCGGATGGAAAGCCCCGACCTTAAAGGCAGGATCTCCTCGGGGCCGGTGATGGTGATGTTGACCCAGGGCAGCTTGGCAGGCCGCGTGACCGTAAGGCCGGTAAGCGGCGCTGTCCCTTTGTTCATAATGCGGACTACCTGCGTATTTTCCTCGCCCGGGCGCACCGCCGCGTAAATGGCATCTCTGCCGATTCCGCTCTCGTCGCTTTCAAGCGCTGTCAGGACGGTCATATCGTACTGCGGGTAGGCTGCTATCACTTTGATCTTTACAATCTGCTCGCGGCTGCCGCCGTCCCACGTGGCGGTAATCCTGAAGCGGTACTCGCCGCCCGGTGTCTGGTAGGTAGTGGCCACGGCCAGCTCCAGGAGCACATTGCCATTTGGCGTCAGCGCCGCAAGCTCCGCCGCGTCATAGCTCAGCGCGGCGCTTAAGCCTGCTGCGGCATCAAGCAGCTCTCCGCTCACGCTGATATTGTCAAGCATCATGGTCCCCACATTGGCTATGCTGCCTTTGTGCTGCGCACTGCTCCCGGCGGTCAGTGTGTATTCCGGCGCCACCGCCGCGTATACTCCCTCCACGGTGAAGACCTTGGGCGCACTCCTGATTAAAAGTGAGTCGATGGTGGCACTGGCCGTAACACTGTAGCTGCCGCCAAAGTCGGCGGGAAGGTCAAATGTATAGGAGAAGCTGCCTGCGGCGTCACAGAGCGCCGTGCCGCGCCACAACTCCTCACCGATAATGGTGACCAGCACCGGCACACCGGCCGCGGCCGTGCCGCTGACACTGCCGTTGATCACAATGCTCTCACCGGCGGTGAAGAAAATTTTCGCCGGCTGCACCGTCACGTTGAAGCTGTCGCTTACTTTGAGCGGTACCGCCTTAAAAGCCGTATTATCGTCGCTTGCCGCCGTGAAAATTACGGTGTAATCCCCGGCCGGCGTCGCGTCTGCAAGGTTCAGGTTGGCAAAATATTTGCCCTTGATATCATTGTAGGTGAGGGTGCCGCTGTACAGGCTTGCTCCCTCCGGAGCCGTCTCGTGGCTGCCGGCGTAGACAGTGTAGGAAACGTCAGCTTCCCAGAGCGGTGCCCAGGTACTGTTGGTAGAGGTGAGACCAAGCCCCAGCTGTGCCCCTCCCCCCACTGCCGTAACGGCAAGTTCGTCGGCGTGCAGGACCATGGCGCCCTGTACCGCAAACCGCTCGCTCCTGGTAGCTGCCGCCCTGTCGGCAATGCGCACCTGCTGCTCGTAATCGGCGTAGACCGTCACGTTGTAGGGCACACCCGTGGGCAAAAGGTCGGCCGTCCACTGTACTGTACCGGAAATCTGCTGGCCCGGCGCCAGGCCGGACGGGACATTGAAGCTGCCCTTCTGTGTGCCATTGACGAAAGCGGCCACGCGAAACGGCTTATTTACGACAGCTGTACCGTCATTTCTCACAGTAATGTTGGTCGTAATCATGTCAAGATACCCCGGCGTTTCATTTTCCGACGCGGAACTTACACTGACAACGGTAAGGCCGGGCAGGCTGACATCAATAGCAGTGGTGAACCGGTGGATGGCCTGGTTGTTGCCATGGTTCACTTCGGCAATTGTCCTGCCTTCGTTAATCACCGCCCGGATTAATTCCACCCCCGCTACCGGGTTTGGCCAGACAACGGTGGCAAAGGCACTTTGCCCTTTGCCGATACCGTTGATGGTGGCGGTGCCGATATATTTCCTGTCGGCATAGAAGTTGACATCAATTGGAACACCGCTTAAGGAGGCGCCCAGGTTGCTTACCGTGGCGTTCACCACCATGGGCTGGCCTGCGGCGACCATGCCGGATGAAGGTGTCACCGCCAGGCCCGTGACGACCAGATCGGGATATTCCACCGCTATATCGGCTTTATGCGTAAGCACGTTGTTCAGCTCGTTCAGTTCCACCACATAGGAGGTCGGGCCGTCAACCATGACCTTGAAGTGATGAACCCCGCCGCGCAACGGCCGGAAAATGCCGTCCACCACTGCAGCGCCTCCGGCGGCCAGGCCTTCCACGGTTTTAGCATCGATCATGGTGTCTCCGTCGTAAAAGGCGACTCTGAAGCGGCCGGCATCCGCCTGCCCGTCGTTTTTAACCGACACCGACAGGGGAATACTCTCCAGATAGCCAACTTTACCGGCGGGCAGGCCCACGCTGAAGCTCTCCGCCACCAGGTCGGCAAAATACGACTGGCCGATCTGTACAAACTTGTCGAGGCGGTTGTTGTCATGGTCGCGCTCCTCCACCATGCGGCCCATGTCGTTGGCGATTACAGTTATCATATGGCTGCCGTGGGGCACGGTCCAATCAAAAGATACCGTTGTGGTGCCGCCCATGGGAATGGTCTCATTCACAGGCAGATATCCTTTATACTTGTAGTTCTCGTAGTAACCTACCAGAAATGGTGTTGTTACCGCTTCGCTGTTGTTGGACGAATTGGCCAGATTAAGTATGGTGGCCGTAACCCTCACCGTTTCACCCTCGGCAGGCGTCTTGTCAAAGCTGATATCTGTGACCCGCAGGTCGGCCCGTGTATCCTCCACCGTTACCATGATCTTGATTTGTGAAGTCTGCAGGTTGTTGTCGGTGATGTAGAGAATCGCCTCGCGCGACCCGCCCGTCAGGTAAGTGTGGCTGGTGGTCATACCGCTGCCGCTTTCGCCGTCACCAAAGTCCCAGATATAGGTTTGGATGTAACCGTCCGGGTCGTATGAGCGTGAGCCGTCAAAGTGGACCGGCTGTCCGGCGTAGGCATCGGCAATGTCATAGGACATGGCCACAGGCGCCTTATTGATAATCATGACTGTTTCTTTTGCTATACCTGGATCTTCCTGCAGGTAGGCGCGCAGCAGCCAGGTCCCCCCGTCGCCCTCGTTCCAGGCGTCGGCGGCCGTGGTCGGGAACAGGTCATAAATGTAGCGCGCTTCATAGGGCACCAGATCGCTGAACTGCTGCGTACCGATCAGTTCTTCCCTGTTGCCTTTGACGGCAACAAACACAACCGTACCGCCGGCGGTATCTTTGCCCTTATTTTCGATCTGCGCCCTGACGCTGATCATGTCGCCCTCATTGGGGTTGATGCCGATGTCGTAATAAACCGTCTGGGCCTCCGCGCCCTGAGCCCCCTCCACGTAGAGGGTGCGCCCGTATTCAATCACGTTGACGGTCACGCCGCTGCCGTACTCGATGGTGTAGAAGGACTCGACAAAGCCATCGGCTGCGTCATTTTTTGGTATTTCGTCGACGATGTAGATATAGCCGTAATCCCGCCAGTAATTGTTGATGCTTAAGGTAACGCTTGCACCGTCTATGCTCCGGGACCGCCGCACAGCGGCCATGGACCTTTCCGGACTCTGGTCGGGCAGCATGATCACCTGGTAGCGCACGCTGCTCTCGCCCAAGGTAAACGGCGGCGCCGGGACCTGCAAGGTCAGGGTGCTGCCTTCGTTAAGCGGCTCCACCACCGTGGTGTTGAGCGGCACATAAATCTGGGTTCTCAATCCTGAGGCCAAATTGATGAGATAATTGGGGAAGCCTGTATAGCCCTCGTTGACCAGGGTAAGCGCATCGTCGCCCTCGCCCAAGAGGCCGTCTTTACCGGTAATTTCGGTATTAACGCCGATGATCAGCGGGTTAAGCTGGACACCCTTATAGTCCCGGTGGGTGAGGGTGGCGCTGAATTCGCGGAATTCTCCCTCGTACGGCTTTTCCCCGGCCGACGCTTCATACATCTTCCAGCGCACCAGCCAATAGCCGCTCACACTGCTCTGTGGGCCGATATCACCCAAATTCAGCCTGAAGCCGCCGTCTGCGCTGGTGCCAAACGAACCGCCCACGATTTCAAACTCGGTCAAAAGCCCGGCCTGGTTGGTGGTTATCTCCAGCTTGCCCGAATCAATTACCAGGTTCCTGGCATAGCCAAAGCCGCTGTTTTCTGCGGTCACACCCAGCTTGAAGGGGACGCCGCTTTGTATTTTGTGGGGCACATAATAGTCCAGAGTAATTTTAGGCTGCGGCACAATCACGATGGTCACGGCCTCGGTCTGCGTCTCCACCGGCTTGCCGTTGACGATGTAAGAGATGACTGCTTTGGCCAGGTAGGTCTTGCCATTCGGGTCTTCGCCGCCCAGGCCTGCGCCGGGAATGATCTGCCACTGGCCGGTCATGGACCTGCCGGCGGAGAGTGACCCCGAACCGTCAAGGGAACTCATGCCCTCCACGCCCATGGGGATGACAAAAGTTTTGCCGGTGACATCGGTGCCGTCTTCTTCGGTTACCATCACGTTCACGGTGAGGTTCTGCAAAGCATGAACCGGGTAGCCGTTTGAGATGCGCAGCGTGGCGTCAAAAGCCTGGCGTTCCAGAGTGGCTGTCTGGTTCAGGGTAAGCTTTACAATCTCGTAGACACTGCCGCCGGCGCCGCTGTCATCCTCTTTGTTAGCCGGAGGCGGAAGCAGGTAGTCCAGCTCCTGCAGCTGTCCCTCGGGCAGGCTGAATTTTTCCTCCCTGGGAGCGCCGCCGGAGGGCGGCACCACGGTAACGCTGACGGTGGCCTGGCTTGGATTGTATAACGGCAGCCTGCCTGTTATATTCCCCGCAGGGTCCGTGGGCAGGCCGGTGTCACTGTCAAAGCTGACGTAGTTGGCCTTGAATTCAATGAAATTCGGCGCCGGGTTGCCATAGAGCAGGTTGTAATAGCCGGGCTGCACCAACAGCTGAATCCTCACGCTGCCGTGGGCCGGAATCTCGCCGATATAGCCGCCGCCCATGATGCTGATGCCGGTATCGCCGGCACTGGCGCGCCTGACCTGTGCGGTAACGTCGGTGAGGGCGATTAGCCCTGTATTGATCACAGTCGCTTCCACCACCATGGCCGACTCCACCTGCTTGGGTATATTGACCCACGGCGGGACAAAACCAAATGACGGTTTGGGCACATTGGCGCCAAATACCAGTTCCAGCTTAATGTCATAGGCATCTTCAATGGTGGTAGGCACAACAGTCCACTCGATCTGCACCGGCAGGCTTTCCATGGTCACATCCACTACCGACGGCTCCGAGCCGGGCATAATGTCGCACTGGCCGGTCAGCCTTTTACGACCCGTGGCATTGACGGTGTAGTTGTATGTGCCAAGCTGCTTGTCGCTGAACGTCACCACGCCAAAGGCATCGCCCCGTGCCGAGAAGGTCTGGTAATAAGTCTGCTCCACGCCGCCCACCGAGTGCACATAGCTTTCCGTGCTGACCAGGATAACCTCGGCGTTTGGCACGCGTGAGCCGGTATCGTCCATGACCACAAAGGCCACATCGCCGATATTGGCGCTGGAGATCTCAGCGGCCACAGTTACCACGGCTTTGTACTGGCCGTTGGTCACCACCACGCTGTCCTGGTACTGCCCCAGTTTGGTGGTCTGCTGCGGTGCAAAAACGATATCAAAGGTTGCCGATTGGTTTGGTGCCAGGTTGACAGCGCTCAGGTTCTTGGCCGTGACCCACGGTGTCTTGGCCGGCTGTTCCAGGTAAAGGCCGCTTAACATACCCAGACCCTTGTTGGTAACCTTCACTGTCCGCGTCATTGTGGTCTCCGGGTTGAGCGCCACCTTGACCCCTTTGGGGTCGGTGACGGGAATGGGAGTGGCCGGACGCAGGTAGAGCGTGAGCAGACTCGTTGTTGTCGCTCCCTGTGCACTGGAAAAGATAACTCTATAGGTGACGGTGTCCGGCGCGTCAATGGGAGCGTGGAAATTCACCGTCACACTGGACTGGGCGCCCGGTGCCAGGGTGCCGGCCAGGGCTGCCGTATCCAGGGTGGCTGTCACGTTGCCAACGTCACCAACAGGAGTAAGCACCGCTGAAATCCCTGTCAGGCTGCTGTCACCGGCAAAGGCGGCATTCTTCAGCACAATTGTCCTGGCAAACGAAGAATTCTTGCCCGCGGTCAACGCCAGATTACCCGGCTCCGCCGTCATCCCCCAAACCACAAAGTCGTTTGTTGCCGCAGTGCCAAGCTGCCGCTGCAGGGCGAAAGCGTTGATCATCCACTGTCCCGCTTCACCGGCCCTGGGGTAGTATTCATATGAGAAGTTGCCTGCCGCATCGGTGCGCACAAACCTGATATGCTGGCCCTGGTACATCATGATAATCTGGTTGCCCCGCTCATCTCTGCCGAATCTCGGCTCAGGCAGCATGGGCAGGAGCATCAGGTCGAGCACCACCAGTTCGTTGGCCATGGGCGTACCGTCCCTGAAAAGCATAGTGCCGCTTATTTTCACCGATTCGCCCAGATTGTACGTCTTTTTATTGGTATAGACCGAGGCGATCACATCCTGGATAACGCGGATATTGACGGTGCTGGTGAGAGCTGCCACGCCGTCCGTGCCTTCAATGGTCAGGACGTAGCTGCCGCTGTCAAGCATGGCCAGCGGTATGTCGCGGGTAAATTTCTGTGCGGCGTGGCTGTAGCTCAGTGCGCCCTCGCTGACCACTTCTGAGCCTCTCTGCAAGATATAGTTTGCGGAAATGCCTTCATCCACGCCCACCAGGCCGCCGGGGTTGGCCGAATTGTAAAACTTCGCGCTGATGGGGATGCTGATATCCGACGAAGAGTAGAGGACAGCCAGAAAATCGTCGTTGGCATCATCTTCACTGGGATAAGCATTCATTACCAGCCGGTCGTTAACCGTGATTTCTCCGCTCCATGCCCTCAACTTATCGTTCTCTGCGGTAACTGGCTGCTGCCTGACCTCATTGTAGATATCGGTCTCTATTTTAAATTCAAACTGGCCCGCTTTTTTCGGCGTCCAGGTGAGCGGGACAAAAGCGGTGCTGTAGCCGCGCAACCCCTCCACCGTGTAGCCTGCCGCCTGGGTAAATGCGGCGCTGCTGCCGGCTTCACGCACATACAGGCCAACGGTAAAGCGTTTGAAGATGGAGGCCAGGCTCTCATTGCCGATGGAGACCACAAAGGTGACCGGATTGTTGTAGCCCGCTGTCAGCGGCGACCAGTTTACCGTGGTAATGTTGAGGTTGGGGTAGACAATGCTGAGCACGGGCAGCGTCACGCTTCTCTTTAGCGCCGCTTCCGCCAGCACCTTGCCCTGTGGGTCCACGGTTACCGTGACTTTGCTTCTTGACCCGTCAGTTGCCTCTTTGGCGGTCCAGCGCGCCGTCACCTTTTTGCTTTCACCGGCTTTTAGCCCGTCGATGGCCACGGTCCTGACCACGATACCGTCCACGGTCACGTTGACGTTGAACTTTTGTGTGATGGGGATGGGCGAAGTGTTGGTGATCTGCGTCTCGAAGGAAAGGGATGTGCCGTCGGCAAACATGGTCTCGGCAGGCTCCCAGGTGATTTCGCCGATCTCAATGGTGGGAAACTGCACGGTGAATTCGTCCGTCTCGATGGTGAGCGTATTGTTGCCGGTGTCGAGCTCGATTAAGACCGGCAGGGGGTCATCGGCCACAACGGTGATAGTGTGGCTGCCCGCTGTGGGCACCGTGTTAAAGCTGACGGTAGCCGTCTGCCCGGGTAAAAGATTGTTGATCACCCGCTTGGCCGTGTATTCGCCGTCGATGTAAAGAGCCACAGAAAAGGCCTGCGCCGCCCTGTCCCCGATGTTCTCAATTTCGGCACGGTACTCAAACGGTTCCTGGCTGCTGTAGACATTACCCTGAGGTACCCAGGTGATGGAATTTACCCTGACATCGGCAAAGGTGGTTTGCGTCGAGCTCAAAGCAACCGTCTTACTGTTGTTTGTCTTGTCTGCTTCTTTGAGGTTATCGAGAATATCATTGGCAACCACCTTCACCACGTGTTCGCCGGCCGTGGCCACCCAGGTGAAGACGGCTTCCGCCGTTTCACCCACGGCGATATTTGTGTTCACAGCCGTGTAACCCATATACTGGTTGTCGATATAGAAACCTGTGAGGAAGCTTAAGTTACTTTCGCCCTTGCCCTTGTTGCCGATGATGGCGCGAATGGTGACCACATCGTTTTCACTGGGGTCACTGGGCGACCAGATAATATCTTCTATGTATAAGTCGGGGCGCGTATCAAGGACCGTAATGCTTTGCGCCGCTTTCGTTTTGGCGCCGAGGTTATCGGTGACGGTCAGCGAAACGGTATAGGTCCCCGGCAGCGCATAAGCGTAACTGGCAGTGGCGCCGCTCAGGCTCTTGCCGTCGCCAAACTCCCACTTGTATTCGGTGATACTGCCGTCATCATGTGAACCTGTGGATTTAAAGGAGATGATTTCTCCGGAATTTACCTCGGACGGGACAACCATCACCGCCTCCGGCGGCCCATTGAGCACAAAGTTCATGGTGGTACTCTTGACGCCTGTACCAAGGTCAACGGTCGCGTCCGTGGTGGCAACCTCAGCCCTGATGTCCACGTGCGTCCCAGCCTGCGGTGTCCACTTAAATGTGGCAGCCGCGCCGCTCAAAGGCACATTGACAAAAACATCGCCAATTTCAACCCAGCCGTCACCTGTATTGTAGCTGAAGGTTACCCTGCCCGCCGCCGCGGCGAAACCGACATTGGCAAGTACTGCGGAAATGACAGCTTCCCTGCCCAGAACCGGCGCATCAGGCAGCGCCGTTAAGCCGGCAAGCGATAAATCACTCTCCGCTGTGGGTATGCCGGCAGCCCTGGCGGCAGGCAGGCTCTCGTTGCCCGCTTCATCGGTCACAGTTACATAGTAGTAATACCCTGTGCCGTTTTGCAGCCCGCTATGGCTGTAGATGGCGGCCTTTGTTTCCAGCAGTTTTTCGTACTGTGCAAAGGCGGCAGTATCGCTTGTGCTGGTGTAAATGGTGTAATGAGACATATTTGGACCAAGCACCGGCATGATCACATTCAGGCTGCCGCTGCTTTTGGGGTTGGAAACGGTAACCGGGCCGGGCGCTCCCGGAGCTGTTTTATCCAGCATAAATTTACGGGTCTGGTAAGCGCTGTGCGGGCTCTCGTTGTCAACCTTCACCCTGATGCCGTACAAACCTTCAGGCAAGGCGGCGGTATCCCAGGTCAGCGTCGCCGCGAACAATTCTTCCTCCAGGCCAGGCAGATTAGTCAGGTTGACCAGCTTTTTCGTAACCACAGCATCACCGATGGGCTGCCAGACAGCATCCTGTGGGATGTCGCCGCTTTCCTCCTGGCCGATATAGACATACTGGTAGCCGGCGCCGGTGACATTGACACTCTCTTCGATCAGTGCTTCCAGCTCCAGCACTCCCCCGAAGTAAAACCTGTCGGGCTTCATGCTCCTGATAATGGGCGACACTGCCTGATGCAGTGCATTGTAGGCGTTGCCCGTGCCGGAATACTCCGCGTTCATGGCGCTCTCGCGGCCGAGGTCGTTGACGATGGAGACCGCGTAATAGTAGCTGTCCTGCGGGTTGAGACCCCTGTCAACATACATGGCCGACGTGGTGCGCTCGACGATTTTCGTCCACTCCTCCGCCGCCGATTGACGGCGGTAAACCGAGTAATGGCTGAAGTCGGCCCTGTTCACAGGCTCCCAGCTCACAATCAGCTGCCACTGCGCCGCAAAAACACGCAGGCCTGCGGGAGGTGCGGGCGGGTCGTTGGCGATGACATAGACACCGGAGACGGTTGCCTTGTTGGAGGCTTCGTCCACCGCTTTGACCCTGAGCTCGTAGTAGCCGTCAGGAGTATCCTGCACACCGGCGGTGGCCGCCACGGTATCCCAGTGATAGCCGGCGCTGGGCCCGTCTAGCACGGCCATTACCTGCCAGTCGCCGCTTGGCGTCACGCCGTCCGCCGCCAGGCTGCGGGCGGCAAATTCAATACTGCTCACCGCCACATTATCAGTGGCCGCAGCACTGAGCGCGACGATACCGCGCAGCGGCGTCTGTGTATCCGGTTCAAACGTGGTAATCACCGGGGCCGTCTTGTCGCCTCCGGCACGGCACGTCACAACAGCGCTCGGCACGCTCTCGTTGCCCAGCGTATCAACTGCGGTGACATAATAATAGTTGTCATCCAGCACTGACGCCTGCGTGTCGACGTACTGGTTCTGGTTCTGTGTCGCGGTGCCAAGCAGGGTGAAGCCAGACGCGGGTGATGCGCTTCTGTAAATGTTATAATTAGCCAAATCAGTGCTGCTGCCGCCGGGCGTGATAGCCAGCTGTACCCGCAGCTCTCCCGCAGCAGCCGTGACGGTAGGCACAGGCGGCGGCGTATTGTCAATGGTATACCTGGCGGTGGCCTGGGCCTGGTTGCCCGAGCCGTCAAAAGCTGTAACCAGGATTTCTATTTCTCCGTCGCTCTGGGCCGCGGTGTCAAAAGCCACTGTTCCGCTGGTATTTTGTCCGATCAGCAGATTGCCGCCCGTCTGGACAAGCTCCAGCTTAATATTGGTAACACCGACGTTATCCTGGGCCAGGACGCTGATATTGGTTACTTTACTGATTCTGGAGCCGGTGGCCGGGCTCAGCCCCAGGATATCGGGCGGATCGGTATCGGCCAATGCAATGACGCCGGTAGAAACCGTCTTGACACTTTCCGCGCCGTAGCTGTCGTAGACGCTGACCGCGTAGCGGTAGCTTTGGCCGGCATCGACGTTGTAATCCGTAAAGGTGCGCAGCGTGGTAATCCGCACCTGCTGCCACGTAGCCCCGTCGTCAACACTGCGGTAGAGCCGGTATTCCCTGAATTCGCCGTCGTCGACGCCGGCCCAGCCCACAGTTATCCTCAGTGCGCCTGCTGTGGCCGCAATTGAGGGCGGCGCACCCGGCAGGCCGCTTCTGATATTCACGGTAAGCAAGCGCTGTGCCGTATTGCCCGAGGTGTCGGCAGCCACCGCCAGGATTTCGTAATCTCCGCTCTCCAGGACGGAAGTGTCCCACGCGTAGCCGGCCACGGCATTCTTGTTACGGCCGCTGTTTACGGTAATCACGGCAAGGTCGCTGTAGCCGCTCCCGCTCACCGCTTTGTATTTGAAGCTGACATCCCTGACGCTGATGTTGTCGCTGACCAATACGCTCAGGTTCAGCACGGCGGCGTTTCGCTGGGAGGTAAACGCCGCAATCACCGGATCGGCCGTGTCCTGCTCCGGGGTGACGGCAGCAGTGGCCGCCGACATGGCCCCGGCATTGCCGTAGGCGTCCACGGCACAGACGGTATAGAGATACGAAATATGGGGCTGCACAGTGTTATCGGTATAGCTCAAAACCCTGACATTCCCGGCCGCCAGGACCGCTTCGCTCTCGCCCTGTGCCGTCCTGTAGATATTGTAGCCGTAAGCGCCGGCCACCGCTTCATAACCCAGCGACACCGACAACACTCCCTGGGCCTGCGCCGTGATATTTTGCGGCGCCGCAAGGCTGACGGCTGCTGTTTCAAAGGACGCCACAGCCGGTACCGCGCTGACGGCACCCACCAGTTTTAAGCTATGCTCACCGGGCGTGGTGTTTGTTACATAGCGCCAGACAGCGGAAACGCTGCCGTTTAGATTGGCATACAGGTTGAGCAGTACCGACGTGTTGTCGTCGATATAGAGTGCTACCCATTCATAAGGCTTAAAACCCTCGCCGGTGATGGTGAGATTGTCGCCGGCTCCAACCGCGGCGGAGGGCGTAACGCTCATCAGCGGTGAATACCCCACCGACTGCACCGGGTTTGTCAGTTCCATGGCGCTCTCGTTGCCCAGGTCGTCGCGGGCAGCAATACCGTAGCTGTAGGTTTCACCCAAAACGATATTGTAATCGTTGTACGCGGTAACGGTCTTCGCCACCTGAGCCAAATATGTGAACTGGCTTTCGCCCGGCCCTTTTCTGTAGAGGCGGTAGCTCTGCAGGTCGCTGTCCGCCACGGCGTCCCAGGTGATTTTAATGCCGCCGGAAACTGCCATGGCCGCGGCATTGCCGGGCTTTGCCGGTGGTGTTTTGTCAAAAGTAAGCGTAACAGCCAGATAGTCCGATTTGTTATCGCTGTAATCCACCGCCTTGGCCCTGACGTTATATTTGCCGTCGAGGCCCGTTGTATTCCACACGTAGGAGGCGGTTTGCACCGCGCCGATTGCTGTATAGGCTGGTGCGGCAATCACGGCCGCCTGCGTAAACGTCTCCGCGCTCTCCAGCTTGTATTCCAGGATAAAATGCTTGATCCGGTAGTTATCCTGGCCGCTGAGACTGACATATACCGAATTGCTGCTGCTGCGCCAGCCGTTGGCCGGATAGATGGCGGTCATCACCGGATCCTGCTCGTCGATCACCGCCGCTGCCGCCCCCGGCGCGCTTGGCGGCCCCTCGTTGCCTGCCCTGTCAACGGCGCTGACGGCAAAGAACCTCTCGCCGGTGGTGCCCAGCTCCACTTTGGCCGTCACCGCGCTGTGCACCGTCGCCAGGTGCACAAGGTTATCGGCGCTCTCGCCCATGAAAACCTTGTAGGTAATTACCGCATCGCTGAGCACAGGATCCCAGGCCACGGTAACCATGCCTGCCGACCCGGTTGCCGTCACATTGTCCGGCGCCGGCGGCGGTGTGTTGTCGACGATATAATTGCGCTGGGCACTGACTTGCCGGCCGGCCAGGTCAAAAGCGGTAAGCCGGAGCAGATAGGCGCCGTCCGTATACTGCAGTGTATTCCAGGCAAACGTGCTGCTGTAGTAATGCCGGTCGGCGGAAGAATAATAATAGGTTGGCGCGCCGTCAAACAGCGTGCTGAAGCTCTCCCCTCCGTCAGTGGAATATTCCAGCAGCAGGCGGTCCACGTACTGGTCGTCATAGGCGTACAGCTGAATATTTTTGCTCTGCGCCAGGTAGCTGCCCTCGGCAGGGCTGAAGCTGCTGATCACCGGGGCGCTGTCATCCGGCGCCAGTGACGCCACCACTTCGCTTGCAGCACTTTTGTTGCCTAGGCGGTCAAAAGCGGATACACCGTAGGTGTACTCCACCCCGGGCTGGACATGGACTTTAATATTCTGGGTGAGGCCAAGAGTCATCTTGGCCGTCTCCGCGATTAACTCATAATCCCCGCCGGCTTTTCTGTATACCCTGTATCCGGCCACGTCGGTGCTGGGCGATGCTGTCCAACTGACGACAATGGCCCGCTTCGTCACAGCCGCCGCTACTGCCGGCGCCATGGGCGCCTCGTAATCGATAAAAAAGCTGGTAGCTGCCTCATGGTCATCTGTAGCAATTTTGAAGATATATTCTCCGTCCGCCAGACCCTGGGGAATTGTATAGGTCAGCGCAAAACCGCCGTCCGCACCCACTGTGAAACCGGCGGCGATCACTGCCGCGTCAAAATAGAGCGTGGCGGTGGCCAGCGGGGTGAAGTTTTGCCCGCTGACGGTGACCACGGTACCTTCTTTGCCTTCGCTAAAGCCATTGTCGTTTAACGCCCGCAAAATTACCGCTGCCGCCTCCACTGGTACGGCAACCTGTGTGTAAACAGCGCCGCTGCTTCCTGTTGCTTTAAAAATATGGTCGCCTTCCGCCAGGTAAGACGAGAGAGTATAAGTAACTGAGAGAGCGCCGCTGCTGTCTGTGGTTGTTGTGCCGCTTACCGTCGCGGTGATATCCTTATCGTCGAGATAGAACCTGATCCCGGCATCAAGGGGCATAAAGCCCGCAATGGTAATGGTCACAGTCTGACCCGCTTTGGGGTTCTGCGGTGTAATGCTGATTTCCGGCGAGTGTGCTCCCACCGTATAGACCGTCGCAGCCGTACGCCCGGAGGCCAGCCCGTTTGCCGTGACCTGCTTTTCTCCCGCACTGATGCCTGCCGGCAAAAGATAGTCAAAGCTCGCCTCGCCCAAGCTGTCCGCCGCCAGCTCCGCCGGGGAAATTTTCACACCGCTCATGAATACGGCAATTTTTTCACCGGGCGCAAAGCCGCCGACGCTCACAGTAACCGTGCCGCCGGGCATACCCGGGGACGGTACCACATCAACCTGTGCCGCCGACGCGGTAACGGTGTATGTTCCCGACGCCGTAAACCTGCTGCTGCCGCCTGTGGCCGTCACGGCGTAACTGCCCTCAGCCGCGTTGGCGGGAATGGCGTAAACATACACGCCCGCACCCGTGTCGTCGGCGTTTGGTGCAGCTGCCGCCAGGCCGCCCACCTGCAGGTGGACTGTTTCATTTGGCGCAAAACCGCTGAACCCGATGGTAAGTTCGGCAAGCGGCGCTGCGCTTGCCGGGGATACAGCGACAGCCGCTGATGGTGCCGTGACCGTTACGGAAACAGTGCCGCTGCCGCTTTGCTGCGAGGTGAAAAGCAGCTCGTGGCTGCCCGGCGCCGTACTGTAAGGGATGGGCATGGTAAAGACATGTACTCCTTCGCTGTCCGCCGTGTATGTCCCGGCAACCAAACGCCCGTCAAAATAAGGCTTGATGCTCTCGCTTGCCGCAAGCCCGGCAATGGTTACCTGTACCGTTTGGCCCGGCAGGTAGCTGCCGCCGGCGTAATCCAGCACCAGCGGCACGCCGCTGTCGGCGCTGGCGGTCAGGCCGGTCGCCGCACCTGTAACAGCAAAGACAAACGGACCGTCCGTTGACATGGTGTAGTCGTAGGGCTCGCACACACCGTCACTCCCGGCAGTCCTGCTTGTCACGTAGGAATTATTGACATAAAACCAAACGCTTTCCCCCGGCAAAAATCCGGAGGCGGCAAGGGTAACCTTCTGTCCACCGACAAAGCCGTTTGGCGCAATGGCTGTCAGGACGGGGTTAATGGTATCCGGCAGGGACACCTCACAAAAGGCTGCCACGCGATTACCGCTGGTGGCGCCCACAAATTCCACGCTCATGTTGCCCGCATCGGCGTAGAGCGGTGTGTAATCATAGGTCAGCGGAGAGCCGGCGTAAGCATACTTGGTCGTCTTCTGGCTCCCGTTGACACGGATATAATAGTATTCCGACTGGGTAAAACCGCTGACGGTAAAGCTGATGCTTGTGCCGACAACGGCTGAGGCCGGTCCCGCTACCGACAGGCCGGCATTGACCACGATGTAAGTGGCAATGCTTTCCAGGCCGCTGGTGCTGCCTTTGGCGGTAAAGACCAGGCTGCCCGCCGCGCCGGCAGGCAGGGTGTAGCTGAAGCTGCGGTTGCCGTCGGTATCGGCATAGCCGCTGCGGATGGCGCTTGTGCCCTCACCAAGATAAACATTTATGTATTCACTTGGCGCAAAGCCATCTGCCGCAATGGTCACAGCCTGCCCGCCGCCCAAACCCTCCGGGGTGATGGCCAGCGCCGGTGAGAGCGGCGTGACGGCCAGGTTGATTTGGGCGGTATAGCCGCTGGTGGCGCCCTCCGCCCTGATGTTGAAGATACCATTGGCACTGTAGGGTATCCTGTAGTTGTTGTAGCTGTAGCTGCCGCTGGATGAATACAGGGTGGTTACCTGCACGCCGTTGATCAGCAGCCTGACGCTTTCATAACTGCTGCTGCCGGTTTTCTGAAAACCTTCAGCCGTAATATTGATCAGCTCTCCCGCCGTCGGTGTATTGTTGGATACCGACAGCTGCGGCGAGTAGCCGGCCACGGTATAGCTTCTTATCGCCCGGGCGCCGCTGATCCTGCCCTCCGCCTTAAATGTATGTAAACCCGTAAGGTCGGCGGGGATTGTGTAGGTTGTCTGTGCCGTACCCTCGGCATAGGAATAGGCATACTTGACCAGTTCATTGTCAACGTAAAAATCAACATATTCATTGGGCCGAAAACCTGCCGCCGTCAGCGTCAGCGCTTCACCCGGACGCGCCGCATCCGGGACTATGGACAGGCTGGGGTTGTAATCACCCACCACCGCCGCGGCCTCGTTCGAAGCGTCACTCTTGTTGCCGGCAATGTCCACGGCCACAACTTTATACTTGAATTCGCTGCCGATGGCATCATAATTGGCATCAAGGTATTCCAACTGCTCCGCATCAAAGACCCGGGCATGGACGTTGGCAGTGAAGTTGCTGCCAACCGCAGCTTTGTAGATTTCATACACGGCAACATCGTCCGCCGGCTTGTCATAGGCAAGCCTGATCCGCCCCGGCATGCTCTCCGCCGCCAGCACCGGCGCGCCCGGCGGTGTATTATCCAGGGTGATTGAAATCTCCGCCGTCCCGGTATTGTCGAAGTGGTCGGTGACAGTGGCGCGCAAATCGTAAGTCCCGTCGGCAAAGGTATCGGGAATATAGAAACCAAGATACGTGCTGGTGGTATAAGTATAGCTCTGCTCTGTTACCGTCTGCCACTGATTTTCCCCGGCAGGCGAAGCCTCGATTTTGATACTTTTGATGCCGGCGTTGTCACTGGCAGCAACCTGCATGTACCTGTCGGAATTGACTATATCGCCGTCCCCGATATAGTACGCCGAAAATGCAATTTCCGGCGGGATTTCATCCGCCGCTGCACCGCCGGAGACGACATCTGAAAACCCGCTGGTATAACCGTAGCCGCTTCTCGCTTTGAGGGCATAGTAATATACCGTATCACCCATCACCGTATCGGTGAAAGTTGTCCCCCAGATATAAGACTGGTAAAGAGCAAGCTCCTCCGCCGCCGTGCCCCTGTACAGGTCGTAGGTGATATTGTCGGCGCCGCTTGAGGCTTCCCAGTTTAAAATAATTTGCCCTTCCCCCGGCGTCAGTGTTAAACCCTGCGGCACGCTGGGAGGCGCCATGGCAATCTTGATGGTAATCGTATAATCACCGGTGTTGCCCGCCGCATCGTAGGGCACCGCCCGCAGCACAGCGTCGCTGTTATACGGCGTATCGGCGGCGTACCAGTTTACATATTGGTTGGCGTCAGCCTCACCGAGATAATGCTCCTCCCTGCCCTGGGGCGTTATATAGTACCTGACCTTGGCAATGCCGGTGGTGCTGGAGGCGATGGCCCTGATCTGAAAGCTTGTGTAGTAGTAGGTGTCCGTGGTGTTGAAAGTATAGTTGTAGTAAGGTGGAGACGTATACTGGATAGAGGTAATAGTATCGAGCACCGCGCTGTCTACCGTATAGGCGTAGACGCCCACGTCGCTTATGGTCTCACTGCCTGTGCCCAGGCCGGTCACGGCGATGGCGCGGATGGTATACGCACCGTTTTCCGTGAAACTGAGCGGGCCGGTATACCTGGTATCGGAGGTGGTGGGCTGGCCGCCGTTGACGGTGTAAAAAATCTCGACACCGCTGACGCTGCTGGTCAGGGTCAGCGCCTCAAGTTTTTGCACCGTACTGCCTGAGGGCACATTGACCATGGGCGGCGCCAGCATGCCCTTGACGATAAAGCCGTAGCGCTCCGTCGTGTAGGAAGCCATTACCCGGGCATAATATTTGCCCGCCGCCGCAAACTCGTACTCCAGCGGCCCCACCGAATAATTCGTGTAACCGCCCGGCAGCTCCGCCTTGGCCGCATCATAGAGCACAATGGGCTTGTAAACATAACCGAAATTATGATTTGCCGCCGGGATGATTCCCACGCTGTACCTGCCGGCAGCCGGAATGTCAAATTCAAACCATTCCGATTCATAAGCGGGCAGATAGCCGTCGTAGACCGTATCAAGCTCTATCTGCCGGGCATCCGTGACAACAAAACTGTAGTTAAGCTCTTCGGAATACTCCGACCCCGCTTTGATTACCGCGCGCAGCTGAGTGTTTTTTGAAATTTCCACCGGAGCCGTATACAGCGTCCCGCCGCTGACAGGATCACTGCCGTCGATGGTGTAGTAGATCTCCCCCCCCGTCAGGCTGCAGTACAGCTCGGCCGCGTAAGGCAGGGAATATTTGCCTGTTTGAGACCTGTTCGTTATTTCCGGCCTCGGCAGCCCCAGTGCATAGGTAATCTGCGCTTCATAGCCGTAGACACCGGCGGCGTTTTTGACGATCGCCCGCACCACAAGCCCATCCGTCACCGTGATTTCCGACGCAGCGGAATATTCCAGGCGTGTCGGGCTGCTGTACGGGTCGCTGCCGTCGGTTGTGTAATAGATTACATCACCCGACCCTGCTCCACTGATGGAGACCGGCGTACCCAGGGGCTGCGTGGTATAGGCCGGGAAAAACTCAGGTTGGCCCGGAGTTTCGGCAAACCAGTAGTAATACTCCGCCAACGCGCTGTATATCCCGTTATTTTCGGCATAGGCCTGTAGCCCGCCATCCCTGTCGATGGTGACCGGTCCGTTATACTGCACGTAGACCGGTGCCTGCTCAAAATGGTGTCCGCCCGTGCCCAGGTGATAATAAATCACCGCGCCTTCATCTGCCGTCAGCGTGACCTCGGTGGGCTCGGTCAGCTCGTCATGGATTTCTTCGCCCTGCGGCGCAGCCGGCGGATCGGCAAACATCTTGAAAATAAAGTCACCGCTGAATTCCCCGCCATGCACATTCATAATATAATCTGTATCGGGTTCCGCGGTAAAATTAATCGCCGTAACTCCATGGGGCGCCCACTGCCAGTTGCTGGTAATATAATCGCCATTTGCATAAACATAAATATTGAAAAACTGCGGCAAAAAATCAGTGGGTGAACCGTCACTGTTATAGATACCGAGAGTATAACTCTCCCCCGCATTCGTTTCTATGTACAGCTTTTTGTAATCGTACTCTGCAAAACTGACATCCAGCCCGCCCGCGCTGCCGGGTGCCGCAGACGGTTCAATCGTGCCGTCCACAATATGGTAAAAAAGCTCAAGCACATCGCTTTGCAATCCTGTCTGGGGGTCCCTGACAATCACATAGAGGCTATCGGGGTTGGTTATGGGGTTTGTGTAGCGGTAATACCAGGACAAATTGCCGCTCCAGTAGTACGGCGCCCAGTAAATATCCATGCCCTCTTCCGCCGACAGAGCCACCTGGATATCACCGGTGTAGACACCCGGCGCATGCGACGGTACCGCCTGTGCGGGCCTGCCGTCCGACAGCGGCGCCAGGGACGCTTCTTCGCCTTCAGGTTCCTGCAGAGCCTCTTCTTCACCTTCAGGCTCAGCAGCAGCTTCATCTTCATCACTTTCCTGTACCGGCACCGGTTCATCGTGCTCCTGGGCTTCACCTGCTTCTTCCTGCTCCGGCGCTGTCTCCTCCTGTTCTGCCGGGTCTGCTGCGGAGTCTGCAGATTCCTCTTGCTCGGGGGTATCATCCTGCGGCGCTTCCGGCAGAACATCATTTTCGCCCGCAGCTGCAATTTGGGCATAGGTATGCCCGGGTTGATCCAAAGCTAGGGTCAGCTGCCCGATATTTGTCAGCGTCATGGCCAGCACCAGCAGCCATGACACCGCTTTCCTCATCATCCTCTTCACAACCCTGCTCTTTATCCCCGCAGTTTTCACAAAAACACCCCCGAAAATTTTTGTGACTTATCTAAAAACCTACTTTCCCATTTTTATTTTAAAAGACAATTCCAGACCACGTCTATCACCCTTAGGGGGTGATATCCCGGCAAAACAAAAGAAGCTGAGATAATTCAGCTTCCTGACAGCAGCTATGCATAATTTTCTACCCTTTTTTACTGAAAAAAATGATATAATTATACCGAATGTAGTAAATCTGTATAATTTGGGGGAGAGTTATGGTTAACCCAACGCACAACCGTTACATAAACTGGACGCTGGCCCTGTATTTTGGCTGGCTCCTGAGCTTCCCTTTTTATGGCCCCGTCTTAGCTGTTGCACTGCCGGCAGACTTTGCCGGGAGTTTTTCTCCGGCCCTGATTTTTGCTTTTTTCCACGCCATCTCGCTGCTGCTTGGCGGCATACTGCTGAAAAATACTGCTCTCTGGAAAAAACTGATGCTTTGGAGCCTGGCGGCAACCATTGCCGTCAACGCTATTCTGCTTTTCCCCTCCGCCCGCCTCTGGCCCTGGGGCATGGCCCTGCTTGGCGCCAGTTCAGCAATATACATCCTTGGCTGGAGCTACCCCTACACCGTAAGCATACCGGTGACCGGCCGCATGAGGCAGATGGCTTCCATTATTATCGGCGCCAACCTGATCAGTATCTTTTTTAACTACATCTCAGCGGTAATTTCCCCCGGCCTGACACTTGCTCTTGCCACAGCACCCCTCTTTACTGCTCTCGCTGTCTTGTTGCGCTCCCCCGCCGACCCGGACCACGTGCTGCCGTCCCGGAAAGCCGTCTCTTTACCGTCCCCGCTCATCCTGATCTTCTGCCTTTTTATCGCCGGGCTCTATCTTAACGGCGGGTTCATGCATATCATCATTTTCCCTTTCCTGGAAACAGACATGCCTTTTTACCACTACATCTCAACTCTGCCCTATATAGCCGTACTCCTTCTCCTGCGCCACTTCGGTACACGCCTGCAGCGATACTTTCCTGTCTACATGGGAGTTACCCTCCTGGGCATGGCCTTTGTCTCTTTTGCCCTGCTGGACAAAATAACCGCAGGTTTGTTTTTAACAGAAACTTTAATGGGAGCTGCTTTTGCCCTGCTTGACCTTTTTGTCTGGACAACTCTCGGCGATCTGGCCTTTATTTACGGCGCTCCTTTTCTGATTTTCGGCTTGGCCAACGCGGCCACCGTTTCCAGTATCATTGCCGGGGACCTCATCGGCAGCAAATTGCTCCAGATTGGCGAGACCCACCGCCTGGTCACAGCAGTTTTTGCTGCCGCTGCCATCTTCTCCGCTTTTGCGGTCATTCCCTGGCTTAATGAACGCATCAACAAAGACTTATCGGCATTCAAAAAAAAGAGTGAAGAAGAGAGTCCCGTTGAGGCAGTGACCAAAAGCCTCCCTCCGAAACAAAGACTCACTCCCCGTGAAACAGAAATAACTGTTTTAATCCTCAAGGGGATAACCAACAAAGAGATTGCCAAACAGTTATTTATCAGCGAGAACACGCTCAAAACCCACCTCAAGCACATCTTCAGTAAATTTGGTGTCTCCAATAAAAGAGGCCTGCTCACCCTGGCCGCGCAAAAAGAAAACGACAATACAGGTATATAAAAATTCAACGTCGCTTTTCGCTTACAATCACCTTTAAGGGTGATAGACGCCACTGCCATTTCCTTCTAAAATATGTATAGCACACTATTTCTGAGAGTCAACTAATCATTGTTAACAGGTGGTGTCTATGCCGTGGATAGTGAAACCCGGAATATTCTCCTGATAACCATAACTGTTTTACTCGTCGCCATTGCCGTAATCTTTATTTTCGGCAGGTAGGTCAATGGCGCTGTTTGCCTTGACAGCTGTCGGCGGTTATAAAATAAAGTGATATTTAACAATCATGCGACGAAATGCAGACCCAGAAGCTGGGTCGCCTGGTCCTCGAAAACGCTGCTGCGAACTCTTAACACTGGTTGAACAACGCGGGGTTGTCAGGGCCGAACTGATCAATATCGGCTGCGTCCCCCACAGGGTCGGCAGCGATTTCCTACCCGTCCTCGTAGAAAAACTCGACCCGGCCTATGTCAATTTTGTCGCCAGAATCAAAACGATGCTCGACCCCAACGGCATCATGAACCCTGGAGTCGTCGTAGGGTAGGTACCGGGCACGCCCGATTGTTTAAAAATGTGTTAACAAGCTAAATTTATAAACGCAGGCAGGTCCGGGATATGGACCTGCCTCTCTCTTTCTTTAGAACTTAACCTATTTGCTTAAAATAGTACTCTCAGCTAACAGTACACCCGCGCAGGCATACCATACAAAAAATCCCTCCCACTTCATTTTTAGGAAGGTGGGGAACAGTGCAAAGTAGTTTACCTTTTATCCACCACAGCACTTCTTATACTTTTTTCCACTACCGCATGGACAAAGTTCATTGCGCCCAATCTTTCTGCGGCTTTTTAAATCAACCACATTTGTATTTGTTTGCCCCATTTTAAAAGGTTCTGATGGTTATGGTTTTAGGTATTTCTTCTCTGGCTGAAACAACTCATGGGGAGTATGTCCCTTTAAGACCCACTGACGCGTATGATTATAGAGTTCCATAATCTTCGCTGTTAATAGTTGTACAAACTCAAATGACGGAAACTCCACTTGTGTTTGCTTTTGAAGTTGGGAAATCCTATCGATAGGTCTCGATAAAAGTTTCTATAGGCTGAATTTAGGTTTACTTGAGCGTTAGCCAGTGCCAGACTGTCTACTTCTTTAAGCCAGGGATACTCCTTTTTATAATCTGCAGGCAGGGCATATTTCTGCTGTTTTAATGCTTCTTTATTATCTTTGTACTGCTCATAGATGGCAATACGGTTTGCAAGCATCTGGTTGTAGATAAAACGTACACAACCAAATGTTTTTTGTAGTAATATTTCTTGCTCAATATTAGGATAGAGGCGATATTTGAAAGCTTTAATCATCGCTTTTCTCCTTGACTTGCAATATATTTTTGAATACTTAGACAGGTGCTCCTCCACTGCTTGGCAGACAAAAGCTCCTTGACCAGAAAGAAGCATTCTTTCCAAAGTGATTTTCTGATGTCTGGATATTCTTTTTAATGGCTACGTTACTATAATTCTCCTCTGCGTAGAAAATTGGTATTGTTCAACCACTTTCGATATTTGTATAGGCAAACTCTGCGACTGTCTCCTCTTTAAGGTTGTTGAGCCATAATAAGCAATTTCTCGAACATTTGTTTGCACCTAAATTATACCAAACGATTGTTCGGTAGGCAAGTATTCTCTGAGGAGTAAAAGCAAGCAATTCATCTCCCGCCTTCGCTCTCACTAGTGTGAGCAAGGTGGCTTAGAGGCGGGAGACTTCTTGCCCTAAAATATTAAACAAATAAATCATCCTTCTCTTCAAAAGGTTTTGGTATAGTGTTTTCTTACTTCACTCCATTTCAATAACTTTATATTTCACTGGTATATTAGGATCCTGCTTTAGCATACTTAGCATCCGCCTTGCTGGACCATCTGGCATATTTCTTCCCGCTTCCCACGCCTCAATTGTTTTAGGCGAAACCCCAAGGAACCTGGCAAAAACAACTTGGGTCATTTTAGTATTATTTCGAATAGCTTTAATTTCCGCCTTGTCAAACTTTACCAAAGGCTCTACTCTTACTTTTGCAGTTCTAGCGCTAACCGCACCTTTTTCATACTCAATTGCCTCTTTTAAACCTTTAGTTATACTTTTATAAACACTCATCGGTTCAACCTCCCTTGATTCAAAGTTCTTTCAAGTAGAGCTATTTGTTTCTTAATATTGTTACGTTCAGCCTCAGATAAATTAATCTTTTGACTTTTATGATATGAAGTTATTAAGTATACTTTCTCAAAAATAACAAAATCAACATATAATACTCTCACACTACTACTTTTACTTTTACCTTCTAAGGCAAACCTCATTTTTCGAAGTCCACCTGTTCCTCTAATAACTACACCCGCTTTGGGGTTTGACAATATCTCAAGCTGAAGACTTTTTAAATCTTCATCATTTAGGCCAATCTTTGCCCACATCTTGTCAAACTCTGGCATCATAATAAATTCACGAATCAATTTATCATCTTCCTCAATTATTATATCTACTCTTTATCTAAACTATACCCTATTCAGTAGGGTATTTCAACGCAAATTTTAAACAACATTATGATGGAAAAAGGTTTAATGGTATTACACCAAAGAAAGGTGATGTTAAGGATGGGGGAGAAAGACGAGATTTTACGGACTATTCAGACAAAGATCGGGTGTTATTGGATAAGCAATAACAGTTGGCAATTCATAGTCTACATAAGACCTATTATAGGACAACGCTTACCACCCAAAATTGTCCTTCGACAAATTTCGGGTGGTACCCGGTACCTTTGCGCTCACACACCCGAACAGGCCCACATACCCATCCTGCTCACGGTTGATCACCAGGCCCATAATCCTGTATCCCCCGCCGTCAAAAAGTCCCGTAAACCTGGCATTATAATTCCCAATCGGCAAAAAACCGGCCCCCTCAAAAGAGAGGCAATCAGTGTTGCCTCTCTTTGCGTGTGCGGTGAAGTCAGGGGCATCATATCCCGAACCCGATTCTCTGAGCCAGGAGACGGCCATATACTGCACCTCCGCCTATACTTATTTTACCATAATCAAAAACACTTAACATCTATACTGTAATTACATTTTATTCCATTATATTGATACATATGTTCGGCTGCAAGCCCAAAAAAATATCCTGCCGTGGCTATAAGGGCGCAGCCACACCAGACTAAGCGGTGAACTCCAATAACCTGACAACTCGTGCTTTAGCCGCTCTGGTTTTCCCATATCTTCATTTCTAAGCTGCAGATGCAGCAAGGCAAATTCTGCAGTGAAAATCGGGCGGTACCCGGTACCTTAAAATCGCAAGCAGCAAAAGAAGGCAGAAATATTTCTGCCTTCTTTTGCTTTACTTAACAGCATATAACATTCTTTTATTCCAGTTCCTCATTATCATAGTTTCTAGATTCTATCTCAAAAGTCTTTACAACATCCCCCAATGCATCAAATACATACAAATTTATTTTATTCTCAGAACTTGCCCTGGCAAATATGTCTCCCACGTTTTGTTTTGCCCTTTCGGGATCAAGTAGTGTCCACTGATGCCCGTTTTCGACATCCATAGCATGAACAGTTATAGTATAAATCTTAAAATCGAAGCCCGGCACTTCTGAAACCCCTACAGAAACTGTAATAGTTCCGGCAGCAGTGCCAGGCGGCGTGGATGGAACAGACGGTGGTGTGGATGGAGTGGTTGGGGCACCATTACTCTCGAGTATTTTATTCCGTGCAGTTTCAATTACAATATTACCAACCGCGCTTTCCCCGCCGACTACCGCCACTCTCGATTCAGCCGTCAATATTTCTTCGAGATAACTGCTGACGACAGCAGGGATATCGGTAGCTGTAACATATAGCATCGGCCGGCCAAACACTGATGCGCCAATAGCATCCGCCAGGTTGGCGTTAGCACCGCGCACCAAGCCCACGTCGCTCTGGCCCAGGAACAGCGCTCTAGCAAAAGCAACACTGGTGGCGTAGCGGTCAGTCCCTGCCAGCCTGGACTCCACCGTAACCATCGTACCAAGTTCCCCGGCTACAGCCGCACTGACCACACCGGTACCTCCTACAATATACACTTTTTTGATTCCCAGACTGCTGAGAGCATTTCTTGTCACTTCGGGGATACCTGCCTGAGAAACAAGCAGGATAGGCACCTTGCCTTTAAATGCAGCTGAACCCGCTACCAGTGAATCAGCAGGGGCAAACCCACTTACTATAAATGCATAATCAGCTATTGCTCCTAAACTTTTAGCTCTTGTGGCGATATTAACCGCCGTTTCAAAACGGCTTGCCCCTGTAATTCTTTCCACCTGCAGACCTCTCGCTTTCAGAGAGTTTTCCACTGCTGCAGAAACCGCCATCTCTCCCCCCAGAACGAATACCTTTTTTGTGCCAAAGTCTGTCAGCGCCTGAGCAACACTAGCAGGCAGAGCAGTGGGACTGGTTAGCAAAATCGGGGCATCAAGCACACCAGCCAGCATGCTTGCCGCTAACCCGTCAGCATAACCGCCCGCCTCATCACCCCGGGCAATTATTACCGTCTCAGCCTGCGTATATTTTTCTTTGGCGACTTTTACCGAAGTTTCGTACCTATTGGCACCTGAAATCCTGGTTATGTCCTCTCCTGCGGATAAAACAACACCGCTAAGTAAAAATAAGCAAAGAAAAAATACTATTACTTGTAGGTACTTTCTTGTCATTGTTTCAAAAACGCCCCCTGTAATAAAATTTTAGAGATATTGCCTAATAAATTCCACTTAGAATTACAGATTTCCTTTATATTCTACAAATTTATTTAACTTTGGTGTTGATATACAGTCCTACCACGGCTAATAACCTGAGGTAAGAAAAGAGAGCCCTTCAGGCTGGTACCACCGGTTCCCGAAGGGCTCTTTTGTTACCGCTTTACAGGCCTATACCTGCGTCAAAGCTTACTGCATTGTTTTTTTACTGCATGGCAGCTGATGCCGCTGCGTCAAATAGGGCTTTTACCTCCAGTGCGCTGGCATATGGCCGGCTCTCAATTAGACTGGATGCAACCATATTCTTACGCGTGCTGTCCAGCGTATCGTAGTCCGTCAGATCCAACCCCAGGGCGGCTGCGTTGCCTTCCAGCGCTGACCGCATCGCGGAAGTGGTCGACGCTGCATTTACAGCCTTAACAGCGTCTGATACTACCTTGTGGGCTGCCACTGCCGCATTAAAAGCACTCTCAACCTCAGATTTGTTAGCGTATGTGCCCATCATATCAACTGCAACTGCATCCTGGTAGTAAGCTAACAGACCGTTGTAATCTGTCAGGTCAAGTCCAAGAGCTGCTGCATCAAATGCTGCTTGCATGGCACTTACGTCTGAAGCATTATTTATAGCCTTCACTGCGTCTGATTCAGCTTTCACTGCTGCTACTGCTCCAGCAAAAGCATTCCTTATTGCAATAGCGTCATCATAGGTTTTTGCATCAAATACCTGACCGGCCACAACATCTTTATAGTATTCGAGCAAGTTATTGTAGTCAGCCAAATCGAGTCCCAGTCCTCCGGCATTAGCTTCCAGTACTGCTCTCATGTCTTCTGCTGCTGCATCGTTCACTGCATTTACAGCATCGGCTTCTGCCTTTTCAGCCGCCACCGCAGCGTCAAAGGCGGAAGCAACAGCTGCTGCATTGGCAAACGGTTTACCGTTAAGTACCGTTTGAGCTACCGCATTTTTGTATGCTTCGGGCAAACTATAGTAGTCTGACGGATCATCAATACTTAAGCCCAACACCGAAGCACTGGCTTCAAGTACGCCTCTTAATACTACTGCATCCGTCGCCGAGTTAACAGCCACTACAGTATTTGCTTCAGCCGACAGTTCATTTACTTTTGCATCGAACTTATTTGCTAAAGCTCCTGCATCTGCATAGCCGAAGAACGGCCTGTTTGTAAGTACATGTCCTGCCACTATCAACTTATAGTGGTCGGTCCATGTATCGTAAACATCCATGGTAAGGCCAAGATCTTCCCCATTTGCATCCAGGGCTGTTTGCATCGCTGCAGAATTTGCTGCAATGTTGATTGGATTCAACAGCCGCTGCAATTCTACCGCTGCATTATATACCCCCTGCAAGTCCTCAATGGTTGTAAACTGATCTTTTCCATTTAAGACCGCGGAAGCAACACGCAGTTTTCCTGGTTCGTACAGAGTATCATAGGTCGTAAAGCTGATTTCCAAAACTATTTCATACTCTCTCAGTACATCTTGCATATCCGCTTCGTCGATAGCTGCCTTCACTGCAGCAAGTGCTACATCAGTAGAAAGTGTAGTCATTTCTTTATCCACATACCAAGGGTTGACGGTGATGTTGCTGCTGCTCTTGGCTGCTACTCCTGCTGCGTCACTAACACCCCACCAGTTGTGGGTTGCAGTAAAGGTTTCGGTTATCGGCATCGCAACCCACCATGACCAAACCTGTACACCATGGCTTCCATTTCCAGAAATGTTGGAATTAGTGATAGTAATATTTTTCATCTCTGGATTATTCGAGCCAGTATAGATGTAAACCAGGTTTAAACCGTTACGACCGTTATTTGTTAGAATTGAACCCGTAATAAATACATTCTTAATGGCATCTTCTGTTTCAGGTTGTATAGAGATGCCATCCATAGCATTGTTCATAGCGATAACGTTTTCAAATTCAATACCATGTGTTTTACCTACCCCCCATTGATCTATCTTAATTCCAAACTTATTATTATTATTTGCTGATAGATCCTTAAAGGTAGAGTTTGAAACGTTTCGCATGTTAATACCTGCTTGCGTATTATAACTGAAGCTACCACCAGTAACGGTAATGTTGCTAGATACTCCCGTTAAATCGAATCCGTTACCGTGGCCTGGACCAACCTGTCCGCTGTATTCAAACCTGCTGTCAGTGACAGTCATCTGACTCAGCGTACCACTGCTCAGGAAGCCCCATGTTCCAGCATGGTGGCTGTAAACATCTTCCAGGGTGACACTACTGAAAGTGCCTTTGTCACCGAGGAAAATATTAGTCGCATTTGCATATGCCACCTCAACATCCCGGAGAACAAGGCTGGTAAAGGAGCTTGTCGTCTCGGCAATACGCAGACCAAAGTTGCTGGCATAGGCGGCATCGGGACGTTTGGTGAAGGTGATACCCTCAATGGTTACCGAGAGGTTGGAACCCCTTATTTCCACGCCATTCGTCTTGCCTTCGGTCAACTCAATAATTGTTTGTCCGGAACCGGCACCCTTAAGAGTGAGAGACTTCGTAATCTCCATGTCTTTCCACGATGCCATGTTCTCACGGTATGTTCCAGCTGCTACTGTTATAGTGTCGCCTGCGGTTGCCGCATTAATGGCAGCCTGGATAGAGTCATAGAAGCCGTCGCTATTTGTGTTGTGCACAGGCTTAATCCACTGAAGGTAAACAGAATCGATGCTGGGGTTATCATCAACAAGGGCTTCAAGCATATCAAATGTGGCTATTTTCCCGTTGATAGAGTAAGGCTTGCTGACGACCTTTAAGGCGGTCATTCCATCATGCTCACCAGCATTATAATCTAGTACTGTATTGCCTGTAATAGTTAGAGCTGCAGAATCTGCCACCGGCCAGAACCAGATGCCTTCTTTAACTGCATTTTTAACAGTATTATTTGTTACAGTTACACTAGCATCTGCATTAACACCAATTCCAAGAGCACCGGTGAAATCGTTGTCACTGATTATACCATAGCCCCCGTTGTTAATCGTGATGTATGCAGCGTTAGGTTCTGATTGAATATGAATTACTTGTTGAACGGTGTTAAATTTAAACGTTAAATCGTTGCCATTGATATTTACCATACTGGCAAATGGCCCATCCATGCTTTCTGCTGCGACAAAGATATTGTTCTCTACCGTAGCAACATCGGAGTTGACTACTAGACCAGTATGATAGGGTCCGCCGATACCGTAGGGATTATCACCACCGAAAGCTTGGAACTTGAAGCCATCAATGGTTACATTTGCTACCGCGGCACTTACGGTGAAGCTACCGATTATTTCAGTCTCATCTCCGCTGCGACTACGTGCATCAACTCCGTATTTAGCACCCTTAAGAGTTAGTTGTTTGTCGATGGTTACATGACCCTTATAGGTACCAGCTGCCACTTCTATAGTATCATTTGCGCTTGCAGCATCTACAGCACCCTGAATAGTTAGATAGTACCTGCCTGTAGTTGTATTTTGCACCGGCAGGTAGGCCAGATTTTCCATTGACTCTTCAGTGTACCAGGGGCTGTACTCTACGTCACCGGATACCAGGGCATCGATTTCAGTCGCACTTGCGGTACCCCACCAGTTGAGGGTGGCGTCAAGCATATCAGGCGCATCATTGACTAGTGCCACTGCATCAGTCAAGACTCCCTGATTGATGAATTTGTTATCGCGGAATCTAATTGTGCTTGCATCACAGCTGATGCTCACCCTTGCACCGTTCTCTTTCTCTGGCTCGAAGTTGTTAAAGTAGAACTCGTTACGTAGTACATCAACGTTATTAGATCCAACCTGGAAAGCATGTTGTGTACCCCAAAAGAACAAACCATAGGAAGGGTAGTAGATATCACCAAATGGCCAGTAGATTGAGGGTCCTGTATTCCTGAATACGTTGTCAGCTACAGTTCCACCGAGGATGCCAATCTGCGCCCCCATATAACGGTTGCCGTCAAACAGGTTTTCGCTAAATGTGGCATTATACATGTTCCCCAGGTTTATACCAGTAGTGTTTTCTTTAAAGATGTTGTTACTAATGACAGGATTCTCAAACTTATACTTATCAGTTGCAGAACCGCTGAATATGCCCATTGAGTCTGTTTTAAAGAAGTTACCTGTCATTGTTACGTCTTTAAATGTTATGAAGTTATAATGGTTTGAGAAGCGTATGCCAACAGCATTATTGACACGGCTTACGTTAAAGTAGTTATTTGCTACGGTTATATTCTCAAACAGCGCATCTTCTGAGCTTCCGGCAGTGTCTCCAAGATACTCGCCAAATGCGATTCCAAAGTGTACACCGGTAGAATGAATATAGTTGTTAGTTATTGTAATGTTCTTCCTATGTGCTGCATCATCCCCACGGGTATTAATCCCGTAGTAAAATTCAGTTACCTCAAACCCGTCAAGAGTAACATCATCGGACATAATAGTAACAACATATTGTCCCTTCAGGATGCTCTCTCCGCCAAGCCTCCCACCAGCTACAGGTTGAACACCTGTCTGGGCACCCAGTAACGTCACTGATTTTGCAATAGTAATCTGTTCTTCGTAAGTGCCCGCTGCGACGTATACTGTACCACCTTCTTCAACAGCAGCTACACCTGCCTGGATAGTGCCAAAGGGCTTAGCAGGGCTGCCGGTGCCATCAACAGAACCAGCTTTGACGTGTATGTTCATTGTGTCGACCCTCTGGTCCTCAATGTTGGCGTTGTTGTTAGCAGCCTTTAAAGCACCCAGGTCGTAATAAGGTGAATCGGATGTTGTGCCTGCAAGGAGGGCGATATCCACAGCGTTACCAGACCAGGTGTTGCCTTCAAATTCAACTAGCGCCTGATCTACAACCCAGCCGCGTGTCCCGACCACATAGTTATTCTTAATCAAACCGGTGGTGTTGGGGTTGATGTAGGCCGGCTGCCGCAGAGCCTCAATAGTATTGCCTTCGATCAGTAATCCACTGCTTGTAGATATTTCCATTGCTCGGCTTACTTCGCCTTCGCCTAACACGTATTGGCCTTTAATCAGGTTGTTTTTAACCGTAACGTTATTGGCGTTGATGTGAACCAGGTTTTGGTTGGCCTTGTCGGTCTTATTAATCTGGATATCCTGCAACGTTACACCAGCACCGGTCAGGGCAAATACATATCCGCTTGGCTGGGTTGCAGTTACATTAAAGACCGTCTTATCACTACCCGAACCGGCGATAGTAAGGTTAGCTTTGCTTACGCTTACCGTGCTGGCCAGGGTATATTGGCCTTCAGCCACGTTAACGGTGTCTCCTGCATCGGCCACTGCAATGGCCTGTGCCAGGGTACCGCTCTCAGTGGTTACGAAGACGTGGCCATCCAGAATGCGGACGAAGCCGTTCCGGTTACTCTTGCCTTTATGCCATAAGGTGCTCTCCAGAGCGAAGAGTTCGTCCATGGTCATGGCAGCAGGAACCTTACCGCTATAGGTATTATTAGTGGCATCCAAGCGGAAGTTGGCGTTAACATTGCTCAGGTTGAAGACCGTTCCCGCCGGTCCGAAATTGTTACCAGAAATGGTGTAACTTCCAGCGGTAGGTGTAGTGCCACCAAAGGAAATGTGTGTGGCATAACCGGTAAAGTCGTTTCCTGTAACGGTAACTGCATTAGAGAAGTCGTCCAGGTTTAACGCGGTTCTGGTTACAGCGAAGACGTTATCCTGGATAACGGTTAGCAATGCACTGCCGTTCAGGTAGATAGCTGAGTTCCAACTGGAGTTGCGCCATACGTTGGTTGCTGCACCTGTAAACAGGTTGTTGGCAATGAGGATGCTGCCGGAAGAAGCAGCAGATATTTCAATACCTCTAATTGCCAATGCTCCCTCAGCTGACAACTCTTCATTGCTAGCACCGTTATTCCTCTCAAAGACAGAGTTGATAACAGTGTATTCGCCAGCGCCATTGACAGCAACAGCAGTCTGGTTGTTAACACCCAGAGTATTGTTGAAGAATTTGAAGCCATCAACAGTAATTGTATTGTTACCTCTGATGGTCAAACGCTTTGTGAGTGTGGTCTCAGCACCGCGATCCCCATCATTGGCATCTACACCGGCGTTGGCACCAAGTAGTATCAACGACTTATTAACATCAACGGTTTCATCATACGTTCCTGCAGCAATCTCAATGGTGTCACCGTCTGCAGCTGCATCGATGGCAGCCTGGATGGTGTTAAAGAAGGCATCCTGTGCGGGATTGTACACAGGTCCCATCCACTGCAGCAGTATTGCGCTAAAGCCAGGGTTAGCAGTAAGGACGGCATCCCGCATTTCTAACGTATCGGTCTTATCATTGATGGATGTGGGTTTGCTGGTTACCTTAAGGGCAGTAACACCTGCTTCTCCGCTTCTGTTGTTGTTCGTGACCACGTTACCTGTAAATATCAAGCTACCGGTAGTGTCAGCAGGCACTACCCAGATACCATCTTGCCAGGCTTGGTCAATCGTGTTGTTTTTAACCTCTATCGTAGCACCTGCACCTAAGCGAATTGCAATGGGACCTCCGGTTATAACGTTGCCTTCAATAAGAACATCGCCAACGATATCTCCCGGATTAATCTCCCTCTCAATTTTAATAGCTGCAGGAGAAATATTAGGTAAGGGGTCTCTGTTAATTGTGTTACCCTTGATTGTTACATTATTGCCTTTTGCCACAACAATTTCTTCAAATTGTGCCGGACTTACTGCACCGAACTGGGTATCAAAATCCAGTCCTTCAACTATCACATTGTCTGCCTCAACTCTTACTACAGAGAATACATATCCTACTTTCTTGTAGTCCCGGATTTTAAATCCTTCGACTTTTGCTCCATCTGCGGTAATGAAAATCACAGGCATCCTATCCGGGTTGTTTGTGCCTCCCTGACCTGTCCAAGCGGCAGGAGTTGCCACATCCTGGATGGTTACATCGCCGTTTGCTCTTAATGTGACACTTTCGTTTACCAAAATGTTTTCGACATAGGTGCCCGATCTGACTACAATGGTATCACCGGCATCTGCGTCGTCAATGGCAGCCTGTATAGTATCGTAATATGCTACTTTGGTAGTATTGGTAACAGGCACAATGTCGGCCGGATTACCGGTCAAAGTTGTGTTTTCAGCGGTTGCCTCTGAACCGTTTTTGAACGTGGCAGTGATGACCGCTTTGTCGGGAACATCGCTTGTGCTGCCAAGCCAATCGGTTGCGCCCCAGGTTGAGGATACATAGTCGCCTGAGACTACAAACGGAGATGACAGTTGTGTGGCATCGGCATAGGTGGTATTTATCCTGCCAACATCTGCAGTGTTGGTTGCTAAAAGAGATGCTCCTTTATACAGGGCGACGGTGATTCCGGCTACGTCACTACCCTTGGCTCCGTCTTCAAGGCTGAAGCCTACAGAGTAGCCTTTGTAGAGTTCACTGTCCACGACACCGAAGTCCTCGGCAGCTATGAAACCTTCTTTTGCCAGGAGGTCGATGTTGGTCCCCTGTGTGAGCAGATTCATATTCGTCTGTCCGAGAGGGAATATAACCTTCGCCCTGGGTGTCGGTGCCAAGGCATTAAGTGTGCTAGCTGCACTTATGGGAACGACATCATTTAGTATGAATTCAAAGTTATTCAGAGTATTTTCAATATTTACTACCTCAATGGCATTTACTGCCAATGCGACGGAAATGGCGGTAGCATCTTGTACCCTGACAGAAGTTTGCGTTTTGTTATAGAATATTGTGTATTGATCTGTGGGAACATTTGCACCGGCATATGTTCCGGCGGTCAGATAGATAAGCTTTACCTTTGAATCCGCCAGAGCGTTGTTGAGCCCGGTTATATCCGAGACTGCCGACGCATCTGAATTTACACCATTTACAGTTAGCCGTCCGGTTGCGCTTAAACCGGTTGTATCAAGTGTTAAGGTTGCTAATCTGCCTGATTTGGCTAGTGTAGATACGGGTATGACTGTGGTTCCTATCTTTACATCAAAGTACTCTGGGTCAATGAGTGGATTTTCAATTATGTCTTCGCTGAAATAAACTTTGATTTTGTCCATGCCTTCTGCCTGGACAGCTGTTAACGCAAAAGGCTGCTGCGGGAGTATTACGAGAACACCTGCAATTACTGCATCTCCTTCTGACTGTGTGAGTTCTCGCAAGTTATCCCGAAGGTCTTCCAACGGTTCTCCCGGGTTAAGCCTCCAGTAGACCGGAACCGTCCCTTCGATCCCTTCGTCTAGCAATTGATTCAAAACCCGGGCAACAAGGGTGGCTCTGGACGTTGTATTCAAATCTTGCATCCAATAAGCCTGAAAGTCTATCATGCGGTTGCCTATGATGATAAAGGTGTCAGGTATCTGGCCCGGCGCAGCATGTACTACTGCGAATGTCGATAAAACCATGATGAGTATCAGCAGCACCGCCAGGATCCTTGGGATTTTTGACCTATTCACTTAAATTACCTCCCTCTAGTATAATAGATTTCAACTAGTTATATAACATAAATCTGTGTACGGGTGTGAATCACCTCCAAAAGTTAAGATTTATTAAAACATAAACTATCTTTCAGTTTGAGATGAGTGGCTGTATCATAACAAGGCAATACAGCCACTCACATAGAGCTTTAGATTCCCCGGTTAGAAGGTAACAGTCAGTACTACGTCCTCATTGGTATAAGTTCTTGATGAAATCTGATATGTTGCTATGACATCTCCGGCGGAATTGAATATGAACAGCGTCATTGAATCGAGTTCCGTAGCCCTCGAATAGCTCTCACCAAGCCACTTCTTTTGTTCTGTTGCTTCTCGTATTGTCCAATTGTAGGCGCCTTCCAGATCTGTAGAGTGAACTGTTACATGATAAGTAGTAACACTAAGAACCACGTCAGTTGTTACGCTGACTACTGCAGACGGCCTTTTCATGGCTACATCTTCCGTAATACCTGCGTACGATACGGTGACACTACCGGTCTTTGTGTTAAAGCCAAATGCTGTGACTGTGTAGCTGTAAGTACCGTTTATCAGCTCAAACTCCGCAATTCCGTCTTCATTTGTAGTTTTCGTCGTAGCCCCTATTACCACATTTGCCCCACTAATTGGTAGTGAGCCTTCTACTACCGTAAAAGTGGCTGTGTATTTAGTTTCATTAAGGCTTACTGCGATGTCGACAGATGAGCCCGATACGGTAAAGCTTCCTGTTTCTGTATCATAACCGTGCTTTGATACGGTGTAGTTGTAGTTGCCGTCTTCCAAAACAAAGACTGCTGTACCCTGCTCATTTGTTGTCTTGCTTTCGAGGCCAATAGTAACTATTGCACCAAGCAGCGGGGATTCATCTGTTTCTGACACAGTAAACGTCACAGCATAGATCGGAGTTAACGCAACATCTTCTGCTACTACATCATTCGCCACTGTAATTTCTCCGCTTTCCGGTTTATGCCCTGTGGCGGTAACTGTGTAGGGATAAGGTCCATTGACAAGGTCAAATACTGCAGTACCGTTTCCATCGGTTACTTTTTCCTCGCCCAAGATATCAATTACGGCACCTGATATTGGGTTGACGCCGTCAGTAACTGTAAATGTTACTGCATGGGGCACTGAATTTTTGTCAACGAGGGTAACGTTAAATGTCCTGGCCTCGTTCGACACAGTAAAGGTTCTTGAGAAATCAAGGTAGCCTTCCTTACTGACAGTGTACTGGTAGCTGCCATTGGTCAGGTTGAACACTACTGTTCCATCAGCGCCGGTTGTCTGCGCCAGCTTGCCGGTTACTACGACTTCTGCGCCTGCCAGAAGCTGCGAGTCTTCATCTTTTATGACAAATGTTACAGCATATTCGGCTTGTGTCAGCGAAATATTTATTTGTTTTGCTGCGTTACTGACTTCGACAAAGCCTGACTCCCCGTTATATCCCAGAGCGGTCACTGTGTAGGGGTAGTTTTCGTTTACCAGTGAGATAACAGCTTTGCCGTTGGAGTCTGTAGTTAAAGTATCACCGTCAATCTGTACGGATGCACCTGTAATGGGGGTACCCCCATATGTTATGGTGAATTCCACTTGATGTGGTACTGTGTCTTCGTCGATTAAGGTAACTGAGATAGTTTTATCCGCATTAGTTACAGTGAAGCTCCCTGAATCCTCAACATAACCCGCTTTGCTGACGGTGTAATCATAACTGTCATTAGTCAGGTTAAAGGTTGCCGTTCCGGTTGCATCAGTTTCTTTAGCCTCACCCTGAATATCAATAACTGCCTGCGCGACAGGATTAACGCCGTCTGTCACTGTAAATATCACGGTGTATTCAGTCATCGTCAATGCAACGACTTCCTCCACGATTGCGTTGTTGATTGTGACAGAGTTTGTAACCGTGTTATATCCCAGGGCTGTTACTGTGTATTCATAGGTATCATTGACAAGAGTTATTTCTGCTTTACCTTCGGCATCGGTTGTTAACGTTGTATCAGCAATATTTATGCTCGCTCCTACAATGGCATCATCACCACAAGTTACTGTGAAGGTCACTGTGTATATAGCGGGCAAAGTTACAGCCAGGTCTTTGTCCTCATCTGCCACCGTCACCGTGCCGGTTGCTGTCTGATGTCCTGATTTTGTAATTGTATAAGAATAATCAGCATTTCGCAGGGCAAAGGAGACTTTTCCGTCACTTCCTGTTGTTTCTGCCGGCACACCGCTAATCTCAACCAAGGCGCCCTCCAGAGGGTCCACTCCGTCTGTTACTGTAAAGGTGACATCATAGAGTTCGCCAATGTTCAGGAAGACTATTTCCTTTGTGTATTCCCTGTATGCGATGGTGAACTGGCCGATTACCAAGCCTGCTGCATCGAATATGAACAGCGGCATGGTTTCTTCGAGTGTACCCCTTGAATAGGTAGCATCAAAGGACTGCTTCGGTTTACTTTGGTCTAAAAGGGTCCAGCTTGCAGCCCCATCCATGTTTACACCGTGTACCGTTACCGTGAAGCTTTTTACTCCTTCAAGTTCAGACACGCCCACAGTTATGCTCGCTGCAGGATCGAACTCTGTGGCAAGGAAGACTATTTCCTGGGTGTATTCCCTGTATGC
>JAGXRN010000014.1 GCA_018335875.1 Dethiobacter sp.
TTATCTTGTAAGCACGTTTATGGTTACACATTGGACACCGGAAACCATCTGGCCAACGGATTTTATATAGATGGTTCCGACAATCCTCTTCGGATGAGAATTTTTGTTGAAACTCCAACCAATTTAGTGCTTGCTGTTCAGCCAATCTTATCGCCTCCCGAACTTATGTTCTGCTAGCTACATTATAACAAACATATGTTCTGATGGCAAGAGGTTCCTGACCAAACTTGATACTCAGGTTGTTTAATACTCACATCCAGGCCGTTCTCTCAACCTCGGCTTTTCTAAAAAACATCTAAATCGACCACTCGCAAACACCCAACATCTATATCGACCACTCGCCAGACACCGACATCTAAATCGCTCTGTCACTGGGTTTAAGCCATGTTTGGATATGTTCCCTCAAAGCAAAAAAAATCACTTTTTTCACGCTCCGATTTCAACCGTAAAAACACACAATTGGCTTAAATACTGGGCTTTCCAGCCCCCTACTCTTTCACCCTTGTTATCAATACTACCGTCTCAACGTGCGTGGTGTGCGGAAACATGTCCACCGGCTGGACTTCTCTGACGGTAAAACTATGTCCGGTTAAATATTTCAGATCCCGTGCCAGAGTGGCAGGGTTGCAGGATACGTAGATTAAACGGCTAGGTTCCATTTTTATAATTGCGTCAAGCAGTCTCTGCTCGCATCCCTTGCGCGGCGGGTCAACCACTGCCACAGACGCGCTTAGCCACTTTCTTTGCAGTTGAGGGGCAACATCCTCCGCCAGGCCTATATGGAATTCAGCATTTTCAATCTTATTTAATTTTGCATTTTTCCTGGCATCATCCACAGCGGCTGCCACCGACTCCACACCTACCACGCGGCCGGCGTGCCTGCTCAGGTAGAGTGCTATGGTGCCAATACCGCAGTAGAGGTCAAAGACTGTTTCGTTTCCGGTGAGAGCTGCGTATTCTTTTACTTTTTTATAAAGAGCTTCTGTCTGGACGGTGTTTACCTGAAAAAAGGAGCGGGGCGAGATGTGAAAAGAAAGTCCGTGCAGATTTTCCGTAAGAAAAGGCCTACCCCACAGGGTTACATCTTCAGGGCCAAGGATGACATTACCTTTCCTTGTATTTATATTCTGCACGATGCCGGCAACGTTATCGAGCCTGGAGCGCAGTGCATTGATGAGTTTATCAAGACCAGGTATTTGGTGGCCGTTTGTAACAAGTACTACCAGCGTCTCGCCGCTGGAAAAAGATGTCCTTGCTACAACGTGCCTGATCAGGCCAGTGTGTTCCTGTTCGTTATATACAGGGATACCTGTCTCTTTGAGCACGCTGCGCACCACGTCAACGACCCTGTCGTTGGTGGGATGCTGAATCAGGCAGCAATCCACATTCACAATCCTGTGGCTGCGCCTTGCAAAAAAACCTGCTTTTACTGTAGGCCCATCCATGCCGACGGGAACTTGCGCTTTGTTACGGTAGCGCCAGGGATCAGTCATGCCAATAACTGGCCGGACCACTACATCAAGGCCGCCGAGACGCCGTAGCGCCTGCTCCACCATATCGCGTTTAAGGCTTAACTGTGCCTGATAGTCAAGGTGTTGCAGCTGGCAGCCACCACAACTATCAAAATGCTCACAGGGAGGTTTTATGCGGGAAGGTGACGGCTTGTCCACGGAATCAAGAAGACACCTGGCATATGTCCTCTGTACTGAAATGACATTGGCTGTTACACTGTCACCAGGGACAGCTCCGGGCACAAACACAGTAAAGCCGTTAACCCGCGCCACCCCCTCACCGTCGTGGTTGAGGCGTTCTATACCCAATTGTATCTTTTCTCCCCTGCTGAGGGGAGGTTTTTGTTTTGGCGTCTTCATCATGGTGGTATCTCTATCTCTTTTGTTTTTTTGGATTTAAATTCAACCAAAACCCCAAAGTTAGATAGTGTGAAAATGATCAACCCCGCCCAGATAAAGCTGAAGCTGATAAAATGAGACAGCGAGAAATGCTCTTTAAAAACAAAAATACCTAAGAACAAGCTGATGGAAGGAGCAATATATTGCAAGAAACCCATCATTGAAAGCCGGATTGACTGGATACCCCTGGCAAACCATACAAGAGGTGATGCTGTAACAATTCCTGAGCCCATCAGGATTATTATTGTCAGTAAAGGTACTGTGCCCAGGGCTCCTATTCCTCTTGCTTCTTTGCTTATAATATATATTAAAGCAATAGGCATAACTATAAGAGTCTCCAACGCAAGGGTAGTAATAGAATCCACCATAATTAATTTCTTTGTTAAACCGTAGAGAGCAAAGCTGAAGGCAAGAGCTAAAGATATCCAGGGAATCTTGCCGTATTGAACAGTTATTATCAATACACCTATTGCTGCCAGGGTAATTGCAATACACTGCCAGCTTGTCAGTTTCTCTTTAAATATAGTCACCCCAAGTAGCACTACAACAAGAGGGCTAATATAGTACCCCATACTGGCCTCAATGACATGATTGGAATTGACGGCAAAGATATAAGTAAACCAGTTTAAACTTATTAAAAATCCGCTTAAGAAAATAAATAATAAGTTCTTTTTATTTGTCAAAGCTGTGATCATCCTTGGCCATCCTCCGGTGATAAGCAGCATGGAGCTTATAAAAATAAAAGACCAGAGTATGCGGTGGGCTAAGATTTCCAAAGCAGGTATTATATCTAAAAGCTTCCAGTATAAAGGCAATATCCCCCAGGCAGTATAAGCACAAATACCATACAAGATTCCCATCGAATCATGCCCTGCTGCTTTTTTAACTATCATGGCCAGCACTCCCTAAACAATTTCATAATGAGCTTGTTGGTTTCCCTATGAAAACAGTATACACCAGGCTAGGCAGTTGGGAAAGCAAGAAAGCCTAGCTTTTCAGCGCCGGTTTCCCTACAGCTTTGCTAACTGCAAAGCGTTATAATTTCCTGCCGGTACAAAAAAGGCGCTGCTGCAGCGCCTGCTTAAAATTATATTTCCTCGATTTCTATTAGCCCTTCTTCATGCAAAGCAAGAATTACATCTTTAACATCAGCCTTTTTTTCCGCAGGCAGTGTGACCACAAATGAATCAATCTGTGCCTGTTCCACCAGCTTTTTCACCTTCAGGTTACCAACTGTAAAGGTATCTGCCAAGAAGCATGCCTCCTATGCTCTATTAAATTTCTCCTACTGGCTGTGTCAGGGGAACGGTTGAAGAACCTTTACCCGAGTACAGCATCAAATCTATATTCCCGCAGGAGAGGTCAGTTTATGCATAGGGAAACAGCTGCATCAGCATCACCAAAACCATGCCGGCTGTAACAGTGAATAACATGCTTTTAGTACGCCAGGCCACAAAAAACGCAGGCAAGGCCGCCACCAGATAGCTGTTTTGGAAAGAAAGATAAATCTGCCGTTCAGCTGTAAAGATACCCGGGACGATTAGCGCAGCCAAAACGGCAACGGGAACATAACGCAGCCAGGCAATAACCAGCGGCGGTATTTCCAGTCGCGTCAGGATATACATGGGTAGAAAGCGGGGCAAGTAGGTGACAAGCCCCATGCCGAGAATAATTAAGAGGACACTTTCCATTTTTCTGCCAAAACCCCCATTGTGGCTGTAAGTATTGTTGCCAGCATGATATACCAGCTGCCTGGGATATAAAGATAAAAAATAAGTGAGAGAGCACCTGACACAAAAGCAGCTGCCAGCAGCCTGCGTTCATTTATCTGGATGACCAAAAGAAAAATAAACATGGCATAAAGCGCGTACTCCATGGTTATAGCTGCAGTTACACCCCTGAAATATCCGCCAAACAGGGCACCAATGGCACTTCCCGTCACCCAGCCGGCATAAGCTGTACCAAACAGTCCCAGCATAAAAAGATATCCCCGCTGCTGCTCCCTGAATTCAGCGCTGGCCATGGCAAAGCTCTCATCGGTAAGCCAAAAGGACAAAAGAGGCAGCGCCCGCCGCGGATATCTTTGAAAATTAGGTGATAGAGATGCACTCATCAGCAAGTGGCGCAGGTTAACCAAAAATACCGTAGCCACAATAGATGCTCCACCTGCCCCTGATGCCAGCATACTGACAGAAATAAACTGGCCGCTGCCTGCAAACACCACCAGGGACATCAGCACAACAAGCCGCAAGTCAATACCGGCATGCCGGGCCAGTGCTCCGTAGGCAAAGCCAAGCGGCAGATAGCCGAGGACAATTGGTATTGCTTTTTTCATTCCCGCCAGGATATCATGCAAAGGCAGCAGCATCATAACCCCCTCTTACCACTTACACTAAATAGCCAGCTTTTTTAGAAAAAGACCAGTCCTGTAAACTGGTCAAAATGTAGTCAATATATGTTCCCAGGCCGTTCAAAAAGGATGCAGGACGCGGAGCAAGAAGCCCCGGCACCGCAGGCGTATATGGCTATACGTTGAGGATGCCGGGGCTTCGCAGCGACAATGCAATGCGCCTTTTTCAACGGCCTCACCAGTTCTGGCGAACTGGTTTTTAGTATTAACGCTTGGAAAATTGAGGAGCACGGCGGGCCTTTTTCAGGCCATACTTCTTACGTTCGATCATGCGCGGGTCACGGGTCAGGAATCCGGCGCGCTTAAGGGCGGGTCGATACTCACCGTCCGCCTTGAGCAGTGCCCGGGCAATGCCGTGCCTGATGGCGCCGGCTTGGCCTGTGGTTCCGCCTCCCTCTACCTTGGCGATAACGTTAAACTTAGTGAGAGTCTCAGTCAGCCGAAGCGGTTGACGGATGATAAGCTTTAAAGTTTCCAGGCCAAAATACTCATCGATATTTCTTTGATTTATTGTTATCTGGCCGTCACCGGGAAGCAGGCGTACGCGTGCAACTGCGTTTTTTCTGCGTCCGGTGCCATAGTATTGTACTTGTGCCACCGATCATTCCTCCTTACTCAAAATTCCCATACTTCGGGTAGTTGTGCTTCGTGGGGGTGCTCACTTCCGCTGTAAATACGGACTTTTTTCAGCATAGCCCTGCCCAGGCGGTTATGGGGCAGCATTCCTTTCACCGACTGCATTACCATACGGTCAGGTTTGGTGGCAAGAAGCGTGCCGTAGGAAACCTTTTTCATACCGCCGGGATACCCCGAGTGGCGATAATAAAACTTCTGTTCAGCTTTGTTGCCTGTGAGGATAACCTTGTCGGCATTGATTACCACCACGTGGTCACCAGTATCGATACTGGGAGTAAAAATCGGTTTATGTTTTCCGCGTAAGATGCGGGCGACTTCACTGGCCAGCCTGCCAAGGGGCTTGTCGGTGGCGTCGATAATAAGCCACTTACGCTCAACCTGCCCTTCTTTGGGCATAAACGTAGTACGCATTTCTTTTCCTCCTTGCTATAGAGACACTACTGTATGCAAAATGCCGTAACGGGGCTGGAACGACAAATTGACACAAAGTAATTTTATAATAAGCATCCTGCACTGTCAAGTAAAACTAATGCTAATGCTAATATTTTACCTCACACAGCACCAAACCATGCGCTGGGGCTGTCCATCCGGCTTTGCTCCTGTCCCGGGCTGCAAGAACCGCAGTAAGGTCGGGCGGCCGCTTGCCGCGGCCTATCTCTATCAGAGTGCCCGTGATGATGCGCATCATGTTATAAAGGAAACCGTCTGCTTCGGCTGTTACAGAAATATAAGATTCCTGCTCCTTAACTTCCATGCGCATTATGTTTCTCTCTGTACTTCGCACAGCACTGCCGCTGGCCCGAAAAGAAGCAAAATCATGCCTGCCCACCAGTTGTGCGGCGGCGGCAGCCATGGCCGCCGGGTTAAGCGGATACTTTACGTGATAGGTATATTTACGGGAAAATACCCGGTGGTGGGGAGCGTTATCTATTGTATAGGAATAGACTTTGCTTGTGGCACTGTAGCGCGCGTGAAACAAAGCAGAAACCGCCTCGGCCCTGTGAACGACTATATCTTTCGGCAGCACTGCATTTAGCGCATAAGGTATGCGGTCCACGGGAACACGGGTGGAAACCTGAAAGTTAACCACCTGTCCCTGGGCATGTACGCCTGTGTCTGTTCTGCCGGCGGCGGTGACACGCACAGCAGTACCAAAAACGGTGGCAAGAGCCTGTTCTAAGATCTCCTGTACCGTCAGCGCATTGGACTGCAACTGAAAACCGTGGTAATCTGAGCCGTCATATGCCAGTGTGAGCTTAATGTTCTCCATGAGGCACCTCGCTCTGCAGAGTTAATATTTGTCAGATGTTCGAATGTTTAGGCCTGACCCCAAGTTAGTTCAATAGTTCAAACCTGACCCCAGGTTAGCGCTAACAGAAGAAGCAGGACGAGGGTGATGGCGAGGTAATCACGGGGCGCGGCAGAGAGTTCACGCATGCGTGTCCTGGATTCTCCGCCCCTGTAGCAGCGGGCTTCCATGGCTATGGCCAGCTCATCGGCGCGCCTGAAAGCTGAGATAAAAAGCGGCACCAGCAGGGGTACCAGGCTTTTGGCGCGGCGGAATACATTTCCGCTTTCAAAATCGGCGCCGCGTGCCATCTGTGCTTTCATGATTTTTTCTGTCTCTTCCATCAGTGTGGGGATAAAGCGCAGGGCGATAGTCATCATCATGGCTATCTCGTGAGAAGGCACACCTATGCGCCTTAGCGGTTTCATCAGGTACTCCAGTCCATCGGTGAGGGCGATGGGTGAAGTGGTGAGAGTAAGAAGCGACGTGGATACAACCAGTATAATGATACGGATGACCATGAAGAGTCCAAGATAAAAACCCGTCTCCTCCACTCTTAGTGGCCCGAGGCGAAAAAGCACATCACCGCCCCTGGTCATAAAGAAATGCACAATCAGGGTGAAAAGAAGGATATAATAGACAGGCTTAAGGCCGCGGAAGAAGTAGGGCAGCGGCAGTCCCGAGGAGGCAAGAAGCCCCAGAAGCAGTGCGCTTATTATCAGGTAGCCAAGAAATGATTTGACTGTAAAAATAATAATTATAAAAAGAATGAGGGCGATAAACTTGGCGCGGGGATCAAGTTTATGAAGTATTGAGTCGCCGGGAATATACTGGCCGATGGTAATACTCTTAAATATACTCATTTCACGGAACCTCCGAGCATGTCGAGTATTACCTCTTTTGCCCTCTCAACAGTAAACACATCGAGAGGGACGCGTTTACCGGCCACATTTAGCCTGTGCATCAGCTGTGTCATCTGCGGCAGTCCAAGGCCAAGCGTTTCAAGCTCTGCCTGGTTTTTAAACACTTCAGCCGGGGTGCCGCGGAGGCATATTTCCCCGCCTGCCATCACCAGCAGTCGGTCAGCGAGGCGGGCCACGTCTTCCATACTGTGTGATACAAGCACTACTGTCAGTCCCTGCTCACGGTGTAAGCCGGCAATCTGGCCGAGGATCTCTTTTCTGCCGCGCGGGTCAAGGCCTGCCGTTGGCTCGTCAAGAATGATAATTTCAGGCTCCATGGCCAACACCCCGGCCATGGCCACACGCCTCATCTGGCCGCCGGAAAGAGAAAATGGTGAACGTTCGCTTATTTCAACGGCATCAAGGCCCACCAGCGCCAGCGCTTTATTCACTCTCCGTTTTACTTCTGCCTGAGGCAGTCCGAGATTACGCGGCCCAAAAGCCACATCGGCAAAAACAGTCTCCTCGAAAAGCTGCTGCTCGGGAAACTGAAAAAGAAGCCCTACTCTTCTGCGAACAGACACCAGTGCTGCTTTATCACGGCCTATTTCACTGCCGCTCAAAATAACGTGGCCGCAAGTGGCTTTGAGTAAACCGTTGAAATGCTGAACCAGCGTGGATTTGCCCGAGCCTGTCTGGCCAATGATGGCCAGAAACTCCCCTTGCTCGATCTGCATATTAATATTTTTTAGCGCGGTAACTTCAAAAGGTGTGCCGGGCATGTAGACATGGGTAAGGTTTTCCACAGTCAGGAGCATAACAGTTCCACCAGTCCATTGACAGTCATTACTTCCGGCGGGATATCCATGCCGGCAGCACGCAGTTCTTTTACCAACGCTACCACGGGCGGGACATCAAGCCCGGCATCGCGCAGGAGCTCTGCCTGGGCAAAGATTTGAGCAGGTGCGCCTTCGAGCACAGAGCGGCCATTTAAAAGGACAATAACCCGGTCTGCGGACACAGCCTCTTCCATAAAGTGAGTAATGTAGACAACTGTAATCCCTTCTTCCCGGTTAAGGCGCATAACAGTATCAAGTACCTCGCGGCGGCCGCGGGGGTCCAGCATGGCCGTGGGCTCATCCAGAATCAGGCATTTAGGCCGCATGGCAATAACGCCGGCAATGGCGACCCTCTGCTTTTGCCCGCCTGACAAGAGGTGCGGCGCATGCCTGCGGTAGTGGGACATGTCCACCAACTCCAGCGCTTCATCCACCCTCTTCCTGATTTCAGCCGAGTGCAGCCCCAGGTTTTCCGGGCCAAATGCAACGTCTTCCTCCACAGTGGTGGCCACAATTTGATTGTCGGGGTTTTGGAAGACCATGCCTGCTGTCTGGCGGATACGCCACAGGTTGTCCTCAACCGAGGTAGAAAGGCCATCTACCCATACTTCCCCCACACTGGGCAAAAGCAGGGCGTTAAAATGCTTGGCCAGAGTAGATTTTCCGGAACCGTTTGGCCCAAGCACTGCCAGGAATTCACCTCTTGCTATTGTGAGGTTGATATCTTGCAGCGCCCAGATGCTCTGCTCGTTTTCTCCCTTAAAGTTAAAGCCAAGTCCACCGGTACGGATAATTTCCATTGCCTTCACCTCCGGCACCCGACACATTTCCTATGCAACAAAGAAAATCGACCCAAAAAACAGTTGTCGATTTTCTTACATCATAAGAGTGTTGTCGCAGTCTCTGACATTACTGCAGAATCAGAATCATTACAGAATTTCAAGTATTGCCATGGGTGCAGCGTCGCCACGGCGCGGCGCAATTTTTAGGATACGCGTGTAACCTCCCTGACGCTCTTCAAAACGTGGTGAGATCTCCTCAAACAGCTTCGTTACTGCATCTTCATCAAAGAGATAGGCCAATGCCTGACGCCGGGCATGCAAGTCGCCCCGTTTACCAAGGGTGATCATTTTTTCAGCAATTGAACGTATCTGTTTGGCTTTAGCCTCCGTGGTCTCTACTTTACCGTTGAGAACCAGGGAGGTGACCAGGTTGCGCAGCATAGCGCGGCGAGGCGCGCTGCGGCGTCCGAATTTACGGAGTGTCATGCCTACTCCCTCCTATTACTCGTTGTCACGCAGTTTCATATTCAATTCCTCTAATTTATGCTGCACTTCCTCCAGCGATTTTTTGCCAAGGTTGCGCACCTTCATCATTTCTTCTTCACTTTTGTTGATAAGATCATGGACTGAGTTAATGCCGGCGCGCTTGAGGCAGTTGTAGGAACGGACTGAAAGGTCAAGTTCTTCAATAGTCATCTCCAAGATTTTGCTTTTGTCGTCCTCGTCCTTTTCGTCGGCGATTTCCACTTCATCAACTTTTTCTGTAAGGTTGATAAAAAGGCTGAGATGCTTGGAGAGAATTTTGGCGCCAAGGCTTACGGCCTCATCGGGCCGGATACTGCCATCTGACCAGACCTCAATTGTCAGCTTGTCGTAGTCGGTAATTTGCCCCACACGGGTATCTTCCACATTGTAGTTTACCCGCTTGATTGGTGAAAACAGGGAATCGACCGGTATCATGCCAATGGGTTGGCCTGCTTCTTTATTTCGTTCCGCCGGGACATAGCCCCGCCCGGTGGCAGCATTGATTTCCATGTAAAGATGGCCGCCTTCTTCCAGGGTGGCGATATGCAGATCCGGGTTTAAGATTTCCACATCAGCCGGTAGTTTTATGTCTCCGGCTGTAACTACACCCTGTCCCGCCGCAATAATAATCAGCTTCTGCCGATCATCACTGTGGATTTTCATCGCAAGTTGTTTAAGGTTGAGGATAATTTCAGTGGTATCCTCAAGGACGCCGGGAATGGTGGAAAATTCATGCAGCACATTTTCAATCTGTATGCCTGTAATAGCAGCGCCAGGCAGCGAGGAAAGCAGGATACGCCGCAGCGAATTGCCAAGAGTAATCCCATAGCCTCGCTCCAGGGGTTCTATCACAAACTTGCCGTATGTGCCATCATCACTTACTCGTTCAATCTTGGGCTTTTCAATTTCAATCACTTATCAAACCCTCCTTCTCGATTCCATCACCAACGCGAGGGTATTCGTTTTATCATATTAAGATTAACGGGAATATAGCTCGACGATAAGGTGCTCGGTAATGGGTATATCTATTTCTTCCCTGGACGGGAATCGCACAAACTTGCCGCTAAGATTCGTCCTGTCCACTTCCAGCCAATCTACCGTACCCTGTGTGCGCAACAACTCTGATAAGTCCTTAAATCTGGCCTTATCGCGGCTGGTATCACGGACGGAGATTGAATCCCCGGGACGAAGCAGATATGAAGGAATGGATACTCTGCGCCCGTTTACATCCACATGGCCGTGCCGTACGAGTTGGCGGGCTTCAGGGCGGGAGAGGGCAAACCCTAAGCGGTAAACAACATTATCAAGGCGGGATTCAAGCAACTGCAGCAGGTTTTCACCTGTAATCCCTTTGCGGCGGTCAGCTTCTTTGAAATATTTACGGAACTGGCTTTCCAGCACGCCATAGATTCTGCGCGCTTTTTGTTTTTCACGCAACTGCAGGCCGTACTCAGAGGGCTTGCTGCGGCGTCCCTGGCCGTGCTGGCCGGGCGGATATGTCCGGCGATCTACAGCGCACTTTTCAGTATAACAACGCTCACCTTTAAGATAGAGCTTAAGGCCTTCCCTGCGACATAATCTGCAAACAGCTTCAGTATATCTTGCCAAAGATTTTCACCTCCTGTATTTTAAACTCGACGCCGTTTTGGCGGGCGGCAGCCGTTGTGAGGGATTGGTGTCACATCTTTAATCAGGTTGACCTCAAGACCCGCGGCCTGCAGTGAACGGATAGCAGCTTCCCGGCCGGCGCCCGGCCCTTTAACAAATACTTCCACTTCCTTTAAACCGTGTTCCATGGCCGCTTTGGCGGCTTGGTCAGCGGCAAGCTGCGCGGCAAAAGGAGTGGATTTACGTGAGCCCTTAAAACCTACGCCGCCGGCGCTCGCCCAGGAAATGGTATTGCCTTTGAGGTCTGCAATGGTGATCTGTGTGTTGTTAAAAGTTGATTTGATATGGGCAACGCCATGTTCAATATTTTTTCTTTCACGCCTTCTTGGGCGTGTGGTTTTTCTGCGTGCAACCAAAACTCTCTTACCCCCTGTCTTTACTTACTTTTTCGTCTTACACCAACTGTGCGCTTAGGCCCTTTGCGGGTCCTGGCATTATTTTTGGTTGTCTGGCCTCTCACAGGCAAGCCGCGGCGGTGGCGGATCCCGCGGTAACTGCCGATTTCCATCAACCGCTTGATGTTCATGGACACCTCGCGGCGCAGGTCCCCTTCCACCTTGTAGTTTTTATCAATATATTCACGCAGCCTGTTTACTTCGTCCTCGGTTAGATTGCGCACGCGTGTATCTTGGTTCACGGCAGTCCGTGACAAAATTTCGAGCGCAGTCCTGCGACCGATTCCGTAAATATAGGTCAGCGCAATCTCCACCCGCTTATCGCGCGGCAGGTCGACTCCGGCAATCCTCGCCATAAGGATTCGCACCTTCCTTTCTTCTGACAAACAAGATTAGAATTTCCAGCCTTTTCCCTTTTTATACAATTAACCCTGTCTCTGCTTGTGTTTTGGGTTTTCGCAGATAATCATGACCTTGCCTTTGCGCCTGATTATCTTGCATTTTTCACAGATGGGTTTAACTGACGGTCTGACTTTCATCCCAAAACCTCCTTCTCGACGTCTACTTATAACGGTAGGTAATCCGGCCACGTGTCAAGTCATATGGCGACAACTCCACCAATACCCTGTCCCCTGGGAGGATCCGGATAAAATTCATTCTGATTTTGCCTGAAACATGGGCCAGGACCTTATGCCCGTTCTTCAACTCAACGCGGAACATGGCATTAGGCAGGGGCTCGATTACAGTCCCCTCGACTTCAATTACATCTTTCTTTTTTGACATCAGGTACAGTTCCCTCCTTCTCCCCCCGGGAGGTTGTCAGAGCCATTTTATGGATGGCCTGCACGACTTCCTCATCACTCGCCTGCCGCTGCATCAGCTTCTCAGTCAGTTCAGGCGGCCCAAGGCCCAGGGCCTCAAGATGGCGAAGATTTTTTTTCTTTGGGTGTCGCAGGGGGCGGTTTAAACCATTGGCAACCAGGACAAAATTGGATTCCAGGATTCCGACTACCAGGTAATATTCCCCGGCATCACGCCCTGCAAGCGAGTGCACCACTAACCCCAGTTGACGCGGTTCAACCACGCTGCAACCTCCCTTCACTCGGCAGGAGTATTTAACTGATAAGTTCAGCCAAGAGGAATAATTCTAAAGTTTGGTTAAGATTTGCGGGAATTCTTTTCCCACAGCCACTGTATGCTCAAAATGCGCCGACCATTTGCGGTCAAGCGTTACAACTGTCCAGTTGTCGGCTAGTGTCTCCACCTGCCAGTCTCCTGTGTTGACCATGGGTTCTATGGCCAGCACCATACCTTCCTGCAGCAGCGGCCCTCTTCCCGGCTTGCCGAAATTGGGAATCTGCGGTTCTTCGTGCATCTGATTGCCGATGCCATGACCCACATAATTGCGGACAACCGAGAATCCGTTTTTTTCCACAAACGACTGGACTGCGTGGGAAATATCGGTCAGATGATTGCCTGCCACCGCTTTTTCAATCCCTTGCGCCAAAGACTCTCTTGTCACCTGCAGCAGACGCAGCACCTCGGGGTGCACATCACCCACCGGAAGCGTGACAGCTGCATCTCCGTAATATCCCTGATAAATCGCTCCGACGTCAATACTTATAATATCTCCGTCCTGCAGGCGCCGCAGCGACGGGATGCCATGGACAACTTCCTCGTTGACCGAGGCACAGATGGTGGCGGGGAAACCATGATACCCTTTGAAAGCAGGCATGCATCCCGCCTTGCGTATAATGCGTTCTGCGAGACTGTCAAGTTCAGCAGTTGTCACTCCGGGTTTCACAGTGCTGCTCATCTGCTGCAGTACCTCAGCTACCACGCGACCCGCCTGCCGCATCAGTTTCAGCTCCCGGGCTGATTTTAGTGTTATCATTTCGGCTATTTCATGAAACCCTGGTAGCTCCTCATCATCATGTGGCTCTCGATTTGTTTCATAACTTCGAGCACCACACCAACCACGATAATCATACCCACGCCGCCAAAAATAATGTTAATCCGAAATATATTTTGCAGCAGGACGGGCATGACAGCAATGGAGGCAAGAGCCAGAGCACCGGCCAGAGTCAGCCTTGAAGAAACACGAGCCAGGAAATCAGCGGTGGGCCTTCCCGGCCGCAGCCCTGGTATAAAGCCACCGTACTTCTTCATGTCATTTGACACTTTAACAGGGTCAAACTGGATGGCGGTATAGAAATAGGCGAAAAACACAATCATCAGTACAAACAGAAATGAGTGGAAAAAGGATCCTATCCGGAATAAATCCTCAAGCCTCCTGGCAAAGGGATGGGCAATAAACTGTGCGATTGTGCCGGGAAACATCAGCAGTGCCGAGGCAAAAATCACTGGAATAACTCCGGACTGGTTCACCTTGAGAGGGATGTGCGTGGACTGGCCGCCATACATTTTCCGCCCCACTATACGCTTGGCATACTGGACGGGGATGCGGCGCTGGCCTTCTTCCAGGGCGATAATGGCAACAATCAGGCCCAGTATAACCACTACCGTGGCTAAGACAGTGAATATATTCAGCTCACCCAGTCGCGTCAGCTCGAAGGTCTGAAGAACGCCAGGCCCGAAACGAGACACAATACCGGCAAAGATGATAATGGATATACCGTTGCCGATGCCGCGCTCAGTGATCAATTCACCAAGCCACATCAAGAATGCTGTGCCCGCAGTCAGTGTAATTACGATTGTAAACAGCGAGAAAACGGTGGGATTGATAACGGCATCGCGAAAGATACCAACCGTCATCCCCGTAGCCTGAATCAACGCCAGCAGAATAGTGCCGTAGCGGATAAACTGAGCCAGTTTCTTACGGCCTTCCTCGCCTTCCTTGGACCATTCCTCAAACTTGGGAACCACCACAGTGAGAAGCTGCATGATAATCGAGGCGTTAATGTAAGGCATGATCCCCATGGCAAAAATCGTGAAATTTTCCAGTGAGCCACCGGCAAAGACATTAAACAAGCCAAACAGGTTGTCACTTTGGAAAAAATCCGCCAGAATGCTGGGGTTCACACCTGGTACAGGCACATGGGAACCTAACCTGTAGACCACAAGCATAGCCAGTGTAAAGAGTATTCTCGACCTGAGCTCTTTGATTTTCCAGGCGTTTCTCAGTGTCTCAAGCACTTTAAATCACCTCTATTTTGCCACCCGCGGCCTGAATTTTTTCAGCAGCTGTGTTGCTGAAACCATGGGCTTTTACAGTTAGAGTCTTTTCCAGTTGCCCCTGGCCAAGGATTCTGACTCCATCCTTAACAGACTTGATAAGCCCCTGTTTTTTCAACTCTTCAGGCGTCACCACCGCTCCGTCTGCAAAGATGTTTAAGCGGGCGATGTTTATTTCATTATAATCTTTCTTAAAGATGCTGGTAAATCCACGTTTCGGCAGGGCACGCTGCAGCGGCATCTGGCCGCCTTCAAAGCCTGGTCTGACCCCTCCGCCGGAACGGGCTTTTTGACCCTTGTGCCCGCGGCCCGAAGTCTTGCCAAGACCGCTGCCTATGCCGCGTCCTACCCGCTTTTTAGCGGTGCGGGCGCCTTTGGGGCTTGAAAGTTCGTGTAAGCGCATTGTCATAACACCCCCTAAACTTCTTCTACTTTGACGAGGTGGGAAACTTTTCTAACCATACCCCGGATTTGAGGTGTATCTGTATGCTCCACCGTCTGCTGCAGCTTGGTCAGGCCAAGAGACTTCACTGTGATACGCTGGGGTTCCGGTCTGCCGATTGGGCTGTTGACAAGTGTGATGCGTAGTTTTGTCATTTGATTTCCTCCTAGCCTAGAACTTCTTCCACCGTTTTGCCGCGCAGTTTGGCTACCTGCTCCACCCTTTTCAGGGTTTTAAGCCCGGTCATAGTCGCATAGACCATGTTGATGGCATTAGCGGAACCAAGCGATTTGGTCAGGATATCTCGCACACCCGCAAGTTCCAGGACTGCGCGCACCGGGCCGCCGGCAATAACACCTGTACCTTCCGAGGCCGGCTTTAAAAGGACTTTGCCGGCGCCGAAAACTCCTGTAATTGCATGGGGAATAGTGGTTCCCACCAGTGGAACCTTAGTTAAATTTTTCTTGGCATCTTCTATACCTTTGCGTACAGCTTCCGGCACTTCGCCCGCTTTACCGAGACCTGCACCCACATTGCCGTTGCCGTCACCGACCACAACCAAAGCTGAGAAGCTGAAGCGGCGTCCGCCTTTAACAACCTTGGCCACACGGTTGATCTGGACTACTTTTTCGTTGAATTCTGTTTTATTTTGATCGTATTTATCCACGCTTTATTTTTCCCTCCTTGGCCTTAAAATTTCAGACCTGCTTCGCGGGCTCCCTCGGCAAGTTCCTTAACACGCCCGTGATAAAGGTAACCACCCCGGTCAAAGACAACTTCACTAATCCCTTTTTCAATTGCTTTGCGGGCAATGAGTTCTCCGACCTGGCGGGCAGCTTCCTTATTACCGAATGTTTTTTTTCCTTCGCCGGACATATCCAGGCTGGAGGCGGCCACCAGGGTGTTGCCCAAAATATCATCAATCACTTGGGCGTAGATATGTTTCTGGCTGCGAAAGACGTTAAGGCGCGGTCGTGCTGCATTGCCTTCCAGTCTTTTGCGGACACGGAGGTGCCTCTTCTTGCGCGCAGCATTCTTATCCTGTCGGCTGATCATAACTTCACCCCTTACTTACCGGTTTTTCCGACCTTACGGCGGATACGTTCCGTATCATATTTGATACCTTTGCCTTTGTAGGGTTCAGGTTCGCGTACTGCACGGATTTTAGCGGCTAAAAACCCAACCTTTTCCTTATCAATACCCTTTACCACAATTTTGTTCGGTGCAGGCACCTCAAGTTCAATGCCCTCAGGCGGTACGATATTGACAGGATGAGAGTACCCGATTGATATAACAACTTTATCACCTTGTTTGGCGGCACGGTATCCCACTCCGACCAGCTCCAGGTTTTTGGCATAACCCTTTGTCACACCATGAACCATGTTGGCTACCAGGCTGCGGGTCAGGCCGTGCAGCGAGCGGTGCAACTTATCGTCGGACGGGCGGCTGACAACTATTGTCTTGCCATCCGACTCTATGCTCATGTCGCCGTGTAACTCTTTTTCCAGTGTGCCAAGCGGCCCCTTGATGGTAACCACATTGCCTTTTTTGACAAATTCCACTTCAGCGGGCAGCTCGATTGGCATGCGACCGATACGGCTCATCTCTTTTCCCTCCCTATCACCAGATGTAGCAGAGGACTTCACCGCCGACTCCGGCTTTCCGTGCAGACTTATCAGTCATAATCCCCTGTGAGGTGGAAATGATGGCTATTCCCAGTCCGCCGAGCACTTTCGGCATGTCATCCTTCTGCGCATAAACGCGTAGGCCCGGTTTACTTATTCGTTTCAGCCCGGAAATAACTTTTTCCTTATTGGGGCCATACTTGAGGTAGACACGGATAGTGCCCTGCTTGCTGCTTTTTTTGTATTCGAACTCCTTGATAAAACCTTCCTGTTTCAGAATCTCCGCCATTGCTAATTTAATCTTGGAAGCAGGCATGTCAACTGAATCATGATGCACTGTATTGGCATTGCGAATCCTAGTAAGCATATCGGCAATTGGATCCGTCATGGTCATAGCAAAAGAACCTCCTTTCTCTCCAACACCGCTACCAGCTGGCTTTTTTCACGCCCGGAATTTTACCTTCATGGGCAAGCTTACGGAAACAAAGGCGACACATACCAAACTTGCGCAGGTATGCGCGTGGACGGCCGCAGATTTTGCAGCGGTTGTAGCCCTGAACTGCAAATTTTGGATCTCTTTTCGCCTTTGCAATCATCGATTTTTTGGCCACCCTATTCCCTCCCTGTCTATTTGACTAACTGTAGTTTTTTAAAGAACACTATGAAGCCCTAAACGGCATACCCAGATTTCGCAAAAGTTCTCTGCCCTCTTCGTCTGTCTCGGCAGTAGTCACAATTACGATATCCATGCCGCGGACTTTTTCCACCTGGTCATAACTGACTTCCGGAAAAATCAACTGTTCCCGCAATCCCAGCGTATAGTTGCCGCGGCCGTCAAAAGCCTTCGGCGACACACCGCGGAAGTCGCGGACGCGGGGCAGGGCCACATTAAAGAGCTTGTCGAGGAATTCATACATGCGGCTGCCGCGCAGCGTGACTTTACAGCCGATAGACATTCCCTCACGCAATTTAAAACTGGCCACTGATTTTTTTGCTTTGGTGATCACCGGTTTTTGTCCTGCAATAAGAGCAAGGTCTTTAACCGCTGCATCGAGTACTTTCGGGTTTTCCTTGGCCTCACCCACGCCCATATTTATCACAACTTTTTCCAGGCGTGGAGACTCCATGGCATTCTTATACTGGAAGCGCTCCACCAGCGCCGGCCGTACTTCTTGTTCGTATTTTTCCTTTAACCTGACCATAGTCCGTTACCTCCTTTCCGGCTACTTATCGAGGGATTCCCCGCACTTTTTACATGCCCTGATTCGCGTTCCGTCCTTTTGCGCCTCTTTTTTAATACGAGTCGCTTTCTGGCAGTTGGGACAGACAACCATAACCTTGGCACAGTTAAGAGGCGCCGGGTGTTCATGGATACCTGCCTGAACACGCTGCGAGGCACGGGTATGTTTCTTTACTATGTTTACTCCTTCGACAACCACCGTTCCTTTGGACGGTTCGGCAGAGAGAATTTTCCCCTTTTTGCCTTTGTCCTTACCCGAAAGAACCAGTACTTTGTCTCCCTTTCTCACATGAAGCTTGCTGACTGTCATCTTTTATGCACCTCCTTGGCGCTTTAAATCACTTCCGGAGCCAGTGAAATAATTTTCATAAAATCTTTCTCACGCAGTTCACGGGCCACCGGGCCAAATATGCGGGTTCCCCGCGGATTTTTTTGTTCGTTGATAAGAACAGCGGCATTTTCATCAAATTTGATATAAGAGCCGTCATTGCGCCTGTTTCCCTGGCGGGTCCGGACAATCACCGCTTTGACAACATCACCCTTTTTGACAACACCACCAGGTGCAGCCTCCTTAACGGAAGCAACAATTATATCGCCGATGTTGGCCGTTTTACGTTGTGAACCGCCAAGTACACGTATGCACATGATCTTTTTGGCGCCTGAATTATCGGCCACAGTCAGGTAAGATAGACTCTGGATCATGGTTGCCCTCCTATCTGGAAGTCTGAAATCGGATATCAGATGTCGATACGGATGTCGGAAATCTGACTTTTAAATTCTGGACTCTGATTTCTGTCTTCTGACTTCTGATTTCCGCCCTCTGACATCCGGTTTGTTACAGTTGTGATTTTTCTATAATTTCCACCAGGCGCCATCTCTTATCCTTGCTGAGAGGCCTGGTTTCCATTATTTTAACTTTATCGCCAATTGAGCAGGCGTTCTCAGGATCGTGGACTTTATACTTCTTGGAAACCCGTGTCGTTTTGCCATAAAGAGGGTGGCGCGTGATCCGCTCCACAGAAACAACTGCTGTCTTATCCATCTTGTCGCTGACAACGCGGCCGACTCGTACTTTACGATTGCTGCGTTCCAAGTACTTTGCCTCCTTTCAAAGGTTGCGGCGCTAGGAGTTATTCAACTCGCGCTCGCGCTGGACTGTTTTGACACGTGCGATACTTTTGCGCACATCCCTTATTCTCATGGGGTTTTCCAGCTGGCCTGTTGCCAATTGAAAGCGTAGGTTAAAGAGCTCCTCTTTTAACTCTGATACTTTGCCATCCAGCTCCAGGTCACTGTACTCTCTTAACTCTTTAGCTTTCATTGCTGTCACCACCTGTCTCCACACGTTTCACAAATTTTGTTTTAATCGGCAGTTTGTGAGCAGCAAGTCGCATCGCTTCCCTGGCTGTTTCTTCATCAACACCCGCCAGTTCAAACAAGATGCGGCCCGGTTTAACCACGGCAACCCAATACTCAGGGGAACCCTTACCACTACCCATCCTTGTTTCGGCGGGCTTGGCAGTCACAGGCTTATCGGGAAAAATTTTTATCCATACTTTCCCGCCCCTTTTAATATAACGGGTCATGGCAATACGTGCAGCCTCTATCTGCTGGTTTGTGATCCAGGCAGGTTCAACAGCCTGCATCCCAAATTCACCGAATGCTATCTCGTTGCCGGCCTGGGCCTTACCCTTCATCCTGCCGCGGTGCTGCCTGCGGAACTTAACTCTTTTCGGTATCAGCATCAGGGTTGCCTCCTCCCGGTTTTTTCGTTTTGGTCGGGAGAACCTCCCCTTTATAAATCCAGACCTTTACACCGATACGGCCGTACGTGGTGTGTGCCTCCACAAACCCGTAATCAATATCAGCCCGCAGTGTCTGCAGGGGGACGGTTCCTTCATGATACGACTCGGTGCGGGCAATTTCAGCTCCACCGAGCCTGCCGCTTACCATCACCTTGATTCCTTTGGCGCCGGCACGCATGGTGCGAAATACCGATTGTTTCATGGCGCGCCGGAAGGCTATCCTTTTTGTCAGCTGCAGTGCAATATTCTCAGCAACCAGGCGGGCGTCAAGCTCCGCCGTTTTAATCTCAATGATATTGATGTGCACTTGCTTGCCGGAAGCCTTTTCCAGTTTTTTACGCAACTCCTCTACACCGGAACCGCCCTTGCCTATTACTACGCCGGGTTTGGCGGTGTGGATGGAGATGCGTACGCGGTTGGCGACGCGTTCGATTTCCACTCTGGAAACTCCCGCATTATTCAGGTGGTTTTCGATAACTTTACGGACCATCAAGTCTTCGTGCAACAAATCAGAGTAATTTTTATCAGCATACCACTTGGCATCCCAGTCCCGGATAATCCCGAGCCGAAAACCAATGGGACTCACCTTTTGACCCACGCTTATACCTCCTCCTTCTCTTTGAGAATGATGGTAATGTGGCTGGTACGCTTACGGATCCGGCTGGCCATGCCACGGGCGCGCGGGCGGAAACGTTTCAGCACCGGGCCCTCGTCTATAAAGGCCTTGACTACGTAGAGTTCATCACGGTCCATCTCAAAGTTGTTCTCAGCATTGGCCATAGCCGCATGCAGCACTTTGTAAATCGGCTCGGTAGGCCGGTTTGGCAGTGCTTGCAGAATGGCCAGAGCTTCCTTGGCATTCCTGCCGCGAATCTGGTCCATAACCAGGCGGGCCTTCCGCGGCGAAATGCGCACATGTTTGGCAACTGCTTTTGCTTCCACGGTAAACCCCCCTATTTTAAAGATGTAGAACGTTCAGTATGGCTGCCATGCCCGCGGAAGGTGCGGGTTGGCGCAAATTCACCCAACCTGTGGCCAACCATATCTTCAGTAATATACACGGGCACATGTTTTCTTCCGTCATGGACGGCTAAGGTATGTCCGACCATTTCGGGAAAAATAGTAGAACGGCGAGACCAAGTTTTAATAACTCTTTTTTCGTTTTTGTCATTCATAATCTTTATTTTATCAAGCAATTTCTCTTCGATATACGGGCCTTTCTTGAGAGACCTGGACAAGTTCTGGCGACCTCCTTCCCGAGCAATTACTTATTGCGCCGCTTAGCAATAAACTGGTCGGATTTTTTATTCTTTTTGCGGGTTTTATAGCCAAGTGTCGGCTTACCCCAGGGCGTGACAGGGCTCTTCCGCCCGATGGGCGCTTTGCCTTCACCGCCGCCGTGCGGGTGGTCCACAGGGTTCATAACTACGCCACGCACGGTAGGACGCTTGCCAAGCCAACGGGAACGGCCGGCCTTGCCGATGGTGATGTTTTCATGTTCCAGGTTGCCGACCTGGCCGATGGTGGCCCTGCACTCCTGGGAAACAAGGCGTACCTCGCCCGATGGCAGTCGTACGTGTGCATATTTGCCTTCTTTGGCCATCAGCTGTGCTGAGCCACCGGCTGAACGGACCATTTGCCCGCCCTTGCCTACTTTAAGCTCAATATTGTGAATCAGCGTACCGACGGGGATGGACTTCAACTGCAGGGCGTTTCCGGGCTTAATGTCGGCTCCCTCGCCGGAGAGGATCTCTGTACCCACGGAAACTCCCACCGGCGCCAAAATATAACGCTTCTCTCCGTCAGCATAGTGCAAGAGAGCAATATTAGCTGAACGGTTGGGGTCATATTCAATGGTGGCGACTTTGGCCGGAATGCCATCTTTATCGCGTTTAAAGTCGATGACACGATACTTGCGCTTATGCCCGCCCCCCTGGTGCCGTACTGTAATCCGGCCGTCAGTATTGCGGCCGGCCTTTTTCTTTAAAGGCTCAAGCAGCGACTTCTCAGGCTCAGTGCTGGTGATTTCGTCAAAAGTCCTGACAGTCATGAGGCGTCGGCCCGGCGAGGTTGGGACAAACTTTTTAATAGCCATGATATATATCCCTCCTTCTTACTGGGTTACAGGCCTTCAAAGATTTCAATCGGCTTGCTGCCCTCTTCCAAAGTAACGATGGCCTTTTTCCAGCTTGGCCGGCGGCCTACATGGACACCCATCCGTTTCATCTTACCTGTCACGTGGAGCGTATTAACCGACTTAACCTTGACCTTAAAAAGTTCTTCCACAGCCTTTTTTATTTCTACTTTGTTGGCTTTGGGGTCAACCTGAAAAGCGTATTTTCTTTCTTCCATCATAGCCGTGGACTTTTCAGTTACCAGCGGCTTTTTTATAATGTCGCGCGCTTCACGCATCATGCGAACACCTCCTCCACCCGGGCTACGGCTTGGCGTGTAATAACCAGGTTGTCGGTGTTTAAAATATCGTAAACATTAAGCTCAGTGGCATTAAGTGTTTTAACGCCTGGAATGTTGCGCGCCGACTTAATTATGTTTTCCTGCGGCGCTTCGGTAATAATCAGTACTTTGCGGCCGGTTTTCAGGTTCCCCAGTACCCTGACCATATCTTTGGTTCTGGGCGCCTCCATGGCCAACTGATCAAGAACAATCAGCGATCTGTTGCTAACCTTGCTGGTCAGCGCTGATTTTAACGCCAGGCGCCTGATTTTCTTGGGCAGTGCCATCCTATAGGAACGCGGGTGTGGTCCAAAGACTACGCCGCCGCCTTTCCAGAGCGGTGAACGGATGGAACCGTGCCTGGCGCGGCCGGTGCCTTTTTGACGCCATGGCTTGCGTCCGCCACCCCTGACTTCTGTCCGGACTTTAGTATCCGCAGTGCCAAGGCGCCTGTTTGCAAGGTAGGTCAGCACCGCCTGGTGCATTGCCGCTTCATTCACTTTAACAGCAAAGATAGCGTCCGCCAGTTCTATTTCTCCTACCTCTTCGCCCTGTGTATTATATAAAGCTACTTTTGGCATCACAAATTCCTCCTTCAACCAGATGTCGGATATCAGAAATCGGATATCGGATGTGAGAGACTTTCGGATTTTGTTTTCTGACCTCTCACTGCCTGACCTCTGATTTCTGTATTCTAACTTCCAGTATTGCCTGCTTTAACGGAATTCTTCACAGTTACCAGCACACCGCGCGGGCCTGGGACGGCGCCGCGGATAAGGAGAAGGTTACGCTCTTTATCTACTCTGACCACCTTCAGCATTTGCACAGTTACTTTTTCTCCGCCCATACGCCCTGGCAGGTTCTTTCCCTTGAACACCCGTGCAGGGCCCACCGCGCCCATCGAACCGGGACCTCTGTGGTAGTGGGAACCGTGGGTCATGGGGCCGCGGCTTTGCCCGTGTCTTTTAATTGTGCCGGCAAACCCTTTGCCACGCGAAACAGCTGTCACATCAACCAAGTCGCCCTCAGCAAAAACCTCAGCCCTGATTTCCTGTCCCACCTCGTAAGCATTGATATCATCCAGGCGCAGTTCGCGCAGATACTTTTTCGGGGTAAGCCCGGCTTTTTTAAAATGGCCAAGGGCCGGCTTGATGGTCTTTCTTTCCGCAATATCGCTGAAACCAACCTGGATGGACTCATAACCGTCTGTAGCGACGGATTTCTTTTGCAGTACAACGCACGGGCCGGCTTCAATTACAGTTACAGGGATAACCCGGCCTGCCTGGTCAAAAATCTGAGTCATGCCAACCTTTTTTCCTAAAATAGCTTTTTGCATGTTTTTGCACCCCCTTTGGAACTTCGTCTTAATTACAGTTTGATTTCAATATCCACACCGGCAGGAAGGTCAAGACGCATGAGAGCGTCAATCGTCTTCGGTGTCGGCTCGAGGATATCTATCAACCTTTTGTGAGTACGCATTTCAAACTGCTCACGGGAGTCTTTATATTTGTGAGGCGCCCGGATAACTGTATAAATAGTCTTTTCGGTAGGAAGCGGAATCGGGCCTGAAACCGTGGCTCCTGTCCTTTTTGCTGTCTCCACTATTTTGTTGGAAGACTGGTCAAGAATCTGGTGGTCAAACGCCTTGAGGCGGATACGAATCTTCTGCTTAGCCATTTACTTTCCTCCTTCATTCGCCTGATTGACACAGACTACTCCGCGGGAATTCCCCGGACTCCTCCGGCAACCTCCCGCCTCATTGTTAGTTAACAATCATTGCCTCTGTTTTAAATTACTCGATAATCGAAGTGACAACGCCGGCGCCTACTGTGCGGCCGCCTTCGCGGATAGCAAAACGCAGGCCCTGTTCAATGGCGATTGGTGTAATCAGTTCTATCTTCATCTGCACGTTGTCCCCGGGCATAATCATCTCTACGCCTTCGGGCAGTGTGATGACGCCTGTGACGTCTGTGGTGCGCAGATAAAACTGCGGGCGGTAGCCTTGGAAGAACGGGGTATGGCGTCCGCCTTCCTCTTTCTTAAGCACGTAAACCTCGGCCATAAACTCGGTATGGGGCTTAATGCTGCCCGGCTTGGCAAGCACCTGGCCGCGCTCAATGGATTCACGGTCCACGCCGCGCAGAAGCGCGCCGACATTATCGCCGGCCTCGGCCCTGTCAAGGATCCTGCGGAACATTTCCACGCCTGTAACCACAGTTTTGCGGGGCTTCTCGGCAAAGCCGACAATCTCAACTTCTTCCTGGACCTTGACTGTACCGCGCTCCACACGTCCGGTAGCCACGGTGCCGCGCCCAGTGATGGTAAAAACGTCCTCTACTGCCATCATGAAAGGCTTGTCAATGTCGCGCACCGGTGTGGGTATATAAGCATCAACCGCATCCATCAGCTCCCAGATCGACTTGCAGCTCTCGCAGTCGCGGCTGCCGCAACCGTGCTCAAGCGCCTTTAATGCCGAACCTACAATAACAGGGGTATCGTCACCGGGAAACTCATACATGTTTAAAAGGTCGCGCACTTCAAGTTCCACCAGTTCAAGCAGTTCCGGATCATCAACCATGTCGGCCTTGTTCATGTAAACCACGATGTGAGGCACACCAACCTGACGGGCAAGCAGGATATGTTCACGGGTCTGCGGCATGGGGCCGTCGGCTGCTGATACCACTAGTATCGCACCGTCCATCTGCGCGGCGCCGGTGATCATGTTTTTAACATAGTCAGCGTGGCCCGGGCAGTCAACGTGGGCATAGTGCCGTTTTTCGGTCTCGTACTCCACGTGTGCGGTGGAAATTGTGATGCCGCGCTCCTTTTCTTCCGGAGCTTTGTCGATTTCGCCAAAAGCAGTCTTTTTGGCCAAGCCACTCACTGACAGGCAGGATGTGATAGCAGCTGTCAGTGTGGTTTTACCGTGATCGACGTGTCCTATGGTGCCTACGTTGATGTGTGGTTTGGTCCTTTCAAACTTTTGTTTTGCCATTTTTCAAATAACCTCCTTAAAGTAAACATTAATATTTTTGTTTATTAATAATCTCCGCGGCCAGATTTTTGGGCACTTCCCCGTAATGACTGAATTCCATGGAGTAAGTGCCGCGTCCCTGGGTACGGGAGCGGAGTTCGGTAGCATAACCGAACATTTCAGCTAAGGGTACCCTGGCACGGATAACCTGGCTGCCGGCACGCTGCTCAGAGCCCTCTATACGGCCCCGACGTGCATTAACATCGGCTATCACGTCCCCCATGTACTCCTCGCCTATTGTAACTTCCACCTTCATCACCGGCTCCAGAAGTTTCGGACTGGCTTTAAGCACACCGCTTTTAAAAGCCATGGAAGCTGCAACCTTAAAGGCTATCTCCGATGAATCCACGTCATGGTAAGAGCCATCCACAACTGCAACCTTAATGTCAATAACGGGATAGCAGGCCAACACCCCGCTGCACATTGCTTCTTTAACACCGGAGTCAACAGCCGGGATATACTCCCTGGGAATAACACCGCCTACAATCTTGTTTTCGAAGATATAGCCGCCGCCGGGCTCCAGCGGTTCCAACTCCAGCCAAACATGGCCGTACTGGCCGCGACCGCCGCTTTGGCGCACAAACTTGCCTTCCACCTTCACCTTGGCGCCGATGGTCTCCTTATAGGCTACCTGCGGCCTGCCCACATTGGCTCCTACCTTAAATTCACGCAGCAGCCGGTCAATGATTATTTCCAGATGGAGTTCCCCCATACCAGAGATTATTACCTGCCCTGTTTCTTCATCTGTACGGGTGCGGAAAGTAGGGTCTTCTTCGCCAAGTTTGGCCAGTGAGATAGACATTTTTTCCTGATCCGCCTTAGTCTTGGGTTCTATGGCCACATCAATGACAGGCTCGGGGAAAGTAATATTCTCCAGCAATACCGGGTCGGCCTCGGTACAGAGCGTGTCGCCTGTACTGGTTGCTTTCAGCCCCACAGCAGCCACGATATCACCGGTGTACACACCCTCTATGTCCTCACGGTGGTTGGCATGCATACGCAGAATGCGCCCCACTCGTTCGCGCTTCCCCTTGCTGGAATTGAAAACATAGGAGCCGCTGCTTAGCATGCCTGAGTAAACGCGAAAATAAGTAAGCTTACCAACATAGGGGTCTGCCATAATTTTAAAAGCCAGTGCTGAAAGGGGCTCTTTGTCGTCTGCATTGCGGATTACTTCCTCGCCGGTTTCCGGCCTGAACCCGTGCACAGCCGGAACATCCAGAGGAGAAGGCAGAAAGGAAATAACCGCATCAAGGAGTGGCTGCACTCCTTTATTCTTATAGGACGAGCCGCACAGCACAGGAACAATTTTAACATCCACAGTTGCCTTGCGCAGGGCAGAGCGTATTTCTTCCTCGCTCATCTCTTCCCCTTCAAGATAGCGCAGCATCAATTCCTCATCGTATTCGGCGGCAACCTCCCGCAGTTTTTCATGGTACTCAGCCGCCACCTCGCGCATATCTTCAGGGATATCAGTTTCATCACCGCGCGTCCCCAGGTCGTCGCCGTAAATAATAGATTTCATACGTATCAGGTCCACAATTCCTTTAAAATTCTCTTCCACGCCGATTGGCAGCTGGATGGGGACAACATTGGCGCCAAGGCGCTCCCGCATTGATTTTAATACCAGAAAAAAGTCCGCACCTGTAATATCCATCTTATTGACATAAGCAATACGCGGCACACCATATTTATCAGCCTGGCGCCACACAGTTTCAGACTGGGGCTCCACACCGCCCTTAGCGCAGAATACACCTATGGCACCGTCCAACACACGGAGAGAACGCTCAACTTCCACAGTAAAATCAACGTGCCCGGGCGTGTCGATAATATTTACCACGTGATCGTGCCAGATTGCCGACGTGGCTGCAGAAGTAATTGTAATTCCGCGCTCCTGCTCCTGAATCATCCAGTCCATTGTTGCGGCGCCGTCGTGGACCTCTCCCAATTTATGGACACGTCCTGTGTAAAATAAAATACGTTCGGTAGTGGTAGTCTTTCCTGCATCAATATGAGCCATAATGCCGATATTTCTTGTATGTTCCAGGGGAATAGCGCGTGACATTTAGTCCCCTCCTTTCCTGGAGTTCTGTGTATTGCCCCGGTGAGCGGCTGCTACCACCTGTAATGGGCGAAGGCTTTATTAGCTTCAGCCATACGGTGGGTATCTTCTTTTTTCTTGAAAGCGCCACCACCATTATTTACTGCATCAAGCAGTTCTCCGGCCAGGCGCTGGGCCATTGTTTTTTCGCCGCGGTCCCTGGAATATTTTACAAGCCAGCGGATAGCCAGGATATTACGGCGGTGAGATGAAACCTCAACAGGTACCTGATAGTTGGCGCCTCCCACGCGACGGGCCTTTACTTCAAGCACCGGTGCAACATTCTTAACGGCGGCGTCAAAAACTTCAACCGGGTTTTTTCCTGTTTTCTCACGGATAATTTCCATAGCATCATAAAAAATTGATTGGGCCACACCTTTGTTACCCATCAGCATCAGGTTATTGATAAATTTTGCCACCAGTTTTGAATTATAAAGCGGATCCGGCAGAATATCGCGTTTGGTAACCGGTCCTTTTCTCGGCATTTAACAATTCCTCCTTTCAGAAGAAGTCACAAAGCTGTTAAAGATGCTTACTTTTTCTTACGCCGCGAACCATACTTGGAGCGTCCCTGGCGCCTGTTTTCCACACCGGAAGCGTCAAGAGCGCCGCGAACCAGGTGATAACGGACACCGGGCAGGTCTTTGACACGTCCACCGCGGACCAGGACCACCGAGTGCTCCTGCAGATTATGCCCGATACCCGGGATATAGGCTGAGATTTCAACGCCGTTTGTCAGGCGGACGCGAGCGATTTTTCGCAGTGCTGAATTGGGCTTTTTAGGAGTCGTTGTGGAAACACGTGTACATACACCGCGCTTTTGCGGCGATTCATCCAGGGCAGGGGCGGTAGATTTCTTAATTACGTCTTGCCTTCCCTTGCGTATAAGCTGGTTTAGCGTAGGCATTGGTCCACCTCCTTCCTCCAATAATTCAACAGGGCCTCAGCTTCCCCATGGCAGGGGAAGCTGAAACTCAATCTTCACTAACAATTGCGGCTGTGGCTGCTTTTACCTTGATTCCGCAGGCCTTGCCCAACCCTTCCATTTTCTCCGCAAAACTTACCGGCACGTTCTTTTCCTCGCACATGTCAAGCACAAGACGGAGTACGCGTTCATCGGCATCACGTGCAACAAAAACACGCTTTGCTTTTCCTGTCTGGACAGCTTTGAGTGTCTGCTTGGTACCTGTCACAATACTCTTGGCCTGCTTTAAGGAATCGAGCTCCATGGTGACGCCTCCGTTGACAATCGCTGGTAATAAGCACACTTTGATATTCTACCATTACGGTAACTGCTTGTCAATTGCTAATTTGGTCATGGGCTGCAAAATATGCTCATCCTTATCGGCAGACAATAAGCCTTCATCCACAGTAACTTCCGGACAGTTTTTGGTGTCAACTGCTTCTCCGTTTAGCGGACTGATACGGATGTTGCGGTAACGGGACATGCCTGTGCCTGCCGGTACCAGTTTACCGATGATGACATTCTCTTTCAGACCGAGCAGCGGGTCAATCTTACCCTTGATGGCAGCTTCTGTCAGGACGCGTGTTGTCTCCTGGAATGAAGCTGCAGACAGGAAGGAGTCGGTGGCCAGGGATGCTTTGGTGATGCCAAGGAGCAGCGGCCGGGCCACGGCTGGGTCGCCCCCTGCCTCTTCAACTTTGGCATTAACTTCCTCAAGCACAAAACCGTCAACAAGGCCCCCGGGTAATAACTCAGTATCGCCCGACTCCTCTACCTTAACCTTCTTCAGCATCTGCCTGACAATAACTTCAATATGCTTGTCGTTGATATCCACACCCTGCAGGCGGTAAACACGCTGTACTTCGGCGAGAAGGTAAAGCTGAACACCGCGCGGCCCTTTGACTTTTAGCAGGTCGTGCGGGTTGATAGAGCCCTCAGTGAGCTCATGGCCTGCTTCTACCACCTCGCCGTCCCTGATTCTAAGCCTTGCACCATAAGGAATGGAATATGACTTTGTCTCGCCGTGCTCAGGCGTAATCCTGATCTCACGGCGCTGCCGTGTTTCCACCACCTGGACGGTACCGTCAAACTCTGAGATAACAGCAAGACCCTTTGGTTTGCGCGCTTCAAACAGTTCTTCAACCCGCGGCAGACCCTGTGTGATATCGTCTCCGGCCACACCGCCGGTATGGAAAGTTCTCATTGTCAGCTGGGTGCCCGGCTCACCAATGGACTGTGCGGCGATGATGCCGACGGCCTCGCCTACATCAACGATGCGTCCGGTTGCCAGGTTGCGGCCATAGCACTTTACGCAGACACCATGACGGGATTTGCATGTCAATACAGAGCGTATGGATACCTCTTCAATACCCATCTTGATCATGGACTCGGCAGTGTCGTCGTCGATTAGTTCATTTTTGGCAACCAGCAGATTGCCTGTTTCCCGGTCGAAAATATCCGCCATGGCAAAACGGCCGTTTATACGGTCAAGAAGGTCTTCAATTACCTCATTGCCGTCACGAATTTCTGAAACAGCAATCCCCTGAGTGGTGCGGCAGTCAATCTCGCGTACAATCACATCCTGTGACACATCGACCAGGCGGCGGGTCAGATAGCCGGAGTCGGCCGTCTTAAGCGCCGTGTCTGCCAGGCCTTTACGTGCGCCGTGAGTGGAGATAAAGTATTCAAGCACTGTGAGTCCCTCACGGAAGTTGGCTTTAATTGGCAGGTCGATGATACGTCCGGTGGGGTCGGCCATCAGTCCGCGCATCCCGGCCAGCTGCGTAATTTGCGATATATTGCCCCGCGCCCCTGAATGAGCCATCATATAGATGGGATTGAAGGGATCAAGGGTATGCACCAGTTCGGTTGTAACATCCTCCTTGGCCTTTGTCCAGACAGAAATAACGCGGTCATAGCGCTCTTCCTCGGTTATAAGGCCACGGCGGAACTGCAGCTCTATCTGCTCTACCTCTTTTTCAGCCTCAGCAAGAATTGCCTGCTTTTTTTCCGGGATTGTAATATCATCGATAGCTACGGTGATACCAGCCCGTGTAGCGAAAGCAAAACCGCTTTTCTTGATTTCGTCGAGTATTTCAGCAGTTCGTGTATTGCCGTACTTGCGATAGCACTGAGCTACAATATTGCCCAGGAAAGCTTTTTTTACGGCATCGTTGAGTGGGAGCGCGCGAATTATCTCAGCGATATCTTTACCCTTCTCCAGGATAAAATCTTCTTCTCTTACAGTGTTGTTAAAGTCGGGATTGTTAATATAGTTAAAGTCGTCCGGAAACATCTCATTAAAGAGAAGCTTGCCGGCTGTGGTTACCATCAGCTTGCGCCCGGGGCGGCGGCGCAATTCCGGACGCCCGATGAACGGTTTTTGCTGTGTGGACATGTCTACAGCAATACGGGCGTGCAGGTCGATAATATCCATATTGTAAGCAAGAGTAGCCTCCACGGGAGAGCAAAAAACCTTACCTTCCCCCTTGGCGCCGGCTTTTTCCGCCGTCAGGTAATAACAGCCCATGACCATGTCCTGGGTGGGAGTTGCCACAGGGCGGCCGTCCTTGGGGTTTAAAATATTATGCGCTGAAAGCATAAGCAGCCTGGCTTCAGCCTGTGCCTCGGCGGAAAGGGGTACGTGGACAGCCATTTGGTCGCCGTCAAAGTCGGCATTATAAGCTGTACAGACCAGCGGGTGTATCTGTATGGCCCTGCCCTCTACCAGGACAGGTTCAAAAGCCTGGATACCGAGCCTGTGCAGTGTGGGCGCGCGGTTTAGCAGCACGGGGTGATCCCTGATTACCTCTTCCAGCACATCCCATACTTCCGGGCGGACTTTTTCCACCATACGTTTGGCGCTTTTAATATTATGAGCAAAACCATCGTTGACCAACCGCTTCATGACAAAAGGCTTGAAAAGTTCAAGCGCCATTTCTTTGGGCAGGCCGCACTGGTAAAGCTTCAGTTCAGGCCCTACCACGATCACTGAACGGCCTGAATAGTCTACCCGTTTACCAAGCAGGTTCTGGCGGAAGCGTCCCTGCTTGCCCTTTAACATATCAGAAAGAGATTTAAGAGGCCTGTTACCGGGACCTGTTACAGGACGCCCACGGCGGCCGTTATCTATGAGCGCATCCACAGCTTCCTGCAGCATGCGCTTTTCATTGCGCACGATTATATCAGGCGCACCAAGATCAAGCAGCCTTTTTAAGCGATTGTTTCTGTTAATAACGCGGCGGTAAAGGTCGTTTAAGTCAGAAGTGGCAAACCTTCCACCGTCCAGCTGCACCATTGGGCGCAGGTCCGGTGGTATCACAGGGATAACATCAAGTATCATCCAGTACGGCCGGTTACCGGAAGCGCGGAAAGCCTCAGATACTTCCAGGCGCCGCACAGCACGGATTTTTTTCTGACCGGTGGCAGTCTTAAGTTCGCCGCGCAGTTCTTTAACCATTTGTTCCAGGTTAATTTCATCAAGCAGCTTCTTTACAGCTTCAGCACCCATCTCAGCTTTAAAGCCGCGTCCCATCCGGAACAGGTGGTCATATTTCTCACGGTATTCCCTAAATTCCATTTCAGTAAGCAGCTGCTTCTTAACCAGTCCGGTGTCGCCCGGGTCTATGACCACATAGGCAGCAAAGTAAAGCACCTTCTCCAGCGCACGCGGCGACATATCGAGCAGGAGGCCCATACGGCTGGGGATACCTTTAAAATACCAGATATGCGAGACGGGTGCTGCCAATTCTATATGGCCCATTCTCTCCCGTCTTACTTTAGCCCGCGTAACTTCAACTCCGCAGCGGTCGCAGACTATCCCTTTATAGCGAACCCGTTTATACTTGCCGCAGTGGCATTCCCAGTCTTTTTGCGGCCCAAAGATTTTTTCGCAGAAAAGCCCATCACGCTCAGGTTTAAGCGTCCTGTAATTGATGGTCTCAGGCTTTTTAACCTCACCGCGTGACCAGTTGCGTATTTGTTCCGGCGATGCTAAACCAATTTTCAAAGCATCAAAATTATTTACATCCAGCAAGCCGACTTCCTCCCTTCATCTGGCTCGTGACGTTTAAAGACAACATGTCTAATAATCATCATCCTCGTCATCTTCAGTATCATCGCTTTCAAAATCAGTGTACAATTTCTTCTTGCGGGGTAAAGCAAAGTCATCATCTTCGTCTTCCTCAACCTCAAGGTCGTCGTCAAGTTCCAGATCATCGTCAAGTGTCAGTTCCAGATCCTCATCAAGTGTCAGTTCCAGGTCCTCGGCATCGATATCAAGCTCATCATCATTTATTTCAATATCTTTAAGCACTTCTTCATGTATTTCGTCCTCGCTCTCTTCGGGGCCGTCAGCAATGAGTTCATCCTCTTCCAAGAGGTCGATATCCTCGGTTACCACTCTTCTTTCCCCGTCCTCGGTCCCCTCGATGTTGACGCCAAGATCACGGATTTCAGCGTCCTCTTCGCTGTCCCTGATTTCGAGCTCGCCTGTTTCTTCAGAGATCACTTTAACATCCATGCAAAGGCTCTGCAGCTCTTTAACCAGTACTTTAAACGACTCGGGTACTCCGGGTTCGGGGATATTTTCCCCCTTGACAATTGCTTCGTACGTCTTAACACGCCCGACAACATCGTCTGATTTAACTGTGAGGATCTCCTGGAGGGTATAGGCTGCACCATATGCCTCCAGAGCCCACACTTCCATCTCGCCGAAACGCTGTCCGCCGAATTGCGCTTTCCCTCCCAGGGGTTGCTGTGTAACCAGGGAGTAAGGGCCTGTGGAACGGGCATGAATCTTGTCATCGACCAAGTGCGCCAATTTAAGCATATATACATAGCCTACTGTAATCTCGTTATCGAAAGGCTGGCCGCTGCGTCCGTCATATAAAACAGTCTTTCCGCTTGACGGAAGCCCTGACTGCTCAAATGCTTTAATCACATCTTCCTCACACGCACCGTCAAAAACAGGGGAAGCGATGTGGATGCCAAGAGTCTTGGCCGCCCAGCCCAGGTGAGTCTCCAGGATCTGTCCTATATTCATCCTTGATGGAACACCAAGAGGGTTGAGCACAATTTCTACCGGAGTACCGTCCGGCATAAAGGGCATATCCTCCTCGGGCAGGATGCGGGCTATTACGCCTTTGTTTCCATGACGGCCGGCCATTTTATCGCCCTCTGAGATTTTACGCTTCTGTGCCACATAGACACGGACAAGCTGGTTTACACCGGGCGGGAGTTCATCCCCCTGCTCACGGGAAAAGACTTTAACATCCACAACCATGCCTGCCTCGCCGTGGGGGACACGAAGCGAAGTGTCGCGAACTTCACGGGCTTTTTCGCCGAAAATAGCTCGCAGCAGCCTCTCTTCGGCCGTCAGTTCGGTTTCCCCCTTGGGAGTGACCTTGCCGACCAGGATATCACCGGCTCTCACCTCTGCGCCGGTACGGACAATGCCCCGCTCATCCAGGTCGCGCAGAGCATCCTCACCAACATTGGGGATATCACGGGTAATTTCCTCAGGGCCAAGCTTAGTGTCTCTGGCTTCGGACTCGTATTCTTCAATATGGATTGAAGTGAAAACATCTTCTCTGATCATTTTTTCACTGAGTAAAATCGCATCCTCATAGTTATAGCCCTCCCAGGGCATAAAAGCTACCAGGATATTACGGCCCAACGCCAGTTCGCCCTGGTCGGTGGAAGGTCCATCAGCAATAACCTGCCCGTCCCTGACAGTTTGTCCCTTGGAAACTATGGGGCGTTGATTCATGCATGTACCCTGGTTGGAGCGCTTAAATTTCTGCAGTGTATAAAAGTCAAAGCCACGGGGAAAGTTTTCTCGCGGCTCGCCGGGGAAAATTTCACCCGTCCGTCCGTTAATTAAGCGGTTTGCCGTGTCGTCACTGTCTTTGCGCCGGATTATTATTGTGTCGGCACTGACAAAAGCCACATCACCGCCGCTTTTGGCACGCACGACAACACCGGAGTCAAGTGCAGTCTTATATTCCATCCCTGTCCCCACCAGCGGCGCTTCAGTGCGCAAAAGCGGTACTGCCTGCCGCTGCATGTTGGATCCCATCAGCGCCCTGTTGGCGTCGTCATTTTCCAGAAACGGGATCAGTGCCGTAGCCACAGAGACCAGCTGCTTTGGCGAAACATCCATAAAGTCAATCTCGTCAGGGAGCCTGATTAAAGTCTCGTGCTTGGAGCGGCAGGTTATTCTCTGACTGAGAAAATGACCTTGCTCGTCAAGCAGGGCATTGGCCTGGGCAACAGTAAAGTTGTCCTCATCGTCGGCGGTCAGGTATACTATTTCTTCAGTGACCCGTCCGACCTTTTTGTCAACCTTACGGTATGGAGTTTCAATAAAACCATACTCGTTAATACGCGCATAAGTGCTAAGCGACCCTATGAGGCCGATATTTGGGCCTTCAGGTGTCTCAATGGGGCACATCCGGCCATAGTGGGAGTGGTGCACGTCCCGGACTTCAAAGCCGGCGCGTTCACGGCTTAAGCCACCGGGGCCCAGGGCACTGAGGCGCCGTTTGTGTGTCAGCTCCGCCAGTGGATTTGTCTGGTCCATAAATTGCGACAGCTGGCTTGAACCAAAAAATTCCTTGATTGCCGCAATCACAGGACGAATATTAATCAGTGCCTGCGGTGTGATCGCCTCCACGTCCTGAATTGTCATGCGCTCACGTACCACCCGCTCCATACGGGAGAGGCCGATGCGAAACTGATTCTGCAGCAACTCCCCGACACTGCGCAGGCGGCGGTTCCCTAAATGGTCGATATCGTCAACGTTGCCCAAATCATCCATCAGATTCAGCAGGTAGCCAATGGCGGCCACAATGTCCTGCCGGGTCAGATGCTTGGTCTGCCTGTCAATGCGCTCGTTGTTGATAATCACCATTTCCCTGTCGCCAAAAGCTATGCGCAGGCGCGCAACTCCTTTTTCTTCAAACATGCGCGCCATCTCAATGGACACCGTTTCACCGGCCCGGGCAAGAACCTCTTCTCCCTCTTTTGGTGTTACATTTTCTGTGAGTTTGCGGTTTAAGACCCGTGGCACAAATGATAATTTTTTATTCATTTTATAACGCCCCACGTGGGCAAAATCGTAACGCTTGGGGTCAAAGAAAAGTGATTCAAAAAGAGAACGCGCATTCTCCACGTTTAAAGGCTCACCGGGACGCAGCCGTTTATAAATCTCCAAAAGTCCCGATTCAAAGGTGTCTGTATGGTCTTTTTCAAGCGTGGCTAAAATGCGGGGGTCATGCTCATACAGCCTTAGTATGTCGTTGTTGGAGCCAAAACCGATAGCGCGCAAAAGTACCGTAACAGGAACTTTACGTGTACGGTCCACACGAACATAAATAACATCATTTATATCTGTCTCAAATTCCAACCAGGCGCCGCGGTTGGGAATAATGGTGCCGGCATACAGATGCTTGCCGGAAAAATCAATTTGGCTGTTGAAGTAGACACCTGGCGAACGAACCAATTGGCTTACAACAACGCGTTCGGCGCCGTTAATGATAAAAGTGCCGTTTTCCGTCATCAGCGGGAAGTCGCCCATGAATACTTCCTGCTCCTTAACCTCACCGGTCTCCTTGTTTATCAGGCGCACTCTTACTCGCAGGGGAACGGAATAATTGGCGTCACGTTCCTTGCACTCTTCTACGGAATACTTGGGCTCCCCCAGGGAATAACCGATAAACTCCAAAACCAGGTTACCGGTAAAATCCTGAATCGGTGAAATCTCGTTGAACATTTCCTGCAGGCCTTCTTTAAGAAACCACTGGTAAGACGATTGTTGGATCTCAATCAGGTTTGGCAGTTCAAGAACTTCATCGATGCGGGCATAACTGTGACGCTGCCTGTTTCCGGCTTCTTCGATTCTCAGCAATTCGCGCTCACTCCTGTCCCCGGAGACTAAAGACCGCTTTAGTCGCCGTTTTTATTAGCGGTAATCGGTATTTTAAAAACAGAAATAACAATGCCTTCATTACGATATTAGTTTTTCCTAAAACAGAAAAGCAATAATATATTCTTTCCCCGGAAAGGTTTGAATATGCATAAATATAGTAAAGAAGGCATTGTTAAGCAGTTTATAATATTATCACAAGTTTTGCCAACTGTCAATATATCAACATTAATCTGGCAGTTATTCTGAGTATAATTTGAAAATTTAATTTTACTTGTCTTTTGTAAAAAGGCTTTCAGCGCCGTAATGGATAAACTCATTTTTAAAAACGGCAAAAGGCACCCATTAAAGAGTGCCTCAAATAAGCGGGTAGAAGTTACTTAACTTCTGCGCTGGCGCCAACCTCAACAAGTTTAGCTTTGAGTGCTTCAGCCTCATCTTTGCTGATTTTTTCTTTTACAGCATTGGGCGCACCATCAACTAAGTCCTTTGCTTCTTTCAGGCCAAGGCCGGTAACTTCGCGCACAACTTTAATAACCTGGACTTTTTTGTCACCTGCGCCGGTGAGGATTACATCAAACTCTGTCTGCTCTTCCTCAACTTTGGTTTCGGCAGCGGCAGGAGCAGCGGCCATGGCCATGGGGGCGGCAGCAGTTACACCAAATTCTTCCTCAAAAGATTTTACCAGCTCTGACAGTTCAAGCACTGTCATCCCTTTCACTATCTCTAGTACTTCAGCTACTTTAGACATCTAATTTATCCTCCTTAAATTTATAATGTAAATTTTTTAGACCTGTGACGCTTCTTTTTGTTCACGCACTGCATCAAGTGTATATACAAACTTGCGCAGTATCCCCTGCATAGCCCCGGCAAAACCTGTCATCGGAGCAGCGAAAGCACCGACAACCCTGCCAAGCAGGATTTCACGAGAAGGCAGATCGGCCAAAGCTTTAACGCTTGCCAGTCCAATCAGTTTTCCCTCCAGCAGACCGCCTTTAATTTCCAGTTTGTCAAAGTCCTTGGCATATTTACTGAGCACTTTTGCCGGTGTTACCGGGTCTTCAAAGCCAAAAGCTATGGCCGTCGGCCCTTCAAAGTAAACATCAAGTTCTTCCAAACCCAACTCACGGGCAGCGAGCTTGGCCAGTGTGTTTTTAACAACCACATACTTGATCTTCTCCGAGTGCAGTGAGCGTCGAAGCGACGTCATCTGAGCCACGTTCAGGCCGCGGTAATCAGTAATAATCACACTTTTAGCCTGTTTTAAATCCTCTTTGACTTCACTTACAATTTGTTCTTTGACAGTCCTGTTTGTACCCATCCTTCCACCTCCTTAACTAACAATAAAGGCCTCCGCAAGACTGCGGAGGCCGCCGTAAACATTTGATGGCGACGTCACGACCTCGGCGGGCGGTTATTAAGCCACAAGGGCGCCTGCTGTCTACAGTCAAAACGGATTTGAGTATTTTGTTGTACGCGGGCTATTCTATCATAAGAAAGTTGCTTTGGCAAGTTATTTTGTTTTACCCAGAGCCGCCGCTTTCTGTGGGCTGACCCTGATTCCAGGGCCCATGGTGGAAGCCACAGTCACCGAGCGGATATACTGCCCCTTGGCCGCTGCAGGCTTTACTTTTACCAATGTCTCAATCACTGTATAGAAATTATCCTGCAGTTTTTCCTGTGCAAAAGAAGCCTTGCCGATGGGCACATGGATAATGCCGTTTTTATCAACACGGTATTCCACCTTACCGGCTTTAATCTCATTTACTGCTCTGGCCACGTCCATGGTAACTGTACCTGTCTTGGGGTTTGGCATCAATCCTTTGGGTCCAAGAGCCCGGCCAAGTTTACCTACCATACCCATCATATCCGGGGTAGCCACAGCAACGTCAAAACCAAACCAACCGCCTTCAATACGCGCTACCAGGTCTTCCGCCCCGACAAATTCAGCTCCGGCAGCTTCTGCTTCTTTGGCTTTTTCACCCTTGGCGAAAACTGCCACGGTTACTTTCTTGCCTGTGCCGGCGGGAAGTACTACCGCGCCGCGAACCTGCTGGTCCGCATGCTTTGGATTAACGCCCAGCTTGACAGCCAGTTCGATTGTGCCATCAAATTTTGTAACTGAAGTTTTCTGCGCAAGCTCCAGAGCTTCTTCCACATCATAGAGCTGACGGCTATCAACCAGTTTTTTTGCATCCTCATATTTCTTACCTGACATTTCATTACCTCCCTGTGGTATTTGCGAGCTTCAGCTCTCCCACAATATTAGTTTATCCCTCGATTACAATCCCCATGCTGCGTGCAGTACCTTCAACCATGCGCATGGCTGCTTCCACGTCGTTGGCATTTAAGTCTTCCATTTTCATTTGTGCAATTTCGCGAACTTTATCACGCGACAACGTAGCCACTTTAACCTTATTTGGTTTACCCGATGCTGTTGTCAGGCCGGCCGCTTTTTTAAGCAGGACTGCGGCGGGCGGCGTTTTCAGGATAAAAGAGAATGAGCGGTCGTCCATAATCGTGATAACTACCGGGATTACCAGGCCTGCCTGCGATGCAGTGCGCTCATTGAATTCTTTGCAGAAAGCCATAATATTCACGCCGTGCTGTCCAAGTGCCGGGCCAACAGGAGGCGCAGGGGTAGCTTTACCGGCGGTGATTTGCAGTTTTACCATTGCTACAACCTTACGTGCCATAATGTTACACCTCCTTATCTTACTAAATCTTCACAACCTGAAAGAACTCAAGTTCAACCGGTGTATCCCGGCCGAACATAGAAACAAGCACCTTGATTTTGCGCCTGTCTGGAAGTATCTCTTCGATGCTGCCTACAAAATTGGTAAAAGGGCCGTCCACAATGCGGACACTTTCACCGGCACTAAAAGCAATCCGGGGTTTTGGCTCATCTAAGCCCATCTGCCGCAGAATCTGATTAATTTCCGCGGAAGAAAGCGGGATAGGTTTTGAGCCCGGTCCGACAAACCCTGTAACACCGGGAGTATTGCGCACCACGTACCAGGAATCGTCGGCCATAATCATCTCCACAAGCACATACCCGGGGAATACCTTTTTCAGAGTTGCCTTTTTCTTACCGTTTTTTATCTCCAGCTCTTTTTCCATGGGAACAAGCACCCGGAAAATCTTGTCCTGCATTTCCATGGACTCAACACGTTTTTCCAGGTTTGTTTTAACCTTGTTCTCATAACCCGCGTAAGTGTGTACCACATACCAGTATTTACTCATAAGCGAGGGATGACCCCTCCCTCCTTTACTAAACCGACAGCATAGCTACTGCAAAATGAGGCGCAGCATACCTGCAAAGCCGGTATCAAGGATCCAGAAAAATACCCCTACAAAAAAGACAGCCGCCAGGACGACTGTGGTAAAGAGGGTTAACTCCCGGCGATTGGGCCAGTGTACCTTCTTCAGTTCCTGTCTGACGTCCTTAAAGTGTTTGGTTAACTTTTTGACTGCACCTTCACCCACCATTATGTTCACATCCTTTTGGACTAGTAAAAAACGCTACTTGGTTTCCTTGTGAGGGGTATGTTTTTTACAAAATGGGCAATGTTTGCTCATTTCAATCCTGTCCGGTGTGGTCCGTTTGTTCTTTGTGGTAATATAATTCCTTCTTTTGCAGTCTCCACAGGCTAAAGTTATCTTCACACGCATTATAACACCCCCTAAACACTAGATGGCAACCTATAGGATTTCACTTTTTCCAATTTACCATACTTTATAGGCATTGTCAAACTTTTTTAAAATTGTAAAGCTGCAAAAAAGCACCGTACTGCAGTGCTTTTTTGCGCTCTATTGCCGCTGGTCCGCTCCCGGCAACATGGCAAATCAGGTTACACCTGTGTGCATCCGGGGACATCCCCCACAAGCTTTATGAGCCTTAATTGGAGGCGTGTTACTCGATAATAGAAGTGACCACGCCGGCGCCCACGGTACGTCCGCCCTCACGGATGGCAAAACGCAGGCCATCCTCAATGGCAATGGGAGTAATCAACTCTATTTTCATCTGTACGTTGTCACCCGGCATCACCATTTCCACGCCTTCAGGCAGCGTGATAACACCGGTAACATCTGTGGTGCGCAGATAAAACTGCGGCCGGTAACCCTGGAAGAAAGGTG
>JAGXRN010000015.1 GCA_018335875.1 Dethiobacter sp.
TATTTGCCTGTGCAAACAAAGGAGTGCTTCCTTAACGATATTTCCAGGCAAGTAACTGAAGAGCTTTTACATGAATATGGAGAGGATGCAATTGCTTCTTTTGTGCAGACTCTTGAAAAAGCAAGCCCGGAATATTTAAAGGCTTTGGAGGATCTTATTAAAAATTCAAAGGATATGAAAAATGATGATACATTTAAAGAGTGACTACTCGCATCCCCACATTAAAGCACAGGTGTCATTTTACGGGTTGACAGCCCTTTTTGCCGCTGTTGCGGGAGTCTTGTTTCTTACTGTATTTTACAAATTTAAGTTTGTCAGACTTGGCTTTGCCATTCAAAATAACCTGATTAATCAAATAATGTTACTTTTACTGACAGGTGCTTTGTTTTTCATCATCTCATTTTTTATTTATTTTACTGTGAAACAGTATCTCTCTTTCCTCAGGCTGAACAGGAAGCTGTCAGCATTGAGAACGACTCCACCCTGTGAGTTAATCCGGCTCTTAGACAGGTTGGGCCTTCTAAAACATACAGTATGCATAAACAGTGACACTCCCCTGGTTTTTACGTACGGATTTTCTCGTCCGCAAATCGTTGTTTCGAGCAAGCTCGCAGCCGCGTTTAGCATGTCTGAAATGGAAGCGGTGCTTTTACATGAACAGTACCACCTCTACCATTCAGATCCGCTAAAGGTGGTTATCAGCAGGGCAATAAAAGGGAGCCTTTTCTTTCTGCCTTTAGCAAAGTATCTATTTCGCAGCTATGACCAATTTAAAGAATTAGCCGCTGATCAGGCTTCATTGAACAAGATTCCGGACAAAAGATATTTGGCATCCGCATTTTTGAAAGTGTTCTCAGATGTGGAAAATATCTCAGTTCCGGTATGGTTGATCGAGCCTAATACAACACCCGATTTGCGAATCGCCCAGCTGTTATCAGGTAACCGACAAATTCGAATTGCCCCGCCCGCCCATATTGCGGCTACCTTCCTTTTTTTAGCAGGTATACTTATTAGTTTTGGGCAGGGTTGTGTCTGACGCTGCTCTTTTTTTCGGGATTTGCACTACAAAGAGTAGTGCCTGGCAATAAAAACGAGAGGAGAATCGAGCTTGAAGACTAGTGTAAAACGGTTAATCCTGGTATTTGTAGGCTTACTGGTTGTTGGTGTAATGGCAAAACCATATATTCCTTTTTTGAATCGGACTGAGAGTCAGTTTTCCGCTACACCTGATCCAATTGCCCTTTATGAACAGGCACTGGCCGAAGGAAAACCTGTATTTGTAGAATTTTATGCTGATTGGTGAATTACATGCAAACTAATGGAGCCCGTGGTTATGGCTCTTAAAGAGAAGTATGAAGATCAAGTTGTTTTTGTTATTGTCGATGTTGGCGATCAGGAAGGCAACCGCATGGCGAATGAATTCATGGTTAGATACATCCCGGCATTTTTCTATATTGACAGCAATGGTGAAATTGTTGCAAACGATACAGGGGTTTTGACAAAAGGCAATATAGAGAGCAGAATAGCACAAATTCTGGATAATTAAGCCTATTGAGGTGAGGTAGTTTTGCTGGATCTGTTTTTCTCTGAAATTATACCAAATTCCCTTGCAAACACGTCTATTCTCACTTACGTGATCGTTTTTGCAGGCGGCTTAGTTACAAGTTTTAGCCCCTGCATTTTGTCAATGACACCTGTTATGGTCGGCTACATCGGCGGCTACAGCGAAGGGTCAAGAATAAAAGGTTTTTTGATGTCGCTGTCGTTTGTGACAGGCTTGGCTGTGACTTTTGCCATTCTCGGTTTTATTGCCTCTTATTTTGGCCTCTTTTTTGGCCGGATTGGGGCCGGGTGGTATTACCTTCTGGCTGTGGTGGCAATAGTAATGGGGTTACACCTTTTGGGAGTTTTAACTTTTTCAATGCCGGGAATTAAGAAGGTTCCGTTAAATGTAAAAGGGTACAATAGTTCTAGTGCAAAGGAGATGAACAGATGCTTCTGAATTATGTGGAGCCCTCATTTTACCTTGGGCCATTGACTTTCCATCTTTACGGATTGGGGTTGGTTGCTGCTATTTTAGTTGGGCTGGCCCTTGCCCACCGTCGTGCCATTGCCAAAAAAATTGAACCGGATCTGATCTTCGAGTTTGCCATTTACGCGGTTGTCGGAGCCGTCGTCGGTTCCCGCATTCTCTCCGTGTTGTTGAATTTCAATCTTTTTCTCGCTGACCCCCTCTATCTTTTCCGTATTCACGAAGGCGGCCTGGCTTTTCTGGGCGGTCTTACCGGAGGAGTGTTGGTCGCAATCTGGTTTGTCCGCCGCCGGAAAGTTAAATTTTGGGCCATGGCTGATGTTTTCGCCCCATCCCTCGCCCTGGGGGAAGCAATCGCCCGACTCGGTTGCGATGTCTACGGCCTGCATGCGCCATCGGCGCCCTGGCCGAGGCTGGTTGGCGGCGTGCCCTATCACAATATCCCGCTGTATACGATGATAGCTACACTGCTTATCTTCTTTGTCCTCTGGTATCTGAGAGACAGGGTAAGAGAAGGGCAGCTGTTCCTGACCTATCTCGCCGGGTATTTTGCCGCCCGTTCTTTTATCGATTACTTCCGCAGTGAACCTACTTTTGTTGTCTTCAATACTGCCCAGTTTTCAAGTATCGTTCTTTTTGCCGTAATTTTGGTGCTAATCTATTGGCGGGAAAAGCAGATGCTTCCATCATAGAATGTATGTAAGAACTTGTATAAGACTATGACCAAACTATAATACTACAACTGTACAATATAATGCTCCGCAGCATCCGCAAAGAAAGTCCTCTGTGCAGTATATCCCGCTTTCCCAGGCAGGATAGTAACTTGAAGGGATGAGAGAATATATGTTAAAACAAAATTTGACACAGAAGCTTGTTAAACCATTTATAGTTGATAACACGGGCAAAGAAGTACCGTGGCAGCCCCTGCAAAAAACTCTAAACGAATGTCGCGTCGCCCTTGTTACTACCGCTGGCGTGCATTTAAAGAATCAGGCACCCTTTGATGTCAAGGCAAAAAAGGGGGATGCTTCCTTTCGGGAAGTTTCGGCTAAAGCGCCACTAGAGGACTATCTAATCACTCACACTCATTATGACCATACTGACGCAGATAAAGATATTAATTGTGTCTTCCCCATAACAAGACTTGAGGAACTGGTGCAGTCCGGCTTTATTAAAGGAATCTCTGCAACAAATTATGGGTTTATGGGCTTTATCCTTAATGCCCTGCATGAAACACTGATTGCCAATGCAGGCAAAGTAGCCCGGGAACTATTAAAACAAGAAACTGATATAGTTTTACTTACTCCAGGCTGACCGCTGTGCCATCAATCGGTGGGATTGATTCAGCGGGAACTGGAAACAGCCGGTCTCATTACTGTGAGTATAACATTAATGCAGGGATTAACCGCAAAAATCCGGGTTCCCAGAGCAGTACATGTTAATTTTCCTCTGGGAAGAGTTACCGGTAAGGCTTTTGACGTGGAAACACAAACTCGTGTAGTTACCATGGCTTTACAGGCATTGCAGGATATCGAATCACCGGGTAGCATTAAAAAACTACCTGTTCAATTATGATAGTCAACTGAAAATGTTCCTCGAAATGCTTTGGATTGGAAAAAGTAAAACAAGAGATAACAAACAGAAAAGAGGCCCTGTTAAAATATAGATTATGTTAGATATTAAGTTCAGTTATTCTCGATAGGCTCCAGAGCAAACCCAGAGTCATAACTGCTACACTGAATGGGATTAAAAACGGCTGAAGTGAAACAAAGAATACCGTAAAGGAAGACAGCACTGGTGCCAGAGCAATGACAAAAGTTGGTGCACAACAGGCGAAACCAGTGAGCATAGCCGGCAAAAAGCCGGCAAAGGAGTAGCCTAAGTTGGTGCGGCAAGATCTTTTGCATCGATAGCTAAAAACGGCCACCGCTATATTTAGCATCACCATCAGAGAAAGGAGTACCCCTATTAGTATATTTAAAGGGGCAATAAAGAGCTTTAACCCAAAGAATGAAATCGAGGCAATCGGTTCCCATAAAAAAGGCGCTCTCATTGTAAAAAATTTCGATCCAGGATTATCAATCACAGCTATCTCAAATTCACCAACTGCTAAGAACAAGTGATTTATGCTTATCAGGTATAGAATAAAATAAACAGTACCTATAACTATTCCAGGAATTAATGCACTTTTATTTTTTAAGATATTGCGTATTTTGTGCAAACTATTGTTCCTATTCATAAACTTCTGTTTCAGGGTGAAATGCAACCCAGGCAAACCACATTACGTCAAAAGAATTTATAGCTTCCAGCTGGGCGCCTTGCTGTTGTCCTTCCACCGCTGCTCCTCTTTCATTCCATATTGACATGGTATTTTCATCAAGAAAATCACCGTTTTCAAATCTAAAGGTTAACGTTTGATCCTGATCCATTCTTCTAAAAATTCTCACCGTATCCAGCTCCCCATCATAAAGAGCGACCAATGGGATGTTTTCAAGTTCCAGGTTCATCACTTTTTCGCTCCTAATCTTTTGCTTTAAAATAGCAAAAGGTGTTTCATTTACTCTTCCAGCCATGACAACTTCTTTTGGCTCAAATCTGTTATCTTGATGCATGACGGGAAATAAAGCTCCACCGCTATCATAGTAATTGTTTTTTTCCAGATATGAGCCATAAGGATCCCCTCGATAATTTCTGATAAAACCTGTCTTTTCTGATAAAACCTGGGCTTCTTCATAAAATGATTTTGCTTTAAACCACCTAGTCCAGATAATTGGAAATTCATCCAGTCTTTCTCCCTTTAAGTTCCCATTGATAGCCTTTCCCAGCAACTGAGGAATATAGCTGCCTGTTAACCGGTCATACATCACCAAGTTACTGTTTAAAAGCTTACCCGATGTTCCAAAGGTGGTTTCCCCTCTGGAAACAGCCCCCTTAAAGCCTACAGCAGAACCAGTCAAGGGGCAGTAGGTAATGCTCATCTTCTCCCCTGAAAACGTTTCATTTACGATTTCATGCCAGGCAAGAATTCGCTGACGATAAATAAAAACACCATCACTAGATTCAACAACAAATACGACCTCATTATCATCAATATTTTCATCGGCGTCAGTTATGGATAGATAATTGGGGTTTTCAATAGGGGGAATTCCATCTTTAGAGGGCCCTCCTGATTTAAGGTTTAGAAAAAATTTATCCAGAGCTTGCTGTTCTTCTTCAGGAATATTTGGATCATCCGGTTCCTTTTGCCCCCGGGTATCATTTAAGAGCAGGGAGGATACAAAAAAAATAATCCCTGCAACCAGTATAAGTAAAGCAGCTCTTTTGGCAGTAAACATCTTCAAAGAAAATCACCTTCCCTTATTATATTTATTATTGATGTTTTCGCTTAACTTATTCTGTGGAAATTATAAATGAAAACCTCTTATACATTTAATAAATACACAAAGTGGGCTACGAATTAAAGCCCACTTTGCTTTTCATTATGAAATTTGTAAATTCAGAGATGCTTTTGGTAATTATTCACTGTAATGTTCCTGAGCATAGTCAGTTACTTGTTTATAGTTATTTCAAGAGACTGTGTACCTCTTTACTGATTCTATCGGCAGAAGCCCAGCGATCGGCGTAAACTATTTTGCCGTTAAGGCCAATGATATACGCCTTGTTGGGAAATCCCCGATACGTTCTCGTTACAGAATCATTAATATCATCAATCAATATGGTTCTGTTTTCCAAGCCAGTTTCTTGTTGAAGCATTGCTGCCATCTTGCTCTTGTCTTCTATGTTGCAGTGTTGAGGAATATGCTTAAAATTATATTGGCCGGGGTGGGCTTCACGAGTGTAAATGATTAAAAATCGTACGGGCTTTGATTTTAATTCAGCGGCTACGCTCTCCATGGGAGCCATCTGGCTCCGGAAGGGAGGTCACGTGAAGGAGCCAAACTCCAGCACTACCCAATACTTACCCAAAAAATCGTCTAGTGTAACTATATTTCCAAAAATATCCTTGAGTTCGAATTTCACAGCCTCAGTCCCAATTGGGAGTAATTTCATGAGCTCATAAGCGTCTCGCAACATCATTTATACCTCCCTTTACTTAGTAAGGTGTCCTAATCGACACAGGTTACGCCGGCCTCAAAATGATTACTGCCCAGGAAAAATTCGTAGTCCTGATGGCGTAGCTTAACTAAATCAGCCTCGGTCATGGTATGTGTCCATTCGCGGAAAAGAGAGGCAGAAAAGTAGTTTTCAACCGCATTTATATTTGGTTCTTGCGACCAGGGGATTTTGACCTCTGCTGTTTTAGGGTCGAGGTAGTAGGTAACATGGCACTGGGCGCAGACCAAGGTTCGCATTTCCTGGCGGCCAATTTCATTGATTAAGCAGGCTGTCAGGACCTAATGATTGATACTTGTTAAGCCATTTTCTGATGGATGGCACACGGACACCTAGCTGAGTGGCTATATGACTAAGTGAATCTTCGTCTCGAAGATATTTTTCAATAGCTGCAACCTTATCTGGCCCTGATACTTTCACCCAGTGAGGCACAAAAATAGCTCATCCTTGTAATTAACAGTTTTATTATTTCAACTGTCTACTACAAGGGGAGCATATCATGTTGTACGGCAGCCTCTTACTTATTGTTGCTGTTGTTGGCCCTGATTCATTGGATTGCTTTCAGTAATATATTTCATACGGCTGTTTAGTTGCTGGAGATGGTTGTCATATCTTGGCTCATTTGCTGAAACATTGTTTTGGCAGCTTCGTCTTCGGTAGACTGCGCAAAAGTATCGTAGTTGCCTTTAGCGCTTTCACATGCGGCAATAGCTGTTTTTAAATCTGACTGAACAGTCATGAGTTTGCTCCTCAAAAAATTATTTAAATACATTATAGTTTTTTGCCATTTACACGGTTTTATACAGTTATTAATTGGATTATCTTTCGGCGGCTTTTTTGCTGTGTTCTTCCCAATACACCGTGGGTTCACTGTGGACCGGAAATCAATGTGCATAGAAGTGGAAGCTTGGCACAAATTATAATTGGTGATGAATCTCGTTCCTGGAGCATAGGCGACTCCCCTTCACGTTGGGAATTCTCTATGGCAGAGAGGGTGCCGGCGGAAATAGTATTCAGAACCGGTGTGACCCGTGCTGATTTGGATTTATCAATGCTTGATGTTAAAAAACTGAATATCACTGCGGGAGCGGGAGAACTGACAATTCATCTGGGTCAGACAGATACAGAAAGTATTAATAAATGCATCTGCTGTTACCCTGTCAAATAGTATGTAGTAACAGTTAAAAGCGCGGAGGTAGAGAAAATGGGGGATAAGGTGGCCATCATTGGAGCCGGTCCCGGGGGACTTAGTGCGGCCCGTGAGGCAGCTTCCCTTGGTTTATCGGTTACAATCTTTGAAAAAGCGTCCGTTGGGGAACGTATTTCCTGTGCAGAAGGTTTTTTTGATTTGCTCAAACTTTTAGACCCTCCCATCGCTGGTATCCGCTGTAAAGTCAAGGAAGCTATACTTTCTGCTATAGATACCTTTACTGTAGATTGTACCGGCCTTCATCTGTGGGTAATCGACCGGTCGGAGTGGCAAAAAGCGTTGGCAGAGGATGCCTGTCGGCGCGGCTGTCAACTCTACGAGAATACACCTGTTACCGCTATTAATTTTTCATGCTTGCAAAGTGATTATGACTGGATTGTAGATAGCAGTGGTGTATCACCGGTTTCAAAAGCAAAGTTTAAGCTGCCGCCAGTCCGTCTGGGAATGACAGCACAGTATACCCTCGCCGGGGATTTTTCCTCTTTGTTTGGTAAAATAAAAGTGGCAGTTGAACCGCATTATTGTGGCTATTATTGGGTTTTTCCCAAAGCCCGGGACTGTGCAAATGTAGGTGTGGGCTGGTTTGGCAAGCGCAGTAGCGGACTTCAGATTCATCAAGAATTAAAACGGATTATTGAAAAAGAGCAACTTGACCATTATCAGATTCTCAGGCAAACCGGTGGCCCCATACCTCTTTTACGCCGAAAAGAACTGGTTCTTGGCAATACACTGTTGGTGGGGGATGCCGCAGGACTGGCTTCTCCCTTACACGGTGGAGGCATTGACATAGCCTGTATTTCCGGAATTCTAGCGGCCAGAGCCATAGGTGCAGCCAGTTCTGAACAGTACATGCAGTCGGTTCAAAAAATACTTGGGACCCGTCAAAACCTGGAGCAAAAGATTTTTGAGTATTGGGAGAAGACAGAGATTACTTCTATTAACGAATTTATGAAAATAGGGTTTGGCCAACCGGATAAAATAGGCACACTAAAAAAGATTAAACAGGCCATAACACAGGAAGCGACCCTTCTCCAGTATGTCACGCGGGGCCATGTTCAGGCCGACTGGACCAACGGGCTCATTCTTGATGAATTGCCACTTACGGCAAAGCTGCTGATTCGTAAAATAATGTCTGGTCAAATCACCCATTGATTGTAGGCTGGCTTTTAGAATATTTCCTGCTCGGCCTGATAAGGAATCGTATTCGGAAATACCATACGTCCAGAAAAAATAGGATCTCCGGCTAGCACCACGCAGTCCAGTTCATCGCCATCTGAATCCTCTGGCTTTATACCATTTCAATATCAGAAATAACGGTTTTTTTGGGCCTCAACTGGCAAAACTGCTTCTGATGTACCTTTTAGCTAATACAACAAAGGGAGTTGAAAGTATTGACAATTCGTGAATATCTGCTTGATCAGATGCTCGACTGGATGGTTAGCCGCGAAAAATCAAAGACTCTGCCGATGGTGAGCAATTTTACCTGGTACAAGCTGGCGGGAATCGGTGCACGTGCGGAAACCGGTATGCTGTTTCAGGAGCCATATGGGTCGACACGTGATTTTCTGGATCTTAACGATCTTGTGTTTATTCCTGCACAGTTGGCGACATTACCGGTTTCAAAAAATACCGATGTGAACCTGAAAGTTGAGCTGGGTCCAAAAGCGGAAAAACCTCTGCAGATCAACTTACCTGTAATGGTTACAGGATGGGGCTATGGATTGCAGTCAAGTTTGCGGCCGGCGATGTAGAGCGAGATATGGCAGCGGCAGCCGAAGCTGGGTTTGATGTTGCGGTGATTGAAGGTGCCCAGTGCGGCACAGCTGGTAGTCCGGAGATGACTATTAATAATTTTGGTCTGCCAACAGCATACGCACTGCCCCGTGCCGCATCATTTATTGACAGGGAGGGTTTGAAGGGGAAAATGTCATTGGTTGTTGTTGGAGGGTTACGTGATTCTGGAGATGTTCTAAAAGCACTGGCACTTGGCGCCGACGCCGTTTACCTGGGCCAGGCGGCACTGGCTGCACTTCTTTATTCCCAACTGGAAAAGACAACGATTGCAGTTTTTTTCACATCACTGTTTAGCTATTCACCTGAGGAAGAAGACGACCTTGACATCGATAAGGCTGCTACAGGCCTTTATAATTACATTAAAGCGACGGGTGATGAACTGGCACTCGCCGCCCGCTTGTTGGGCAAGGCAGATATCCGTGAAATTTCGAAGGATGATATGAGAAGCCTGACTTCGCTCATTGCCTCGGTAACGGGGGTAACTCCTGCCTATCAGACGTAGACAGTTTCCGGTCGTGAAACGATGCCCTGTGCATTTTCGCTAATTACTCCTTTTTATCTGCTAATCTATTGGGGAAAAGCAGCTGGCCGGATTTGGAAATACTTCCGGAAATTAAGATAATCAGGCAGGTATGCAACTTTCGCATGATACACTTACCTGGCATTTTCCACAACCATAACGGGGCTTATATTTTTTCTTGGTTATATCCAAAAATTCACAGCATATCAGATGATCCTTGCCGTTTTCAAGAGAGATGGCATTAACAGGGCATTGTTTCACACAGTCGCCGCACATTGAGCAATATTCATCAATCTCAGTATAATCTCTCCCGGAAGGGCTTATCTCTAATTCTGTAACGATGCTTCCAAACCTGCCGGCGATACCTTTTGAGGTAATGAGCCCTTTGGAGAGCCCGAATGAACCAAGACCGCATACAAAAGCCACGTGCCTTTCCGACCAATTGCTTGTAAAGGAGAGCTGATCTTCTTTCCCCAATCCTTTACCAGGCTTTCCTTTGCTCCAGAAACCCTTGTCCAGGGAGGGGACAATACTCAAATACCCGGCATTCAACAACTCATTTTGTAAATATTCCGATAACTTATTAAGGAGCATTTGCCCTTCGTAACGTCCATGCAGCCATCCATCAGAAGGCCATGTTTCCTCCAGGCTGTTGTCCTTCTTTATAGCTGCAGTGTAAGGCAGGAAAAACGAGATAACGGTTTTCGCCCGGGGAAGCCATTCTTTCGGCAGTCTAAAATGGCTGCCAATGGCAACCGGATCTTTTAAGCGTGTAAAATATTCATCTCCAGCGTCTCCAAAGGCAAAAACAGGATCTTCATATATCTTCATTCCTGCAACGGCATCAGAAATAGCAACTTCCTTTGTCACGTAATTACTTTTTGAAACTTCGATAAACTTAACCGCTGAATTAATTAACTCTGTTTTGTTCATTTATTTTTCTCCTCTCTTCCATGTTTTTTTTTAATTTTAACACATGTGGGAAAATTAATCTGCAATACTTTCCGCGTAGCTGCCGGATGCGGCGTTTTCAGCAAGTGCTTTATGCAATGCAACTGCTCCGGAACCGGAAAGGGAGACTGGCCGAAGGCTAAGGCAAATAATCAAAGGGGCAGTTCATGAATAATATTTGTCTTTAACTTTCTGCAGGTCTGCGTTCAGTCTGAAAGCGACCAGTGCATATATAATCAGGTACAGTGTGCGCCAAGCGCTTTCATCGTCAAACTTACGGCTGCTGGTGATGACCGGCCCCGGCAGTAAAACGGTATTGCCAATGGTTTTGAGCCGGCGGGAAAAGTCCACATCCGTCATAATGGGTAAATGCGTGAACCCTCCAAGTTTACGAAAAGCGTCTGCGCGGACAAAAATGCCACGATCACCAAAATAAGTGCGGGTCAGACGGCAGTAAATATTCCCTCCGGCGGAGAGGACACGGTAAAAAAGCCTTTTCCCTGCCACTCGCATGGTAAAAGCGCCCCCGTTGACGCCGGGGGGAAGTGACGTCAGGCGGGAAAAGCATCCCGGTGACAGGAGGGAGTCGGCGTGGAGGAAAAGAAGGATGGACCCTTTGGCAATTGCTGCCCCGGCATTTAACTGTCCTGCCAGGCCGGGCGTTTCACTTTTGATAATCAGGTCAGTGTAGTGCTGTGCAATTTCCAGGGTACGGTCAAAACTGCCTCCGTCTGCAACAATCAGTTCGCATGCTTCAGGCTGTTCCCGCACACTTTCCAGGCAGCTTGCCAAAAGTTTTTCCTCGTTGTACGTGGGTACGATAACAGAAATCATCTTCTTAGCATCCTTATAATGAACTTGGCCCAGGGGCGGTCTACCCAACCGGCAAACCATTCATCTGACGCACGCTGCCCGGCAAGGCTCAGTGTGGGATACGTATGTGATGTCAGTCCGATGTCGTGCAGGCGCAGTCCCTTGCGGCGGGCCAGGACGAACTCGTTAATCAACTCGCCTGCCCGGGGGCCCAAAATATGGACGCCAAGCAGTTTACCGAAAGGGGAGGAGAGAATCTTTACCCTGCCGTCAGTAGTTCCGTCGGAGATGGCGCGGTCATCACCGGCAAAGGGCTGGTAGTAAGCCTGGTATTTCATGTTCTGCTCTTTGCACTCCTCTTCTGTCAGCCCCAGGTGCGCCAGTTCCGGGTCAGTGAATGTAGCCCAGGGGGCGCCCTGATAATCAGGACGGCTGTTAAAGGGGAAAAGGGCGTTACGCACTGCGGTCTTGGCCTCATTCTCGGCCACATTGGAAAAGCGCAAACCCCCGATGCAGTCACCGGCAGCCCAGATATTTTTGGCGGTCGTGCGCAGGTATCTGTCGGTTTTAATCTTCTCACCGCTGTATTCAACACCGGCCGCTTCCAGATTTATTCCTTCGGTATTGGCGCGCCGCCCCAAAGCAATCAAAAGATGTCGGCCGGGCACAACCTCTTTGTCTGTATGCACCCGCCAGCCGTCGGCTGTCTTTTCTACTTTCCGGACACGGGCGTTTAAACGAATATCCAGCCCGTCCTGTTGCAACAGTTCCGTCAACTCTGCGGACAGTTCGGCATCGTCCCGGGGTAGCAGCCTGTCGCGGGAATGAATCAGTGTGACTTTGGTGCCCAGGCGATGAAAAGCCTGAGCCAATTCGGTACCGATAGGGCCGCCGCCAACCACCAGCAGGGAAGAAGGCGGCTCAGGCAAATCCCAGACCTCGCTGTTGGTGAGGTATCCTTCGCCAAGCCCTTGAATATCAGGTCGCAGGGCTGATGAGCCAGTACAGAGTATAAACTTGCGGGCGCTGATCGTGGTATCAGGCAGTCCCAGGGTGTTGCTGTTTTTAAAGGCTGACAGGCCAAAAAAGAGGTCAACCCGGTATCTCTCCAGCAAACTGCGTGCTTTGGAGCTCTTGCTTGCTTTTTGCACCGTCCTGCGGACATGCTCCATCACATTTTCGGGGAAATGCCCGCAGCGGTGGGCAATGGAAGCGGCAGCTATCAGCGTTTTGGATGGCACACAGCCTGTCCAGGAACATTCCCCGCCCAGACGATCGATTTCCACCAACGCTGTGCGGGCGCCAAAAGCACCTGCGGCCACGGCTGCAACCAGCCCGGCAGCACCGCCGCCAATGACAGCCACATCATAATTTTTCACCGGCAGAAAACCTCCTTTTGTATTTTTCCTTATTTTATCATAACATTAAGATAGATATGGAAACAAAACATAGAAAACCAAAGGAGAGCGGAATGGACATTAATAAGAACAATGTTTTTGAATTACTGGCAGGAACTGTTTACGCGCTTGACGTGGAATGCGTTCAGGTCAACCTGGGTAGAATGTGTACCCTGTCCTGCTACCACTGCCACCTGGAAGCCTCTCCTGCAAGACTGGAAAAGATGGCGTGGAACGTTGCGCAGGAGGTGTTACGGGCACTGGAGAAAAACAGTATCGCCTGCGTCGAGCTAACCGGCGGAGCACCTGAACTGCACCCTGATTTTAAAAGACTTGTAACAGAATTTCGTGGGTTGGGTGTTGACGTTAAGGTACGGACAAATCTTGCTGTTCTTTTGGAGCCCAGCCTCAAAAATTTGTCCTTATTTCTGCGTAAAAAAGAAGTCTCCCTTGCCGCTTCGCTTCCCTGCTACCTGCAGGAGAATGTGCAGTCGCAGCGGGGCGACGGAGTTTTTGATAAAAGCATAGCTGCCATAACGATGCTAAACAAACTGGGTTACGGTGTAGGCGGCGGTCCCAGCCTGGATCTTGTCTTTAACCCCCACGGGGCGAGGCTACCCGGCAAGCAGAGCGAACTGGAAGCAGCTTACAGGAAAGAGCTCTATGAGCGCTATGGTGTGCTTTTCTCCCGGCTTCATACAGTGACAAACATGCCCATCGGCAGGTTTCGCAGTTTTCTGGAAAACCACAGTTTAACCAGGGAGTACCTCGCCCTGCTCCGCAGTTCTTTTAACAGCCGGGTACTGAATGAACTGATGTGCCGCAGGCAGGTGTCGGTTGACTGGGACGGCACCCTTTACGATTGTGATTTCAATCTTGCCCTTGGCAGGCCTTTGGCAACGAAACCCGCCCATGTCACGGCATTTAGCCGCACTGTATTTGCTCGCAGGCGGATTGTTACCGGCGAGCATTGCCTGGGGTGCACCGCGGGCGCCGGCTCATCCTGCAGAGGGGCACTGGAGGCAAGCGCGATATGAAAATACTGGTGTTTACCCGTTATCCTGAGCCGGGCAGGGTAAAGACACGCTTAATCCCGGCTGTGGGGAAAGAGGGCGCCTGTAATTTACACAGGGAAATGGCGGAGCACTCTGTAAAACGGCTTAACCGCTTTAGAGGTATTATGGAAATTTGCTTTGACGGCGGCGATGAGCACATTATGAAAAACTGGTTGGGCCGGGATTTGAGCTACAGGCCCCAGGGCTTTGGCGATCTTGGCGAGAGGATGGAGCGCGCGTTTGCAGATGTTCTGTTGTCGGGGGAGAGAAAAGTGGTGGCCGTGGGAACTGACTGTCCATCCCTGTCTGCAGGACACATTCATCAGGCTCTTTGCCGGTTGGATGAATCAGACCTGGTACTGGGGCCAGCGGCAGACGGCGGTTATTATTTAATCGGAATGAGCAAATTGTACAGTAAACTTTTTAAGGAAATCGACTGGGGAAGCGATAAAGTTCTGCTGCAGACACTTGTGGCCGCGCAGAAACTGGGCCTGAGAGCGACCTTGCTCGAAGAACTCGCAGACGTGGACAGGCCGCAGGATCTACCGGTTTGGGAAAAAGAGAGAAAAAGGCTTAGCAAATGTACCATCCAGGTATTAACCCTTTGCTACGCATCGAATGTATTATTTTCTGCCTTTTGTCCTCATATAGGCTTTACGAATCTCTTCCCAAATAATCACGGTTGAAGCCGTGCCGGCCATAACAACCCAATGGATCAGTGCAAGAGGTGTGGTACGAAAAACCATCTGCAGCGGCGATGTATAAATAACGGCCAGGTGTGCTGTAAACGCGGCAATTACACTGTAAAACAGAAACTTGTTGGAGAGGACGGGAATGCGGAAAACAGACAGCAGTTCCGAGCGGCTGTTAAAGACATGAAACATTTGAAACATTACCATTGTTGTCAGTGCCACTGTACGTGCCTGCTCCAGTGAAGCTCCGCCGCGAAGTTGCCACAGGAATGTAAAAACAGTGCCTGCTAACATGATCAACCCGACAAATAAGAGTCTCACGGCCATAGCCCGGGGAACGATAGGTTCCCGGGGGTTGCGGGGAGGATGATCCAGGATGCCTTCTTCTTTGGGCTCAAAGGCCAGGGCTACATCCTGAAGGCCGTTAGTTACCAGGTTTAGCCAGAGGATCTGTGCCGGGAGGAAAGGAAGCGGCAGTCCCGTGGCCAACACGAGCAGGATTACCATGATAACTCCTGTTCCGGTTGACAAAAGGAAGAAGGTCGCCTTGCGCAAGTTGGAGAAGACAACCCGACCTTCTTCGACCGCCGCAAAGATACTGGCAAAATTGTCATCGGCAATAATCATATCCGAAGTTTCTTTTGCCACATCGGTCCCGGCTTTACCCATTGCCACACCGATGTGGGCTGCTTTCAGCGCAGGGGCATCGTTTACGCCGTCACCAGTGACGGCGACAATATCTCCCCGCCGGATCAACTGCTCGACGATACGAAATTTATTGAGCGGAGAAACCCTGGCACAGACTGACACATCCTCTACCTTATGGTAAAGCTCGTCATCGGACATGTTGTCGATTTCTCTGCCTGTCAGTACAGGGATATTGTCTCCCGAAACTATACCAAGTTTTCGTGCGATTGAAACCGCGGTTACCTGGTGATCACCGGTAACCATTATGATTCTTAACCCCGCTTTTTGCGATTGCCGGATGGCGTGCACCGCTTCTTCACGGGGAGGATCCATCATCCCCTGCAGCCCTGCAAAGACGAGCCTTTCCTTTACCAAACTTTCCAGCTTGTTTTCTTCGGGGTTCACTTTTTTATAAGCCATGGCGAGAACCCTAAGGCCTTCTTCTCCCATCAGCCTTGATCTGCTTAATACTTCCTCTCTGTTGAGAGACACCGGGTTACCTTCACGATCTGCCTGGTAGTCGCCGCACATCTCCAGCACAATTTCCGGCGCACCTTTGACCAAGACAATGTTCTCTTCTGTTTCAGCAGAACGGTGCAGGGTAGCCATATAAAATCTTTCAGATTCAAAAGGGATTTCATCTAACTCAGTATAGCGCTGCTTTACTTCCTCCCGGTCAAGACCGCCTTTTAGTGCCGAAACAATCAGCGCGGTTTCTGTGGGGTCACCCTCAGCGGTGTATCCTTTATCCTCTTTAAAGATAAGATCCGATTCATTGGCCAGCAAACCGGCAAGCAAACATAGCCGGAGAGCTTCGTTCTCATCCACCCGGATCTCTTTTCCTTCACAGCCCTCCAAATAAATGTTTCCTTCAGGGGCGAAGCCTGTGCCGCTGACATAATAGTTTTCCCCTCCGGTAAAGATTTGCTGGACTGTCATTTCGTTTTTTGTCAAGGTTCCGGTTTTATCTGATGCGATGATATTACAGCTGCCCAAAGTCTCGACTGCCGGCAGGTGCCTGATAATAGCGTTTCTTTTCGCCATCCGGTTGACCCCGACTGCCAGTGTGAGTGTGAATACCACCGGCAAACCTTCCGGGATAGCAGCCACAGCCATGGCGATGGCCGTTAAAAGAATCTCAGAGAGCGGAAGTCCAATCAAAAGCCCTCCCAAAAGGGAAATGATGGCGAAAATCAAGACCAGAAGGCCGATCATTTTGCCAAGGCGGATAAACTGAATTTGCAGCGGCGTCAGAGAGGGCTTGATACTTTTTACTTTTTCGGAGATTTGACCGATTTCGGTGTGTTTTCCTGTGGCGAATACAATTCCCTTACCCCTGCCGGATAATACTACGGTACCCATAAATACCAAATTTTTGCGGTCGCTAAGGGGAGGGTTGGGGTCGTGAACAGCCTCAGTGTTTTTTAAGACTCCCAGGGATTCCCCGGTAAGGGCAGATTCATTGATCTCCAGTTTGATCGTATCCCACAACCGCAGATCGGCCGGTACACGGTTGCCTGAGGATAAGAGTACAATGTCGCCGGGGACAAGCTGTCTGCTGTCAATTTCCATGGATTTATTGTCCCGGATGACTCTGCTATGCGGCGACGCCAGCTCCGACAGGGCACGTGTGGCTTTTTCTGCTTTAAACTCCTGGATAAATCCGATGAGAGCGTTAATAAATACTACAGCAAGAATCACGTAGGTATCAATGAATTCACGGAGCAGCGTTGTCACCACTGCTGCTGCAAGCAGGATATAAATCAGAGGATCCTTGAACTGTGCCAGGAAAATCTGCCAGAGTGCAATCTTTTGTATGTCCTCAATTTCATTTGCCCCGTATTGCTGCAGGCGTTCCTCAGCTTCCTGCTCTGTAAGCCCTGTTTTTCTGCTGCGGAGTTTTTCAAAAGCCTTATCCACCTTCATCTGAAAAAATAACTGTTCCTTGTCAGGCATGTTTTTGCTCCTTCTTATCAAGCCAATTAATAATATTGTTTGTCTGCATACTGCTAAAAAACCGGTTAAAAGTTATAAAGGTTATAACTAAAATATGGTATGTTTTAATGATTTGGATAACTATTTACAGCTTGAGAATCAGAATACGGTATAGTCTGGCTGCCGATGAGCTGATAGTTTTCCCGTCCTTTGCCTGTAATGAGCACGATATCTCCCGGCAGTGCGATTGAGACGGCATGATGAATAGCCTGTTCTCTGTCGGCAATAACAACAGGATGCTGCTGCATGTCGGCTGCTATTTCCCCGGCAATCGCCTCGGGGTTTTCATCGGCAGGGTTGTCTGAGGTAAGGACTATGGTGTGCGCATATTGTTCAGCTATGCGTCCCATCAGCGGGCGTTTGCCCCGGTCCCTGTTTCCGCGGCAGCCAAAAACCAGGATAATTTTGCGGTGCGGGTACTCCTTAACAGCCTGCAAAACTTTTTTCAACCCGTCTGGTGTATGGGCATAATCGATGAAGACTTTTATTCCGGGAGGAGCAGGCAGCAGTTCAAGCCTTCCGGGTACATTTTGTAAAGACTCGATTCCTGCAGTAATTATATCGGGACCGATTCCCTCAGCCAGGGCGGCCGTAGCAGCCGCCATTGCATTGTAGACGTTGTACAAACCGTGCAGGTAGACAGTAAAACTGATTTCTCCATCCGGGTGTTTGAGAGACACAAATGTGCCTCCTCCGGTTATTCCAAGCAACTCGGCAGTGTTTACATCAGCTTTATTCCTGATACCGTATGTCCAAACATTTTTTGCGTCTAAATCCAAAAGCCTGGCGCCATACCTGTCGTCGGCATTTATTACTGCGTAATTGCCTCCATTCTGTTCCAGAAGAGTGAAAAGATGTGCCTTGGCTGCTAAGTACCGCTCCATGCTTCCATGGTAGTCCAGGTGGTCACGCGACAGGTTGGTGAAAACGGCTGTACTGAAACGGCAGTGCTCCACCCTTTTCTGGGCAAGAGCATGTGATGAAACCTCCATCGCTACAGTTCTTACGCCATCGTTGTTAAGCTTCCATAATATCTTGTGCAGTTCATCCGCTTCCGGAGTGGTAAGGGATTGTTTCAGGTATTCTTCGCCCACCCTGACTCCCATTGTACCCATTAACGCGCTTCTGATTGCTGTTTTACGGTAGATCTCGTGCAGGTAATGGGCGGTGGTGGTTTTGCCGTTGGTTCCGGTGATGCCGGTTACTCGCACCTTGTGACTGGGCTCTCCGTAATACCTGTGGGCAAGAAAAGATATGAAATGCCTTGTGTCATCAACACGAAGCAATGGCACGGATACCGGCAGGCAGCGTTCCGCAACTATGGATGCAGCACCGTTGGCGACGGCTTCGGAGGCAAAGCGATGGCCGTCCTCTTTCATCCCACGGATGCATACATAGAGCATTCCGGGAGCGACGCGTTTTGAATCTGACGTAAAGCCTGTGATTGATGCCGGCATATAACCTGTAACGCTTTGGATCGGGTAATCCGATAATAAGTTTTTTAAATTCATTTATACCTCCATTCCCAATAGAGCACTAGGCTTCTTTCATCTTTTCACACAACTCTATAATCTCCTGATTATTTAAAAACGCAAACATAATCAGGAGGCCTACTGCAAGTGCTCCCGAGGACCAAAATGGTATTTTATTATTAAAATCCGCCAAAAAACTGAAAAGTGGCGGCCCTACTGCCACACCGAAGAAACGGATACTGCCGTAGAGAGACACTATGCCACCTCTTTCCTCAATGGGCGCACAGTTTGTCACAAGAACAGTGAGAGGAGGAATCACCAATCCTCCTCCAAATCCCATTAAAAATACTGAGGCCAACATAAAGTAAATGTTCTGGCTGAATGTGATAAATACAGAGGTTACTCCCAAAAGCAGCAGGCCGGTCATCACAAAATACTTTAGATGCTGTGTTTTCTTCTGCAGATGAAAACCTGATAAAAATGAGCTGATTGTCCAGGCGCTTACAGGAATGGCAATAACTGCGCCTTTTAACACACCTTTGATTCCGTAGCGGGTCTCCAAGATATCCGATAAGAATGCCAACACACCAAACAGGATTAAAAATGATGCCCAGGCAGAAAGAAAGCTTATCCAGAGAAATTTTCCGCGCTGAGTAAAAATATTTTTCAGGTCTGAAAAATATTTTTTGAAGGGCGTCTTTTTTTTATTATCAGGTTCATCGATCAGGAATAACATGGCGATTATTACGGGCAGCGCAAGCAAGGGATAGACAAAAAAAGGTGCAAACCAGACGAGCAGTGCAAGCAAAGAGCCAAATACCGGACTTATAACCTTGCCAAAAATATTACTGGCTTCAATTAAACCCAAAGCCTTTGGTCTTTCTTCAGAGGAAAAAAGATCTCCTACCAAAGCTAAAACTATGGGGGACATCCCTGCCGCCCCGATCCCCTGGATGATCCTGCTTGCCAGGATAAGAGAGAAAATGCCGTCACCTTCTCTGAAAAAAGAGAGAAGCCCGATAATGCCGCCGCCCAGGCCGTAAAGAGATACAGCCGCTATAATTACAATCTTGCGCTTGATATGGTCTGAAACAAACCCGAAGACAGGGATAAAGATACTTGCTGCGATAGAATAATAAGTAATCAGCAGTCCCACCTGAAAGAATGATATATTCAGAGCTTGCTGAATTTGGGGAAAGACCGGTATCAGCATAGAGTTGCCAAAAACCATGATAAATGTAACCGAACTTAATGCTGTAAGCTTATATTTTGTTTGAGAGCGCATTTCTCACCCCGACAAGGTATTTCTCTAGCTAAATTGCACTATTCTCAAAGGTATTATGCGTCTTTGCGGGGTTCGGCTTATATCTGGCCTGTAAAGGAAGAGAGAAACCGCGGTTTGCCAATAAGTACCTTTTTTGATGAGATAATGGGCATCTTACAAAAAATGCGTGCTGAAACACCTAAACAGAGCCGGGGGAACTTGATAAGTCAGGTTGTCCAGGCTGCAGTATTTTAATGACTATCTTTTAAAAAATGAGAGAAAGGCGATTAAGCCTTTTAAGAACACCATCCTCATCTAATTTCTCTGAATGAGGATGGTGTTTTTATTTTTAAAAACAACGGTTTTTTAAAATATAATTTTTTCCTTTCTTTACCAGGTAATTTCGCTCTGCCAGTTTTTTAATTACCTGCACGACCATGACACGTGATGCTCCAACATAGTCCGCGATATCCTGCTGTGTCAGGAAAACCGTGATTTTAGTTCCTTCAATACACTGTTCACCGTGTTCGGCAGCCAGCCGAATAAACATATTTAATACTCTTTCTTCGGTTGTCCCGGAACGGAGCTCAGTGGCTTGTTCCCAGGCATTATACAGGCTGTTGCCGAGACTGTATATGACCTGCATGGCAAGTTCAGGGTGGGTACGGATTATCTCTTCAAGCCTCTGCCGGCTTAGTGCGCAGACGCGCGCATCCTGCAGAGCGATCGCAGTGGTCGGATGTGAGCCCTCTCTGAAAAGAGCAGCCTCTCCAAGGACATCTCTTACACCCGCCACATGGACGATTACTTCTTTGCCATCTTCGGTTACCCGGGTCAGCTTAAAACTACCTTCCTTGACCAGATATAACGTATCGGATGCGTCGCCCTGTCTGAATAAAATATCTCCGCGCTTGAAGTGTTTTTTAATTGCGGCACGGCTGCACACAACGCTGAAGACACTTCTCTCCAGTGTATCAAATAGAGGTAAGTCATGGAGGCAAAAGTATGTTTTCTCCAAGTTTAATCAGTCCCATACGGTTTTATTGTAAGCATCAAATTAAAAAAATCAGGGAATGCCTTAATTATATACATTTCTCTTCCTCTCCTACAAGACAATAAAGTTAAGAGCACAAAATATTTTTAGTGGCGATAACGGCTGTAACTATATCTGCAATATAATTTGGCAATCAATGCAAATAGACCGTATTTATTTTTGGAAGGGGTGATTCCAAAAACGGTCTATTGCGGGGGTGACTATTCAATTGTTAATATAGTTTATTCATCAAAAGCACTTGGTGTTCCGCTTTAATAAGAGGTATAAGCAGTTTATGATCATGGAGTTCTTCCCCTTCAAATGGGAGCATCCTGTATAAAAAGATACTATGTTCAAACACTAAGTAAAAGGAGGTGAGTTCATGTTTCACAGGCGTCTTTTACCGACAGTTAGTTTAATTCTGATTTTCAGTCTGCTGATTGGCGGTTGTGCGTTGCCGTTTCGCCGTCCGACTCCGGAACGTGTGCCGGAAAGGACCCCTACACCACAACCGGTAGATCCAACTCCCGGAGCACAGCCACCCCCCGTAGGGCAGCGGGAGGGCGCCGCTGAAATAGCCGACCGGATAGTTGAGGTAGCCACTAACGTACAGGGAGTTGACTCTGCTGCAGCAGTGGTAGTTGGAAACGTCGCTCTGGTTGGGATTACACTTGAGAGAGATGCCGCCCGCAACCAAGATGAAATTAAGCGGGAAATATCCAGGCTGGTTGAAGTACAAGAGCCAGGTATTGTAAACGCTTTCGTTTCAGCCAACCCCGACATCTTTAAGCAGCTGCAAGATATTTCCGGACGTATGCAGCGGGACGAACCGATAGATACCTTTTTTGACGAGATAATGGATATCTTTGAAAGAATGCGTGCTGAAACAGCGGATTAGGGTACTGTTGACGAGGAGGTGAAATAAATGACTGTGGGGACTCAACTCCAGCAGACAATCGCAGCTGTGCAAAGTGCAGCTGCCAGTATGAAATCATGTGCTCTGGAGACACAAGACCAAGAGGCTAAAAAAACTTTCCAGCGGCTCGCCCAAACCTTTGACCAAGCTATTGATACCCTGGAACAGAGGAAACAAAAAGTAGAAGAACAGGAACCACAATATAAACAATAATTTAAATATAAGAAGAGGCTGCCGGTCAGTTGTGACGGCAGCCCCTTCTTTATTGTTGCTGTTGCTGTTGTTGTTGTTGGCCCTGATTCATTGGATTGTTTTCAGTAACATATTTCAGGCGGCTGTTTAGTTGCTGAAGATGGTTGTCCATATCCTGGCTCATCTGCTGAAACATTGTTTTGGCTGCTTGATCCTCCGTAGATTGCGCAAAGGTGTCGTAGTTGCCTTTGGCACTCTCACAGGCGGCGATGGCTGTTTTCAAATCGGATTGAACAGTCATGAATTTCCTCCCTCAAACATTTATTTAGATACACATTATTATTTTTTACGATTTACATGGTTTTACACAGTTATTAATTGGATTATTTGATACAAACGCACAACTGTGTCTTTAAGTCAATAATTTCCTGTTTTAGGAAGAAATATCATTTCACCTTAGTGGGTTTATAATATTTAACAATTATCAAATGTAGTGACTATTCCAATTAACGCATGAGTTATGCCGATAGTCCCAAAAGCGGCTGCGTTTGGCCTCAAATTTAAATCGGGACGGCCTAATGGCAGCAAATAAGCATGTAATATTAAACATACCCCAACTCCAAACCCGACAGCTTTTATTACTGAAGAGAACGAGACGAGGACAATGAAAATGGAAGAATACCTTATGGGTGTGGTGGCCGCCGAGATGAATCCCAATTGGCCGCAGGAGGCTCTGGCCGCCCAAACCATCATCGCCCGCAGTTTCACACTGCAGAAGATAGCTGAAGACGGTGGTGTTCCTGCGCGATGCTCACGCGTCAACTGACATCGAGGAGTTCCAGGCGTATAACGCGGCAGAGATTATAATGGCATAAGCAAATCCCCGTGCAAGCACGGGGATTGTGATTAGTTATGCATCAGACGGACCCGTAAGGCTTCGCCCAGCCGGCGGGCTTTTTCACGAAGATCAGGGTCATCGTCGAAGTTTTTGACCATATAAGGTTGGATTTTCGCATCAGCGCCGTAGAGCACTTTAACATTCGATATCACACACTCTTCACCACACCCGCAGACAACGCAGGTTGGATGGCCGCATGTTTGCATTGAGCCCACCACCTCCATACCCTGGGCTTTGCAGAACAGCTTCAGCCAGTCTTCTACTGCCTGATTGGCCTTATACCCGCCGGCGATAACAACTGCCGGTTTACCTTTAAGGAGTATTTTCCTGTGGCGCAGGGAATATGTACGTTCACAGAATGTTTTGGTGCGGGCATCCGTGGAAGCAAAAGTGGGGTAGCCGGCGATAATGACGGCATCGGCGTCTCTGATCTTTCCTTCCAGAACTTCACTGTAATCGTCCTTTTGCACACAGTGATTGGTTTCCACACATTTCAGGCAAGCCAGACATGGGTTTAATTTGTAATGCGACAGTTTAATAAATTCATAATCCAGACCGCCGGCTTCGGCAACGGCCTTAACGGTTTTATCGAGGTTTCCCTCTTTGACGGGGCTTCCACTGACGGCAAGTATTTTCATCATTTTTTTTCCTCCGGTTCTCTTATTTAAAGTAAATTATATCATGAAGCTCATTGGGATGATGTAAAATACTTTACATCTGTGCCCCAGCATACTCATTAGGCTGTAAACCGTACTTAATGCTTAATTCTGGCAGTACTGCAACTAAATACATGTTGGTAGCAAGATATTTTTGAGAATAATAAATTTGTGGATAAAAAGTCAAAGGTGTGATAGTTCTTGAGGTTGCTTTTTCCGTTCAGAAAAAAAGAAGAAACTGAAAAAATGGGAGAAAATGTAGCTATCGGCCAGCTGGGCAACACTTTTCCGAGGAACAGCGCCCATGTGAAAATCGACGGAATTGGGTTGTTTCGGCTTGACCTGCAAGCCGTAAAGACAAAACGTGACGACCTTTTCCAGGATGGGCAGTTTTCTGTCTTTGATATGCTTTCAGGACTCGCTGAAAACGGCAGTATTGATCTAAAACATCATTTTGATGAAAACCTTAATACTTACGTTATTGAGTCGATTAATGGTAAACAAAACTGGTGGTATGTGGCGTACTATGACGGAGGATGGCCGGAAAAAAATGTTTTCAGGATGGATCATTTCCCCTATAAAGACAAAATGCATATTACATTATATCAGTCTTCCGCCACTGATATAAAAAAGATACATGAGAATTTCACCACAGAAACGCAAAGCAGGCAGGCAAACAAATGTGTTATGGTACAGAATGTCCTTATCAGGGGTAAACGGGACAGAATTACATTTGAAAATGTGGAAGTCCGGCCTCACAATACGCGTAATGATGTATTCCGGGACGGAGTGATCACAGCACTTGATGTAATTTTATCCCTGGCCGATGAAAAAAAGCTGACATATGGGCTGAAATGGCGTGAATCACTGGGTGCTGCACGGGTGGTAAAAAGTTTTTGGGTGGAAAAGATAAATGATGAGCAGAGTTATGAAACCTGCGGCTTTGTGTACGAGGAAGGCTTCAGAGCATTTCGGTACGGACGCGGGAATCATATACATCTTCCGTCCGACGTCAGGATTATCAATTCTCCCGAGTACATGGAGTGGTTTTGGATTTGCCTGTGACGTTAAGCTAAATAATAGAAAGGGGCAGTAATTTATGAATCCTGTGCTGATTATCTGGTTATTCTTCATCCTTTCGGCCTTTTTGCCGATGGTCAAACAGCGCCGCCTTGATTCCAACCGTTTAAAACTTTTGCGTTATTTGCAGGCAAAACGTGGTTCTCAGGTAATCACGTTGATTCACAGGCAGGAGCACTTAAGTTTTTTGGGTATTCCCCTGACACGGTTTATTAATATCGAGGATTCAGAATTAATTCTGCGGGCGATTCGTCTGACACCGGACCATGTGCCAATCGATTTAATCCTGCATACCCCGGGCGGCCTTGTCCTGGCTTCCGAGCAGATTTCCACGGCACTGCTAAAACACCCGGCTAAAGTCACAGTTTTTGTGCCTCATTACGCCATGTCGGGCGGCACAATGATTGCCCTGGCAGCCGACGAGATCGTTATGGATGACAACGCGGTACTTGGACCGGTGGATCCCCAAATCGGCAGTTTCCCTGCGGTATCTATCATCAGGACGGTTGAGCAGAAAAGCAAGGACGAAGTGGATGACCAGACACTGATTCTCGCCGACATTGCCGAAAAGGCGTTAAAACAGGTTGAAGAGACGATTTTTCATTTGCTGAAGAAACATTTAGATGAGGAGAACTCACGTAAGACAGCCGGGTTGCTCAGCCAGGGGAAATGGACACATGATTTTCCCATAAATAGTGATATGTTGCGCGATTTCGGCCTGAAAGTCTCAACGGACGTTCCCAGGGAGATTTACAGCCTGATGGACTTGTACCCACAGCCTCCGCAAAGAAGACCTTCTGTACAGTACATCCCGCTTCCTGCGGAAACACAAGATAAGCGGCGGTAGGTTTTAAATGGCTGTTTTACTGCGTGAGTTATTCTGTGTGGAGCAAAGAGAAAGGGATCTAAATTGTCGGATAATAAGCAAAAAAATACCGTTGCAGTACCAAAAGGCCTGCGCCGGTGGTTTGTTGTACACTTCATTGTTGATATCATAGCTGCCATTCCACTTTTCTTTTTACCGGAGACTGTTTTGGCAGCATTTAGCTGGCCGCGGATCGATCCTTTTGCGACCCGCCTGGTGGCGGCCGCTTTTTTTGGCATAGGAATTGAGTCGCTTCTTGCCAGGAACGGGTCCAGTCAAGCTTTTCATAGTATGCTTAATTTAAAGATAATATGGTCGTCTTTTGCTGTTGCAGGCATTACATTTACGATGTTTAGCCAGAACTTGTATATAAACAATTTAGCCTGGACCATTTTTTTTATATTTCTCTTTTTTCTGTTTCTGTGGATTTACTGGAAGCTCTTCCTGATTTTGAGAAACTAAAGTCAAAGAGAATATCTGTCCTACGTTGGGTAGCTGCGACATTTCTGAAATATTGTTATTCTTACCTATATCTTAACCGTTTTTGTGAAGTAAAAAACGCCATGTGACCATTTCGTGACCAAATTTGTATTTTTAGGCTTGATAAGTGAAATGTGCAAAATTTACATTTCCAAAAAGCCTTGATTTTAAAGGGGTTTTCCGGTATAACTATATGTGGGAGTAGATGTCTGTCTGGTGAGGGCCCCGGACTTCAAATCCGGTGGCGGGCGCAGCCCGTCCGTGGTGGGTTCGATTCCCACCTACTCCCGCCAAATAATGACTGTTAATTTCTGGAAATAGAAATTAAACAGTTAATCCGGTGGTGCAGAATCTGAAATTTTACACCACAGGATTGTACGTTTTGGGTCCCCTATTCGTTTATTTTAACAAAGCGAATAAGGGAATTTTTACATTAATAGTGTTCGTTAAAAAAAAACTATAACAGTTTTAGAGACTTTAAGCAGGATGAGATATGCTCGTTGTAGAACAATTTTTGTTAAGAAGGAAGAGGTGGTTTTTGTGCAGAGAATAGTTAACATTCTCTTTCCCGAACCCGGTGATGGAATGAAAAATATGCTTTTTAACAACGCGGATGTAAAAGCGGTAAAGGTTAAACTTGCCCCGGGAGAGGCCGCTGAGAATTGTGTAATTGATGCGCCGGTGCTTTTGTTTGTCATTGAGGGGAAGGGGACTCTTGTAATCGAAGAGGACTCATACCCGTTGACAGAGGGTGATTTGACTGTGGTTCCCTCCGGGAAAAACAGGCATTTGGAAGCGGGTGCAACTACACTGCGAATTCTGGCAGTGCAAAGCCATCAGGCGGAAAAAACCTGCGGCTTGTGTGCACTGCTGGAAGACTGTGTTACTCTTAAAGATTAGTCTCTACTTGGGAATTTCTCTTTCACATGGCACGTTTGTTTGACAGAGTCCACAGCCTGCTATTTTAACGCCAGACCTTTCTTCAGACCTCACTTGTTTCCTGACATAGGCCTCGCATAAATCCTTGTCGTGGCCATTTTCAGTTATCGCGCCGCCGGGGCAGCGGTCTATACAGATACCACAGCTTTTGTCCCTGTAGTGCAGGCAGTAGCCATATGGGCCTGCATAGTCCCGCCGGGTGGGCTCAAGGACAAGGTCGGTAATAATACTGCCGCAGCGATGGGCCATTCCTCTGGCGGTTATCAACCCGTCGGTCAGGCTGAAAGTCCCCAATCCGGCAGCATAAGCGGCATGCCTCTCAGACCAGGTTGAGGCCAGGCCTACCCTGGGATCGTGAAGCCTATTCCACTTCAAATAATTCCGTAGGGGTGAGGTGTCGATAGATATCAGTAGAATACCAGTAATAATAAAAAATATGGAGCAAATTAACAGGTTTACAATTCTGTCCTACCATGCTAAACTATAAATACCAAACATATGTTCGAGCAAGGAGGCAGAGTATTTGAAAACACATAACTTTTCAGCAAGCCGTATAATCCTGCCGCAGCACAGGCAGGACTTTTTGTCACAAAAACAAAAAGCTCTGCAGACTGAAAGCCTGAAACGGCCCATACTTGACTGTCAGCGTCTTTTTGAGTTCCAGTGCCTGCTTGAAAAGTCGCTGCACGATGGCTTGGTGCTGAGGATTGTTGCCCTGGTTCAATCAGGGAGGATGAATACTACGGGTATCGTGAAGCAAATAGATCTCTACAGAGGGCAGATTGATGTGGAAACGCTTGAAGGGCTGAGGACTTTAACTGCGTCGGACATAATTGATATTTTAGGCTAAACGGTAAAAAGCAGGGGAGTTCTCCCCTGCTTTAGAAATGATATACCGTATTTAAGCTGAGTGGCGCAGGATGTCGGCGTAGGAAAACGACGGTTGGAGCAGGCAGTTTTTATAAGCGCTGACGTCTGTTTTATTGCGGATCAGAGCGCCAAGGACTCCTGCCTGTTTGATGTCGCCGACTAAAATCATTCCCTGCAGCCTGTTGTCTCTTAGGATTAGTTTTTTATAAAGCTGGTATGCGGGTTGGTCAAGTGTAAGAACTTCGTAACCTTCTTCTTCTGTGCCTCTGGATGCTCCCATGGCAATGGCAGGTACTGCACGGAATTCGACGGCGTTTTTAAGGCCAATCATGCCGCTGTACTTCTTATCATTGCCGGCCATGTTATGGGCGGCATACCTGCCCTGTACGACTGCATTTGGCCAGATGGGCGTCAGCCCGATACTGCCGCTGACGACATCCAGTGTTTCCACCACGTCCCCTGCGGCAAAGATATCCGGCAGGGAAGTGCGCATTCTGCTGTCCACCATGATGCCGCGGTTTATTTTAATGCCTGTATCCCTGACAAGCGCCACATTGGCGCTTGTTCCGGCAGCCATAATGAGTAGGTCGGCCTGCAGGCTGTCACCGCTGGAGAGAATTACCTTTTTCCCTGCACTGCGGAGCTTGCCGGGAAAGGCGGGGCCTTCTATTTCTTTGACACCGGCGCCGGTGATGAGGTTAACTCCGGCTTGGCGAATGTCGTCGGCAAGGATGCCGGCGCTTTTTTCGTCGAACTGCAGTGCCAGGATCTGTGGCGCCATTTCCACCACAGTAACATCCAGCCCGCGACTGCGCAGGGCGTAGGCGGCTTCGAGGCCGATAAAACCACCTCCGACTATGACAGCATTGCGGCTTGACTTTGCAGCTTCCAGGATGCGGTTAGCGTCATCTATGGTGCGCAGGCCAAAGGCATCTTCAGTTTGCAGTCCGGGAATGGGAGGGATGAAAGGTGAAGCGCCGCTGGCGACCAGCAGCTTGTCGTATTGCAGCCGGCGGCCGTCCTCAAGCACAACCTGGTGCTGCTCGTGGTCAACTGAAACAACCTTTTGTCCAAGCTCTGTGTTGATGCGGTTTTGACTGTAAAAATTAAGGTCACGTATGCGCAGGCTTTTACTGTCCCGTTCCCCGGACAGAAAGTCCGGTAGCAGGCAGCGGGAGTAGGCGTGTTCTTTTTCATCGGATATAATTGTAATTTGTGCCTGGTCATCCAGCATGCGCAGGGTTTCGGCCGCCGTTACGCCGGCGGCGCTGTTGCCTATAATTACATGGTTCATTTTTTTGCCCCCTTATTAACTGACTACCAGGATTTTTTTTGCTTCCTGCCGGCGCCGTATTTCTGAGAACTCTTCGGGTTCCATAAAGAATAGGGCGTTGTTGGGACAGGACGCCACACAAGCTGGAGGTTCCTTGCCCTGGCAGCGGTCGCACTTAAGCGCTTTTGCAGTTTTCCCCCTGTGGTCCTGGATGATGACGCCGTAGGGGCAGGACATGATGCACATCCAGCAGCCGGCGCATTCCTGGTCGTTGCCTTCATTTGTAACAATACCTGTAACCGGATCTTTTTTCATTGCGCCGCTCATGCAGGAATCTACGCAGGGCGCTTCTTCACAGTGGCGGCAGACAATGGGTACTGGTGAGCCTTTGACGTGCTGGAGAAAAATCCGTGCCGGTGTTCCTTCTGCCAGAGCCCCTGGAATTGTTTTAGACAAAGAGTGTTCAGCTGCACACGCCTGGACGCACATCAGGCAGCCATTACATTTCTCAAAATCGACAAGTATTTCTTTCAAGAATTAGCCCTCCTTTTTTAAGTCGTGAGAGGAAACCCGAAAGCTAATGCTATCGGGTTAATACAGGTTGTTCAATGCCAAGCGCCCTGCGTTTTGCCTCAATGTGGCCGATGATGGCCTGGGCGGCTTTTTGCGGGTCTTCTTCCACCAGCACACGGCCACCGGTCAGGCTTTCAATATCCTGAGTCAGTATTTTGGTAACCAGCGGGCTGCCTGTAACAGGAGGGACAGGGCCGAGGTGTGTAAGAAGGCCGAAAGCCACAGCGAAGATGCCGTCGGCAACAGCTTTTTGTTCAAGGTACTCGGGGGCGGAAACAGCGACTGGCAGCTGGCTGGGGTCGACGCCAAGTGCATTGGCGATTGCTGTGACTGCCACGCCGATACGCCCGATGTCTACACAGGAGCCAAAGTTTAATACCGGGGGGACACCCAGTGCCTTGCAGACGGCCTGCAGGCCTGCGCCGGCCTGTTCTGCGGCTTCGGGGAGCATAAGGGCATCAATTTGAGCAGCGCTGCTCATGCAGCCGGCAGTTATCACGAGGATGTCATTTTTGATGAGCTCTTTCATGATTGTCAGTCCCTGGCTGTCATGGCCGTTGCGGGTGTTTGTGCAGCCTACTACGGCCACAATTCCTTTGATGGCGCCTTGTTTGACAGCGTCAAGCAGCGGGTCAAGGTTTCCACCTAACGCACCGAGAATAGACTCCACAGAGAAGCCGCCTACGGCTGCAGATTTATGAGTGGGAATGACAATATCTGTACCGCGGTGTTTAAAAGCTTCAATGGCCATTGTGATCAGTTCTTTGGCCTGCTCGGCTATCTTTTCCGGCTCATAATCTATATGGTCGGTTACACCTTCCATGCGCACCACGCGGTCAACGGAGACAAGCTTGGTGTGGAAGCGGTCGGCAGCTGTTTTAAGGCCTGGTGTGGAGCAGTTCATATCCATCATCACCAGGTCGGCAGCACCGGTGGCCACAATATATTCCTGGATCAGCCAGTTGCCAAGCTGACCGGCAAAACCGCCGGCGGTTGTTTCCTGGCGCTGCATCAGTTCCTGCCCGGTGCACATTGAACCGTAAACCTTAATGCCTGTGGCGCCGGCAGCTTTGGCGAGTTCCTGCATTTCTTCACTTTGGGAGGCCTGAAGCACCGCAGTGGCAACAAGGGGCACGTGCCCGTGGGCTACTATATTTACTGTTTCAGTGTTGATGATGCCAAGGTCAGCTTCACTCTTTGTAATTTGCGGTGTGCCAAGCAGAATGTCCTGCAGGGTGATAGTGCCTATCAGGCCCATGTAGCCGGTGGCCAGCGACAGGCGCACGCTTGTCAGCAGCAAATCAACCGGGTCGGTATTAATGCTGGTCATTGATTTAGTCATGGCGTCTCTTACTTCAGAGAGCACACCGCCGGGTACTACGCCAAGTTTTTCCCAGGCCTCAAGGCGTGTTGCGGGAGCGAATAGTTTTACAAGGGCCAGTGGCTCGTCACTGCCTTTGCGCATTTCGGAGAGTATAACATCGGCTAGCTCTGTGGCCAACTCATTTGCAGGTTTAGTGTTGTCCAAGCCTACAACACCGGCTATTTCCCGAAGTTTACCTTCATCGGCAATTTTAAAAGGAGTTTTTCCGGCGGCGGTTGCTTTGATTGTCTTGGCAATTTCTTCGAGATGGTGGCTGTAGGCTGCTGCACCGTGTGATGCCAGGCGGACAAGGTTGCGTGCCACAATGGTGTCGGCAGTGGCGCCGCAGATGCCCCGGGAAGCTTTGGCGGTAACGCGGCAGGGGCCGTGGCTGCAAAGCTGGCAGCAGACACCGGTCATGCCGAAGCCGCACTGGGGCTGTTGGTCCTCGTGGCGGTCAAAAATGGTACGCAAACCCATATCTGTTGTTCTTTCATACATCTCGTTAATGGAATCGTGGGCGGAATAGCAACCGGTGGCTGATGAACAGGATTGGCAATCTTTCATTTACTGTACTCCTCCTTAAATTGTATGGATTATAATTTTCTGCACTATAGAAGGCGGCCGTCCCTCTGTTTTTGATTATCACTTAAAATCATACACGTGCACTATGATATATGTCACATCTACGAAATAAATTTTTTGTCGGATGTATTTTCACTGCTTCGCACTTTTTAATTACTAAAATTAATGATAATATTAAGTCAGTGAAATTATCGGTACTGAAATCAGGCACAAAGCGAGGGGAAAAAGTGACAAATGTTCTGCTGCTCATAATTGCATTAACGGCGCTGGTTAACCTGGGACTTGTGATAAAAATGGCTGGCAACAGAAGTGGAAGAGAGTGGGAGCATTCTTTTAAAGCAAAGCTTGAGGCAATCGAGCAGAACCAGCTTAAGGTTGACAGTATTGTCCGGGAAGAAATGGCTAGAAACAGGGATGAAGCTGTAAAAAGCGCCAGGGAGGCACGGGAGGAATTTAGCGGTTCTCTCAGAGCTTTTGGCGACTCTGTTTCCAGGAGGATGTCTGAAATAGCCGGCCTGCAAAAAGATCAACTGGAGACTTTTACACTTGCTTTAAACAGGCTCACTGATACAAATGAGCAAAAGCTTGATAAAATGCGGGAGACAATGGAGCAGAAAGTAGAAGCACTGCGTGGTGCTGTGGAGGACAAGCTCAAGTTGCTCCAGGATGACAACAGTCAAAAGCTGGAACAAATGAGGGCCACGGTGGATGAGAAGCTGCACGCAACACTGGAAAAAAGGCTTGGCGAGTCGTTTAAACTGGTTAGTGAGCGCTTGGAACTGGTCCACCAGGGGCTTGGCGAAATGCAGACACTGGCCACCGGGGTTGGCGACCTGAAAAAGGTGCTTACCAATGTGAGGGCACGGGGCACGCTGGGCGAAATACAGCTGGAGAGCATCCTGGAACAGATCCTTTCCCCTGAGCAGTACGCAAAAAATGTTGCCACAAGAATTGGCTCCACTGAAAGGGTGGAATTTGCCATCAGGCTCCCCGGCCGCGGCAGAGAAAGCGAGAGCGTCTGGCTGCCCCTTGATTCAAAGTTTCCGCTTGAGGACTACCAGAGGTTAATGGATGCTTTTGAGCAGGCTAACCCGGTGGCGGCGGAAGAAGCAGCAAGGCAGATAGAAGCAAGCATCAAAATGTCGGCACGGTCAATTCGTGATAAATACCTTGATCCGCCAAACACCACTGATTTTGGTATCATGTTTTTGCCTGTTGAGGGATTGTACGCCGAGGTGCTAAGGAGACCGGGGCTATTTGAAACTCTGCAGCGTGATTTCAGGGTGATTTTGACAGGCCCCACAACTCTGGCGGCACTGCTGAACAGCCTGCAGATGGGGTTTAAAACACTTGCCATCGAAAAAAGATCCAGCGAAGTGTGGGAATTGCTTGGCGCGATTAAAACGGAATTTGGCAAATTTGGCGACATACTTAGTAAAACACATAAAAAACTGCAGGAAGTGAGCAACACCATCGAGGATGCCGGTAAAAAGTCACGCACCATTGAACGCAAGCTGAGGAATGTTCAGGAACTGCCTGTCCCGGAAGCTGTTAACCTGCTTGGCGTCGGGGAGTTTGATACTGATGCCGATGACGAAGCAGGTTAAATAAGTGCTTTCTTCACATAATCTCCACATTGTCTACATCAGTTTTACACAAATTTGCGGTAAGATAAGGTTGTACTTAAAAAAGCAGAGGAGGTGACAGTATGAAAAAAGGTTTGATTTTAACAATTGTGGCTGTGCTGATACTGGCTATTGCAGTGCCTGTGGCGATGGCGTCGCTGGCAGACAGCGATAAAGCAGAGCTGGAAGGCCTTTACCGGCAGCAACACCAGTTGCGCCTGCAGATTCTCCAGAAGCAGGCGGATTTTGGCCTGATGGATCAGGAGCAGGCTGCGGCAATGCGTGAGCGTATGGAGCAGCAGTGGAAAATACGCGAGCAGAAAATGGCCGAAGGTGACTACTTCTATGGCCGGATGGGCCGCCGGGGCGGATTTAAAGGTTTCCGCCAGGGAGGCGGTTGCGGCAACTGTCCGGTACAACCTCAAGAACAAAGTGCTGCACAAACTTCTTTATAAAACGGCAGGCCGAAGCTAAAGCTTCGGCTCTTCCCTTATTTGGGGCCATTAAATGTTCGAATATATTTGGGGACATTCCTCGACCCAATTTATGAGCCCTCTTCAGAGGTGTGTCCCATACCTTGTTACCTGACCCCAAGTTTTCTTTCTTTTTATTCTTCGCTGTTTTATAATGACCTTATATAGCGGGGGTGAGCATGTTGGAAAAAATTCTGGTCGTGGATGATGAAAAAAAAATAGCCCAGGTAATCAGGGCCTACCTGGAGAAAGACGGTTTTTATGTTGTGACAATCCATGATGGGCGCGAGGCGCTGCTGTTGGCCGAAGAAAGCGGTTTCGACCTGTTGATTCTTGACCTGATGCTGCCGTCGCTAACCGGTGAGGAAGTATGCAAACGTCTAAGGCGGGCAGGAAACGCTATCCCCATCATTATGCTTACCGCCAAAGGCGCGGAGGAAGAAAGAATTCAGGGACTGGGGCTTGGCGCCGACGATTACATGGTGAAGCCGTTTAGTCCCGGTGAGTTGGTGGCAAGGGTGCATGCGGTGCTCCGCCGGTTCAGACATGTAAAGGCAGGCGTCCTGGCTGACCTTTTGGAGTATGCCGGTGGGGATCTGACAATCGACACTTTGCGTCATCATGTAACTTATTGCGGAGAGAGACTTGAACTGACAGCCACAGAGTATAAATTACTTGCCACCATGGCCAGGACTCCCGGCAGGGTATACACCCGCGGTGAACTGCTGGAAATTGCCCAGGGAGCGCTGCCGACCGGGTTTGACCGCACCATTGACAGTCATATCAAGAACCTGAGACAGAAACTGGAGCCTAAACCGGAACAGCCGCGGTTTATCAGGACTGTATACGGTGTCGGTTATAAGTTTGAGGGTGAATAGCATGAAAAAAAGTATTAGCCATAGGCTTACCCTGGCCATGGTCACCTTGGCCGTGGGAGGCATTATCCTCACAGCTCTTCTGACCAACCTGGCGCTGGACTGGAATTTTCGCCGTTATCTGCGCAGCACTCAGGAAGCACAAAACCGCAGGATTGTGGAGACTTTGGCCGAGCTTTACAGTGAAGCCACGTCCTGGCTTGCAGTGACGCGTTCAACCCGGCATGTAGGCACAACAACCGGCACACAGATTCGCGTCTTTGATATGCAAAACCAGCTGATAGCCGATTCACTTACCGGCATGATGCAGAGCATGCAGGGCAGGCACTGGCAGAGAGCCCAGGAGCAGCGCGGGAATACCTACTCTTATCCTCTCTTTATAAATGAGCAGCGCATCGGCACAGTTGAAATAACCCACCTTGGACAGGTGGGTTTATGGAGCGGAGAAGCTCTGTTTTTCCGGCGTACAGTGAACCAGACCATGCTTGTCACGGGACTGGGGATTATCCTGATAGCAGCACTGGCCGGAAATATTCTTTCACGCCGTATGACAAGGCGCCTGGAAAATATGACAGAGGCCGCCGAAAAGCTGGGACGGGGTGATTTCAGCGCACGAACCGCCGTGGATGGTGAGGATGAGCTGGCGGTGCTGGGTGAAACGATGAACAGGATGGCTTCACGGCTTGAAGAGCAAACGGCCTTACGTAAAAAGCTGACAGGCGATATCTCCCATGAACTGCGCACGCCCCTTACAGCGATACAAAGCTTTATAGAGGCTTTCCTGGACAGTGTGATGCATGCTGACGAAGAAAATCTGCAGGCTGTGCTGGGAGAGACACACCGCCTTGCCCAGCTTGTAAACGACCTGCAGGAATTGTCAAACGCTGAATGCCGAGACCGTGACATCAGCCTGAACATTCTTAACCTAAACAGTCTGGTGGCACTGGAGGCAGAACGGACCAGGCCCCTTTTCAGGCAAAAGGGTATTGAACTTGTGATAGAGGATGGCGGCCAAAGCATTGAATGCCGCGCCGATGAATTACTGCTTGGCAGGGTACTTGGCAATTTACTGGTTAATGCCTGGAAATACACGCCGGCAGGCGGCAGGGTAACTGTGGCTACATTCAGTCAGGATGATAGGGCCGGGTTTACTGTGTCCGATACTGGTGAGGGGATAGAGGAGGAGCATTTGCCTTATATATTTGAACGCTTCTACCGTGCAGACCCCTCACGGTCCAGGACTACCGGAGGCTCAGGCATTGGCCTGGCAATAGTGCTGGAATTGGTGCAGGCCATGGGCGGCGCCATTGATGTTGAAAGTACGCCCGGCCAGGGGAGCACTTTTCGGGTTACTCTGCAGGTTTAAGGCCTCGGGTTGCATCAGTGGACACTGCTTTGCGGTCAAGATACCAGGCTACTGCTTTGGTGACAACAAAGGCCAGGACAAAACGCAACGGGAAGAGTATGAAGATGTTGGCTCCCAGGGCACCCATTACCAGATTGTCTTCGATGATGCTGTGGTTAAAGGCTAAAAAAACACCGCAGAGCGCCAGATCCCTTTTGTTTAACAAGCCCTGCCTGCTGTATTCGAGAAATATGGCAGCTCCGTAAAAAATGCCGATAAAAAGTCCCACAATCAGAGGAAAAGAAGCCTGTGGAGACAGGTTTAGCGAACGCGGCAGCCACCCGAGAAGGGTAGAGACTTTCTCAAGCAATTTGTAGCGGGCGGCATATTCAATCATAATCATAATTGGCACAAGTATCATTGTCAGGCCAAGCAGAGTGGTAATACCGGTACGCAGCGATTCAGTGATAATTGCAATAATCAAGGCTTTAACCTCCAAAGACTATCAATATTATGTTTAGTATGAAACCAAAGACCAAGGCTCCTCCAATGCGCAAAAGCATGGACACCAGGGGGGAGAGGCCTGTAAACTTAAGCACGGGCGATTCCATCAGGAGCGAGTGGCAGGTTAAAATCATCAGGCCAATGACAGTAATCTGCCGTGCGGAAAGTGACAGCACTGCAATTGCTCCCACTGCTGCGTAGAAGTTGACAAAAAAACCAAGCAGCAGGGGAAGTGCAGCTTCACCGGGCAGCCCGAAGATTCTCAGCAGCGGCCCAAATACTGCAGCTACAGTTACCAGCCAGCCCAGCCTGTCAAGTGCCACCAAAACAATTGTTACAGGAATTACTATTTTTGAGAGTAAAAGAACAGTCTTTAAAGCTTTAAGAGTTCCTTTAAGGGCGGGCTCGAGATAGTACTTGATGTTTTTAGAGTGTTGCTGCGAGGCGTTTTGCAAGGCCGTCCCTCCTGAATAATTATAATCTTTTTCTTATTCTTCTATGTGAGTTTAAATCCTCTAGAAAAGGCAATTTTCTTTCCGCCGGCCCGGGCTAATGCCCGGCCTTCTTGCTTTAAATTGGTAAACCAGATATAATAAAGCAAGAAAAAACAAGGAAAATAGCTAGTAAGGCGGCAGGTGAAAAAAATGGCTGAAAACTGGCGGCAGCACCATCTCAGATCTTTACCCGCTGTAGATGTGGTTGTAAACATATACCACAGAGAATACAGTGCCACTCGCTACCCTCACTCCCTGCTGGTGAGCGTTGTCCAGGAAATTGTGGCGGGTTTGCGCCGGCAGATCTTGGCTGCCTCCGGGGATGAGGAACTGACAGGCCTCCCTGTGACGCCTGAAAAAGTGGCGTTTTGGGTTGACAGCAATCTGAGGAAGATGGAAAAGCCGTCACTGCGCCGGGTTATTAACGCTACGGGGACGGTGCTGCATACAAATATGGGGCGGGCGCCGCTGGCTGCAGCAGCCCGTCAGGCTATGGCTGACGCTGCCGGCTTTTGCAATCTGGAACTTGATTTGGAAGAGGGCCGGCGGGGTTCGCGCCACAGCCATATTGAGGACATTCTAATCAGCCTGACGGGGGCGGAGGCAGCCTGCGTGGTCAACAATAACGCTGCTGCTGTGATGCTCTGCCTGAACACCGTGGCAGCAGGCAAAAAAGTTGTTGTATCCCGCGGAGAACTGGTGGAGATAGGCGGCAGTTTCCGTATACCCGATGTAATGACAGCGAGCGGTGCACGCCTGCTTGAAGTAGGAACTACAAACAAAACTCCCCCCGCCGACTACAGGCGAGCCATAGATGAAGAGACGGCACTCCTTTTAAAAGTACATACCAGCAATTTTAAGGTGGTGGGCTTTACCGCCGCTGTGGATACTGAGGAATTAGTGGTCATTGGCAGGGAGCACGGGCTCCCTGTGATGGAGGATCTCGGCAGCGGCCTTTTGGTTGACCTTTCAGGCTTTGGCCTTAACAGGGAGCCTCTGGTATCTGAACGTATCGAAGCGGGAGTTGATCTGCTTACCTTAAGCGGGGACAAGCTGCTGGGAGGGCCGCAGGCCGGCCTGATTTTAGGCAGGAGTGAACTGGTGGAACGTGTGAAAAAGAACCAATTAATGAGAGCCCTCAGGCCTGATAAGGTTACACTGGCCGCGCTTGAGGCTACACTGCGTGTTTACAGGTTCGGCGATCCGCTGCGTGAAATACCTGTACTGGCGATGTTAACCGCTTCCCCTCCGTTGCTGAAGGTACGTGCAGAGCGCCTGGCTAAACTTCTGCATGAGCACTGCAACGAAGCGTATACCCTGGATGTGGCTGAGGATTATTCATATGTGGGCGGCGGTGCCATGCCGCTGACCAGGCTTTTAACTTATGTTTTGGCTATCAAGCCAAAAAGTGCTTCACTGTCTGAATGGGTGCGAAAACTCCGCACAGGAGACCCGGTGCTTGTGGGCAGGGTGCAGGATGACCGCCTGCTGCTTGATTTGCGCACTGTTGCTGAAGATGAAGAAGAAGAGGTGATCCGGTGCCTCATGTCATTATAGGGACTGCCGGTCATGTGGATCATGGTAAGACCGCGCTGATTAAAGCACTGACAGGCGAGGATACCGACCGCCTGCGCGAGGAAAAGGAACGGGGCATTTCCATTGAGCTGGGGTTTGCGCCATTCAGGCTGCCCGGAGGGCGCCTGGCCGGCGTTATTGATGTGCCGGGCCATGAACGGTTTATCCACAACATGCTGGCTGGAATCGGCGGGATTGACCTTGTACTGCTGGTAGTGGATGTGTCTGAGGGTGTGATGCCCCAAACCAGGGAGCACGTGGAGATCATGGAGCTGCTTAAGATAGCCCGTGGCATTGTGGTGCTGGCCAAGGTGGATTTGGCCGATGATGAAGAATGGCTGGACATGGTGGAAGAAGAAGTGCGCGATGCTCTGGCGGGTACTTTTTTGGCTGATGCGCCTTTTCACCGTGTCTCTGCGCACACAGGCAAGGGGCTAAAAGAGTTGCTTGTGCAAATAGACCTTCTTACCGGCGAGTTGCCGTCCCGTGATGCCACGGCGCCGCTTAGGCTTCCGGTGGACCGTGTATTCAGTATGACCGGTTTTGGTACAGTTGTTACAGGCACACTGCTTGCCGGACGTATTGCAACCGGCATGAATGTGGAAATCCTGCCGCTTGGCAGACAGGCCAGAGTCAGGCAGATGCAGGTGCACGGGGCTGCAGTGGATGAGGCCATTGCCGGCCAACGCGTGGCTGTCAACCTGGCAGGCGTGGAGAAAGAAACCCTGGAGCGCGGCAGTGTACTGGCAGCGCCCGGTTCGCTATCAGACACATCCCTGCTGGATGCCCGCCTCTATCTCTTAAAGAGCGCGCCAAGAGCAGTGAAAAACCTGACACGTGTCCATGTCTTCCTGGGTGCAGGCCGCACGGTGGGCAGAATTGCTCTCCTTGACTGCGATGAACTGCAGCCCGGAGGAGAAGCCCTGGTGCAGCTGCGCCTTGAACATAAGCTGGTGGCCCATGCTGGTGACCGCTATATCATCCGTTCCTACTCGCCTATGACTACCATTGGCGGTGGTGTGGTGCTTGACGCGCATACTGCCAGGCATAGGAGAAAAAAAGAAGATGTGCTGCAGAGGCTGAAAGAACTGGAAAAGGGGGATCCGGCGGTTCCTGTTTTGCAGCGCATCCGCAGGGATGCTGTTGTGTTGGAGTCAGTGTTGCAAAAGCAATCCGGCCTGCCCCCGGAAAGTTTATCGGCTATACTTGAGCGATTGCAGCAGTCAGGTGAGGTGCAAACTATTGACGGGCTGCTTGTTGACGGCGCCGGCATGGCAGATTGGCGCCGCCGCCTACTTGAGGCTTTAACTGCCTTCCATGCTGCAAATCCGCTCTCTGCCGGTATCTCACGGGCAGAATTGAAAAACATTCTGCCCAAGGCAGTGGCAGCGAAGGTATACGGCAGCTTGTTGTCAGGGATGACAGAGAGCGGAGAAATATCAGAATCCGGCGATTTAGTCAGCCTGGCCGGGCATGAGCCGGCGCCGGGGCCTGAGCAGGCCCGTCTGCTGGAAAGACTGACCGTTCTTTACCGGGAGGGCGGGTTTACACCTCCAACACTGAGGGAGGTTGTTGAACAGACAGGCATTAAACCTGCTTTGGCGGAAAGCCTGCTGTCTTATCTTGCCAGGCGTGGCGAAGTCGTCAGGCTTGACGACCAGCTCGCCCTGCATCATGAGCATTTTTCACGTGCCAAAGAGCTTCTGTGCGAGCATTTCCGCAGCAATAAATCACTGGCTGCCGGCGAGTTTCGCGATAAGCTTGGGACTTCAAGGAAATTTGTACTGCCGCTTTTGGAAACATTCGACAGGATGAAGTGGACCAGAAGAATGGGTGATGAGCGGGTGCCGTGGCGGCTGGACTTGAGCAGCAGGGAGGTGGAAAACAAGTGAGTGAAGACAGGCAAAAACGCCTGACCCAGTTGACCTGCAGCGGCGGGTGAGCGTCCAAGATGCCCCCCGGGGTACTGGCACAGGTGCTGTGCCATCTGCCGCAAATGGATGATGAAAACCTGCTTGTCGGCTGTGACTCTTTTGCCGACGCCGGCGTCTACCGTGTAAGAGAAGACTTAGCCCTGGTGCAGACAGTTGATTTTTTCACACCGGTAGTGGACGATCCCTACCTTTTTGGCCAGGTGGCTGCGGCCAATTCATTGTCCGACGTCTATGCCATGGGAGCGCGGCCGCTTACCGCCATGAATATTGTCTGTTTCCCCTATAAAACCCTGGATGTTGCTGTCCTTGGCAAAATACTGCAGGGAGGCGCCGACAAAATTATGGAGGCCGGGGCAGTTCTGGTCGGCGGCCACAGTATAAATGATGACGAGCCTAAATACGGCCTGGCGGTGACAGGCATCATCCACCCACAAAATCTAATCACAAATTCCTGCGCCCGCCCCGGCGACAGCCTGATACTGACCAAACCTCTTGGTTCCGGTCTTATACTGACGGCGGCAAAAGCAGAAATGGATGGCCCCGGCGAATTGGAAGCGGTAATAAGGGCCATGGCAGAGCTAAACCGGGAAGCGTCCGAAGCCATGCAGTCTGTTGGTGTAAATGCGGCCACAGATATCACCGGCTTTGGCCTGCTCGGCCATGCCAGGGAAATTGCACTGTCAAGTAAAGTTTCCATAGAGCTGTCTTTTGGCAGCATTCCTCTCTTCACAGGAGCGCTGCAGGCAGCCTCCATGGGTCTTGTGCCCGGAGGCGCCTACGCCAACCGCGAATATGT
>JAGXRN010000016.1 GCA_018335875.1 Dethiobacter sp.
TCACCACCCATTACTGCTTTTGAAGCCGCCTCCTCGCAGTCAAAAACCCGGGCCTTGCCTGTAAAGAGCCACATTGAAGGATGAATGGCAGCAGGTTTGCTGATTGCTGTATCAGGAGCCAGGTTGCCCCGCAGTACTGCCAGCCCCCCTTCGCTATTTATGGGATTGCTCAATGTTTTAATGATTTCACTGTTGGCTGTTTCTGCTTTTGCGATGTTCTCCCCCATGGTCTTCCCGGTAGCTGTCATTACATCCAGGGAGAGGAGAGATTCCATTTCTTTCATCACAGCCGCCACGCCTCCGGCCCGGTGAAAATCAGGCACATTGGCAGGGCCGGCAGGATAGATGCGTGCCAGGTGGGGAGTGGTGCGGCTCAGCCTCTCAATGTCCAGGATAGTGATGTCCGCCTCCGCCTCATACGCAATAGCCGGCAGGTGCAATGCGACATTCGTTGAGCCGCCGATTGCCATGCTGACTTTAATGGCATTTTCCAGTGACTGTTTGTTAATAATCTGCCTTGCCGTAATACTCTTTTCCACCAGGTTCATCACTGCACGGCCTGATTCCTGTGCCAGCCTCAGGCGTGCTGCAGAAACAGCAGGCGCAGTCCCGCTTCCTGTCAGAGTCATTCCCATTGCTTCTGCCAGGCAGCACATTGTATTGGCAGTGCCAAGAAATGAACATGAACCGCAACCCGGCGCAACTTTGTCCTCAAGCTCCGCAAACTCTTCCCGGGTGATTTGACCGATTTTAAGCATGCCGGTCGCCTCTCGCAAAGATGTGATATCAGAAGGCCGGCCGTCAAAATGGACTCCGCCTTCCATGTTGCCTCCGGGCACAACAATGGCGGGAATATCTAAGCGAGCCGCAGCCATCAGCATGCCGGGAACGATTTTATCACATGAACCCAACAGAACCACTGCATCCAGGCGGTGGGCCTGCACCATCATCTCGATATCATTTGCTATCAGATCCCTGGTGGGCAGAATATAGTGCATGCCGTCATGGCCGTTGGCCAACCCGTCGCAGGCAGCAATAAAACCAAACTCAACCGGCGTTCCGCCTGCCTGCCGTATTCCATCCTTCACCGCGTCAGCGACCTGGCGCAGGTTAAAATGTCCGGGAACCAGAGTGTTCCAGGAATTAGCCACACCAATCAGCGGCCTGGCCAGATCATAATTTGTATACCCCATTGACTTAAACAGGGCGCGCCTGCTTGGCCCTTTTTCTATTAACTCTTTACTCCGCCAGAACAAATAATCATCTCCTTAAGAACAGTACTTTAAAGCTGCCAGAATTTATTCTAGCCTCCTGATACAAATGGGATTAATGAAACTAAATCATCTATTTTTAACTCTGTATTCAATCCATTTAAAAGTATAATATTTTGACCATTTATCAAAATATTAATCAGGTTATTCAGCGAGCCGTCTTCATTAAATATCATTTTCCTAAAACTATCTCCATACAAAGCCGATAAATAGTGCAACAGGCTCTTTACATCTCTGGTCTCTATTTCTATTACACATTCACTGGCAGCAACCTGTCGTATGTAACTAAACATTTCCACTTTCATGCTTTTTTCACCTAACTTTTATCTTTAAGCACTTAAATACTTCCCTAACTGATAGTAACCTTCAGTTGCCTGAATTAAATGGTCAATTTGAATAAACTCATCAATTATGTGAGCCTGAGACTCTTTACACGGACCAAAACCAATAGTCGGTATATTATAAATACCTGCAGAGACACTCCCGTTAGTGCAAAATGAATATACATTGATTTTAGGATTCATTCCCATACTTTTTAAAGCCATTTTTGCCCTATTTACTATTTCGTGGTCCTCGCTGAGCAACCATGCCGGCGCAAATTTAGAATGTTCTACCTCTAGTCCGGTGTAACTTTTTATTTGCAGGCTGGCCACATCTACAGTAGCACTAATTTTGTTATTTGTTTCAGTTTCCTTATTAATAATTCTTCTGATATCTTCTAAAACATGCTCTTTCACTTCGTCAACCATTAACCTTCGATCAAAAGTTACTCTGCATTTTTCCGGAATCACCGACGCCCCAGGATAAGGCGATGAAATAATATCCGTCAGCTCCAAAGCTGCAGACCCAAGTATAGCATGTTGTGGAAGGGAAATTTGTTTTATTCCACCTAATAAACTTAACATGCTTTCCACAGCATTAATGCCGGCTTTTGAATTAGATGAATGAACCGGTATGCCTTTTGTTTCCAGAACAATTTCAGCTCTCCCGCGTTGTCCAATATTAATATTTAATTCGGTTGCTTCCCCGATAACCACGACATCCGGTCTTAAATCGCCTAATATATATGACAAGGAAAAACCTTCTGCTATTTCCTCCAATATGGTGCCGCTTACATAGATATCTCCCTTGGGTCTTTCATCCTCAGCCAAAAATGCAATGCCACTTATCATTGCCGCCAGTGCGCCTTTCATATCTGCCGCGCCTCTGCCGAATATACAATTATCAACTATTTCAGCTCCAAATGGGCTTCTGGTCCAGGCAGATGGGTCGCTTACTTCAACAGTATCAAGATGACCGTCAAACAATACTCTTGGTCCCTCACCGGTTCCTTTAATTTTACCAACAACATTGCCTACCTGATCAATCCATACCTGATCGAAACCAAGGGCCAACATTTCTTCGCTAACAAATGATGCAATCACTTTTTCATCCCCGGTAACACTTGGAATTCCTATTAATTTGCGACAAAGTGCAAGGACTTTTTGCCGGCGTTTTTGGTTAAGCATTTTTATTTCATCTCCTTGATCTTAAAAAGTTGATCTTTTATCTTTTCAGGACTAACAGGTAAACTATTTAAACGGATCCCAACCGCATTATAAATAGCGTTAAGTATGGCCGGAGCTGTCGGATTCATAGGCAGTTCTCCCATTCCCTTAGCGCCATATGGTCCGTATGGATGGTGGTCTTCTATGATGATAGATTGTATTTTAGGAGTTTGAGTTATATCCGGTATTCCCAATTTCTTTAGCGTATTGGTAACCACTTGACCGTCTTTCATCTTGAATTCTTCAGTTAAGGCATATCCCAACCCCATCATAATGCCACCCTCGATTTGCCCTTCCACAGCCGAGGGATTAATAACTTTTCCCACATCATGGGCAGCGATAACTTTTAAGACACATACTTCACCAGTGTTTTCATCAACCTCAACAATGGCAGCCTGAGTACCGTAACAATAAGCAAAATGCAGCCTAAACTCCTCATGGTCAAATTCCGGGTTGTCAGAGCAATCCTTTAAAACCTTGGTGCCCGGCGCTACGTAAAAATGTTCTGCCTTTAAGGAAAAGTTTCTGCATTCAGCCAACCGCGCAAGCTCCGGCAGGGAGATCTTATAATCTGCCTGGTGCCTGATATCGTAAATGCAGTTATTTTTTATTTCAAGATATTTCTGGGGAATACCAGACGCTTCAGAAGCTAATTTAAACAGTAGATTACGAAACTTAATACCGGCAATCCTAACTGCATTACCGGTGACAAAAGTTTGCCGTGAAGCAGTCGTCACCCCTCCGTCCATGTTAAGCCCTGTATCACTTGACACAATTTTAATAGTATTAAAGCTTACACCTACTGACTGGGCGGCAATTTGAGCCATTACTGTATCTGCTCCCTGTCCACTATCCACACTGCCTATGCCCAGTTCCAGTCTGCCATCACTTAATAGTTTCAGGGTTGACCAGGCACCGTCAACCATGGCTGAACCAAGTCCTACATTCTTCATGGCGCTGGCTACTCCTACACCGATTCTTTTCCCAGGCTTGGATGTGGGTAATGCTTCTTTATCCAGGGCTTCTTTTACTAATTTCAGTGTTTCTTTGTATCCCACGCTATAATCCAATACCTGGCCTCCCAGGGTTTGCTTTCCAGGCTCTAAACCATTTAATTCTCTTATTTTAAATGGACATATATCTAGCTTTGAAGCCAATCTATCCATCATAATTTCAGCTGCCACCGCAGGTTGAGTGCTGCCAAATCCACGCATTGCACCGCCGGGAGGGTTATTAGTATACACTGCAAAAGCATCAACCTTGGCATTAGGTACTTCATATGGTCCTGAACTGAACACTGCCGAACGAAAAAGGACAGGTTCTCCGGCAGATGCATAAGCTCCCGTGTCACCTACTATTTTAACTTCCAGGGAGATAATCACCCCTTCTTTTGTAGCACCCAGTTTATAATAAAGATACTCGGCATGGCGTTTGGTTGACATTTTTATTAATTCTTCCCTACTAAGTACCATCCGTACAGGCCTACCCGTTTTCAAGACACCTAAGGCCGCGTGAATCTGCACAGTGGGTTCCTCCCGCCCGCCAAATGCTCCGCCTGTTGTCCTGTTAATAACTCTGATTTTTTCTTTGGGTACTCCTAAGCTTTTGGAGATGTCTTCTTGAAAACTAAAAGAGCTCTGGCTGGCAGTCCAGACAGTAATGATCCCATCTTCTTCCTGCTTCGCCAGGCAAGCATCGGGTTCCATATATGCATGCTCTATCGAAGGCACATAGAAGTTGTCTTCAAGAATAATATCTGCCCTGGCAAAGCCGGCCTCTATATCTCCCTTTCTTACTTTTATGTGGGCAAGCACGTTTCCTTCATCGTGAACAATGGGTGCACCTTCTTCTAATGCTCGTAAAGGATTATCAACGATTTCCAGGGGTTGGTATTCTACTTTGATCAGTTCCCGGGCTGCCTCAGCCTGACCTTCACTCTCAGCAAGTACCAAGGCTATGGGATCACCTGTATATCTGACAATTTGCTCAGCCAATACCGGCTGGTGAGGCACTATTAAACCAAAAGTCTTTCGTCCCGGAATGTCTTTGGCAGTCAGCACAGCAACTACTCCGGGGGCATTCTCCGCAGTTGCAGTATCAATGGACATAATCCTGGCATGCGGGTGAGAACTTAGTAACAGTTTCCCTTCCAGGGCTCCCCCAAGTCTAAAATCATCCGTGTATAAAGGAACACCTTTAACTTTGGCCAGTGAGTCATAACGAACAACCGCTTCTCCAACCCATCCTTTTTCACTTGTTTCATTTAAGACTATTTTGCCTTGCATTGCTGCTGCTGCCATTTGCACTGCTTCAATTATTTTTTTATAGCCTGTACACCGGCATAAATTATATTTTAAGGCATCCTTAATTTCGTCCTCACTGGGGTCGGGGTTTTGATCTAGCAGTGCTTTAGCAGCCATGATCATCCCAGGGGTGCAAAAACCGCATTGTACTGCTCCTGCTTTGGCAAAGGCTATTTGTAAAGGATGCAGTTCTCCGTTTTTGGTTAATCCTTCGATTGTTTCTATGCTGGAATTATCCAATTTACCGACCTGGAGTAAACACGCTCGCTGTGCTTTGCCATTGACTATCACGGTACAGGTTCCGCAATGGCCCTTGGCACAACCGTTTTTGGCACCCATTAGACTTAATTCCGTCCGAAGAAATTGCAGAAGTGACTGTTTGGGATCTCTAGCAGTAATTATTTCTTCCCCGTTCACAACAAGTCTAGTTTTAATGCCGCTCACAATACTTCCTCCTCTCCAGTGCTTCTCTATTTGCCAGGTTTTCTGGGACTCCGCCGTTTAAAGCCGTTTTTATATTCCGGGCTGCATTTACAGCCATCCTATATCTATTGTCAATACTTGCAACCCCAATATGAGGAGTAAGAACCACATTTCTCAACCCTATCAGTCCCTTGGCAACCTGAGGCTCAAACTCATAAACATCCAACCCAGCTCCTTTAATAACCTTGTTTCTTAAAGCAAATGTTAAAGCTTCTTCATCCACCAATTTTCCACGACCGGTATTTATCAGGTAACTGCTATCTTTCATTAATGACAATTCTTTTTCTCCGATTAAGTGTTCAGTTTCCGGTGATAATTTACAATGCAAACAGATAAAATCAGATTCCCGCAACAAAATATCCAGAGTAACATACCGGCAGCCAAGCTCTGCTTCCAAGTTAGGTTTTGGTCCAGTCGATCCGGTATATATAATTTTCATATTAAATCCTTTTGCCCTTCGGGCTACAGCTGTACCAATCTTTCCTAATCCTACAATACCCAGGGTTTTTCCGTACACGTCCCCGCCTAACATAACAGACGGGCTCCAGTCCTGAAACTTTCCTGCTCTGACGTAAGCATCAGCCTCATGTATTCGCCTGGCAGCAGCCATTAAAAGTGCCCAGGTCAAGTCCGCTGTGGTTTCAGATAGTTCACCGGGTGTAGTTGTAACCATGATTCCTCTCTCAGTAGCATATTCAACATCAATGTTAACCAGGCTTTCGGCAAAAAGGGTTATTACTTTTAACTGGGGCGCGGCATCAATGATTTCAGCATCTAAACTGTCATTAAGCAATAATATGACTCCATCCGCATGTTTAAGATGCAGCTTCACTTCGTCTTTAGTCAACGGTTTACCGCTCTGATTTACTTCAAGTTCAAATTCAGATTCAAGAATATCCACCAACGGTTGTGGGTATTTTGTTGTTAAAAATATTTTAATGTTTTTCATAAGGTTTTCCAATTGCTCCAGGTGGCGTAGCTCTCCCAATAAATCCCGATAAGGCGACCATAGTAATAATATAGGGTAACATTAATAAGAAGTCATTGGGTATGGGTATTCCTTGTGCCTGGGCAGTCATTTGTATCCCGTCTGCAAGACCGAATAATAAGGCAGCTCCAAAGGCTCCAAGTGGAGTCCATTTACCAAATATCATGGCAGCCAGAGAAATGAAGCCGCGCCCTGCAGTCATTGATTTGATAAACATAGAGAGCTGCCCCAAAGACAGGTACGCTCCTCCTAATCCAGCCAGAACACCGCTCAAAATCACACAAATATAGCGAATCTTAAAGACATTTATACCTACAGTATCAGCAGCCCGTGGGTGCTCTCCCACAGCCCTGACCCGTAAGCCAAAGCGTGTTTTAAACAAAACAATATGTGCAATAGGAACTAATAATAAAGCTGCGTAAGTTAATGGGTTGTGGGTGCCAAGTAATACTCCCAGAAAAGGAACATCTTTTAAAAAAGAAATGCTTGTGGTCGGCAGTCCTTTAACTAAAGGCGTACGTCCGGCATTGCCCCAATATCCCTGTAATATCAGTGACGGAATTCCTATTGCCATAATATTAATACCGGTAGCGATAACAATTTGATTGGCTTTAAATTTGATGCACATTACTGCATGAACAGAGCCCATCAGGCCGCCGGTGATCATAGCAGCCAATACCCCAAGCCAGGGATTTCCCGTTAATAATGAGGTAAAGGCAGCACCAAAAGCACCCATGAGCATCATACCTTCTAAACCGATATTAATTACTCCCGACCTCTCAGAGAACGTTCCGCCAATGGCGCCAAATATCAGGGGAGTAGCCATACGTAATGTCGCCAGCAATAACCCAACGCTAAATAGTTTTATTATTGAGTTGATTGTTTCCACGTTTCATCCCCCCTAATATTTGATTTAAGACCGTCTTTTTTCTTTTGCCTGCTCTCGAGATGCGTAATAATACTCCATTTACCTGCTATAAAAAAGATAATTATAGCCTGTAGGATCTTTACAAGCTCACTGTTCGTCCCGGCGACTATCTGCATTGTCATGGCGCCACTCTTCAAGGCGCCGAATAACAGTGCAGATAATAATATTCCGGCTGGATGATTGGCGCCCAACATCGCAACGGCAATACCTTCAAAACCGTATCCGGGCGAAAATCCGGAATAAAACCGTCCGTGAACGCCAATAGTTTCCACCGCACCGCCAAGTCCTGCCAGGGCTCCTGAAATCATCATGGCATAAATAATATATCTATTACTGTCGATTCCACCACACTCTGCAGCCATGTTATTTAAGCCGACCGCCCTGACCTTATATCCCAATTTTGTTTTCCATAGAAGCACCCAAATACAAAAAGCGACAAAAAAAGCAATAATAATTCCGGTTGTCAGCCTGGTTGAAGGAATAAGAACCTTTAATCTTGCTGTATCAGCAACAAACGGAGTTGCCTGCAGAGTGCTCCCATGTCGCATCGGTCCATCTGAGGAAACCAGCCAATTAGTAAGATTGATAGCAATATAAGTCATCATAATTGTGTTTATAACTTCATGTACACCTAGTTTAGCTTTTAGAAAGCCGGGTAAAAAACCCCAAGCCGCCCCCGCGGTTCCTCCTAATATTAAAACCAGGGAAACATGTGCTAAAGAAGGCAAACCGGTAAAAGCATAACCCGCCCACGCTCCAATAATAGCGCCCATATACAGTTGTCCTTCAGATCCAATATTAAATAAACCACACCGAAAAGCAACTGAAAAGGCTAAACCTGTAAAAATCAATGGAGTTGCTGACATAAATGTCTGTCCCATACTTCGAGTACTGCCAAATGCCCCTTTCCATAAAGCTGAATACGCCACAACCACACTATCTCCTAAAACTGTAATAATGACAGCACCGATAAACAGGGCAAAAATAGCAGCAATAACAGGGTCAAGCAAAACCTTGACTATTTCATGTAATTTTTCATATATTTTGGTGGTTGGTTCGCGCCGCTCCATATTATTATAAAGCCTCCTCCAGCAATTATTGGCGGCAATATTCTGAAAAATCATAGAATATTGCCGCCACAGATTTAAATTGCTTTTCTACTCCCTCCGCCCATCCAGAAACCTAACTCTTCCATTGACACTTTTTCATTCTCAAAACTCTGAATAATCTGTCCGTCGTATAGTACTACTATCCGGTCGCTTAAAGCCATTATTTCCTCAAGTTCATAAGACACCAACAGTATTGCACGCCCTATCCCTCTTTGATAAATTAACTGATTATGGACAAACTCAATTGCTCCAACGTCTAAACCCCTGGTAGGCTGGGCTGCGATTAAAAGCCTAGGGTTACGGGCCAGCTCCCTGGCAACTATAACTTTTTGCTGGTTACCGCCTGACAACTTTCCAGCTTTTGTTTCAATACTGGGGGTCCGAATATCAAACTCTTTGACAAGTAATCGTGAAAAATCATTTACCTTTTCGTAATCTATAAAAATACTCTTTGTTAATTCTTTTGAATCTTCAAACCCCATGATCATATTCTCTTTCACTGAAAAGTCCAATACTAAGCCACGTTTTTGGCGGTCTTCAGGGATATGTCCCAACCCACTTTTTAGCATCTTTTGTGGAGTGGCTGTGTGCTCCAGTTTCTTCCCTTTAAACCGGATTTCACCTTCAGACCAAGATTGTAAGCCTGTCAAGACCTGGATTAATTCAGTCTGCCCATTCCCTTCCACACCGGCCACTCCAACAATTTCACCTTCACAAACATCCAGAGAGCAGCCCTTTAAAGCAGGCAGCCGTCTATAATTGCCGGCATGCAGATTCGTTACTTTTAATACCTCGTTGCCCTTTGTGCAGGGAGGTTTTTCCACACGCAAAACAACATCACGGCCAACCATCATCTTTGCCAGAGTTTTTTCATCAGTTTCACCAGTTTGTACCGTACCAATGTTCTTACCGTTACGGAGCACGGTTACACGGTCGCTTATATGTTTCACTTCTTTTAGTTTGTGAGTAATAATGACGATTGTATGTCCGTTGTCTCGCAAATTCTTCATTATTCTATACAAATCTTCAATCTCTTGCGGTGTCAATACCGCAGTGGGCTCATCAAGAATCAGTAGTTCCGCCCCTCGAAAAAGAACTTTTAGTATCTCGACCCTCTGCTGCATGCCTACTGAAATATCTCTGATTAAAGCATCAGGATCAACATTTAGGCCATATTTGTGTGATGCCTTCTTTACAGCACTTACGGCTTGTTTATAGTCAAGCAGAGGGCCCCTTGATGGTTCAGTGCCTAAAACTATGTTCTCAGTTACAGTAAAAGGGGGAACTAACATGAAATGCTGGTGAACCATGCCGATACCAAGTTTTATTGCATCGTTTGGACAACTGATATCAACTTTCTTTCCTTTAAAACAAATTTCTCCTTTCTCCGGGCCATACAAACCGTAAAGCACATTCATGAGGGTACTTTTACCTGCTCCATTCTCGCCAAGCAGAGCATGTATTTCCCCCTCTCGAATATCCAGGTATATATGGTCGTTAGCCTGAACTCCCGGGAATTGTTTGCAAATATTCTTCATTTCAACTATGTTCATTCCTACTACCCCTGACTTTTATACTTATAATTTTGGCGGTGTGAAGTTTTTAGCTTGTTCCCTGTCGGATGGTATAACTAATTCGCCTTTTATAATTTTTTCAGTTAATACTTCCACAATTTTCATGATTTCCGGTCCAGCAATTTTAGCTGTGTTTTCCGGCAAACCAACAGCGTTTTCCTTTAATCCCAGATTGTAAATACCGGCTTTAAAAGTACCGTTCTGAACGTTTTTGGCCATCTCTAAAACAGCGTTGTCAATACGTTTCATGGCCGCTGTCAGCTGTGCGCCTTCTCCCAGTGCACTTTTGTCCATGTCACAGGCAACAAACCATTTTTTTGCGTCCTTGGCAGCTTCAATAACACCTAAACCACTGAGTCCGCCGACTTCTAAAATAACATCTGCTCCGCTATCGTATAGGGCTAAGGCTTGTTCTTTTGCTTTGCCGGGATTATTGAAGGCGCCCACAAAAGCAAAATTGATTCTAATATCCGGATTAACAGTCATAATTCCTGCCTTCCAGCCGGATTCAAATCTAAGAACCGGAGGCGTTTCCATGCCGCCAATAAAACCAATTATATTAGTTTTAGTCATTTTAGCGGCAACAATGCCGGCTAAATATGCAGCTTCATTTTCTTTAAATAGTACCGAAGCAACATTAGGCTTTTCAATCATACCATCGATTATTACAAAGTTTGTATCGGGATAGAGATCTGCAATTTCTTTAAGTGAATCAACAAGTAGGAAACCAACTGCTACAACCATATCATACCCCTGCTCAGCTGCAGCAGCTAGACTAGGTGTAAAGTTAGCCTGTTCACCAGGTTCAATTACATGAATAACTGCACCTAACTCCTTCTCGGCCAGTTTAAAACCTGCCCAAGCCATATCATTAAAGCCGCCATCTCCAACACCCGCCTGATTTGTTACCATAACCATTCTTAGTTTTGGTGCTTCTTCTTTTGGTTGCTCAGTTGGTTGTTTAACCTCACTCTTACGCCCACAAGCAGAAATAACTAAAGTTATAGCCAATATCAATACTGTAAGCAGCAGTCTTTTTTTGCTCATTTTTTTCATTTTAAATATACCCCCATTAAATTTTTTTTAAAACTTCTGGTTGCTCAAAAACTTTCAAAAAGTCGTTTAGCTTATATGGTCATAACCACATCTCCTTTCCAAATTCTCCGATTGTTTTGATTTAATTTTATAGGGGTTATTTTATACTTCGGCGCCCACAAACTGTTGCACAGACTCCACATCCCGAACACATATCCAGATTAATTTTAGCAGTACTGTCAGCGATGCTTATTGCCCCTTTGAAACATGACCTGCTGCATAATCCGCAGCCATTACATCTATATTGATCAACATGTGGCCGCCAGCTAAAATGTTCTTCCCTGTCAGCTAAATGAGTATGCAATTTGCCGCGTATTTCAGACAAGTTGTTAATTTTGCGCTCCTGGAGATAGGTTACTAAATCTTTTTCTATCTCATCGAATAAACCAAGACCCTTTAAAATAGCGCCAGTAACAATCCCTACCCCTGTAGCGCCCGCCATTATCATTTTAAGAACGTCTTTATAGTTGGTAACACCGCCAACGCCAACCACAGGCACGGAGACATTTTTACATATCTCTGCGATATAAAAGAGGGATAGAGGAAAAATTGGAGCACCGGACAAATATCCCCCTCCATCAATACTTCCCAAAACCGGCTTTCCTGTTTCAATGTCAATATCCAGTCCCGGCCCCACTGCATCCATGGCCGCAATACAATTAACGCCGACATCTTCCAACCTTTTACAGATATTACCCACCTTGGGCAGAAACGGCGGTAGTTTTACCATAATCGGCACTTTAACATTTTTTCTGGCATGGCTGACTGCCTGAATCAAATTTTCCGGTTCATAGTCGGAAAAGGTAACCAAACTGGCCCCGCAGTCCTGTAGAATTGACGCAAACTCTGCTGCTTGTTTGGGAGGAACATGGTTGGTTGCCACATTAGTTATTAAAGGCATCGGGATTTCCAGCTGTCTTAGTTCCCGGCACCATGCATCAAAGCCCATATCGGTCCAATCAGCATTTAGCAAGCCTTTACCGTAGCTAATCATATACGGGTTTGGAGACAGAGCTTTTTGCTGACGAATACTTTTAGTAACAATTCCTCCAATTGAATGCTGCGCAGCTCTTCGAATTAGCTCGGCACTGCCAGTCAACGGTCCCTCGGAAAGTAGCAAAGGATTGCTAAATTTAATCTCAGCTATTTCTACCGACAAATTCACTTTAAATTCCATAGTAAATCCCCCTGTAATAAGTTTACTGAGTACAATTTATAGTACATTTAATTCTTTTAACGAAGCCAAGACTGCTTTTTCCTGGTTAACAGTTAAAGAACCCATCGGCGGCCTTACACTTCCACCTGAGATACCAAGCTTGGTAAGAACAATTTTACAAGCAGCATAATAAGGGACTTTAGTCAATATGGCCAGTAGATCTTTAACGTGTTCCTGCGCTGATATAAGTTCAGCTTTATTTCCCAAGCTCCAGGCTCGGAATATTTTAATCATTGCTTTGGGAAATATATTTGAGATAGTGCTAATTGCTCCGACAGCTCCTATCTCCAGGGCGTCTTTAAATATTCCGTCGCCGCCTACCAGTAAAGGTTCACCGGGAGTCAGGCTATCTTTATACCCTTTTAAGACTGTGATACTTTTACTGCTATCTTTAATGCCAACAACATTTTGGCACTGCTCCTTTACTTTTTTAAAAACTGCTAAAGTTAATTCATTTCCCGCTGTTGCAGGATTGTTATATAGAATTACAGGCATTTTTGGAATACTGTTGGCCACTTTTATAAAATGATCCGCAATTTCCTTTTCCCCGACTTTATAATAATAAGGTGTTAAAACAGAAACAGCATCCACTTGTAATCCTGCCGCGTGCAGAGCTAATTCAACCGTTCCCTTGGTAGTAATGTCCCCGGCATGGGCAATCACTGGAATTCGCCCTCCAGCTTGATCATACACAACTTCAAGTAATTTTCTTCTTTCTTCTAATGAAAGCAACATCCCCTCACCCGAAGTTCCCGCGGGAAACAGGCAATGTATCCCTTGCTCGACCTGCCAGTCTACTAAGTCCCTGACAGCCTGGAAATCAATATTTTCACCGTTGCTAGTAAACGGTGTCAATAACGCAGTAATCACACCAATAAACTTGTCTAATTCTTGTATTGCTACAAATGGCATCATACTTAAATCCCCTTTAAACTTTTAAATTATTGTTGTAACGCATATTTTTTCAATTAGCCGGCAATAAACTTCTGTCGTTTCGAAAAGTTCTTTAATATTGAGCTGTTCGCGGGCGGTATGACACAGATCAGGATCCCCGGGGCCGTATTGAATAGCAGGAATATTTAAATCATTTACCAGAAAATCAAGCTCGTTATAACCATCAGTCACATACTTTTCCATAAGCTTGCCTGTCACCTCATAGTGGACACCATCTACAATTTTTACTAGGGGGTTGTGTTCGCCGGTTAAAGTAGGTCTCAGGCCCCGTTCAATAATAGGGTTCCAGTTCCAATCAGGTCTTGCTATCTTGGCGTGTGCCTGTAATTCCGGGTCAATTTGAGTTGCTTTATTTATTACATCCTCTATTTCATGTAACACTTGTTCAGTCGTTTCACCGGGAATTGTTCTCCTGTCCAACCAGATAACACATTCACCCGGAACATTGTTGTATGCCGTTCCTGCTTCAACAATTCCCACACTTAAAGTCCCCTTAATTTTGCCGAGAGTCGGTCCCAAATCTGTTTCTGCAAAATTTTTGGCAAACAAAAGTTCAAGAATCGGCAGCGCCTTTTGCACAGCATTTACTCCAAGCCAGGGTCTGCAGGCATGAGCAGTCAGTCCTTTAACGGTAATCTTAACCGGAACAGTACCCTTACAACCCAAGACCCCACTCATTTTAGAAGGTTCAGTAACAACCGCAAAGTCGGTCTCCAAGCCGCTTTTCACCAACTCGTAACTGCCACGGTGTTCCGACTCCTCATCCACAACAGCTGCTACAGTAACTGGTTTTTTCAGCCTTTTCCCGGAGCGTTTAATAGCAACCAAAGACATGATTGCTGCAGCCAGTCCACCTTTTTGATCAACAGTACCTCTTCCCCACATAAATCCGTCCTTTAATTCAGCACTGAAAGGGTTCTTTAAATCAAGTGCCGGCACAGTATCATAATGACCATGATAGAGCAACCCTAATTTTGCCGCTTTATAACTGCTTGCTCCCAGGGTAACCAGTACATTAAATCTTTCCGGGGCAACCGGTTGGATTTCCACAACCAGGCCGGCTTCCTCACAACACTTTATCAGGAAACGGCCGAGTTCACTTTCATTCCCGACAACACTGGGGATGCTGATCATCCTGCTCAGCAATGCTACAACTTCCTGTTCTTTTACCACCATTGTCTGTCCAATGTATTTCCCCTGATATTCTGGGATCTCAAATCCTGCTCCGCAATTTATCATGGTGTAGGCCACCCGTTTCTACTCCAAAAGTCTTTAGCCTGCTGCCGGCACTCTTCGCGAACAGCCGCTTCATCAACCAGTTGATGCTTTCTGTTTTTTACAACGACCTGGCCGTCAACCAAGACTGTATCTACGTGGGCACTGTCTGCCACACTGACTAAGTAATTCCATATATTTTGTTCAAATACAGGAACCGGGCTGTTGTTCTCCAGTAAAACAATATCCGCTTTTTTGCCTGTTTCAAGAGAACCGATTTCTTTTTCTTTGAGCAGCGCTTTAGCCCCGTTGACAGTTGCCATTTTAAACACATCTTTGTCCGGCAACAGCTCAAGATTCTCATACCTAATCCTGTGAATCATTTGCGCTGCTCTCATTATTTCAAACATTGACTGGGTCATACCGTCTGTTCCAAGCGCTACTGTAACACCAGCCTGGATAAGGGGAATCATATTTGGCCAAAAACCAAAAATTGCATTCGATATTGACTGGTGAGAAACTTTGCAAGCATATCTGGCTAAAATCTCAGGATCTTTAAGCAAGTCCAGGTAACTTGCATGGGCAAAAAGAACATCCGGACCTAAAAAACCAATGTCTTCAAGGTATTTTACAGCCCGCTTGCCGAATCTTAATGTTGTATCGTAAGTATGCCACCTGTCGTCACATAAGTGCATTTGCATCCCACACTGTAGCCTGTCTGCCTCTGCCCTGGCTTCCTGGATCAGCTCCGTGGAACAGGTATAAGTGGTGTGTACACCGATCCTGCCTTCAATCCGTCCAGGGTTTTTGCGGGTATGTTCAATAAAGTCAACATTCTCCTTTAAGCCTAATTGAGCGATTTCATCATTAACTCTGCCCGTTGTTTCAAAAGAAAGTACGGCCCGAATTCCGGATTTCTCTGCAGCTTCTCCCGCAGAAAACAGAGTGCCGGGTAAAGCGAAAGGACCCTCAACGGTATCGGCAGTTGTTGTATAGCCATGTTTAACATGTTCCATACAGTTAATTAAGGTGCCCAAGTAGACATCTTTATTGGTTACCTTGTTCTCCAGTTTTTGAAACCAGAATCTCTCCATCCAGGAAACAAAAGAAAAGTCTACATCATCATAACCAGAATACGGCAAACTCCGTACAATCGCACTATAGAGGTGGTTATGACAGGCAACAAATCCCGGGATGGCAATTTGCCCGCGAGCATCAATAATTTCTTCCGCCTGTAATTGCTCCTCAATTATTTCTTCCATAGAGCCAATAGCGTCTATTTTGTCACCATTAATTTTAATATAACCTTTGCGAATTACCGGATTTTTTTCATCTTGAGTTACAATCATGGCATTTTTAATTATTTTCATCTCATTACCCCTTTTCCGTAGGTCAAATTTCATTTTTATTAAATTTTCTTTCTCACCCTGATTTCCAATGCTTCTTCCGGGCACACATCCACACATGCTCCACAATTATTACACATAATTGCGAAACAACCATCAGAAAATATCCTGTCACAGACCTTCATGCACTGCCCACAGTGATTACAAAGTTTTGATTCAATCCGGACACCGTTTTCACCTTGCTTAATGGCTTTCTCCGGACATGCCGGAACACAGCGGGGCTTAACACATTGCACACAATATTTCGCCTCTAAATCCAGGCAACCTGTACGATATATTTGAATCCGGGAACGGCTTGGATTAAAAACATTGTAATGATGCAGTGAACAGCTATACTCACAAGTGCGGCAACCGGTACATTTATCTCTGATTAAAAATAAATGTTTCATGTTCATACCTGACTCTCACCCCATAAATCACTTGCCATTTCATCCAGTCCTAACTCTTCCAACTTTTTCCTGCAGGGTATTCCTTCACTGCTCCAACCGTTCAGCTGATAATATTCATCAAGCATCCTGTTTTGTAATTCATAGGTCAGCCTCGTTCCTTTAAAACGACCATCGGGTAAAGGCTCGTCAGCAAACTTGGCAGGCAACAAATCATCCGCTCTGGTTATACCTTCTCTGTTATTAAAGCATCTGGCAAGATTCCAAACCCGCTCACCTACCTTTATCAGAGAACTATTATCATGATTACTGCCTATAGCTGCATTCAAAAGATTGACCAGGCTGTTACTTAAAAAGCCTATTCCATAAGGAAACTGGCAAACACCAAAACACTCTTGAGCCGCTTTTTCATGTTGTTGGCCGCTGACAAATTCTGCTTTGCCGTCGATACTATTTCCCGGGCTTAAAATACCGGTTATCTCTCTTCCCGTAGGCCAGGACCTTAAATGGCAGCCTCCCCTGTCAGAAGTCTGATAAGCCAACCCAATACCAAAAGAAGCCCTCGGGTCATATGCAGGTAATTCCAATCCTTTTACATGGGGGGCTAAAGACTCCAGTCCGAATTGACCGGCAAAATCCCTAACACCTTCAGCCATTATATTTCCAAATCCACAGCGGTTGGCAATCTGCTCAAGCAACCATAAGACCATCTCTACACGGTTCTTATTTTCAGAAAGTCCTACTACTTTTCTCGATATAATGCCTTTATCCAGTGCATCAATTACCATTCCGATCACAACACCCGCAGAAATGGTATCCAGGCCAAAATTATTGCAAAGATAATTAGCTGCAGCTATAGCCTGCGGGTCATCCAGCCCAACATTTGCGCCTAATAAGCAGATAGTTTCAAATTCAGGTCCTTCTATTTCACCGCCGGTAAAAGTGGTGTCCCGATAGCCTTTGGAACAGGATACAGAACAATTGGCACAAGATAATCTTTTGACTAAACCATGATCAAACACTTCATGGCCTATCTTTTCAAACTGCTGGAAAGAAGTTTGAGAAAAATTATTGACAGGCCAAACCCCCTGTTCATTCATTAGCTGGGCGCTGCCGGCCGTGCCCCAGCGTCGTTTGGACTTCACCCATGGGTTATCCTTTATCCAGCTATTTGCTTCGCTAACAGCCTGTATAAATTCAAAGGGATGTACTACCTCGACATTATGGTTGCCCCTTACCGCTATTGCTTTTAAGTTTTTTGAACCCATGACGGCTCCTGCACCGCCTCTGCCTGCATGCCTTGAATAGTCATTGCCGATGCAGGCAAACTTAACCAAATTTTCGCCCGCAATACCAATTGAGGCAACACGAATTCTTTTATCACCAAGGCTCTCCCTTATTTTTTCTTCGGTGTCGTAAATACCCAGGCCCCAATAGTCGTCTGCCGGCAAAAAGTTTACCCTTCCGTTATCGATGAATATAATTACAGGTTTTGGAGCTTTTCCTTCAATGATAAATACATCATAGCCACACGCCTTCAGTTCGGGCCCAAAATGGCCCCCGGAATTGCTGTCAAGAAAAATACCGGTAAGAGGTGATTTTGTTAGTAAATGATACTTTGAAGCTGCTGGCGCCATGGTACCGCTTAAAGCTCCCAGAGCAAATATCAGCTTATTTTCCTCACTCAGAGGATTGCACCCCGCAGGCACCTCCTTGTAAAGGAACCACGCACCCAAACCCTTTCCTCCAAGGAACTGTTGCAACAGGTTTTTACTTATTTCTTCATCTTTGCTCGTATTACTCGAAAGGTCAATCCTTAACAGTCGCCCAAAATAAGACATCGCCGTTTTCACCTCAGTCAACTAAATATGCTAACTGCGCCAGTAAGGCCTCTTACTACCCCAGGGAGCTTCCAGTAAACGTCTTGTCTCTTCTCCGGCTCCTCTAACCAATTCATTGGCTATTTCAATAGATTCCTCTATCACTTTATTCTCATTCATGGTAAGGACTTTGTAGTCTTCCATAATTACCAGACCATCAATAACTGAAGTCTTAACATCGCTGCCCCGGGCGCTATATACCAGTTTTGGCACCACCCTGTTAACAGGCAGGAGATGAGGCTTATTAAAATCAACTACAATTAAATCAGCCTTTTTGCCTACTTCCAGGGAGCCAACGTGGTCACTCAGACCCAGAACCTTAGCCCCGCCTATAGTAGCCAGCTCAAGAGTTTGTTCGGCTGTCAGAAAATCTGCGGAAAGATTATGTTGCTTTTGAAGCATAGAGGCAGATTTCATTAAATCAAACATGTCATAAGTGTAGCTGGCAGCCCCGTCTGTACCTAATCCTACATTTATCCCCTCAGAAAGCATAGCCGTTATAGGAGCAACCCCATATCCCAAATGGGCATTGGCCACAGGACAATGAACAATATTACTACCGGTTCGAGCCAAAATTTTAATTTCTTCCGGTGTAAGCCACACGGCATGGACAAAAACTGAATTGCTCCCGGTTAAACCTCTGCTATGCATAAATTCCATATCTCTGACGCCATATTTACGGTAGCAGTAGGCCAGGATGTCCTGCCAGCCGGCTACATGAGAATTTAACTGAATAGAAAAGCTATCTGCCAGCTTCTTTGACTCAACCAACAGGTCTTCTGAAGCATCCTCCGTAGAACCCGCCCCGATTGAAACAATAGTTCTATTTTTGCCGTGCCACTCATTAATGAATTTTGCAGCATCCTTTACTAAATCATCTCTGTCATGAATCATTGTCATATATTCTGAGTCTATCCGTTCCCCGGCAAAGGTTTGATCCAATAACCCGTATACTATATCTGCTCGCATACCGCTTTCATCTAAAGCTTTTGCAACTTGCCTGACATTGGCAAATGAAGTGTGCATATACCAGTGATCACAAACCGTAGTAGTACCGCTTTTAACCATTTCCAGGCTGGCTAACCGGGCACTGGCAAAAGAATGCTCAGGTGACATTTTTGATACAATGGGAAATAAAAATTTCCAGTTCCATGGTTCGAAATGCATATCATAACCGATACCCTCTATTAACGCTTGGTACAAATGGGTATGGCAATTGATCAGCCCTGGTATTACCACCGATCCACTGGCGTCAATAATTTTCCCCGCATTTAAATCAGAGCAATCACCTAATCTTATAATCTTACCTTTGTCCACAGCTACAGAACCGTGGAAAATCCTTCGCTCATCATCCACTGTCACTATGATTCCATCTTTTATGATTAAATCTATCATCCGTCGCACTCCTTTACCCAGAATTATTGCCTATTCTCTATTAAGTCTTTTTGAAGGAATATATCTTCCATGGCCTTGTGAAACTTTGATTGAAAGTCCGTCATATACTTCTGTACCACGGACAAAGGTTCTTTTTATTTTACCTTTGAGGCACAATCCATCATATGGAGAATAGCCGGCTTTACTGAACATATTGCTGGAGTCTATAACCCACTCTTCCTCAGGGTTAAAAAGAATGAAGTCTGCATCAGAGCCAACAGCCAGAACGCCCTTTTGCGGGTAGTAGCCGCAAAACCTGGCCGGGGCTTCTGCAATGACTTGAACAAATCGTTTCAAGTCAATTCTGCCTTTGTTTACTCCAAAATGATAAGTTAATGCCACAGCATACTCCAATCCGGGGATCCCAGCCGGCGCTTGGCGAATATCCTTTAATCCCATTTCCTTTTCTGTTTGAGCACAATAAAAGTGGTCACTGGAAACAAAATCTATTATTCCTGCAGCCAGCTGCCGCCATAATATATCTTTTATATTGGAGCTTCTTAGAGGTGGTGTCGTTTTGACATAGGGTCCCTTCTCGGCAAAAGAAGTTTCATCTAATATCAAAAAGTGGGGTTGAACTTCAATCGTGGCTTTTATTCCTCTTTTTTTAGCCTCTATTATCAGTTCTGCTGTTTTCGCCGTACTGGTATGGCAAAAATGTACTGAAGATTGGCAATAGTCTGCCATTTCTAAAACAGCGGCTGTTGCCATTTGCTCGGAAACTTCCGGCCTTGACCTCACAAAACTGATGGGATCAGACCAATCCAGGCCATTTGAAAAATAATTTATTAATGTCATATCTTCGGCATGGATTCCTAAAGGAATTCCTGTTTCTTTGCAGGCTGTCAAAGTTTGGCAGATAAAATCATACTCTGACTTTAAGGGCATAAATAGCTTGAAATAGGGAGTTCCCAGTCTAGCTAGACTATCCAGTTCTTCAAGGTCTGTATCCTCCACAATAATGCCTGCGCTAAGACCAAAGTCGGTTATCGCTTTTAACTGGCAAACATCAATCTTTTCTCTGTATTTTTTTTCAGTTGTACATCCTGATTTGTGGTCCATATCTACTACAGTAGTAAAGCCTCCTGCCGCCGCCGCGCTGGTACCTGTAAAGAAGTCTTCTTTGCCTTCCGGATAAGAAATATGAGTATGGGAATCAACAGCTCCCGGTAAAACGAACATATTTGCCGCATCTACCACCAGGGCCTCGTTCCAGGTTTCCGCTAGGGTAAAACCAACTATTTTATCACTATCCACCAGCATATTGATTTTACTTATCCCTTTTTCTGTGGCAACAGTGCCCCCTTTTACAATTAACCTCATAATTAAACCCTCCCAGCCGTAAAACTAAGTACATTTATATGTCTTTGCATATTTCATGCCAATTTAATAAAGTAGAATGAATAGAAGTAAATACAGTACTAATTTAGAATTGCAGTTATCTATAATACCTTAATGTTTTTGTATATCACTAATAGAAATTTCTATTATGAAAAAAGAAAAGGCAAATACCCTTACTGGTTGCCTTAAATAACAATTATTTTTATTTTTAATATTGATAATTTATAGTTGCAATAAAAGTGACCAAAAGCTCTATTCTAATCGGTAAAGATAAATTTTGCGATATAAAGTAGTCAAGCTTATACCAAGTTGCCTGGCGGCATTTTTTTTGCCAAGGGTTGAATCTCCATAGAGTTTCAGTGCTTTTTTTATAACCTTCTTTTCTATTTCCTCCAGACTTATAACATCGCTGAAATCAACTTTGTTGTCAATAGATTGATTATTTATTTCAGTCAATATATACTCGGGCAATGACTCCTTAGTTATTTCACCTGCTTCATTCATTAAATTAAGCATATGAATCACAACATTTTCTAATTCTCTTACATTTCCGGGCCAGGTATATTTTTTAAATATTTCAAATACTTCTCTGCTTACCTTAAAATCTGGCACTCCTCTGGTGTTGATTATTGCAGAATGTTTTGTCATAAAATGATTCATTAATGGTACTATATCATCTTTCCTTTCTCTTAAAGAAGGCAAAGACAAAGGTATTACATGGAGCCGGTAAAAAAGGTCTTCTCTAAATTCTCCTTTCCCCACAGCAGCTTTTATATCCTTATTAGTAGCAGCAATAACCCTTACATCTAATGGGATTACAGCATTACTGCCTACTCGTTCTATGGTTCTCTCCTGCAAAAATCTCAGTAATTTAGTTTGAAGAAATAGAGGCATTTCATTAATCTCATCAAGAAAAATAGTACCATTATTTGCATATTGAAACTTGCCAATTTTTCCTTTTTTACTTGCTCCTGTAAAAGCACCTTCCACATAGCCGAACAGCTCGCTTTCCAGCAGGTTCTCGGGAATAGCGCCACAGTTAATTGCAACAAATATCCCTTCCCGCCTTCTGCTGGCATGGTGAATGGCTTTAGCAAGAAGTTCTTTCCCTGTACCGCTTTCTCCGGTAATAAGTACTGTAGCATCATTAGGGGCAATTAATTTTGCTCTGTTAATTACATCCAGATATTTTTTTGAATTTCCTGCTAAATGACTAAATGTAATAATATCTGTAGAAGAAGTTTTATCCTTGATATTCTCCTTATCAAAAAAACAGAGTTTCCCCACATAATTAGAAATTATTTGAGACATGTTTTCAAGATAATTACAGTATTCATTTAAGTTATCCCTAATACGCAATCTTACTTCATCATCAAAACAGATAAAGCTAATGGCTCCCAAAATATCTCCCTCGTTAATAATCGGAGCGCAGATTTCCATTTTTTCTTCACAATAGTCCTTCTGATTACATTCTAGACAGAAAAAATCTTCACGCGGCCGGTGGACTACAACCATATTCTTAGTTTCAATAGCTCTTTTCTGTATTTTTCCGTTAATATTTAGAAACTGATTAATTTTACAGCGGCCTGTACCTGCTATCCTGATTAATCTTTTATCAACTACCGCCACATCAATTCCCAGAAGATTGTTTGCAATTTCACAGTACTCCTGAATTTTTTCCTGATTCTGACTGAGGTATAAATATGACATAGGACCACCTCACAATACGTATAATTTATATTTCGGCAATTAAGTTTTATATTCCTTTTTCTATATATTAATAAATTTCTCCCCCCTGTTCAAAAATGGTGAAAAAAGAAAAACACTCCGTTTCAGGAATGCTTTTCACGCAAACTTTTTTAGCTAACTAACTACAGTCAAGACTTGAGTATTCACCATGCCAGACAACCTTTCTATAAATCACGGGATCTGTATCTCCTTCAGTACTAAAGAGTAAGATCTTTGAGTCCTTGTCAAATAAAAGCTGTTCTCTGGCCTCTTTTAACTTTTCATTGTGGAGAATCTCAACTAAAATACCTGTTGTTACAGCCCCTGACTCCCCTGATACTATTCTCAAATCATTTCCCAGTGGATTGCCGAGAATCCGCATGCCATTTGCAGCTACATAATCAGGGCAGGAAATAAACATATCGGTGTAATCTCGTAAAATTCTCCACCCAATAGGATTAGGCTCACCACAAGCCAGCCCGGCCATAATGGTATCCATATCGCCGGCTACATTTCTCGGCTTACCGTCTCCCGCCAAAGCAGATCTATAAAAACAATCAGCCTTGTTTGGTTCAACAACTACTGTAACAGGCCGCTGACAGTCGAATTTTGATGCAAAATAGCCTTGTACGGCGCCGGCAAGCGACCCTACTCCAGCCTGGATAAAAATATGTGTCGGCTTCTCTATACCCTGCTGATTTAACTGTTCCAATGCTTCGTCAACCATCACAGTATAACCTTGCATTATCCATGTTGGGATAGCATCATAACCTTCCCAGGCAGTATCCTGGACAACAACCCAACCATACTTTTCAGCATTATCAGCTGTCATCCTCACAGTATCATCATAATTTAAATGAGTAATATATCCTTCAGCGCCTGTTGCTTTAATATTTTCCAGCCTGATAAGAGACGATCCTTTAGGCATATATATTACAGCTTTCTGCCCCAGTTGTTGAGCAGCCCATGCGACTCCTCTGCCATGATTTCCATCTGTCGTTGAAGTGAAGGTGATGTCTCCGAGCCTTTCTCTTATTTCCTTTGATTTAAGCTTTGCAAAAGAGAGGTCAGTAATATCCAGATTAAGGCAACCTGCCAAATATTTGCCGATAGCGTAGCCCGCACCTAGGACCTTAAAAGCATTGAGCCCAAAACGGTAAGATTCGTCCTTGACATAAATTCCTGACACACCTGCGAAACTTGCCAAATTAGCCAAGTTTCGAAGAGGTGTTACTTCATATTGAGGAAAGCTGCTGTGAAAATTTCTGACCTTTTTTGTCTCGTCCTGACCTAAAAAATTTAAATGTGCTTTTTCTTTCTGTTTCCGCGCATTCGGATTAGATATCCATTTTTTTCTCTCTTCCATTTTATCCTCCCGGCTTTTGATGTGATTACCATCAAAGCTTTGCAATTATTATGCCATATTTTCTTCAGTGTTTTTGGGGATTTTGCACTTTAGCAATAATCAGCCTCAAAGATCCGAGTAATTGAAAAGTCGCCAAAACCCAGCTGCTCCGCTTTTGTCAGCTTTCCATTGCTCACCTCTATTATTTCACGGAACATATCCCTGCCCACATCCTGCACAGAGCTGATGCCGTCTATAATAACACCGGCGTTTATATCTATATTGTCCTGCATTTTTTCATATGTTGAACTGTTGCCGCAAACTTTTATCACAGGAGCAATGGGGCAGCCCACCGGCGTGCCTCTCCCGGTTGTAAAAACCACCACCTGGGCCCCTCCTGCCACCATACCGGTAATGGATTCTACATCGTAGCCGGGGGTATCCATAATTACCAGTCCTGTACGTGAAGGCCTGAATGCATATTCCACAACTTCCGATACGGGGGATGAACCTGCTTTATAGCAACAGCCAAGCGACTTCTCCTCTACTGTGGACAGGCCTCCATCCCGGTTTCCCGGCGCCAGGTTGGTCATATCCACACCCTGTTTGTGGCCTTTTGATTCGGCGCGGTGCACAACCTGCAAAATACGGTCAGCCACCTCTTTGTTAATGGCTCTCCTGGCCAGCAGGTGCTCAGCTCCAACCAGTTCTGTGGTTTCAGAAAGGATGGAAGTGCCGCCTGCCTGGACGAGCAGATCGCTGGCCACACCTACAGCCGGGTTGGCGGCGATACCTGAAGTGGTGTCAGAACCGCCGCACTCCAGTGCCAGAATAAGTTTGGAAAGGTCAAACTCCTGTCTTCTCTGACTGGAAATCTGCCCAAGCATCTGCCTGCCCACAGTTACCCCCTGGCTTACCGCCTTAATGGTGCCGCCCACTTTCTGAATAACTATACATTCAACAGGCTTCCCCGTTTTTGCAATATCCGCGGCTATACTCTCAGCTTTCATGCCCTCACAGCCAAGGCCCACAACAATGCACGCTCCCACATTGGGGTTGCCGGCAAACCCCACCAGGGTCCTGTAAGTCTGCGCTTTGTCCGAGGGAACATGGCTGCCGCACCCGTGTTCATGAGTAATATAAACAGCGCCGGGCAGCTGCTGGGCAATTCTTTGCGCTGTATTATTGGCGCATATTACCGATGGTATCACTAAAAGATGATTCCTCACCCCAACATTACCATCAGCACGCAGGTAACCTAGAAATTTCATCTTAAGACTCCTCCATGGCTGCAGTGCTTCTTTTGCCGCGGATGCCTGCTATATTATGGTCGTGGGCGTGTTCGCCCACGCCGATATCTTTACTTGCTCTGCCGATTATCTCACCGTACTTTACTATATCAGCTTTTTCCCTGATTGCTGTAATTGCAAACTTATGGCCAAAAGCAACATCAGATGTCAGCACTATCTCAGCATGAAATGAATCACCCAAGACATTAACTGTTTGACCCTTTGTCAAATCTTTAATAGCCACCGCCACATTATCAGACGGGTGTATAAGTATGGCATCGTGTTTTTTTAACTGCAAAATAATTACCTCCTACGTAAGTCACATTCTAGTACAGCGCGCCTCTTGCCGCAACAGGCCAGACTCCTTCAAGCAGGCCCTCACGGCAGACGTGTACCCAATTGTAAAGGTTGAAGGTGGTACAGCCGTGAGATGGAATCAGCTCTACGCGGTCGCCCACTGCCAGGTTTAAAGCGTCTGCAGACAATTCCAGCTTACCGTGTTCTTCAGAGAGCGATACAACCTCGGCTCCCTCAATTCCCTTTACCACAGGCAAGCCGAATTCGGAGGTAACACCCTTCATACTATTACGGCCGTCTGTCGGTCAGGACGGCTGATTACCGTGGCAAGGACTGAGAGTGCCAGGTCAAAACCCAATCCTGTTTCCCTGTAGCGCCAATCCATGGTGGCATAGCTTCCCACCTGCAG
>JAGXRN010000017.1 GCA_018335875.1 Dethiobacter sp.
GGATATTTTTCTCACGGTTATGCAATAGACAGAGCCGAAGCTAAAGAAATGGGCTTAAATATTACTTTCATTGATGATGAGAATTGGGAGGATATATGGGACCTGTACTTTTCATACTATATTGAACTTATTACATCAGAAGAAACATATTTTATGAGGATAGAGACGTTGGAATCTTTAGAAGAGGAAGCAAAGAATATGAAATCACCTGAAAAAGAGGTAAAAGATGACGTGGAGAAACCTGAATGCGATCAACAGAATTCATCTGAACAAAACGATGGTCAAAATAACCAGGAAGAAGCGGGATAATATATATGTGTATTTAAGGCTGAGCCGATGGGCTCTTTTTCTTTTTACAGGTATAAACGCCTTACCCTCAGCATCAAACCTTACCGGAGGCCTCTTGCTTGCGCGTCATTTTAAAGAAATAGTGGGACTACTGCCTTTTCAATAGTTCTCTCTTCTTTTCTTCAAACTCAGCCTCGCTCTAAATTCCTTTATCATTCAAGTAACCTAGTTTGTCAATTTGGTGAATAATATTAACCTCTTGTGTTGCAGCGGGCGGCAAGGGCCTGGTGGGTACAGTTTGAACGTTCATGTTCCGTGCCCTCTCTGCCTCTATCTTATCCATGGCCAGTTTTGCTAGTTTGCCTAGTGCTATAATTAACCCCACAACAAACGCTACAATTCCCCACACAGGCCTGAAGATGAACAGCACAATAAGCGGTATCGTAATTATCCATATTCCAATAGTTCCCAGGTTACTCAAAAACACTCCCGTACTTTTCAGCTTATCTCTACTTACATAATTAACACCCTCTGATGTATTCTGCCAGGAGTGGCAATTTCCTTCAGCCATACCTGGCCTCAATGTGATGGGGTTTTATTTTGCAGGATATTGCATTCCTATTGGCGAATTATGGAAAAAAAGGGGGGAGTTAAGTGAAGTTTAATGATGCAGTGACAACTATTGGCACTGTTCCAGATTTAAGGAGGGTTTCCTCTGCTCATGTAGTTGATTATCGCAATTTAACTGAACCTGAAATAAAAGAAGCATTAATTAAGGTAAAACCTCAATACCTTCATTATGAGACTGTACATGAAAGTTTAGAAAAAGCATTTTATGGTATTGATAATGGAGACTTAAGGGTTCTAAATCCAATTATTATTAGGGATATTTTAATTAATGAAGACGGTTATATTTTAAGTGCAAGCCAAACAGAAGAAAAGGTAATGTCTTTCGAACAGAAGATTGTAAACACGTCTAATGAAATAGACATATCGGATCTAGCTTCCCGGGCGAACCCTCAAAGGAAAAAAGACATAGAACTTTATTATTTTGTATTGGGTGTAGCCTGGGAATATGAAGATTCCAAAAGCCCAGATGAAGTAAATCTTCTCCGAAAGCTACGAAGTAAACTTAATATAAATGAATTTGAGCATGCAGTATTAGAAGCTAAGATGGGGAAATACCCTAAGCAAAACAATGATATTCACACTAGAGGTGAAATCCGTGAGGCAAGAAGGTTCCTGCAAAGTTTAGGTATTTTATTTCCTATTCGAGACAAGGGAGGCACAGATTTAGATGTTATACCTGAAGAGATTGCTGAGGTAATTAAAAAAGCTCTAGGGATAGAAATTAAGACTCCAAACTATAACATACTTATACGGCACAAACTTATATACAAAAAGAATTATTTACGGGCAGCGCTTGAGAAATCAAATGTACCCTTTAACTCTGGAGACAACATTGAAATCCTCACAGAAAAAGTTATTCAGAATATTCAACCTTCTAACCTTTTAGGCATTGGCTTAGGTAAAGAAATTCTTTATCAATGGTGTTTAGAATTAAATTTACCTGTAAGTGGCACGAAACAGGAACGAATTGACAGGATTATTTCTTACTATGATTCATTAAGACAAACTGACCCAAAACCTGAAGATGAACGCGCGAATTGGTATGAAATGTATGAAGCACTAGGAATACGCGACTACACTCTACTTAGGGCACATAATATAATTTCAAAGGATATAGAGGTAGAATCCAAGTTTGAAGAAGCAACAGCGTATCTTTTCCAGAATAAGCTAAACCATACACCTCTTAAACAGGTAGGATCAAACCATCCAGACGGGATTTTAAGTATTAAAGATATGTATGTAATGTGGGATAATAAAAGCAAAGAAAGCCCTGGGTTGGTCGATCTTAAGGACCATATTAAGCAGTTTCGAGATTATATGGATAAATCAGATAAACCAGTCCCGATATTTTTAGTTATTGCTCCAGGTTTTACGGAGGGATCAGAACTATTGGCATTACAGTATACATCGGAACACTTAAATAGAAATATTGTTTTAATATCAGCAGAAGAATTAAAGAGCCTTGCTGATGAATGGAGTTGCTTAGAAAACAAACGACATGATGAGCCTTTCCCTCTAGGTTTATTAGCTAGGGCAGGACGATTTAACATTAAACTTTTAGGCAGTTTTAAAGGCAATAAGTAGGTTTATGTTTGCTGTGAAGTGAGCTGCTACCCCGGAACCCGGCAGAGGCTTGCACTCCACCAAGAAAGAATAAGCGGGAAATGACTGTCTTTTCTGAGAATGAAATAGAGCGGCTGCTGGAAGCGCTGCAGGGCACTTACCTATATATGTCTACTTACTTGTCAGTAGTTACCGGCATGAGGGCAGGGGAGATTCTAGGCCTGGCATGGGCAGACGTTGACCTGGAGCAATGCGCTGTCACTGTTAAACAGGCGCTGCAGAGGTTTAAAAAAGGGGATGAGCCTGTTTTTAGTGAACCAAAGACAGCAGGAAGCAGGCGGCGCGTGGAGTTGTTTGCCGAAGCGGTTGCAGAGTTGAAGAAGTATAACACAGCCTGGAAAGAGAAGAAATGCGGCGCAGGGGAAGCCTGGAAAAACTATGACCTGATATGCTACGACGACAGCAGCCCGATAAACCCGGCCACGTTTGCTCGGTTATTCAGGGACAAAACGGAAAAGCTGAAAATGGCCTGGCGCGTCCATGATCTAACGCACTTGCATGCTACCTTTTTACTAAAAATTGGCATACACCCAAAGATAGTGGCATAGCGCCTGGGACATTCAAATATAGCGGTTTACAATGGACACATACAGCCACGTCTTACCGACAATGGGCAAAGTAGCGGCTGACCTGCTGGGAGAACATCTTTTCCGAAATGGCACCAAAAAAGAGTTTGGAACCAAAACGGCACCAAAAGCGAATTAAGACACAAAAAAGGCTTCTAGGGAAAAACCCCGGAAGCCTTATGTTTAGTGGTGCGAGAGGGGGGATTTGAACCCCCACAGGCGTATTGCCCACTAGATCCTGAGTCTAGCGTGTCTGCCGTTCCACCACTCTCGCTAAAGAAAATGGTGAGCCATGGTGGGCTCGAACCACCGACACCCTGATTAAAAGTCAGGTGCTCTGCCAACTGAGCTAATGGCTCAAAAATTAAAAGGCTTATGCCTTATTTACTAAAATTGGCTGGGGCGGCTGGACTCGAACCAACGCATGCGGGAGTCAAAGTCCCGTGCCTTACCAACTTGGCTACGCCCCAGTATAATGGTGGAGAGGACTGGATTCGAACCAGTGAAGTCTGAGACAACAGATTTACAGTCTGCCCCCTTTAGCCAACTTGGGTACCTCTCCACAATACTAATTATTTAATTGGAGCCGACGATGGGACTCGAACCCGCAACCTGCTGATTACAAGTCAGCTGCTCTGCCAATTGAGCTACGTCGGCATTTGTCCATTGGGACAATAAACAGTTTAACACATTTTATAAGGCAAGTCAACAGTACTGAACCAGGCAAAAATTTGTTTCTGAGCAGGCAAAAATTTGATTCAACTGTCAGTATTTCAAGTTTAAATGAGCGCGAATTGGTAAATATGCCGCTGATGTATGTTTTTTCGACAAGTTGTATAAAACATAGTGAAGGAGAATTACTTAGGAGGGCAATAAATGTCAGAATATGATTTTGCAGGTGTCTTTGCCGCCATGGAGGAAGTGGAAAGCGAGTTAAAAAAAGCCGGAAGCAACAAGGAGAAGAGGCAAAAATGCTATGACCGCCTGATTGAACTGCGAAAAAGCATGGATCGCTATGTGGAGTTCTGGCTGCGGTTTGAGGAAAAGCTTAACGAGCTTCAGGATACCTATGATTTTTTGCTTCCCGATGAACTGCCTGAATCGCTATTGACAGCATTTAATGATATTATGCCGGAAAACAAGGATAGTAATAAGGAAAGTAATAAGCAGGCAGCGCCTGACAGGAGAAAAATCACTCCTGCCGGTATGCCTGTAAATAATGAGGCTTGCATCCGTTCCTTCAGGCGTGGCCTGGGATTTATGGAGTTAGCAATGATGGATGAGGCAATTGCAGAATTCAGGCAGGTTATTACCCTTGAACCCGATTTGCTTTTACCCCATCTCTGTCTGGGGGTGGCTTATGCTGAACGCGGCAAGGCAGATGAGGCCATGCGGGAACTGAGGCTGGTACAGGCACTTTCCACAGACCCTCAGACAAGCGCCATCGTTCACAATTCACTTGGCAATCTCTATGCCGACAGTGAACGATATGAGATGGCTCTTCCCGAGTTTGAAAAGGCGGTCGAACTGGATCCAGAATTTGCAGCAGCTCATTTTAATATGGGAGCGGCTTATTATAATGTAAAAGATTACTACAAAAGCCTGCTTTCATTTGAGAAAGTGAAAAGCAAATTTCCAAAGGACTGGGAAATATATTTTTACCTGGGTAAGATTCACAAACGAGTGGGTAATGACGAAGAAGCACTTGTTAATCTTCTAAAGGCATCTTATCTTGCGCCTCAACAGCCTTTTGTAGCTTTTGAACTGGGACTGCTTTACGACAATCTGGGAGAGATGAGAAAAGCGTTGGAGTGCTATTACCGGGCACGCAAGCTTTACCAGGAGCAGGAACGGCAGGAAACCAGCAGCATTTAAAGAATTTTAAGCAGAGGCAGGAAAACAGCTGCTATTTAAAGAAGATTATGGTCGAAAGTCTGGCAGGGAGGTATTATATTGAGCACAATACGCGACGGCAGCCTTGCTCCCGGTGGAAAGCAAAAAATAGACTGGGTAAGGGAGCATATGCCGGTCTTAAATGAGCTGGCACGTGAATTCAGAGAAACAAAGCCTTTTAGCGGCCTTCGTGTGGCAATCTGCCTGCACCTGGAGGCGAAAACAGCTTATATGGCCAAGGTTATCAGTGAAAGCGGCGCCGATGTGACAATTACGGGCAGCAATCCACTCTCTACCCAGGACGACGTGGCAGCCTCCCTTGCTGCAGATGGGGTAACTGTTCATTCCTGGTATGGCGCCAGCGACGATGAGTATAGGGAGCACCTGCGCCTGACCATAGAGAGCAGGCCTCACCTTATAATTGATGACGGCGGCGACCTGGTGGCACTGCTGCACTCTTCATACACCCATCTGATAAAAGATGTGATAGGAGGCGCGGAGGAAACAACCACGGGCCTTATCCGCCTGCGGGCCATGGCGGCGGCAGGAGAATTAAAAATTCCCATGATTGCAGTTAATGACGCCTACTGCAAATTCCTGTTCGACAACCGTTACGGGACAGGGCAGTCGGTATGGGACGGCATAATGCGCGCCACCAACCTTGTAATCGCCGGCAAAACAGTTGTTGTTGTCGGTTACGGCTGGTGCGGCAAGGGTGTGGCTCTGCGTGCCAAGGGACTTGGCGCCAGGGTCATTGTCTGTGAGGTCGACCCTGTGCGGGCGGTTGAGGCTGTGATGGACGGCAACTCGGTGATGCCCCTTTTGCAGGCGGCTGCAAGCGGCGACATCTTTATTACTGTCAGCGGCTGCAACAGTGTCATCGGGCGTGAGCACTTTCTGAACATGAAAGACGGCGCCATCCTCTGCAATGCGGGACATTTTGACATTGAAATAAATAAAAAGGAACTGGCTCAGATGGCAGGAGAGATACGGACGGTGCGCCGCAACGTGGAAGCTTATATAATAGAAGAAAAAAGAATCTACCTCCTGGCGGAGGGGCGCCTTGTCAACCTGGCTGCAGCTGACGGCCACCCGGCTGAAATTATGGATTTGTCTTTTGCCCTGCAGGTGGAATCGCTGCGTTACCTGAACGACAATTACGGAAAACTGCAAAGCGACGTGCTGTCACTGCCGGCGGCAGTGGACGAAAGGGTAGCGAGACGGAAGCTTTTTGCCATGGGCATAGCCATAGATTCTTTGAGCAGCGCCCAGCAATGTTACCTTTCCAGTTGGAAACAGGAGTAAGGAGTGAAAACATGTCGATAAGACTGGCAATTATCGGGGGAACAGGGGTATATGACCCCAGGATGCTTGACGGCCTTGAGAATATGGAAGTCGCGACCAGATACGGCAGCGCGCTCCTGGCCAAAGGATTTTACAAAGGCTGCGAGGTTGCCTTTCTTGCCCGCCACGGCACAAAACACGGCACGCCGCCCCACCGGGTAAATTATCGGGCGAATATTGCGGCACTGGTCAAGCTTGGTGTGCAGCGGGTGGTAGCTACTGCCGCTGTCGGCTCGCTGAACGAAAAAATGCGGCCCGGCGCCATGGTGCTGCTGGGACAGTTTCTGGATTTTACAAAAGTGCGGCAGTCCACCTTTTTCGACGGCGGGGAAGCAGGTGTTGTACATACTGATTTTACTGAACCTTACTGCCCGCACTTAAACGGTTCACTGCTGGCAGCTGCGGCACGGGCCAAACTTGATCTGCAGCAGGGTGGAGTTTATGTTTGCGCCGAGGGGCCGCGCTTTGAGACGCCCGCGGAAATAAAAATGTACAAGCTCCTGGGAGGGGATTTGGTGGGGATGACCAACGTGCCCGAAGTTGTCCTGGCGCGTGAGGCAGGTTTATGCTACAGTACAGTGGCCCTCTCCACTAATTTTGCCGCCGGTATCTCGCCTGCGGTGCTGAGCCACCAGGAGGTGCTTGATGTGATGGCTGAAAATGTGGAGAATGTGCGCACCTTGCTGATGGAGACTATTGAAGGCCTGTCCCAGGACAGAAGATGCCGCTGCAGTGAACTGGGCAGCAGCATCTTATTATAAGGTGAGTCTTGTGGATCCGTTAAGCTGGAGGGAAAATAAACTGTTTCTGCTGGACCAGCGGCTGCTGCCAGGCCGCGTGGAGCTTGTGGAGTGCCGGGACTGGCGCTCTGTGGCCGACTGCATTAAGAATATGGTGGTACGCGGTGCCCCTGCCATCGGCGCCTCCGCTGCATACGGCATGGCACTTGCTGCTTTTGAACTGGCGGAGGAAAAAGAAACTGAATTTATGACGCGCCTGCAAATGGCCGCCTCAGGCCTGACTGCCACACGGCCCACAGCAGTCAACCTGGCGTGGGCGGTTGAGCGAATGATGAATGTGGCCAAAACCCAGGCGGGCCTTAATCCGCACGAAATTGCCAGTGTGCTGGAGAGTGAAGCAAACAGGCTCGCTGCGGAAGATGTAGCTGTAAACAGGCGTATCGGCGACTTTGGAGCGGCGCTTGTAGCCGATGGCGCCACAATACTTACACATTGCAATGCCGGAGCTCTGGCAACTGTGGGCTACGGAACGGCGCTTGGCGTTGTCCGCAGCGCTGTCTCTCAGGGCAAGCGAGTCACAGTATTTGCCGATGAAACGCGCCCCTACCTGCAGGGCTCCAGGCTCACAGCGTGGGAATTAAGCCGTGATAATATTCCTGTCACGCTGATTGCCGATAATATGGCAGGGTTTTTGATGCAGCAGAAAAAAATTGATCTTGTTTTAGTGGGCGCCGACAGGATTGCTGCCAACGGGGATGCGGCAAATAAAATCGGGACCTATTCAGTTGCAGTCCTTGCTTCATATCATGGTGTGCCCTTCTATGTGGCTGCACCATTTTCAACTTTTGACCTCTCACTGGAGGGCGGTGACAGGATACCCATTGAGGAGCGTTGTGGGCAGGAAATCACCCATTTCCAGGGGATAAGAGTTGCCCCCGAGGGAGTAGGCTGCTATAACCCTTCTTTTGACGTGACGCCGGCAGGGCTCATAACTGCAATTATCACCGAAGACGGTATCATTGCATCACCGGATAAAGAAAAAATTGAATCCTTATTTGGAGGGCGTCGCCATGGCAGGCATCAGGACTGAAATAATAAATACAACACAAATCATGTGCAGCGACAAGCTGGTGCTTGGAACCTGGGGCAATGTGTCCGCCAGGGAAGGCCAGGAAAAAATGTGGATCACACCAAGCGGGATGAATTATGACAGCCTGCAGGAAGAGGACCTGGTCTTGCTTGATTTACAGGGTTTGATCCACAGTGGCAGATGGAAGCCCTCATCAGAGTGGCGTCTTCACGCCGCTATCTACAGGGCCCGCCCCGAGTGCAGCGCCATTGTCCACACTCACAGCCCGCATGCCACAGCTTTTGCCATTGCCAGGCAAAACATACCGCCGGTGGTGGAAGACCTTGTAGAAGTGGTGGGAGGCAGTGTGGAAGTTGCCGCTTATACCCTGCCGGGAACCTGGGAACTGGCAGAGAACTGTGTAAGAGGATTGGGGGAGAGAAACGCCGTGCTTTTGGCCAACCACGGCTTGGTCGGTGTTGGTTCCACTCTGCCTGAAGCGCTTAAAGTCTGCCAGATAGTGGAGAAAACAGCCCAGGCAGTTCTGCTGGCACGGCTGCTCGGGCCTGTTGTGGAACTCTGTGAGGAAGACATCAGGAAGATGCGCAATTTCTATCTTAATTCCTATGGCCCAAAGCTTACCGGTGAGGAGGTTTAGAATTGAATATTCTGCTGCGTGGGGCTGCTGTTGTCACTGTTAATGAGAAAAGAGAGATTATTAGTGGTGGCGACATTGTTGTCGAGGGGGAGAAAATAAGTTACGTGGGCCCGCATAAAGAATGGGACCGGAGTTTTGACAGGATTATAGACGGCACCGGCAGGATGGTGGCGCCCGGTTTTGTTAACGCACACGGGCACGCGGCCATGTCTTTGCTTCGCTCTTATGCCGACGACGTGCCTCTCATGTACTGGCTGGAGAAGAGAATCTGGCCAATAGAGGCAAAACTGAAGAGAGAAGATGTCTACTGGGGCACGATGCTGGCCATCCTCGAGATGCTAAAATCAGGCACAACTACTTTTGTTGATATGTATTTCTTTATGGACCAGGTAGCTGAGGCGGCGGAAGAGGCGGGCATGAGGGCGGTTCTTGCACGCGGGCTGGTGGGAATCGGCCATCTGGCGGAAAAAGGGCTGGACGAGAGCAAGCAGTTTGTGCGGGACTGGCAGGGACGGGGGCAGGGCAGGATTACCACCATGCTGGGTCCCCACGCGCCGTATACCTGCCCTCCGGAATATCTGAAAAAAGTGATTGCCCTCCAGGAAGAACTGTCTGTTCCCATCCACATTCATATTTCGGAAACATTGGATGAGGTAAACCGCATCAAGGAACAGTACGGAGTCTCACCGGTGGTACTGCTGAGAGATACAGGACTGCTGACACGGCCGGTGCTGGCGGCGCACTGCGTACACCTTAGCGGCGAGGACATGGATATACTCCGCGATTATGGTGTCCATGTGGCACATAATCCCGGCAGCAATCTGAAGCTTGGCAGCGGCATCGCGCCTGTCCCTGACTTGCTTGCACGTGGCGTGACAGTGGGCTTGGGCACAGACGGCGCTGCCAGCAACAATAACCTGGATATGATGGAGGAGATGCGGCTGGCTGCTCTGCTGCACAAAGGCAGCCGCATGGACCCCACGCTTATCACAGCCGATGATGCACTGGCCATGGCCACCCGTGAGAGCGCAAAGGCAGCATTCCTGGCGGACGTGGGAGTTGTTGCGCCGGGCATGAAAGCTGACCTTATTATGATTGATTTGAACAGGCCGCACCTCGTGCCGCAGCATAACCTGACAGCGCACCTGGTTTATGCGGCGCAGCCGGGCGATATCACTCTTGTTATGGTGGATGGAAAAGTGCTTGTTGAGGACGGAAAACCGACCACCCTGGATGAAGAGAAAATTCTTTTTCAGGCACAGCAGAGGGCGATTCACCTGGTGAAGCCGGACAGTAATTAAAAAAGCCTGACTTAGGCCAGGCTTTATGGTAAGGTTGCTGCTGTTTCAGTTTGTTTCCGCCCGCATTCTCGCCAGGATATCGGTTATCTGGTCAAAGAAGGTGCTAATTGGTTCACCTCGCCGAATGCCGCGAGAAATATCCTGCAGCTGCTTGATGATATCCGGGTTGGCTGAAACAAAGGCGTTTACGATGCTTGGTTCTTCATCTTCGATGCGCTTTGATACTTCCCTTTTAATAGCTGCCTGATCGCGCGCTGCCACTTCGCCCCTGTCAAGAGTAACCCCGACAAGCGCCAGATTTGAAACTACCACCGCAACCGCGGAATCAACTCCCTGAACATCAGTAGCTATCTCTGCCACCTGCTCTGCCATCTCTATGGCGCCTGGGCGCTGCTGTCCGGGAACAGGTTGAGTCCTGGGGGTCGGGTCGGCTGGTTGTGGAGTCGGTGTCCGCTCAGGCACACGCTCCGGTGCGGGACGCCGAAACGGTAGAGTACAGCCGCCCAGGAGCAGGCTGAAAATCAAAATTAAACAAACAATCAACACAAAACGTCTGTTAACCATGTATTCACCTCCTTACCCTTATTTTTTGAACAAAGCAATTTTTTATGCAGTGTGGCAAAACGGCTCTTTCCAGCTTATATACAAAGCTTTTACAGGAATAGTTATATAGGTAGCAAAAATTGACAGCCATGTACTCATAAATTATAATCATAAGAAGCTGGCAAAGCTGGAGGGATTTAGTTGCGTATACTTTTAACAAATGATGACGGGATATATGCCGAGGGTTTACAGGTGCTGGTCAGGAGATTTCAACAGGTTGCTGAAACGTTTGTGGTAGCTCCTGATCACGAACAGAGTGCCACAGGACACGCCATAACCATGCACAGGCCGCTGCGGGCTGAAAAAATCAAGTTTCTTCACTCACCCAAAGTCTTGGCCTGGTCTGTTAACGGGACACCGGCTGATTGTGTAAAGCTGGCTGTGGAGGCTATCCTGCCGGAAAAACCGGATCTGGTTATCTCAGGGATTAACCGCGGCGCCAATTTAGGGACTGACGTTCTCTATTCGGGTACGGTTTCGGCGGCCATCGAGGCTGCAATTCTGGGTTTGCCGGCTATCGCCGTCAGCCTGACAGAATACAAAGAACCTGTGTATGATTACGCTGCTGAGTTTATCTGCAAAATGGCACGCAGCCTGACATTGGAAAAGGGGATTTCACCCGGTACGCTTCTCAATGTCAACGTGCCCGGCTGCGGCAGGGAAAGCATGTCCGGGGTGAGTCTGACCCGGCTTGGAGTGCGTCAGTACAGAAACGCTTTTGAGCGGCGCACAGACCCGCGCGGACGCACCTACTACTGGCTGGCAGGCGAATTAATTGAAACAATGGACGGGGACGATACTGATGTGGCAGCCATAAAAAGATGCCGGATTTCAGTTACCCCTATACACTTTGACCTGACAAACCATGATCTCCTGGCCAGGTTGAAAGATTGGAAAATTGAGCTTTAGACACGGAGGTAGCATGATGGTAAAAGAGGGCAAGCTGGAACTGGTGGCGACCCTGAAAATGGAAAATAATGACGAGCTCTACCGTCTGGTCGATTTTCTCAACCGTAACCTTAAATCATATAACCTCATGTTCGGCCTGACAAAAAAAGGTGAAGGAATGGCTGTTTCTCTGTACGAAACAGGAGAAAAACCATGCCCGGACTGAGCGTCGGCAGTCATTAAAGGGGAAGGCGATGGTTAGGTGGAACGAAAACTGAAATTGCTGTCATCCTGCATAGACCATACAAATCTCAAGGCAGATGCCACAAGAGAGGATATAGCCCTCTTATGCAGTGAAGCCAAAGAATTCAACTTCGCCGCGGTCTGTGTCAACGCCTGGCATGTTCAATTTGCCGCACGGCAGTTGTCGGGGACAGGTGTTAAGGTAGCTGCCGTTGTAGGTTTCCCGCTTGGCGCCACTACCAGCGCCACAAAAGCTTTTGAAGCGGGAGAGGCGGTGCAAAACGGGGCAGGTGAAATCGACATGGTTATTAACATTGCTGCTCTCAAAGGTGGCCTGACACGCCTTGTCAAAGAGGAAATCATCCGTGTACGGCAAAGCGCGCCAGGCGCATTGTTGAAAGTAATTTTAGAAACCGGGCTTCTTTCAGACGAGGAAAAGGGGACTGCGGCCATGCTTGCCCGCGAGTCAGGGGCTGAGATGGTAAAAACTTCAACCGGGTTCAGCGGTGGGGCCACAGTGGCAGATGTGGCACTTTTCAGGGAGATTGTGCCTGAACTTGGCGTTAAAGCTTCAGGTGGCATCCGTGATGCCGTTTTTGCCCTTGAGTTGATAACTGCCGGTGCTGTCAGGATTGGTTCAAGCAGTGCGCTTAAAATGATAGAAGAAATTGAAAGCTGACAGGGAAGGAGGAGTACAAACATGCCAACTATATTTTTCTATGGTCCGGAGCTTGAAAGGGAAAAGAAAAGAGAGTTAGTCAAATCTTTCACAAAAACTGCCAGTGAACTGACTGGGATCGACGAGTCTGCTTTTGTGGTATACCTGCGAACCACTGACCACGAGCATGTGGGAGTGGGCGGCACGTTATTGGCGGACAGGAAAAAATAGATAAAAAAGGGCACGCCAGGCGTGCTCTTTTTAGTGGATGAAATTTGGTCTAACAGCAGTTTCTTGCTCATAAAATAATTTGAGACCGGTCTGACTGGATGGTGAAAATGAGACAGGCAGTTTCCAGAAGTGCCAAAAAAAAACTTCGTTCCCGTTTCCTGTTTTTAATTATTTTATTTTTGGCAGTTATGCAGCTGACATTTTTGGCTGTCTTTTTTGCACGTTCCGATAAAAGAAAAATTGAACTGCCGGCAGAAGAAGTTGTCGCCATCAGGGTTCATCAGGCAGGGGACTACCGTGATTTTTCACTGACCATTGAAGAAAGCGGGCCAGGGTATTCACTTAAATACTCGGGACTAGTAAAGGACGGTATGATGTATGGAACGCTTGAGTCTTTTGACCTGCAGGTATTCTCCTATTATGACATGTACTATGTCAGAGGAGGGGATGTCTTTAATGAATGGCAGACTGTGGAAAAAGCAGAATTGCAGGCGCTGGCAGCTTTTGTGCGCAATCCGCTGCCCCTGCTGAGCAGGCTTTTAGCGGAGGAGTACTTTTCCGTGGAAAGTGGCCCGGACCGGTTGATTGAAGGTGTACCCTGCCAGGCTTTCCTGCTTGACGTCAGTCCCTCCGCGTCGCTGCTTGGCTCTTTGTTTTCAGTGCTGCAGGAAGATGACGTATTGCTGGAGCAGATGCGTGTATACATCTGGTTTGGCACAGAGGACAATTTCCTTTATAAAATGGCGCTCTTGTTTGATATTGTAACGACAAAAGAAAAAGTACAGGTCACCCGCGTCTATTCCATGAACAGGCAGCAGGCGTACCTGCCCGATGACCTTCCGCTTGGCAACAAAACGCTGGAAATTTAAGGTTTGTCGAAATAGCGTAATTGATACTTGACAAAATAGAGTAAAAAGATTTAATATTAAGAAAAATGGAAGCATGGAAGAGCGTTTATCTTTTTTTGTAGCACAGTAGAACGGTAGGGAGGCTCGTATACAGAAACGCCCCTACAGGCGTTTTTTTGTTTCCCCTGCCAACCCAAGGAGGTGTCTTTGCGCAGGAGATTGTATGTGTAAAAGGACGGATATTAATACAAACCGCACTGTTCCCCAGCACAAAGCGTTAAAGATACCGGTTACGAAGCCGGTGGGAAGACAGCATACAGAGGAGGTCACATCATAATGAAAAGAAGGTTATTACTGTTCTTTCTTATATTAGCTCTGGCAGTTGTCCCAGTATTTACAGGGTGCAGCCAGAAAACACAACCTACAGTTACGCCGCCAGGCGAGGGTCCACAGAGCTTTACGCTGCAGTTTGCCACATTCTGGCCGGCGGTAGACTTCCAGGTAGCCGACGGACACAAGGTTTGGGCCAAGACGATTTCGGACCGCGTAGCTGCAGAGACTCCCCATACCATTAATTTTGAATGGCATCCCCAGGGATCACTGCTTGGGCCGACTGAAATTTTTGAAGGCGTTGCCGCCGGAGCTGCAGACGTCGGTACCACAGCTCCTTTGTATACCATGGGAATGTTCCCGTTAACCATGGGGTTAGAGCTTCCCGGCTACAATAACGACAATGCACTGGTGGCATCGGTGACAATGCACGAAGCTTTTAAGCAGTCACCAGAACTGCAAAAAGAATATGAAGATGTAAAGGTGATGTTTTTCTGGGCCACAGGCCCCGGTGATTTTATGACCAACTCCCCGGTTAGAAAAATGGAAGACCTTTCAGGACTGCAAATCAGGGCCGCCGGTGGCTCAGCGCTTGCGATTACAGCCCTGGGTGGCACACCGGTTTCCATGCCGATGTCGGAATCCTACGTAGCCTTGGATTCAGGTATTGTTGACGGAATCCTCGCCCCAACCGATACACTCCTTGGGTTTAAACTGGGTGAAGTGACAAAGTATATAACTAAAACTCCCTTCGTCGGCTACAACGTTGTCTTTGTTAAAGTCATGAACAAGGACATCTGGAATTCCTTCCCGCCCTCGGTACAGAAGATTATCGAAGAGGTCAATGAGCAGTTTGTCATTGAATACGGCAAGCTTAGAACGGATCACACCGTGATAGGGCAGCAGCATGCAGTGAAGGAGCAAGGTCACCAGGTATTCGAACTGGATCCGGTTGAGCGAGCCAGGTGGATGGAGAAAATTCTTCCCATTCCGCAGAAGTGGGTAACCGATACCAATGCCAAAGGCCTGCCGGCACAGAAGATATACGACTTGTATAAACAGCTCGATGCCAAGTACTCCGGCGAACATGGCAATTACGGCAAGTAATAATTGCCTGCGAGATTAAGCCAAGTATAAACTTTAATTTAAGGTGCAAAAGAGGGCTTCCGCTATCCCGTGATAAGAGAGCCGGGGGTAGCGGACGCCCTCTCTGATGCAACCAGTGCAATAATATGGTTGAAGACAGTGGGAGGCATAAGCAATGAATACCTTTGATAAATTTGTCCGCGCCCTGACATTGCGTACAGCACAGGCCGCCCAGCTGGTCCTGGCTTTTGTGATGTTTATTATCGTTGCAAATGTCGTCTCGCGCAGATTGTGGAGGCCAGTGCCTGGTACGGTTGAGCTTGTGGAGATGTCAGGTGCGGTGCTGCTTGCCCTGGCGGTGGCATATACGGCCCTCATGAAAGGCCATATCATGGTGGGGGTTTTAGTGGAGCGCTTCCCTGCCCGCATCCAGGCAGCTGTAGACATTTTAGTTAATGCCATTGCTGTTTTCTTCTCATTTTTGCTTGCCAAGGAAACGTTTTTCTTTGCGGGTAGAATGATGCAAAGAGGTTTTACAACAGGCCAACTTTTTATCCCTGTTGCGCCATCTATCTATCTGGTAGCTTTTGGTTTTGCCATGTTGGCCCTGGTACTCCTCAGCGACCTGCTTAAGGCTGTGATTACAGTGATTAAAGGAAGTGAGAAAGAGTGACCCCAATCCATATCGGCCTTTTGTCAATTGTAATAATATTTATACTCCTCTTTGCCCGCATGCCTGTAGCTTACGTGATGCTGGTGGTTGGGATGACCGGTTTTGCTTATCTCACTAATACCAAGGCGATGTTCTCCGTTACTGTTCAGACCATGTACAATACTTTTGCCTCATACTCATTAATTGTTGTCCCACTGTTTGTCTGGATGGGTTATATCGCCTTTTACTCCGGTTTAAGTTCGCGCATCTACGATGCAACTTATAAGGTTATGGGCAGCATGAAAGCAGGGCTTGCCATGGCCACCATCGGCGCGTGTACAGCCTTTGGCGCCATCTGCGGCTCGACTACGGCCACAGCGGCCACAATGAGTGCAGTGGCGCTGCCGGAGATGAAAAAGTATGATTACGACAATTCTTTTGCCACAGCCACAGTAGCCTCGGCAGCGATTCTTGGCGTGATGATCCCGCCAAGCGTCATCTTTATCCTCTACGGGATTGCTTCAGGTCAATCTATCGCTAAGCTGTTCCTGGCAGGTATCTTCCCCGGCTTTCTTTTGATGGGGTTATTCATGCTGACTGCATATCTCCAGGCTGCCCGCAACCCTTTACTTGGACCTCCGGGACCGAAGGTGCCCTGGGGCGAGAAAATAATGGCGGTCGCGCTGGGAGGCGTGGAGGTAATATTCATCTTTATAGCTGTAATGGGGGGGCTTTTCGCCGGATATTTCACCCCTACCGAGGCTGGAGCAGTGGGCGCTTTCGCCACGCTTATAGTAGCCCTGGTAAGGCGAAAACTTACCTGGCAGGGATTTATTGATTCACTGGCCGATTCTGTTCGCATATCGGCGATGATCATGTTTCTTGTGGCGGCGGCAGCTATCTACGGCAGGTTTCTTGCCATAACCGGGCTTCCCGCAGGACTGGCAAGATGGGCGGTTGGACTTCCTCTCCCGCCGGTAGCTATTTTAGCGGTTATTCTTTTCATCTATCTTGTGCTCGGGTGTTTTATTGACGCCCTGGCATTGATATTGCTTACAGTACCTATTTTCTACCCTGTGGCTTTGAGTCTCGGCTTTGACCCCATCTGGTTTGGCGTCATTATTGTGCTGGCCCTGGGAATGGGAGTTATTACACCTCCTGTGGGCGCCAATGTCTATGTGGTAGCCGGCGTGGACAGAGAAACTCCGGTCATGGACATCTTTCGGGGGGTATGGCCATATCTTTTGGCCATCTTTGCCTGTATTGCCGTTCTGACAATGTTTCCTCAGATCGCTCTTTTCTTGCCCAATCTATTAAAATAAAAACAAACCCGCCAAACGGCGGGTTCGTAACGCAGTGATTGAAGCAGGAGAGAGATTAAAGGGAAGCAATCAAATTATTGAACATCTCTTTTAATCTTTTATACACGGGCCCCGGCTTGCCTGCGGCAACGGGGTTTTTATCTATTGCCACAACAGGTGCAATTCCGCACCTTGTGCCTGTAATCATAACTTCTTGCGCCTGTTTAAGCTCCTGTGGCGTGAAAAAGCGCTCGGAGACAGGAATGCCGTCTTCACGCGCAAGCTCAAGGACAGTCTTCCTGGTCACACCTGGCAGTATCCACGGCCCAAGCGGCGCTGTGGTCAAAACTCCGTCCAGAACAGTCAGGACGCTGTTGCTTGTGGCCTCGGTCACCCCAAGCTCGCCGTATAAGATGGCATCGTAAAAGCCGGACTTTATAGCCTTTTGCTTGGCAAGCACATTGGGGAGAAGGTTGAGAGTCTTAATATCACAGCGCTTCCAGCGCTGGTCCGGGAGCAGCAAAACACCTATTCCATCATTGCAAACAGAAGGTTCAAGCGGTTGTAGCTCACGGTAGACAATAAAGAAATTGGGTATCATGGCATCAGGGAAGTGATGGATCCTGGGCCCGGAACCTCTGGTCAGCTCGATGTATAAACCAGCTTCCTCTGCTTTGCTGTCTCCGACCAGTGCTTTCATGGCGTTCTTAATTTCATCCCTGCTGTAAGGCATGGGGATTTCTATTTCCCCGGCGCTGCGCCAGAGGCGGTCAAGGTGCTCATCAGCCTGGAAGAGTTTGCCGTTGTAAGCGATAATATACTCGTAGACCCCGTCGCCGAAAAGTGTACCCCGATCCTCCACGTTAAGCCAGGCTTTCTCTGCCGGCAGAAATTCACCGTTTAAAAAAACATTTGCTTTTTGCATTGCTTTCCCTCACTCTTTAGCTTAATTTATATAGTATTCAATATATATAACAAATTTCCTGTGCAATTGACAGAGGAATTTAAAAGAAAAAAGTTGAATCAAGTACTGATACTGACAATGAGGTGATTATTTTGAAGCCCAAACGAAATATTTTAGGCAGAACAGGCATGGAAGTGTCGGATTTATGCCTCGGGGTTTTACCCATGGGTCCGCTGCAGGCAAATTTGCCGCCTGACTACTGCATCTGGCTTATCAACCGCGCAGTGGACCTTGGTGTCAACTTTTTGGATACCGCAGAGATATACCATACTCAAAACTATATCGGCGAGGCGCTAAAAGGCCGCAGAGAGCAGGTAGTAATCAGCACCAAGTCTACCAAATCAGACTATGACGGTATGGCACGCTCTGTGGAGCGTTCTCTCAAAGAACTGCAGACCGATTATATCGATATTTACCATTTACATGCCGCCAGATTGCCGGAAAAAGTCTTTACCGACAGAAGCGGCGCCATAAAATGCCTGACTGAACTGAAAAGTCAGAATGTGGTCAGAGCCATTGGCATCGCCACCCACAACTGCAGAGCGGTGGCTGCTGCCGCAGAACAAAATGACATAGATGTAGTCTTTCCCCTCCTGAATATGAAAGGCATCGGCCTCGTTGATGGTACTGTGGATGATATGAAAAGAGCAATCTTACAAGCTCACAGGGCGGATAAAGGTGTTTACCTGATGAAGGCTTTAGGCGGCGGCAACCTGCTTAATGAGTTTAACCAGGCGCTGACATGGGCACGGGAAGTTGAAGGGGTAGATTCTGTGGCTGTGGGAATAATCTCGGAGGCCGAACTGCTTATTAACATAGACCTGTTTTCAGGCAAGATTCACGAGGATTACAAGCCCACAGCAAATAAACGCCTGATGATTTCCAAACTGTTATGCAGCGGCTGCGGTTCCTGCCTGGAAGCATGCCACAACGACGCTTTAACAATAATAGATGGAAAATGCACAGTGGACAATGACAAATGCCTGCTCTGCGGTTACTGCAGCAGAGAGTGTGAAATGGTGGCCATCAGGCTGGTCTAAAAGCAGAACTGATAAAAATACCTCCCGGTTCAAACGTGAACTGAGAGGTATTTTATTGCAGGATAAGGCCATTACAATCCCGGATGATGAAGAAACAGTACTGCCATAGTTTAAAGGAGTTTACGCGAGGTTACTATACCGGTATTAAGGCCGATGATATGTAGGCCGCCAAAAAAGCGCGCATGCTCAATTTTCATACAGCGGTCCATAACCACCTTCAGTCCATGCTGCTTTGCTTTAAAAGCAGCCTCGTGGTGAATTACTCCAAGCTGCATCCAGATAACCTTAGCCCCTATTTCAAGAGCCGAATCCACAAGCGCCGGCACTTCTTCAGGCTGGCGGAAAATATCGACCACACCCACAGGTTCGGGAATCGACTCCAGGTCCGGATAACATTTAAGCCCCAGCACTTCCTTGTAGCGGGGGTTGACAGGGATAATTCTGTATCCTTCAGTTTTCATATAGATGGCGGCAAAGTGGCTGGGGCGGTAGGGGTTGTCGGAAAGGCCGACCATGGCCACGGTGCGGTAGTTCTTTAAAATATCGAGTATTTCCTCAAAAGATGCATGGGGGAATTGCCTAAGCGAACAAGGCTTGGCGTTCTCATTCATGTCATCACCTCATTTCAACTTTGTGAAACTTTTAGGGCTTGCTCTAAGTCCCAGATAATATCATCCACATCTTCCAACCCGATAGAAAGCCTGATCATGTCGGGGGACACCCCGCTCTTTAACTGCTCTTCGTCTGACAACTGCTGGTGGGTTGTGGTGGCCGGGTGGATAACAAGCGTCTTGGCGTCTCCGACATTTGCCAGGTGAGAGATTAATTGCAGGCTGTCGATAAATTTCCGCCCTGCCTGCCTGCCGCCTTTAATGCCAAATGTAAAAATTGCGCCTGCCCCGCGCGGCAGGTATTTCTTTGCCAGTTCATTGTAAGGGCTGTCTTCAAGCCCGGGGTAATTTACCCAGGAAACAGCCGCATGCCCGTGCAGGTAGCGTGCCACTTCCATGGCATTGCGGCAGTGGCTTTCCATGCGAAGCGGAAGTGTTTCAAGCCCCTGCAGGATAAGAAAGGAGTTAAAGGGAGAAATACACGCCCCCACGTCACGCAGGCTCTCAACGCGAGCCTTCATGATGTAGGCAAAATTGCCGAATGTCTCCGCAAAGCGAATGCCGTGGTAACTCTCCGATGGTTCTGTCAGGCCAGGGTACTTGCTGTTATTCCAATTAAACCTGCCCGAATCCACAATCACACCACCGATAGATGTGCCATGGCCTCCCATAAACTTAGTGGCCGAGTAAACAACTATATCTGCGCCGTGGTCCATGGGGCGGCAGAGATAAGAAGTGGCAAAAGTATTGTCAATGATAAGCGGCACTCCGTTTTCATGGCAGATATCAGCCACAGCACTGATGTCGAGCACATTTATCCGCGGATTGCCGATTGTTTCCGCAAAAACCGCCCTTGTCCGTTCATTTATTGCCTTTCTGAAGTTCTCAGGTTCATCGGGGTCAACAAAGACAGCCTTAATCCCGCATTTTTTCAGAGTAAGCGCGAACTGAGTGAAAGTGCCCCCGTAGATAGTACTTGCAGCAACAATCTCATCACCGGCTTCCATCATTGTGAGCACCGCCAGAAACTGTGCCGCCTGGCCCGAAGCGGCGGCAAGCGCGCCTACCCCGCCCTCAAGCGCCGCAACCCTTTCCTCAAAAACAGATGTAGTCGGATTCATAATCCTGGTGTAAATATTGCCAAACCGCTGGAGCGCAAATACAGTAGCCGCATCATCAGTGTTTTCAAATACATACGAGGTTGTTTGATAGATAGGCACAGCCCTTGACCCTGTGGCAGGGTCCGGCCTTTGCCCGGCGTGCAAAGACAGTGTCCTGTAGCCAAACTTTCTCTTTTCAACCAAATCCGTTTCCCTCCATTCAGATAGGTTTAATCTATATTATAAACCACTTTTTGCTTTTAAGGGAGCTTTTAAACAAAAAAAAATACTTTAATTACTCAAACCAGCCTTAAAAACCAGAGTTCAGATACCAGTACACTAAAGAAAGCGGTGCAGATTTTCTTCTTCTTGGATTTGGCCTAATGGTTACAAGCGGAGGGGTATTGATCCGCCGTAAACGCAAGTAACAGTAAAAAAAGGAATCATCCTGTTTATTGGACGATTCCTTTTTTATTGTTAAAAATCAGTTCAGTATTTGAAATAATTTTGTACAAAGGCAGGAAAAAGAGTGAATTAGGTCGAAAATTGAAAATTGGTGGAAAGTTCTGCTAAGAGGTGGTTAAATGGCTGAATCTCCCATACATGAGGCAAAGAGTAATAACTTTCAGTGTACTGCCTTGCGTCAACTTACTGGGGAAGAGTTGCGTAAGGAGAGGGTGATGCTGCTCGAAGCTCAGCGGATTGCAAAAATCGGCTGCTGGGAATGGGACTTAGTCAATAAACAATTAACCTGGTCGGATGAAATATTTCGCATTTTTGGATTGGAGCCGGGACAAAAAGAAGCGTCAGTTGCACTATTTTTTAAACATATGCTGTCCGAAGACAGGCGCTTTATAAAAAAGTGTGTACGTGGTGCAATCAAGGGACAGCCGTATGCCATAGAGCATAGGTACGTGACTGCTGATGGCACAATAGGGTGGATATATGACCAGGGTGAGGCGGTATTAAATGAAAAAGGCCAACCTTTGCGCCTGTTTGGCGTCGTTCAGGACATTACACAGCGTAAATTTGCTGAAGAAGCGTTGCGCGAGAGCGAAGAGCGCTACCGTCAGCTTGTAGATCTCTCGCCTGCCGCCATTATAATTGAGCAACAGGGGAAGATTGAGGTTATAAATAACGCGGCAACTGAAATGTTGGGTATAGTAGATTCTTCTGGCGTCATAGGAAAACCAGTCACTGACTTTTTAAATATAGATTATTGTTGGGTCTTTAAACAAAGAGTAGGACAGTTGCTTGAAAAAAAGACGCCGTTTATCCGGGAAAAACTAATTCGCCGGGACGGTAAAATTATTGATGTGGGAATGTCGGCAGTTGCTTTTAATTACCATGGTAAACAGTCACTGCGCCTTACTATATGGGATATGACCTACAACAGGCAGAGGGAAGAAGAGTATATAAAAGCTACCAAGTTAAAATCGGTCAGCGTCCTCGCTGCGGGTATAGCTCATGATTTTAATAATATCCTGACTATAATTCTTGGCTACCTTTCTATCGCAAGAAATAGATCCCAAGATAATGAAGAGATATACTCCAAGCTGATTGAGGCGGAAAAAGCAACACATCAGGCTAAAGGCCTTACTCAACAGCTGCTGACTTTTGCTGCAGGCGGAGCACCGGTGAAACAGACGGCTTGTATCGGGGAACTTATTAAAGATACTGCAACCTTTGCTCTGCACGGTTCAAACATCAGATGCGAGTTCAGCTTCGCAGATAATCTGCTTCCGGCTGAAGTGAACCAGAACCAAATCAGCCAAGCACTGAATAACTTAATTATTAATGCCTCCCAAGCTATGCCAGGAGGAGGAACAGTAAATATTAGTGCAGAGAATTATACAGTTGCAAAAGCAGATGCTTTGCCTCTGCAGGGAGGAGACCATATTAAAATATCTGTCAGTGATGAAGGGGAAGGCATTCTGCCGGAGATAATCAACAGCATCTTTGACCCTTATTTCACTACCAAACCAACTGGAACAGGACTTGGCCTCACCACCTGCTATTCTATAATCAAAAGGCATGACGGCTATATTACAGTAGATTCAAATCCTGGCGCCGGGACTACTTTCAGCATATATTTACCAGTCTCTCTCGGCAAAATAGCTCAAAGTATGCTGATTGATCAAAAGACTCACTCTGGCAGAGGAAGAATTTTAGTAATGGATGACGATGAAATAATCCGCCGTGTAACAGGCGAGATGCTGCCCCTGCTTGGTTACCAGGCCGAACTTGCCAGCAACGGGTATGAAGCAATCGAACAGTACTTGAGGTCAGCTGCACAAAAAGAACCATTCGCTGCGGTAATTCTTGATTTAACAGTCCGAGGCTCAATGGGAGGTAAAGAGACAATACAAAAACTCCTGGAAATCGACCCGCAGGTGTGCGCAATTGTCTCCAGCGGTTATTCCAATGACCCGGTGCTTGCCAATTATGAAAGTTACGGCTTTAAAGGCATGGTGGCCAAACCATATCAATTGGAAGAACTGGGAGAGGTCCTGCTGCGAGTCCTAAGTGAACAGCAGTAATGCTAAAGCGTATAACTCCTTCCAAAAGGGCGTCCCTACGCAACCATCCCACAAGTTTGTGTCATAAACTATGATAAGAGTTTATAGCGCCTTGCAGTCAGCTAAAAACTCTTTTTGTTTTAAGGATATCCATAAATTCATCATGGTTCTGTCAGGATATTTAATAATCAAAGTGTACACTTGATTTAGTGGTATAAAAATATATAAACTGCTAACCGCAGGATTATGGGGAACTATGTTGAAAATATGCGAAGTGCAGTCATATTCTATACTAAAAATTATCCAAACGGCCAGAGGCTATGTATATGTGAAAGGCAGAGATAACAAATTAATACTCAAAAAAACGACATCATAATATTAGCTTCTATTACAATTATTTTTACTTTAACAATTAGTATGGTTATGCCTATGATACCTTTATACGCTAGCTCTTTGGGTGCTAATGAACTGGTAATTGGGCTGATAGTTTCTGTATCACAACTTTTTGCACTGCTGTGCAATATCCCAATTGGGTGTTGTTCGTCTTATGTTGGGCTTGAACGCATGCTTAAGTTGGCGTTTTTAATAGGTGTTGGGTCTGGGGTTATGTATATATTTGCCACCAGTCCCAACATGCTGATATTACCACAAATCGGCTTTGGATTAACTTTGGGTTTATTTATGCCTCAGATGATTAGCTATTGTTATCGTATCTCAACTCCGGTCAACAGACAATCAATGCAGGGCTATAATACAGCGTTTCAGGGCTTAGGATTCTTGGTGGGTCCTTTTATAGCAGGGATTGTTGGGCAGTATCTCGGCCTGCGTTGGATATTTGTTTTTTATACCCTGTTTTCAGCTGTCGGGTATATAATTTGCAGGTTTTTACGTCCTCTGGATCGGTATGTATCACCTGCTCCATTACATCATATCGCTTTTTCGTCATTTAGCCAGGCAGTGGCAATCATCAAAACTAAAAAGCAGGTAAAAGAGGCATTGCTCTTTATTGTACTAATATCCACTTTGTGGCAAGGCCTTGGAAATACTGTTTTCCCACTATATATTGAAAAGTCTTTCCCAGGAATCTTTTTGCTGGTAGGTATTTTAATCACCACCAGGGAAGCGGCAGCCACAGTAATGAGGCTATTATTTGCCTCTGTCAGCCGTTTTTTATCTTTGCAAGTTATTCTTGTTCTATGTGTTGCTCTGATGGCAGTAGGAAGTTTTGCTATACCAATATCTCTTAACCCAATTACTATTGCTTTTTCTAGTCTGGTAATTGGAATTGGCCTTGGGCTATCTTTTCCAAGTCTAAATTTATTAATATTAGATTCTGTGGATGAAGAGAAAGGGTCTTTAGCTATGGCATCTGCCAATTCTTTTTCTCGTATAACATTAATGACCATAGCTCCTGTTTTGGGAATAATGGTGAAAGCATACGGATTTCAAATCTCATTTCAATCAGTTTCAATTATTTGCATTTTAATACTATCCGGTTACCTGTTGATCAACCGTATAAGTATAAGTCCACAAGAACATGCAAAGGTGCGGGGGTAACAGAGTAGACTAGGCACGCATTAATCGTAAAAATTTACCCATTAAAAAAGAACCTTTATCAGATAAAGGATTCTCATGACTTATGAAGAATTAACCAACTAAAGGAGCAAGAATATTCAGAAAAGTACTATTGAACCATGCTCACAATATATCAAAAGGAGCTGTTAATTGTGGAAATGTTAAAAGTCTCAGCAAAATCTAATCCTAATTCTGTGGCCGGAGCTTTAGCGGGAGTTATAAGGGAAAAAGGAAAGGCTGAAATGCAGGCAATTGGAGCAGGGGCTATTAACCAGGCAATTAAAGCAGTGGCTATTGCAAGGGGTTTTGTGGCCCCCAGCGGCGTGAATCTAGTCTGTATCCCCGCTTTTGTTGATGTTCAAATTGACGGGGAAGAAAGAACAGCAATAAAATTAATAGTCGGCCCTCGTTAACGGGTGCACGACAAATTTATAACTTGCTATTGACGATCATGATTTTCCATGCTATTCTGAATGTATGAATACATTCAGAAGGGTGTCCCATGTTTTTTGAGCTAGAACATCTAAAGGCAGAACGAGAGCAGCTTTATCGCGAATTATCCCATATCGGAGATTTTCGTCGAGGTTCAATCTATCCCAATTATCGCCGTTGCGGAAAGCCTAACTGTGCCTGTACTCGGCCCGACCATCCGGGCCACGGCCCCCAGTACCTTTTGACAACCAAAGTAGACGGGAAATCCCATGCCAGAAGCCTAAAGAAGGGCATTGAATTGGACACGGTTCGGCAAGAGGTTGCCAATCATCAGAAATTCAAGGATCTTATTGCTAATATCGTTGAGATAAATGAACAGATCTGCGATATCAAAGAAGCAGAACTTCAGGCCGATACAGGGGCAACGGCCAAAAAAAGGGCTTCAAAAACCGGTTCAAAACGGAAGTCGTTACAGAGCTAAATTCACTTCTGGGCAATAGGGCATTTGATACTGTAAACCTTGAGGCTATAGAAACCATCATCAAGAAAGAAGCGCTGTATATTTCTGCACGATTTCTGGAAAAGATGCTCAATAACGATACTTCTGACTATGAAGGGGCTAAAAAAACATGCCTTTTTTGCGGGAAGGAAGCCCGCTATGCCGGCCATCGCTCGAAGACTTTTACCACCATATTGGGCGATTTGACCCTTACTCGCGCATATTATTACTGCCAAAGCTGCGGCCACGGCTGGTGTCCCAGAGATTACACGCAAGGGTTTGGTGATTCGTCTTTATCACCCGGGATTACCCGGATGATTAGCCTGGTCGCTTCCGCAGAGTCCTTCCTCGCAGGGGAGAAACTGCTGTCTGAATTGGCCGCTGTCAACCTATCGGGGAAGTGTATAGAACGCACTGCAAAAAAAATTGGTGCTGCCATCGCTGCGGATGAAGTTGCCTATGTCGAAGAAACACCCAACTCCAGTGATACCATGTACGTCGGGGTGGATGGAACCGGTATTCCCATGCGCCCCAACGAACTAATGGGCCGCGTCGGCAAGCAACCAAACGGTACTGCAAAACAAGAGAAGTGAAGGAGTGTGTTATTTGGACGGCTGATTCTCGTGATTCTGAAGGCAACCCAGTACGGGACAAGGGCTCGGTCACGTACTCGGCCGGCATAGAAAGCTGTGCCTGGCGCAATACCGGCAGTGAGGAAGATATTCCTGCCTTTGCCAGGCGCGTTGAGCGGGAATTGACGAGAACGGGTTTTTTCCTTGCCCAGCGGCAGGTCTTCATGGGGGACGGAGCCCTGTGGATCTGGAATCTCGCTGAAATGATTGCGCCACTAGTACCATGACACATAAGTTCTTTCCGTATATGTGGCAAGATAAATAGTTCTTGTAAAACAACCATAGATATTGTATACTGTGGGTAAATAAGCCATATCTTAAGCATTTACTGTAGGATAATGGCTGTCATTAGGGGGAGGCATTGAAATAAATGCATTGCCCACAGTTACCTGTCGAGCAATCTCTTTCTCATGGCGAAAATAGACTTGAGAAAGCTGCTCAAACTCTTGGCAAAGACGTTCTGAAACGCTTAATTATTTTTGTGCTCTATACTTTAGGCTTTAATCGGGAGCTCATTGCTAAACTTTTTGGTTATCAGGTTGCCGGCGTAAAAACACTGGTGGACCGCGTTTTAATTAATGGCTTGGAAGGTTTTTGTGACCACCGTAAAACCAAAATTGTTAGTGAAAATAAGCCCAGTGTTGCCATTGCGGATACTGAAACACATAAAGAGATTAACCTCTCTGAAGCAGTAATTGCTGTTCCAAAAGATGATATCTTGGCCAGGAAAATCATAAGTGTTACTCTGGTTGAAACAGGATCTCTCTCAAATCTTGAAGGTGCCAAAATTCTAGATTATACACCTCAGGCCTTTGGGCGTTTACGTGAAAAGTACAGATTCCAAGGAAGCTACGGTTTAATTGACCAGCGTCAGGGGCAAAAGAGTGATTACAAGGTTACTCCGGAAGTAAAGGCCGAGATACTCTTCCAAATTTGCAATAAAGTCCGGGAGAATACAACCTTCTCCAGCGAA
>JAGXRN010000018.1 GCA_018335875.1 Dethiobacter sp.
CAAAGAGGGTTATCTCCATCAACCAAAGGAGTTTAATTTTAAAGACAACCCGGATCATTTAAAATGGTTACATACCATTATTTCCAATGCTAAAGCCTACATTGCCGGAACTTACCATGGTCTGGGACCGAGGCATTTACAGTCGTACTTGGATGAATATAGTTTCCGCTTTAATCGCAGAAAGTTCAAAGGCCAGCTGTTTAACAGGTTGCTCAATGCCTGTGTATTAACAGATACTATCACTTACAATGAGCTTGTTGCCGTGTCTCCCTGAGGTAACTTGATACTCAGGTAATATTAAGATCTTAGTTATTGACATATGACCATAACCTGTTTATAATTTAATTAATGAGCATATGTTTAAAACTAGGAGGCATTAATATGATTATTGCAATACCCTCAGATGATGGAAAAACGATTTCAGCCCATTTAGGGCACAGCCGAAACTTCATAATTTACGAAATAGCAGAGGGCGGCGCTCAAAAGAAAGAAGAGAGGCAGCGCCAGGGCAGCCAGGCATGTGGATGCCACAGTAACGAACCGGAGGCAAGCAGCAACGGCCATACTACTCTTTTCGATGTGCTTAAAGATGTGGATCTGGTTATAGCCGGAGGCATGGGTAAAAAGATGTTTGAAGAATTGTTATCCGCAGGCATAGTGGCCATCACTACTGATGAGACAGATTCTGAGACTGCTGTGAAAAGCTATCTTGCCGGGACATTAAGAGGCGGCGGCGGCACATTGTGCGGCTGCAACCACTAATAAAATTCAAAGAGGCCGTACAATGTACGCCCTCTTTTTTTATTGCATAGGAAATTATAAGTTGTATTTATGCTTCAAGCGAATAATTCTTTCCACACTCTCGTCGATTCTTTGTTCGCTCAAATCTCCTGCTTCAACCGCCTCATGAAGGGCGTCCAGAGCATCCTGCTGCAGCTTGTAAATATGAGAAATCAGCAGGATGTCCGCTCCTGCTTTAACCGCCTCCAGGGCGGCTTCTTTTATGCCGTAATGTCTTGTGATGGCTCCCATTTCCAGGTCGTCTGTGATAATGACACCGTTAAATCCCAGCTCCTCGCGTAAAAGTCCTGTCAGTATAGCAGGCGACAGCGTAGCCGGCCTGCCGCTGTCATCTATCTTAGAATACCTGATATGGGCTGTCATTACAGCGTCTGCCCCGGCTTTTATTGCCTCTCTAAACGGTTTCATACTATTGCATAATTTCATCACTTGGATTTTTGTTGCTGTAATGCAACAGGACAATTATCTATGTATCTTGGCGCTTTTCTTATCTCGACCCGGAAAATCGTTGCATATTTGCAACGCTAGAGCCGGATTGCAAGGCTGTTGCCCTGCTGCCGGCTCTAGTTCTCCCAGTAATTACGGTCTTTTTTCATAATTATAAACTGTTGGCATAACATTTGCGTATCTTATAGATAGTTCTGTCTACTGACCAACCGGAGGTGATAAGGCTTATTTAGCTCTTTGCCGGCTCCACTGTATTAAATGGAACCGACGAACAAAGCATCAATATGATCGAAAGGAGGTTTTGTTAGAATGTACGCAAAATACTGGGATGAAAAATTGGAAACCATGTCAAGGGAACAGATACGGGACATGCAGCTAAAACTCCTTAAAGAAACGCTGCATCTCGCTTCCAGTCAATCACCCTACTACAGAAAAAGCTTTGACGAACACAGTATAAGTGCCCAAGACTTACGGCGCCTGGATGACATCAGTAAATTTCCCTTCATCAACAAAGTCACGCTTCGCCAGAGACAGGAGGAAACTCCGCCCTTCGGAGACCTGGTCTGCGTGCCGGAAGAAAAAATGGTCTATCTTTCCGCCTCCAGCGGCTCCACCGGCGTGCCTACCGCTTCTCCTTTCACTTGCGGCGATTTTGACGATTGGCAGGACTATGAGGCTCGCCTCTTCTGGTCTTCGGGCATGAGACCCACTGACCGTTACTGCCATGCTCTCAATTTCACTCTGTTCGTGGGCGGCCCCGATGTTATCGGCGCCCAGAAGCTGGGAGCGCTGTGCATCTGGGCAGGCACCATACCGTCAGAGCGCCTGCTCACGATTTTTCAACAATGGGGTATCACCGTTACCTGGACCACGCCATCTTATGCCTGGTACCTTGGAGAAACCGCTCTCAGCATGGGGATTGACCCTGCAAAAGACCTGAACATCAAAAAGATTTTTGTTGCCGGCGAACCGGGCGGCTCAATTCCGGAGACGCGGCAGCGCATTGAAGAACTGTGGGGAGCTGATCTTTATGATTATTACGGCCTCTCCGACATATTCGGCGCCTGCGCCGGTATGTGTGAGGCAAGGGACGGCCTTCACTGGGCGGAAGACCATATCCTGGTAGAAGTGATTGACCCCGACACCGGGGAAGAACTGCCCGAAGGTGAGCGAGGAGAACTGGTCCTCACTTCCCTGAAAAAGAGCGCGCGCCCGCTTATTCGTTTCCGTACCGGGGATATTGTCTCTTATACAACAGAACGTTGTGACTGCGGCCGCACACACCTGCGCCTGCACGGTATTCACGGACGCCTCGACGACATGCTGATTATCCGTGGGGTTAACGTTTTTCCCAGTGACATCGAGGTCGTGGCGCGTAAAAATTCCAACCTGACCGGTGAATTCCGCCTGGTAGTCACAGAAGAAAAGCACCTGGCCGTCCTTACTGTGGAAGTTGAGCACAGCGCCGGATGTAAAGTTGACCTCAAAACATTGGAAGACCAGGTTGTCTCCAGCTGCTACAACACAGTAGGTATCCGGCCAAAAGTCCGTATCCTGCCCCCTGACACGCTGCCGCGGGCAACCCATAAAGCAAAACGGGTTGTAGACGAGCGAGCGAAGTAAGACTAATGCCGAAAGGAGGCGTCTGCCGAAGAGGAGATCTAGCCTGATTTAAAAGGCAGGACTAACACGCGTGAGGAAAAGTCTTAATTAAGTACTCAGAATATTTGATATATTCTGATACAACGATTACAAGGAGGTCTTCAGTGTATGTCTAAATACGCTCTCAAGGGCAAGCGGCCGTATGGGGCTGAGCAGCCTTATACCGGCGGTAAACTTAAGTTTCGTATTCCTTTTATTCATTATCCTTTTGAGTTTCCTGATGCCGTCCAGGGCGCGATACTATGCGTGGTGCCCATGGGGATTACGGCCGCCATGACCGAGGTGCTGGGCATTCCTTTTGAAATCGCCATTGCCATGGTAATTCTTAATAACTTTATGTATCTTCTCCATACCCATTTCGGCGACCCTGCGGTGGCAGGGTGGATTACACCCGGTATCCCTCTTTACATCGCTTTTCTGACCACATTTGAACCGGGTCTGGCAAGAATTCACGCCTTGATCGCCCTGCAGCTTACCGTCGGTCTTATATTCCTTGTCCTGGGAGTCACGGGGCTGGCAAAAAAAGTTGTGGACGCGGTGCCAATGTCCGTGAAAGCCGGCATCCTGCTGGGGGCAGCCTTTGCCTCTTTAATGGGCGAATTCAGGGCAGGCGGTCGCGTCTTCCAGTTCCCCATTGCCCTGATCCTGGGTCTTTTTGTTTCTTTCTTCATGCTTTTCTCCAACTCCACGGCAGAACTGCGTAAACGTTACAGCATTTTTCGCTTTATCGCGGCCTACGGCATAGCCATTCCTTTTCTTCTCTCTTATGTGGTTGGCATTATAGTCGGCGAAGTTGGTGTACCTTCAATCCAATGGAGCTTCACACCAATGCCGTTGGGTCAGATGGTATCCACCCTCTCGCCTTTCAGTATCGGCTTCCCCTCCTTCAGCGTCTTTGTGGCCGCCCTGCCCCTGGCTTTTGCGGCTTACATCATTGCCTTTGGTGACACACTGGTGGCAGCCGGATTGCTTAAAGCCGCTGACGAGAAACGCCAGGACGAAAAAGTGATCTGGGAACCCAATCGTAACCATATAATCACCGCAGTCCGCAACCTTTCCGAGGGTTTTCTGTTCCCTTACCTGCCACTGGCCGGTCCCCAGTGGGCAGGCGGCCAGGCCCTGGTTGCGAACCGCTACATGAACAGTACTGAAAAGGAAGAGGAAACATACTGGGGAGGTGCCACCTCGATTTTCTGGGGGATGAGCATTGCACTGCTGCTCGGCCCGCTGGTAACTTTCTTCCGTCCCGGTCTGGCCATCGGACTTTCGCTGACATTGCTGCTTCAGGGCTACCTTTGCGGTTACCTGGCCATGTCCATGGTCAAAGACAACCTTCAGCGCGGCATTGCCATGGTGATGGGCGTCATGATTGCCACCCAGGGCGCTGCCTGGGGATTGGGCATCGGCCTTGGTCTTTACCTCGCGCTTGAACGCAACTGGTTTAAAGATGTGCCTGAAGAAGCTGAAGTAAAAGCCCAGGCATAATAAGATAAGAGACAATTAAAGGAGGCTCCGTCGGGGCCTCCTTTAATTAAGTGTTGCGTTATTGCAGTATATCAGGATATTTGTTGCGCTCACGCAACAGGGACTGGCAACCCCGTAAGTGCCTGCCGGCAAAGCTTTTAGCCCTGCTGAACCTGATATTACGTTGCATATAGTCAACACTTCTGCTTTATGCCAATTTGTAGACAGGCAATCAACCGGCTATATTCATGCAAATAAACTAAAATAATTTCTTGGCAGCAAACTTGCAACAGAGTTATATAGGGACATTGAGTCCCCTATTCCGCAAAAATCAAACCACGCAAAAGAAAGGGGCATAAGATTATGGATTTTAGGTTTAACGAAGAACAGGAGATGTTGCGAAAAGCAGCCCGTGAATTCGCCGAGGAAGTTCTTGCACCCAGGGCAGAGGAAATTGAGGAAAACGATGAAATCCCTACCGAGATTTTCAAAGAAATGGCCGAAAGAGATTTTTTTGCGGTAACCGTCCCCGAAGAATACGGCGGCTTGGGGCTGGGCCACGTGGCCCGCATGATTATCCTGGAAGAAATCAGCCGTGTATCGGCTGCTGTAGCCATGATGCTGCAGGTTTTCCACCTGGGGATCCATCCCCTCATAACTTTCGGTAGTGAAGAACAGAAACAAAAATATCTGCCTGACCTGGCAGCGGGCAAAATATTGGCCACAGTTGCCATTACGGAGGCCACAGGCGGGTCAGACCCAACCGGTATTCAGACTACGGCTCGTCCGGATGGGGACGGCTATATCCTGAACGGGCGCAAAGTATTCATCACCGGCGCCAAAGTTGCTGACATCGCCGTTATACTGGCCAAAATGAATGATGACCCGGGAGTCTTCAGCGCTTTTATCGCTGAGAAGGGGATGCAGGGCTACCGCAGCGGGCGCACTGAAGTTAAAATGGGACTTAAAGGCAGCGATACCGGCGATATTATCCTTGAAGACTGCCGTATCCCAAAAGAAAACCTACTGGGCAACCCGGGAGCGGGCCTTAAGATTTCACTGAACGCCGTGGGAGAGGTGGGGCGCGCCGGCATGACAGGCTGCGCCATGGGACTCATAACCGCCTGCATCGAGGCTTCTGTCAGTTTTGCCGGCCAGCGGGTGCTCGGCGGCAAGCCCATCAGCAAACTGCAGGGCATCCAGTGGAAACTGGCCGAGATGTTCGCCGACCTTGAGGCCAGCCGTCTTATGGGCTATCGGGCAGCCGCCTTAAAAGACGCGGGACAGCCCTGTGATGCGGAGTTTGCCACATCCAAGTACTTCTCGTGTGAGGCAGCCGTGCGTGTGGCTAAACTGGCATGCGATATCCACGGTGCGTACGGCTACATGAAAGAATACCCTGTCCAGCGTTATTTGCGTGATGCGCACCTGATGATACCCTCGGCAGGCACTTCCGACATTATGAAACTTGTCATGGCCAGGACAGTCATGAAGAGATACGCCGTCTAGCTACTAATAACCTGCCGGGGAGGAGATATAAATGAGCTTAAGGATAGCCGTGCTGCTTAAATCCGTACCTGACCCTAAGCTTTGGCACAGAGTAACCATCGATCCCGTCACCAGGACGCTGCGCAAGGAAGGTATCCCCCGGGTAATCAGCCCGCTTGACCGCAATGCGCTGGAGGCAGCGGCATCGCTGAAAGAAAAGCACGGCGGCGAAGTCACTGTTATCTGCATGGGATCATCCGGTGCAAAAGAAAATTTGCGGGAAGCTCTGGCTCTCGGTGCCGATAGGGCAGTGTTCCTTTCCGGCGGGACTTTTGGTGGGGCCGATTCCCTGGCTACCGCCAGGGCTTTGTCCGCCGCATTGCAAAAACTTGGCATTCCTGACCTTATCTTTTGCGGCGCTGTCAGTTACTACGGCAGCACAGGTCAGGTGGGCCCGCAGGTTGCACAAATGCTTGGCATCAATCATTTCAGTTCCGCTAGAAAGTTTGTATACGATGGAAATATGCTGACAGTGGAGTCTGTTACCGACGGAGGTGTCCTGGTGGCCAGAGGGCGGCTCCCCCTGCTGCTGACTGTGCTGAGGGAGGCAAACAAGCCGCGCGGCTTGCGCCTCTCAGAGACTGTCAAAGCGCGCAGGAAAGAAATACTGGAGTGGTCTCCCGCGGACCTGCCTGTCTCCGGCGCGCAGCTTGGCCTTGAAGGTTCAGGCACACGGATGATAGACCTGCTCCCTCCCACACCGGGAAAAGACGCTGAAATTATTGAGGGCGAACCTGAGGTCGTGGCACGGGAGATTTTAAGGAAAATAAGCGTCTGGACCTGCGGGACAGGAGGTTAATTAAATGATCGCACAAAATAATGTCTGGGTTTATGCGCAGGAGACCCGCGGCGGGATTGCCGGTGTGACTCTTGAACTTCTGGGTGAAGGCCGCCGCCTTGCTGACCGGTTGTCTGTTAAACTGACCGCAGTACTCTGCGGAGAAAAAGTAGCAGGCCTTACCGGTTGCTTATTCGCAGCCGGCGCCGACACTGTCATTCTTGTGGAAAATCCCTCCCTTCATTACTATAATGCAGCCTGTTTTGGGCATTGCCTCGAAGGTCTGGCCCGGCGCTATCATCCACAGATCTTTCTCTTCGGCGCTACGCAACAAGGAAAAGATCTGGCCGCCGTTACAGCAGCGCGTTTAAATGCAGGGCTGACCGCACACTGTACTGCTTTCGAGCTGGATGACGGAGGCCGCCTGAGGCAGATGGTACCCGCCTTTGGCGGCAGGTGTGTCTTTGTCTCCACCGGCTTTCCACAGATGGCCACCGTCGCCCCCGGCGTATTCCAAAGACCTGACTTGGACTGGGAACGCCGCGGAGAAGTGGTGCGTGAGCAATTCACCGGGGATGGCAACACAGCCGTCAAAGTGCTGAATTTTTTACCGTCACCCCGGGCCGAAAAGGGATTGGCGGATGCTGCTGTGATTGTGGCCGCCGGCGCCGGTGTGGGCGGTTCTGAAGGCTATGCATTGGTCGAAGAGCTGGCCGCTCTCCTGAATGGCGTTATGGGGGCAACCCGTCCCGCTGTCGATGAAGGGTGGGCTCTCGAAGAACAGATGATAGGCCAAAGCGGCTGCAACGTCCATCCCAAACTCTATATCGCCGTTGGTGTCTCAGGAGACCAGCTTCATCTGAGCGGGGTAAAAGATCCTGACGTTTTCATAGCAATCAATAAGGACCGCCAGGCAAATATTTTTCGTCATGCACACTACGGAGTTATCGCCGACTTTAAGCTGATAATTCCAAGATTGATCGATTTGCTCAAAAGCCGAACACATATATAATTGACAGTTCTAAATTTGTCTGCTAACCTGAAATTATACCCTTCCCGGTCTTCTGTTTCCGATGATACAGGGAAAAGAAAGGAGCGACAGATGTGACTGTAAGAAGTGCCCTGATGGACACCACCGTAAGAGATGTAATGAGTGAAAACCCGGTTACTCTTTCACCAAACAGCACGATAAGGGATGCAGGGGAAATTTTCCGCAGGTTTTCCATCGACGGCATCCCGGTAGTCGATACCGAACACCTTGTAATGGGCATGTATACCAAGTCGCACATGATCAACTCGCTGATGGAAGGCAAAAATTGTGAATCACCCATTGGAGAGTACATGGCCCGTGATGTGTTGTGCATAAAGCCGGAGCGTTCGGTCTACGATATCTGTCTGCTTCCTGTAAAGAGACTGCCTGTGGTGGACGGGGACGGCAAACTGGTGGGCATCATCACCAAGACCGATTTGATAAAAGTCTTTTCCGCCGACGTCAGGTTTATCAAGGAGCGTCTGGCGACAATTATCGAATCTACCCACAATGGAATAGTTGCCATTGACGCCAACGGCAGTGTCTTCACTTTTAACTCGGCTGCTGAAAAAATACTGGAAATTCCGGCTAAAGAGGTCATCGGCCGCTTCATCAATGATCTTCCTGCCGACATCGGCCTCTTCAGTGTCCTCACCAGCGCCAGGCCGGAAGCAGGAGAACAGGTCACCGTGGGTAAAAAAACACTTTTGATCAACAGGACACCCATACTTAAAGACAGTGAAGTTATCGGCGCTGTCGGCGTTTTTCAGGACATATCGGAAGTCGATAAAATCTCCAGGCAGATGGATTCGTTTAAACGACTGAGCTGCGAACTCCAGGCCATAATCGAATCATCTTATGACGGTATCTGCGTAACCGAGGCAGACGGTAAAATTGAGCATCTTAATTCAGCTTATGAGCGGCTGATAGGTATCTGCAGGGAAGAACTTATCGGGAAGCCTTTCGGTGAAGACCTTACTGACATGGTTAAGCAACAGAAAAAAGCTGTGACACTGGTGCAAAAGACTGCCACAGGCAAGCAGGTCCTCATTACAGGCAACCCTCTTCTCGATGGGGACAGCCGGCGCTTGCTCAAGATTGTGACCAACGTGAGAGACATCACCGAATTAAGCCGCCTCAAGCAGGAACTCGACAACTCCAGGGAACTGCAGGAAAGATACAGCAGCGAGCTGGACTATCTCCGTGGCGAACACACCCGGCATGACAATATTGTAGCCAAACACCCCCGGATGAAAAATGTGATTGAGCAGGCCATGCGCGCTGCCGCTTTTGACTCCACTGTACTGCTGCTCGGTGAAACAGGTGTGGGTAAAGAGCTGTTTTCCAAGCTCATTCACGGTAATTCAGAGCGTCGGGACGGTCCTTTTATTAAAGTAAACTGTTCAGCAATCCCGGAGCAGTTGATAGAATCTGAACTGTTCGGCTATGCGCCCGGCGCCTTTACCGGGGCAAACAAAAACGGTAAACCGGGTATGTTCGAGCTGGCGTACAAAGGCACAATTTTCCTTGATGAAATCGCTGAACTGCCGCTGTCCCTCCAGGCCAAGCTGCTGCGCGTCCTGCAAGAACGTGAAATCTTAAAGGTGGGCGGGGTAAACCCGCAGAAAGTTGATGTCCGTATTATCGCCGCTACCAACAAGGACCTGGAAATAATGGTGGAAGGCGGAAAATTCCGCAATGACCTTTTTTATCGGCTGAATGTAATCCCGCTGACTATTCCTCCCCTGCGTGAGCATAAGGAGGATATACCTCTTTTAATCTACACTTTTATGAAAAAGTTCAACAGCCAGTGGGGAATCGATAAAAAGCTGACACAGGCTGTTGTCGATTCCCTCATGGACTATGACTGGCCCGGCAATATCCGTGAACTGGAACACATACTGGAGAGAATACTGGTAATGTCAAAAGATGAAACAATCAGGGTTGAAGACCTTCCTAAATCTTTACGGGGAAACGGAGTTTTTAGCAGCGCGCAGGAATTTGCGGAAAAAAACATTAAAATTCTGCCCCTCAGGGAAGCCGTGGATGTACTGGAAAGAAACCTGATCGAACGCGCCATCGAGCAGTGTGGCAGTATCCGCAAAGCTGCAAAAGTGCTGGAGGTTGACCCATCAACAGTGGTGCGAAAAATCGAACGCCTCAACGCCAGGTACTAGGAGGTGCTGTTTAACAAATGGAGAGATATTTTTATATTGCCCTTATCTTTATTGGATTTCCGCTGATCGCCGCTTTCCTGTCTCAGCGGCTGGCACGCCTTGGCGTCAACAAAGGCGTCAGCAAATTTATTGTATCCACTCTCGGAGTGATTGCTTTTTCGTTTTTCTGGCTGGTTTTCCGCCGGTAGCATGCAGCGAATATGCCGCAATAAATGGGAGGAGGAGTTTTACAATGCCCGTTAAATCAAGAGAGCAGTACCTGGAATCTTTACGGCAGATGAGGCCTAATATTTACAAGTTCGGGGAGCTAATCGGGGACGTTGTCTCTCACCCTGCAACCCGGCTCGTGGTTGAAAGTCACGCCCGCGCCTTTGACGCTGCACACACCCCTGAAAAAGAGGCCGTGTTTACCACAACATCCTCTTTTACAGGGGATAGGATTATGCGTTTCAACAGCCTGATGCAAAACCGCGATGATGTCATCGCCAATGCGGTGATGAAACGCCAGTGCTACAGGCAGACCGGCACCTGTGCCGGGGCACTCTGTGTGGGCTGGAACGCCATGAACGTGATGTGGGCGGTAACATATGAAATGGACAGGGACCTTGGCACAAACTACAGAGAACGACTGGAAAAATGGATACTTCGAGCAGAGGCTAACAGCCTGGCGGTGGCCGGCGCCCTCACCGATGCCAAGGGCGACCGCAGTAAGACGCCTTCACAGCAGGCCAACCGCGACAGTAATGTCCATATAACGGAGCGCCGCAAGGACGGCATTGTGGTGAGGGGAGCCAAGGCGATGATTGCCGGCGCTGCTGCCGCCAACGAAATCTTTGTCCTCCCCGGCAGCGGCTACCGTGAACCGGACAGTGATTCTTCCGTAGCCTTTACGGTACCCCGGGACACGCCGGGATTGACACTGGTTGAGTGCCGGCGCCCCAGCGACTGCCGCGAACTGGAAGACGGTTTCGACAGCCCGGTTGAAACTGGCACTACACAGGCCTATCTTCTTTTTGACGATGTTTTCGTCCCCAATGAACGTGTGTTCATGGCGGGCGAGTACAGATATTCAGGCAATATCATCAGGTATTTCACTGCCAACTACCGTGCCTGTATCGGTGGTTGCGTCACCGGCCAGGGCGACGTGATGGTGGGCGCAGGAGTGCTGATGGCTCGCGCCAACGGCTTGCCGGCCAAGACATTCAGGGACAAGTTCGTCCAGATGTCAGTCAACAACGAGACCACATTCGGCATGGGCATCGGCGCCATCGCCATGGGTTACGCCCATCCTTCAGGCGTCTGGTTCGCCAATGACCTGATGTCCCATGTAAACAAAATCCACGTGGCCACGCTGCCATATGAAGTGAAAAGGCTGCTGCAGGAAATATGCGGCGGACTGGTGGAAACCGGCTGCTTCCCTTCAGCAAAGGACTTCAACCACGAAGAGTACGGCGCCTTTATCCAATCCTGCCTTAAAGCAGGCAATGTGTCCGCGGAAACACGGGCCAGGGCCGCCCGCCTGGCAGAATGGCTCACCATCGGCGCCGGCGTACCCGGCTGCATGCACGGCGGCGGGTCTCCCGACGGCGCCAGACTGGTAGTCAGGGCCAACACTCCCCTCGATGACTATGCGGCACTGGCACGTGCACTGGCTGGAATTGACGAGGAAGTCTCCGAACCATAAAGATAACAATAAAAAGAGGACAGTCTTCAAAAATTTGAAGCTGTCCTCTTTTTATTGTAAGAGACTCTTTGACTATTCCGGGTAAATTTAACACATATGAAGAGCTGGAAGCAGCAGTTATAGAGTACATAGAATATTACAATAACCATCGATACCAGAAGCAGTTGAACTGTATGACACCTTTGGAGTACAGGCAATACCTTCTCAGTTCAGCAGCATAAAAAATAACACCAGCCATAATTAAATGATTGGTACCAGAGGTTTTTACTTTTTCCACTGAACGGCTCAGAATAAATTGTAATTTAGCTTAAGCCTTATAATTCTTTCCACACTCTCGTCGATTCTTTGTTCGCTCAAATCTCCTGCTTCAACCGCCTCATGAAGGGCGTCCAGAGCATCCTGCTGCAGCTTGTAAGTATGAGAAATCAGCAAAATGTCCGCTCCTGCTTTAACCGCCTCCAGGGCGGCTTCTTTTATGTCGTAATGTCTTGTGATGGCTCCCATTTCCAGGTCGTCAGTGATGATTACACCGTTAAATCCCAGTTCCTCGCGTAAAAGTCCTGTCAGTATAGCAGGCGCCAGCGTAGCCGGCCTGCCGCTTTCATCTATCTTAGAATACCTGATATGGGCTGTCATTACAGCGTCTGCCCCGGCTTTTATTGCCTCTCTAAACGGTATCAGCTCAAAGCTGTCGAGACGCTCCCTGTCATGATTCAGAACAGGCAGCACGTAATGTGAATCTGTGCTTGTGTCGCCGTGGCCGGGAAAATGCTTGATGACAGAAATTATGCCTTTATTTTGCAGGCCTGCCATCACCGCAACACCAAGCCGGGCTACAAGGCCGGGGTCTGCGCCAAAAGACCTGCTGCCAATGACAGTGTTTTGTGGATTGCTGTGAATGTCGAGCACGGGCGCAAAATTCATATTGAAATCAAAAGAGGCAAGTTTTGACCCAATGGCTTGTCCGTTGGCAAAAGACAGCTCTGAGTCATTTTTTTTACCCAGTTCCCTGCTGGAAGGAAAGCGTGTATTTTCAGTGGGCAGCCTGGTAACAGTGCCGCCTTCTTCATCTACTGCTATAAAAAGAGGGAGCCTGTTCATACTGTTCAGCTCTTTGATAGATTTGGTCAAAGCTTCCAGTTGTGCACTGTCTTTAATATTTCTGCCAAAAAAGATTATTCCCCCGACATGGTTTTCAGTCACAAGTTTCTCTAAGGAGGCATCTATGAACGTATCATTAAACCCGATAATCACCATTTGGCCTATTTTTTCAGCCAGTGTCAGCTCAGAGAGCAATTCTTTAACCGGGTCTCTTCTTACAAATTCATCATTCTCTTCCCATATTTCCTCAAGCGGCAGCTTCTCTTTTTTATCCCCCGGGCCGGCGGCAGGAATTGTTTTACACCCGGCCACGGCTGCCGTTATTATTACCAGTATTAAAATCAGCAGCTTTCTCATATCCAGTCCCGCTTTCTGCCATCTTTACTGAAATTATATGGCTCTGTGCAAAGTTTTACAAGGGACAAAAAAATACCGGTAATCCAGAATGTTACATATGCCGGTCTTTAAAAAGCAGTATGAAAGGATATTTAATCATGAGGGTCGAAATGTCTATCTGTGTCATATCTTTAGAAAATTTAACACGGCAGGCTGCTTTGTTAAATAAATGTTTTACCCGCAAGCCGCTTTTCATGATACATTATGGATAGATAATAGTTAGCGGAGGTTGTACATATGCAAAGAAAGATTCTTCTCTCAGTTGTACTGATTATAGTTCTTATGTTTACTGCCGCATGTACACCCGGTCTGTGGAACAATAACAGTCCGCCGTCGGGGGGTAAGGGGAATAATGATGTCCCTCCTGCCGGAGAGGAACCGGACACAGGCAGCGAGCCCCCCGTCGAAGAACCGGACGGGTATTTAGGCATTGAATTCACATTTTCGCCTGGGCTCAACTACAGTGTTCTGCTTGAAGAAAGATATGACAGTGATGAAGATCTTTTCGTTCGGCATTTTCTTCGTTTTGACGGGTTCTTGCATACTGAGACAGAAGAGACATTGACGGTTGCACTGCCTGAGAAATTTGCCGGCAGGCGCGAAGCCAGGGCATGGGTGTTGGAGCAGCGTCCTGACAAACTTGAGTTGGTACCCCGGACTTTTGTGGTTGACCGGGTATTGGCGAGATGGCGGGACGAAGGATATGACTTTGAACATGAAAGCAAAAATATGATCTCGCTGGATTATCTTAAGTTTATTGGTGCGCTGACAAAAACAAACGAGCACTTTATCATCTACCATGAACCTGAAACGCTGGAGAGCTTAATTAAGTGGGTGGCAGATGAATTTCTGCCTGCCGACCCCAACCTTCATATATCCGGGAATGTGGAGATAGAGGAACAGAGCTTTATGTACCATATCAGCCTCTTACTGCTTGAAGATGACAGCGCTGATGTGCTGGTCGGCGCCGATGTTGAGCTGTATTATCTGTTAACCTCTACAGGTGAACCGGAAGAATTTTCACTTAAAGCCAGTTTCCATGATATCAATTACCTTGAGCGTGTGGACCATGATGAACTGATAAGTGAGATCGCTTTCTTTGTCCTTGCTTTAAAAGAAGAGCTGACAGCCTACTTTGGCATATCAGGTGTCAGGAAGCTGGAGTACCAAAATATCACAATGATGTATGATATAGCAGAGGGTGGCGGCGGTTACGCTGAAGTCTACCAATTAGACCATTGACTGCTGCCTTATATTGGCATATTATAGTTGTATACAAACTATTATTATACAAATGATGTAAATCCTTTGGTTGCTCTCATGTCAGAAAAAAAATAACGGAAAATTCAGATTATAAGAAACGAGGATGAGAAGCATGAAAGAAAAAATCAGGTCTTTTGTGTCTGCCATGGGTGTAGACGACGTTGGTTTTGCCGCTGTAAAAGACTATAACAGCCCAAAGTCACCAGAGCTTGAGAGTATTTTCCCGGGCGCAAGATCATTGGTGGTGATGGCATTTGCAGAGCTTGATAATTGCGAGAGTGAGAATATGCAGATCGCCTTTAACGGCCGCATGGAAACCATGGAGTTTATGCGTTCCTGCAACTACAAGCTGACTCGTTTTCTTAACAGGGAGTTTAAAGCCAAAGCCATGAGTGTGCCCCCTTCTTATCCTCTGGAGATGAGCTACCAGACAAAGGGGTCTGTTGGTGACGTTTCACTGCGCCATGCTGCAGTAGCAGCAGGCCTTGGCAGCTTTGGCCGGCATAACCTTGTCATTCATCCGGAATTGGGCAGCAGGGTCTTGTTTACTGCTGTCATTACAGACATGGAACTTTCATCGGGTAATCCCGTGGAAAAGCTCTGCACCGACTGCAACGCCTGTATTGAGGAATGCCCGTCCAATGCACTGGCCGCAGAAGGGAAAACCCATGTGGGAAGATGCCTTAAAACCAGCCAGCCCTATGGCATTGGCGCCAACATTGAATTTTGGACAAAGTTTGCCGACAGTCATCCGGAGAAACAAAAAGAAATGGTCAGTGACGTTCATTTCTGGCGGTTATATCAAGCCGGCTTCGTTGGTTTTCAGTATTTTTGTTTTAATTGCATTAAAACATGTCCGATTGGGCGGGAGTAGTAAGAGCGACTGATAAGGGAGTGAGCCGATATGGAGACAATTTGCTGGTCAACGGCGGCTGAACTTGCTGCTGCCATTGCGGCACGGGATGTTTCTGTGCCGGAGGTCGTAGATGCCTATTTACAGAGGATAGAAAGTGTAAATCCCAAGCTTAATGCCATTGTAACACTTGTGGCTGAACGGGCTGTGGCTGATGCCAAAGAAGCACAGACTAAAATACAAAAGAGCCACAGGCTCGGTGCGCTGCACGGGGTCCCTGTGCTGATAAAAGACAATGTATACACAGAAGGAATCAGGACAACTTACGGTTCGCTCCTCTACGAGAATTTTGTGCCTGATACAGATGCTATTCTGGTTGCACGATTAAAAGCGGCCGGCGCCATTGTCCTTGGCAAAACCAACCTTTCAGAGTTTGGCTTGGTGGCAATTACCGATAATGTCATTTTTGGACCGACAAAAAATCCATGGGACCTGGCAAAGACGCCGGGAGGCTCAAGCGGCGGTTCCGCAGCAGCGGTTGCAGCAGGATTGAGCCCGCTCGCCACCGGCAATGACGCCGGCGGATCCATTCGTCTGCCTGCCGGTTTTTGTGGGATTTACGGACTAAAACCTTCATTTGGACGTATTCCGTCCTATCCACGCCTGCCGGTATGCGAAGCTGTCAGCCACGAGGGCCCGCTTACGCGAAGCGTGGCAGATGCAGCTTTAATGCTGGAGGCAATGGCGGGACCTGATGACCGTGACAGGCTTAGCCTGCCGTCTGCGCCCGGGGATTACCAGTCTTGCCTGAAAGAGGGCGTAGCCGGACTTAAAGTTGCCTACAGCCCTGACTTGGGTTATGCAACGGTGGATAGTGAAGTCAGAAAGATTATAAACAAAGCTGCCCTGGTATTTGAGGAACTGGGCTGCCAGGTAGATGAAATTACTTTGGAACTGCCCGATATGGTAAAGTCCCTGCAGATAATGGTGCTTACTGAAATTATGGTGGCTAATGAAGACAGGCTTGAAGAATGGAGAGAAAAAATCTACCCCCTTTATAGCTCATTTTTCAGCAGGGTAGACAAATTTACAAATAAAGATATGGCCAGAATCCAGTTCCAGCGGTCGGAACTTTGGCACAAAATCAGGCGGGTTTTTGAGGATTACGACCTTCTCCTCACGCCAACATCTGCGGTAGCCGCTTTTGATTCAGGGGCGGGAGGGCCTGTGGGCCCCCCTGTAATAAACGGAGAAAAGGTACGGGGCATGACGTGGATGGCATTTGCTTACCCCTTTAATTTTACAGGTCAGCCGGCAGCTTCTGTTCCCTGCGGATTTACAGCCGCAGGCCTCCCGGTAGGGCTGCAAATTGTGGGCAGGCGCTTTGACGAAAAAACAGTGCTGATGGCATCTGCTGCCTTTGAGGATGCCCGTCCCTGGAGAGAGCACCATCCTCCTGTGTAAAAGGCCGTTGAAAAAGGCGCATTACTTTGTCGCTGCAAAACCCCGGCATCCTCAACGTATACAGAATACGCCTGCGGTGCCGGGGCTTCTTGCTTCGCGTCCTGCACTCTTTTTGAACGGCCTGGGATTTTGTGTACAGTTTCAGTTTTGCCTGTTGTCAGGCGGAACGCCTGTTGGTGAGCAGGTATTTGTGGAAGTAGTACTCTCCCACGGCAATTAGGACTCCGTAAATGATCAGCGCAAAAAGCGTTGTGCGGAAAGGGTCTATAACTACGCCTGCAATATGGCCGGCCAGGGCCGCCATCAGGCCGTCTCCGGCCGCGGCGACTTTGTTGCTGTAGCTGGATAAGACGAGTATATCGCCTACCAGATAGTTCGTCACAGTGACAGCAAGGGCAAGGAGAAAGATCCAGCTTGCCGGGTTTTTGATAAAGGCCTGCAGTGCAAGTACTGTAAACAGGTAGGTCATTGTGAATTTTATTAAAAGCGCGTCGGCTATCCTATCCATTTTCACACCTCCGCCAAATATTTTCCCCTTAAAATTAATGTCTATCCGGCTGTATGAATACCCTCTTTTAAGGGTATTTTTTTCTGCAAAGCAGGATTTTTGCTTCCCGGGTCAAACAGTAGATGTGTAGAAAAATCAGGGAGGGTGGTTTTAAAATGCCTTATGTAAATATCAGGATAACAAGAGATGGTGTCACAGCTGAGCAGAAAGCGCAGCTGATCAAAGGAGTGACTCAGCTATTGGTGGACGTGCTGGGAAAGAACCCGCAGACTACTATGGTGGTCATAGATGAGGTGGAAACAGACAACTGGGGCTTGGCCGGTGAATCTGTCACAGTATTGCGTGCCCGGCAGCGCGGTTAATCTTGTTTTCAGCTTTTTTTCATAAAAGAGTGCGGCGTGGAAACAATTTAGGAGAGTGTCTCACGTGAGAATTCGCTGTGGCGTCGATTTGGTTGAAATTGAAAGAGTGGGCCGCGCTTACCGCAGGCGGCCGCAGTTTCTGCTGCGGCGTTTATTTTCGCCGGATGAGCAGGCAGAGCTGAGCAGCAGAAATTTTAGAGACAGGCACCTGGCTGCACGTTTTGCTGCCAAAGAAGCTGTCTTTAAAGTGCTGGGCGTTAGTCCGGGCGGCATAGCCTGGACTGAGGTCGAGATCCTCTCGTTGTCTACGGGGGAGCCTTTTGTGCGCCTGGGCGAGCGGGCAAAAGTAAGGGCTGCCCGCCTTGGCATAAAGGAAATTGCAGTTTCGCTGAGCCATAGCAGGGAGCATGCCGTGGCACAGGCAGTGGCTGTGGTAAAATAATTATAAATTATGTGTAATGGGGCTTGACTAAGGCCGGCTGGTTTGATACTCTAAAATTAAAGCTGAGTAATTTTATCGGGATTAAAAGAGGTGGAGTATGAAGCTTTCTGCTAAAGGAGAATATGGTGTACGTGCGCTGGTTATTCTGGCGCTTGATTACCGGGCAGGCCCTGTGCCCCTGCGGGAAATTGCCGAACGTGAAAATATTTCATACCAGTTTCTGGAGCAGATATTTGCACCCCTGCGGCGTGCCGGATTAATTGAGAGTGTGCGCGGCGCCAAGGGAGGTTACACCCTGGCGAGGGCGCCTGAGAAAATCAAGGTCGGCGATATCGTTCGTACGCTGGAGGGGCCCATCGCCCCGGTGGATTGTGTGGTTGAAGGAAATGAAGGAAAGTGCGGACGCAGCGATGCCTGCCTGTCACGTGGTATCTGGGAGAAGTTGCGTGACCGTATGTCTGAAGTTCTGGATGAAATTACCCTGGCCGATGTAATCGGAATGTCACCGATTAAACATGACGAGGAGGACTTGAAATGAAAAAAGTATATATGGACAATAGTGCCACCACCCCTGTGCGCAGCGAAGTCCTTGAAGCTATGACACCCTACTTTACAGAAACTTTCGGCAACCCATCCAGTGTGCATTCTTTTGGCCGTGAAGTCCGCAAAGCTGTGGACGAGGCACGTGATAAAACAGCAGCAGCAATTGGCGCCAGCCCGCAGGAGATAATTTTTACCTCGGGTGGTACGGAAGCCGACAACCTTGCAATCCGGGGTGTGGCGAGAGCGCTTCAGCAAAAGGGCAACCATATTATCACCAGCGCGGTGGAACACCACGCTGTGCTTGATGCCTGTCTGGCGCTTAAAGAAGAAGGTTTTGAGATCACTGTGCTTCCTGTAGACGAATATGGAATGGTTTCTGTCCGCGATGTAGAAAAGGCTATTAACGACAAGACTATATTAATTACAATCATGCTTGCCAACAACGAAGTTGGCACAATTCAACCTATTGCGGAGATTGGCAGGATTGCGCGCGAACGCCGCGTTATCTTCCATACAGACGCAGTCCAGGCTATGGGTAATCTTCCTGTGAACGTGGATGAACTGCAGTGCGACCTGTTGTCAATGTCAGCCCACAAGTTTAACGGCCCCAAGGGAATTGGCGCTTTATATGTGCGCAGGGGCACCAAGCTGAAAGTATTTAACTTCGGCGGCGCACAGGAACGAAAGATACGCCCGGGGACGGAAAATGTGCCCGCTATCGTGGGTTTAGGCAGGGCCATTGAATTAGCTGTGGGGGAAATGGGTGAAAAGACAGGCAAGCTGAAAGGGCTGCGCGATAAGCTGATAAAAGGCCTGCTTGGGATTGATAATGTGCGCTTAAACGGCCATCCCACAGAAAGGTTGCCGGGTAATGCCAATGTTTCTGTGCAGTTTGTGGAAGGTGAATCCCTGATTTTAAGCCTTGATCTTAAGGGCGTTGCTGTCTCAAGCGGTTCTGCCTGCACATCAGGTTCACTGGATCCCTCTCATGTGCTAATGGCCATGGGCCTTGACCATCAGACAGCTCACGGTTCTCTTCGCTTTAGCCTGGGCTTTGGCAATACCGAAGAGGATATTGACTATGTGCTTGAAGTAATACCCGAGATAGTCTCAAGATTGCGCTCAATGTCACCTGTTTACTCAGCGAAAAAATAGGAGGTGGAGATATGTATACAGAGAAAGTAATGGAGCATTTCACCAACCCGCGTAACGTGGGGGAGATTGAATGTGCTGACGGTGTGGGTGAAGTGGGTAATATGAAATGTGGTGATATCATGCGTATTTACATTAAAGTGAATGAGAGCGACGTAATCGAAGATATTAAATTCAGGACATTTGGCTGCGGAGCTGCCATTGCCACCAGCAGTGCTGTCACAGAGATGGTAAAAGGCAAGACACTGCAAGAAGCATTAAAAATTACGAATCAGCAGGTTGCCGAAGAATTGGGCGGACTGCCGCCAAACAAGATGCACTGTTCAAACCTGGCAGCTGATGCACTTCATAAAGCGATCGAAGACCTTAATAATAAACGTGATGGGAAACATGAAGAAAAGGACGGTGAGTAGTATGGACACTCCAATGGAGCTGGCACAAAAACTAGGTGAAGCAATACTTAACTCCGATGAGTACAAAAATTTTAATTCAGCACAGGAAGAAATGAACAATGATACTGAAGCCTGCAACCTGGTGGACGCTTTCCAGGAACTGCAGCAGGGTTTACGTGACGACCAGATGTTGGGGAGGAAAATTTCTCAGGAGCAGATAGACGAACTTCGTTCTCACCAGAAACAAATGATGGAAAACAGTGCTATCAACTCATACCTGGAAGCAAAGAGAACACTTGATAATCTGATGTCTTCTGTGCACCAGGCAATTGGCAGTGTTGTCGGCATTTCTCCTGCCGGCGGCAGCGGCGGCTGCAGCGGCGGCTGCTGCTAGCAGCCTGGATTGTTTGTTAGATGGGGTTGCTATTAGCGCAACCCCTTTTGGTTTAACCTTCTTAATTTAATATTTTTTGTGGTATAATATACCTGCTGAAAACTGCTTAAATGATTAAAGCAGGTGAACACTATGGATATTGTAACTGCAAACCAGATGCGCGAGATTGACAGGCGGGCCATTGCAGAATTCGCCATCCCCGGTATTATCCTGATGGAAAATGCCGGCCTGCGTGTGGTCGAAGCTGCGCGCGACTTGGCTCCAAAGCAGAAGGTTATTATTTTGGCCGGGCCGGGCAATAACGGTGGCGATGGCCTGGTGGCTGCGCGCCACCTGAGTAAAAAAACTAAAGTCTCAGTCTGGCTTGCCGCACTCCCCCAGGATTACCGCGGTGATGCGCTGTCTAACCTGACAATGCTGCAGCGGCTTGGGCACCCGTTCCGCCTGCTGGCAGATGACGGCGGCATAGCTGCCTTAGAGGGTGAACTTGAAGGAGCAGGCCTGGTAATTGATGCCATGCTTGGGACGGGGACTTCCAGAGCAGTAAGCGGAGTGCTGGCCGCGGCCATCAGCGCCGTCAACAGGTGCGGCAGGCCTGTACTTTCTGTGGACATCCCTTCGGGTATCTGCGCTGACAGCGGCCGTGTATTGGGGGAGGCTGTGAGAGCAAGTTTTACTGTCACCTTCGGCCTGCCTAAAAGAGGCCTCCTGCTTTTCCCCGGCGCCGACCATACAGGGCGCCTGGAAGTGGTTGATATTGGCCTGCCGCCGCAGCTGCTTACAGGACATGGGTTTGAGCTTCTTACGGAGGCAGCAGTTTGCGGGTTGCTGCGCAGCCGCGAGCCTGACAGCCACAAAGGCACATTCGGCACAGTGCTTTTGGTTGCAGGCTCTCCGGGGATGACCGGTGCAGCAGTGCTTGCTGCCCGCGCTGCATTGCGCGGCGGTGCAGGGCTTGTCACAGCCGCCTGTCCCCGCTGTGTCCAGCCTGTAATAGCTGCCATGGTTGCTGAAGCCACCACTCTGCCTCTCCCTGACAACAACCATGGCCGATTGCGCGCTGACGCGCTTTTCCTGCTGCGGGAGAAATGGCAGAGCAGTAATGTTGTGGCTGTTGGTCCCGGCCTCTCCACAGATGCCAATATAATGCCTCTACTGGCGGGAATTCTAAGCGAATGCGGATTGCCCGTTGTCCTTGATGCCGACGCGCTGACGGCGCTGGCCCGGCACCCTAAACTGGCGGAAAGCCGGGAAGCAGATACTGTTATCACTCCTCACCCGGGTGAGGCTGCCCGCCTGCTTGGCTGCTCAGTGGCTGAGGTTCAGTCTGACAGGCCCGGCGCCGCTCTGTCGCTGGCAAAGCGTTACCGTGCCGTGGCAGTACTCAAAGGCGCACATACACTGGTGGCAGCGCCTGACGGTTCGCTGGCGCTTAACACCACTGGAAACAGCGGCATGGCAACAGGCGGCAGCGGGGATGTGCTGACAGGACTGCTGGCTGCCCTGCTGGCGCAAGGCCTCGCGCCGTTTGATGCGGCCCGGGCGGCGGTTTATCTGCACGGGGTAGCCGGTGATCAGGCAGCGGCTGCCATAGGGCAGGACGCACTGATTGCAGGCGACCTGCTGGATTGGATTCCTCATGCCTGGTTAAAAATAAGAAACAGAGAGTAAAAAAAATACATATCCAGAGAGGAGTATCATAAAATGTTTGCAAGGGATATAATGAGCCGCGATGTGTTAACTGTGACCAAGGATACAACAATTCAAGAGGTAGCCGCGATTTTAACCGGGCATAAAATAAGCGGCTTGCCCGTTGTTGACAGCGATGGGCGCGTGGTGGGCATTGTCAGCGAAGGTGACCTGATTTATCAGGACAAGAAGCTGCATACGCCGGCATTTCTCGAGATTTTAGGCGGCGTCATCTACCTGGAAGACCCAAAGCGAGTCGGCCAGGAGCTGATGAAAATGACGGCTGCCAAGGTGGTGGAGATAATGACGGCCAAGGTCTATACAGTGAGGGAAGATACAACTGTTTCTGACATTGCCACTCTGATGATAGACCGGCAGGTCAACCGTGTACCTGTTTTGGACGGTGATGGAAGACTCGTCGGCATTGTCAGTCGCCAGGATCTCATTAAGTCCCTGCTTTAACAAGCGAAGGGGAGAGGCAGTTGGCGCTCAGGTTAAGAGTTTTTCCGCTGGTACTGCTGTTGCTGCTTACCGGGTGCTCAATGACACCTGAGCGGCTGGCTAAAACAGTAGAGAAGAAGACAGCAAAGCTTAAGGGCTATTATGCTGAACTTGATGCGGTTGTCTACAGTATGGATGATGAGCAGAGATACACTGTTCGCCAGTGGGTGCAGTTTCCTGACCGCTGGCGGATTGAGGTGGATTTCGCCGGTGAGCAGCAGATATTTGTCTGTGACGGTGAACAAATCTGGGTCCATCAGGTAGGTATCAAAGAATACTACCGCTTTGACGCCCATAGGGCCGGGGAAATTCCATCGCCATTTTTGCTTGTCGGCTACCTGGAAGAAATGATTAAAGCGGAGTCATTTACACTGCATGGCAGGCAAAAAAAAGATCATCTTAATTGCTACCTTATATCCTACAGTGGCCCGGTCAGCGGGGAAAGCGTGACCATCTATCTTGAAGCAAAACGCTTATTCCCTGTTTCTGTGGAGACCCTACAGGGCAAAGAAGTTCTTAACCGCCTGAATTGCACTCATTTGGTGCTTAACCCCACTTTTGAAGCAGAGCTCTTTAATTTCGAACCGGAAGCTGGTTCTGAAGTATCGGCACACTGTCTGACCAGGCCGCTCTCGCTGGAGGAAGCCAAAAGCGAGTGGCCTCTTCCGGTTTATATGCCCCGCTATCTGCCTCCGGGTGCTAAGTTGTTCTCAATTACACGCAGTGTGGAAGAAGGCAAAGAGCAATTAATTTTAATTTTTGACGGCATAAGCGGATTTATTCTGGTGCAAAAAGAAAAAACAAACAACCCGGTGCATGCAACACCGGGCCTTGTTGAAGTAAATATTGGTGGGTATTCGGGACTGTATCAGAAAAACCGTCTTGAAGACCTGAACACGCTTTGGTGGTCCAACGAGACAAATGATTTTATTCTAAGCGGCCACATTCAACTGGACGAAATGCTTAAGATAGCCGAATCTCTGGAGGCGGAGTGAGTTCTTAAACAGTCTGAGGCGGAGTAGTTACTCCGCCTTTGCTGATTCCAGGATTAGTTTTACGGGGGATATTTTGTAGACTGTGGTTGACATCAGCAATTGCCCTTTGGTATTTCTGGTTGATGTTCGCACAACAAACACCTTCTCTGCAGCATTAATGCCAGCGTCAGCCTCAAAACCCGGGAACTGCAACAGAAACTCACGATAAGTCATTACTTGTTCCAGCACCCTTTGTGAACTCTTAGGCAGCTTTTCATCCGGTATATATCCCGGCAGGATAAGCCTGTTAATGCCGTCTTTCCTTGTCAGGGCAGCCGTAGTTTCCTTTTTTGCAGCGGCGCCTGATTTCTTCTCTTTTTTATTTGCCTGGGCGGCCTGATTTTCTTTTACTTTTTTTTTTGTCGGAGACGCTGCAGTTTCTTTAGCCTTGTTTTTTGTCTGGCTGGTTGAAACTGCTTTTTGCTGTTTCTTTTTTGGCGGCGGCTCAATTTTTTTCTTTTTACCCTTTGCAACGGGCTGGCTGTTCTTCTTTTTATTTTTACGACCTAAGATGATATAGCCTATTGCTATTCCTACTGCAAGACTGACTCCGTAAACCCATGGCGGCAAGATTACCCCCCCCTATCATTTTCATCTGTCCTATCATGCAACATGATAGATTTCACATGGTATAATTCTGCATCCGTCCGGCAATTCCTTCACCTGCCACCGTTCACAGGAATAGAATATCTGTAAAAAGGAGGGACAAAAAACATGGGAATAGATGGAGTACCACCCTGCCCTACAGGGTTGTTTCTCGAGATAGCGCCAGGTGACACTTTGTTTAAGATCGCCCGTGAACAGGGCACCACTGTGCAAGCCATTTTAGCACTCAACCCCGGCCTTGACCCTAAAAATTTACAAATCGGCCAGGTTATCTGCCTTCCCCTCCCCGCATAAAAAGGCTAAACCTGGGGTCAGGTCCAAACATTTAAACATTCAGGCAATTCCTGGGGTCAGGTCCAAACATTGATATTTACGTGTTCTTCATCTGACGATCAACCATTTAAAAAGATAAATACTTAGAACTTTAGAAATTACCAGTGTTATAGTGCACTGGAATTTTATTTTTCTAAACTAACAAATATCAAATGTTTAAATGTTTAGCTCCTGACCCCGGGCAGGAATGACCATTAATTTGTCGAATTATTTGTGATATTTTTTAATTTTAGAAGTGAGATGTACGTGGCAGTGTATTTTATCTTGCCGTGATTTGTGTGCGGTGCTATAATGTGTACTATATGTGGATATATGTCTATCGGATGTGGACGGAGGCGGCTATGAAAGAACGTCAGGATAAACGTTATTTGGTTATGGAGAGTGTTTTGCCCCAGGTGCTGCAAAAAACGGCACGGGCCAAAGAAATGCTGAAAAAAGGTGAGGCTGCCACTGTCAATGAGGCGGTGCAGTCGGTGGGAATCAGCCGGGCAGCTTTTTATAAGTACCGTGATTTCATCTTTCCCTTCAGGGAAGCGAGCAGGGGCAAAATTATCACTGTCACTCTCATACTTGAGCACACTTCCGGCGTCCTTTCGGAGGTACTTAAAACCATTGCTGCCGTCAGGGGCAATATACTGACCATTAACCAGGGGTTGCCGCTGCAGGGGGTGGCCAACGCATCAATCTCTTTTGAAACGGAAGGCCTGCTGACCGATGTGGATGAACTGCTGGTGTTACTGGCTGAAGTACCTGGCGTACAAAAACTGGAATTGATAGGGCAGAACTAAGATAGGAGGCTATTGCAGTGGACAGAAAAGTTATTAGAGTCGGTATGCTGGGGCTTGGCACCGTAGGTTCAGGCGTGCTGCAGGTCCTGACACAAAACGGTGAGGAAATAACGGGTAAGCTTGGGTCGCGCCTGGAGGTTAAAAAGATAGTTGTACGCGATGTGTCCAAAAAAAGGGGCGTCGGGGTAGATCCGTCACTGCTCACCGACAAGCCTGAGGATGTGCTCGATGACCCTGAAATTGATATTGTGGTGGAAGTTATGGGTGGGGTGGAAGAAACGCGCCATTTAATCACCCGTGCCCTGGAGAATGGCAAATATGTGGTCACCGCCAATAAAGACCTGTTGGCACAGTATGGAGCCGACTTACTGCAGGTAGCAGGCGCTCATGGGAAAAACATTTACTACGAGGCCAGCGTGGGCGGCGGCATTCCGTTGATCAGGCCGCTTAAGCGCTGCCTGGCAGCAAACCGGATCCTAAGCTTGCGTGGTATTATTAATGGTACGACCAACTATATTCTGACCCAGATGTCCCGGGAGGGAAAAGAGTTTGAGGAGGCACTCAGTGAAGCCCAGGCCAAGGGGTTTGCCGAGGCTGACCCATCCTCCGACCTGGAGGGAAGGGATGCTTCATATAAACTGGCAATTTTGGCATCGCTTGCTTTCTCCAGCAGGATAAACCTGGCCGACATTTATGTGGAAGGTATCTCTGAGGTTAAGCTGCGCGATATCCGCTACGCGGCAGAACTTGGCTACGCAGTAAAGCTGCTGGCCATGGCTGAGGAAAACGATCACGGCCTTAAGCTTCGCGTCCACCCGGTACTGATTCCGCTAACACACCCCCTGGCTGCTGTTTCCAATGAGTTTAACGCCATCTTTCTTAACGGGGACGCTGTGGGTGAAGTAATGTTTTACGGGCGCGGCGCGGGATCGCTCCCCACCGCCAGTGCTGTCTGTGCCGATATCATTGATGCGGCGCGCAATATAAAGCACCAGGTGGAAAACGGTATTGTGGAGGCTACTTTTGGTGAAAAGCCCGTCATTCCCATTGCTGAGCAGGTTTCATGTTTTTACCTGCGCCTGAAGGCTAAAGACCAGCCCGGTGTCTTTGCCTCGCTAGCCACTGCTTTTGGCGACGCCAGGGTGAGCCTCGATATGATTATTCAGAAGCGCAGTGACGCTGAAACTGCGGAAATAGTATTGGTAACACATGGTGTGAGCGAAGGAAGCTTTGGGCAGGCAATAGCAGAAATTAAGGCCATGCCGGCTATTAAGTCCATCAACAGCATCCTGCGCGTAATGGAAAGATAGCCGGAGGAGGAAGAGAATATGGCTTTGATTGTACAGAAATACGGCGGCACTTCAGTTGGCAGTGTGGAAAGAATTTATAATGTGGCCAGGCGGGTGGCGGCTACAGTGAAAGAAGGGCATAGGGTTGCTGTTGTTGTCTCTGCAATGGGGCATACTACAGACGAGTTGGAGGCGCTGGCCCACTCAGTTTCCGCCCGCCCGCCGGAGCGGGAAATGGCAATGCTGTTGACTACCGGCGAGCAGGTGTCTGTGTCGCTTTTGGCCATGGCCCTTGATAACCTGGGCTGCCCGGCCTGCTCTTTTACCGGGCCCCAGGCAGGTGTGCTCACTGACGGCTCCCCGCTTAGTGCTCATATTATAGATTTTAATGCTGTGCGTATCAAAGAGGCGGTTGATGGTGGTAAAGTGGCTGTCGTTGCAGGTTTCCAGGGCGCAGACAGCAGGGGCGAGCTTAATACGCTTGGCCGGGGGGGCTCCGATACCACTGCCGTGGCACTGGCAGCGGCCCTCAATGCAGATTCCTGCGAAATTTATACTGATGTGGACGGTGTCTATACAGTTGACCCCCGCCTGGTGGCTGAGGCGAGAAAGCTGGATGAGATATGTTATGACGAAATGCTTGAGTTGGCCAACCTGGGAGCCAAAGTGCTCCACCCACGCGCCGTGGAGTGCGGCAAGGAGCATGGTGTGGTGATCCACGTCCGTTCAAGTTTTAATAATGAGCCGGGTACGCTGGTAAAGGAGGAAACAAAAATGGAGACGGGGATTGCGGTACGGGGGATAGCATGTGATACTAACCAGGTGAAGATTGCAGTAATTGGTGTGCCTGATAAGCCCGGTGTTGCCGCGAGGATTTTTACGGCACTTGGCCAAGCGGGCATAAATGTGGATCTTATTGTCCAGAGTGTACGCCGCAACGGTGAAAATGATATCCTGTTCACAGTGCAGGAGGATGACCTCCCTAAAACACTGGCTGCGCTTGAGCCTACAGTGGCAGCGGTGGGCGCCAGGCATATTTTTCACCAGTGTGATGTGGCTAAAATTTCCGTGGTTGGTGTGGGCATGACTCACCGCTGTGGGGTTGCCGCGGCCATGTTTGAGGCGCTGGCGGGAGAGGGAATTAACATTGAAATTATTTCCACCTCCGAAATCAGAATCTCCTGCCTGATTGCCCAGAACCGTGTGAAGGATGCAGCTCTTGCCATCCATAAGAAGTTTAATCTGGCGGAGGCTGAGTTGAATATCCAGAAAAAAGCAGCAAAGAGCTGAGTATTGATGGCAGGAATAATCAGCAATACCGTGGAATACAATAGGTACTGTAAAGAAGGTGGTGCAGAATTTGAGCGGGTATCCGTTACGACCGACGTGGGCTGAAGTCGATCTTACGGCCATCGCCCACAACGTCCGGGAGTTCAGACGGATTATCCCTGACGGCACCAGTATAATGGCGGTTGTCAAGGCCGACGGATACGGCCACGGGGCTGTGCAAGTGGCCCGTCAGGCTGTTGCCGCCGGCGCTTCATTTCTGGGTGTGGCCCTGGCGGAAGAAGGCCTTGAACTCCGTAAAGCCGGTATCACTGCTCCCATCCTTGTTTTAGGGTTTACACCGCGCGCCTCCGCCCCGCTCCTTTGCACTCACGACCTGATACCAACCGTATTTACACTACCCGAGGCCGAGGCATTTTCTGCCGCAGCGCAGCAGTGCGGGAAGAAACTTCCTGTCCATGTCAAAGTGGATACCGGTATGAGCAGAATAGGCTATTTTCCAAGCGAAGAGGCAGACGATTTTATCCTCAGGGTGGCGTCGTATCCCGGGCTTGAGTTGGCCGGCCTTTATACTCATTTTGCCGCTGCGGACAGAGATGACCTGACTCATACACGCTGGCAGCTTGGACGCTTTTTAGAACTTGACAGCCGCCTGGCCGGCCGCGGACTGGTAATTCCGGTTAAACATGCAGCCAACAGTGCCGCTGCCATGTATTTGCCCGCAGCTCATCTTGATATGGTAAGAATCGGCATCAGCCTTTATGGTCTTCATCCTGCGCCGGGTCGTGCGTCCACAGTTGATTTGCGCCCCGCTATGATTTTTAAGTCACGGATTATTTACCTTAAACGTGTTCCGGCCGGCACCAGTGTGTCTTACGGCTGCACTTTTACCACCGCCCGCGACAGCCTGTTGGCATCACTGCCCGTGGGCTATGCCGACGGATACCCCAGACGCCTTTCCAACTGCGGCCAGGTGCTTGTCCGTGGGTGTTTAGCACCGGTGGCCGGCAGGGTATGTATGGATCAGACTGTAATTGATGTCTCCGATGTGCCCGGTGTCTGCCTGGGAGATGTTGTGGTGCTCTTTGGCCGGCAGGGCGACAGTGTGTTAGCTGTGGATGAAGTGGCAGAATGGCTGGATACAATAAACTACGAAGTTGTAACATCAGTGAGCTACCGTGTACCCAGGCTTTATGTGCCCGCTGGCCGCATAAGCAGCCAGGCTTAATGGGCTGGTATCAGAAAAGTTTTAATTTTAGGGGGTGCCCCACTTTGACGGAGACAAAAAGAATTATGATTAGCCTGCCAAATCACTTGCTGCAGGAAGTAGATGGAATTGTAGCCTCTGAAAACAGGACTCGTTCTGATTTTATTCGTGAAGCTATGCGTCTTTATCTCCAGGAAAGGGAGAAAAGGCAGATCAGGGAAAACATGCAAAGAGGGTATATGGAAATGGCCAGGCTGAACCTGCGACTGGCTAATGAAGCCCTTGATGCGGAAAACGAGGCTAACATTATTTCAGAACTGTTGGTGGGTAAGAAGTGAGCAGCACTGAAGTAAAACGCGGCTACATTTTTTTTGCCGACCTGAGCCCGGTGGTAGGTTCCGAGCAGGGCGGCATACGGCCGGTTCTCATCATACAAAACGATGTGGGCAACAAATACAGCCCCACTGTAATTGTGGCCGCCATTACGTCCCATATCGAAAAAGCTAAGCTGCCGACTCACGTTGAAGTGGAAGCAAAAGAGTATGGTTTGGAGAAGGATTCAGTCATCCTGCTTGAGCAAATTCGCACCATTGACAAACAGCGTTTGCTCGATAAAGTCACCGAGCTAGATGAAAAAGTTATGCAGAAAGTAAATCAAGCGGCGAAAATCTCACTGGGTCTGATTGAATTTTGATTTTAGGTGTCTAAGTTAAATGTCCAAATCAACGTAACTTAAAATGTTACGTTTTATTTTTTTCAGGGGAGGTTGTCCTTTTGCCGGTACGTATAGGCATCACCTGCAACCTGTCTGGTTTTGAAAACAGGCTGTCTGCGGCCTATGTGCGCGCTGTTGCCAAAGCCGGCGCTGTGCCTCTTTTACTGCCGGTGACAGTGCCTGCGCGCTGCTGGGAGCAGATGCTGCAGTGTATTGACGGCCTGCTGCTAAGCGGCGGCGGAGATCCGGATGCTCGCCATTTCGGTGCTGAAGCTTCACCGTCCCAGGGCAGCGTCCAGCCCTGGCGAGACAGCATGGAACTGTACATGGCCCGTCAGGCGCTTAAAAGCGGTCTGCCGCTTTTGGGTATCTGCCGCGGTGCACAGGTGCTTAATATTGCAGCCGGCGGTACACTGCACCAGGATCTTGCCGGTATAGCCCTTGTCCAGCATGACCAGAAAGCGCCGCGCAATTATCCCATCCACCAGGTCAGGATCATGCGCTCTTCTCTGCTTTACGGCCTTATCCGCCGCGAGACTGTCCTTGTAAACAGTTTTCATCACCAGGCGGTGAAAATGCCTGGTAAAGGAGTACATGTCAGCGCATACGCCAAAGACAGCGTAATTGAAGCCATTGAACTGCCGGGCCATCCTTTTGCCCTTGGTGTGCAGTGGCACCCGGAATGGCTTGCCGGCCAACACGGGCATGCGCGGGTACTCTTTACCGCTCTGGCTTGTGCAGCAAAAAGATAGTAGAATAATACGATAAATACTGTGTATAAATACTGAAGCACTGGTACTCTTAATAACCAGTGCTTCAGTATTATTCATTTATCTCCGATTTTAAGATTTTACGCTGGAGAGAAATGCATTTATCGTACCATAACAAAACCATGTCTAGAGAGCGCCTTTATATCACTTGCAAATGTTTGAGAGAATGAGATATATCGTCTAGTAATATTCCGGCTTTTTCAACGGCAACTTTAACAAGTTCATCCATTTCTATTCCGTAAAACATCCCGTATCCAGGAATTAAGACAAATTGTCGTACACTTTAAACGGTTTTTGTGCTGGATGTCCAGTTTGTTCTTTTCGGCCAACAAAACCAACTAGTAGTGGACACTCAATGACATTTTCCGGCCAACCTTCTACCATATCCTCCGGAAAACTTTCGAGAACACTAGTTGGACCCGGCATATAACGTAATTTTCCTTTTCTGAGGAGTTCAAGTTGTTTTTCATTCAGGAAACGTTCAGGATAAAGTTTTGCATTTTTTTGGGATAGGTGTAGGCAAGCGTTTTGACTAGACCTCCATCCTCTGATTACTGACGGGTTATTTTTATAGTACCACGTCAACCAACAAGTTAAGCTAAGAGGCATTGGAATACGTTCAATGAACAGAGCAACTATCTCAGGAAATCCCCAAAAATATACATGTTGCGAAATTTCCCCAGATTCTTTAATCACATCTAAAAAAAAGTACAGATAGTTATCTTGAATACCACCAAAGCCCTTATTATACCAGGGGTCAAGCATTGTCACATCAAATTGAAATTTAAGAAGTTGCATCAAAAAGAGTGTTTTGGTAACATCTTGGGGAGGTAAAATGGCTACACCAAAGTTAGTAAGTTTCTCATCTATAGCACCCTTTATTTCAGCTAACAAGTCGGTGGTATGTTGGGGGTAATTAAGTATGCTCATTTTTTTCTCCTTTTCACAGTACTTATTCATTTGAAATGTTTGTCTATCTAAGAGTTTATTACCTTGTCTAGTTAATTCGTTTAAAATACAAAATTTCCTGGCAGAATTGATAATTATATTTAACTTTTCCGAGTAGCATATCGTTTTTAAAATTATAGCAAACAATTGTTCGTTGCGCAACAATAATTAGAATTAAAGCCCAGAAAATGGACTAAAAATTGTTTACAATTAAAAAATGATATGAACATTACAGGGTACAATTCGTGAAATTAAATAGTTTAAAGAATTTATATAGAATTGTGTATAGAATTTATATAAATACGGTGCAAGACATAATACTTGCACAGTGGCAGGCCCTATGGTATCATTAAGACGTCCCTGCGGTCCGATCCAAAGCGGCGGGGGCGTTTTTGTATTCATGATTTTTATGGGAATTTATGTTAAGATAAAGAATTTATGTGTATAACCGAGGAGGATGTCAATGAAGGTTCTCGTCAGTGATCAGATTTCAGAGCAGGGAGTGTCTAAACTGAGGGAGAAAGCAGTGGTGGACGTGTTCACCGATCTGTCTCCCGCACAGTTGCTGGAAATAATCCCGGACTATGAAGCCTTGGTTGTAAGAAGCTCTACCAAGGTGACACGGCAGGTGCTCGAAGCCGGTATCAACCTGAAGGTGGTGGGTAGAGCCGGTGTCGGTGTAGACAATATTGACGTGGATGCTGCTACCCAAAGGGGGATTATTGTTATCAATGCCCCTGAGGGTAACACAATTTCCGCGGCTGAACATGCCATTGCCATGATGACTTCACTGGCACGCAACATTCCTGCAGCCGCCTCCTCGATGAAAGCCAGGGAGTGGAAGCGCTCAAAGTTCATGGGGGTTGAACTGAATAAGAAAACCCTTGGCCTGGTGGGGCTTGGCCGTATCGGCAGTGAAGTGGTAAAACGCGCCAAAGCCATGGGTATGGACATTATAGCCTATGATCCCTACATTTCCGCGGAACGTGCTGAAAAGCTGGGTGTTACTCTGGCCGGCCTTGAAGAAATATACCGCAATGCCGATTTTATCACACTGCACACGCCGCTTACCAAAAGCACCTATCATATAATAGGTGAAAAAGAGCTGGCCATGATGAAACCAGGCGTGCGCCTTATCAACTGCGCCCGCGGCGGGCTGATTGACGAGCAGGCGCTTTGTGCGGCTCTTATCTCCGGCAGGGTGGCTGGAGCGGCGCTTGATGTGTTCGAGGAAGAACCGCCGGTGGACAACCCTCTCTGCGGCCTTGAAAATGTCATTGTCACCCCGCACCTGGGTGCATCCACTGAGGAAGCACAAGTGAATGTAGCGGTGCAGGTGGCCGAACAGGTTATCAACGCCCTGCTTGGCGAGCCCCTGTTGACTGCGGTGAACGTCCCTGTAATCCCGCCGGAAACACTGGCTGACGTTAAGCCTTTTATACCTTTGATGAAGACACTGGGCTCCCTCTACACCCAGGTCTTTAACGGCCAGGTGGAAGCCGTGGAAATACTCTACAGCGGGGAAATCGCCAATTACCCCGTGACTCCGCTGACTAATTCATTTTTAATCGGTCTATTGTCAGTAATCCTGAATGAAACCATCAACTACGTGAATGCTCCGGTAGTCGCCAAACAGCGCGGGATTAAGGTGCGTGAAGTTATAAGTAAGTCAGTGGAGAATTTCACCAACCTGATTTCAGTTAATGTTAAAACGGCAGAGGGCACCCAGACAATTGCCGGCACCCTCTATAATAAACACGATGTAAGAATTGTACAAATAGGAAAGTATCGGCTGGAAGTGGTGCCTTCACGCTATATGCTTGTCACCACTTATGTGGATATGCCCGGCGTGATCGGGCGTTTCGGGACTGCGCTTGGCAATAATACCATAAATATTGCCGGCATGCAGGTGGGGCGCCAGTCAATTGGCGGCGAGGCTGTTATGGTCCTGCAGGTAGACTCCCCTGTGGATGAGAATATCCTTGCACAGCTGCAAAAACTTGATGCCGTCTTAACAGTGCGTTTAGTAAAGATTGATGTGGCTCAGTAAATCTCCTGGTTCACCCACCCCAGCCTGACGCCGTTATTCTCGTAAATTGCAAAGTGTATAACGCGTCGCGGAAAGTATTTTTTGGTAATGGCAAATACATGGCTGCTGCCTGGGGTGCTTCGTCCGATTATCTTGCAGGTCAGGTAGCGAAATAACACAATCTCAGCCTGGAAATTCAATGCTAGTACGTACATGTCATTGCCCGGGTGGGGCGCCTGCGCCGTGATGCCATACCTGCTGAGGGCGCTCTGCAGCGCCAGCGGATCCTGAAAGATAAAAATCTGCTGATTAGTGTGTGAAAACGGATTTGCCCAGTTGCTGTTGCTGCCCAATGTCCGGATTGAAATGGGTATATACTGGATGATAGGATTGGAGAGAAACTTGGCTGCAGACTTCATCTTCTCCACCATCTGACGGAACATATTCTTCACCTCCATAAACCAGATAAGGAGCAAAGCTAAAATGCCTATTTACGAATTCCGCTGTGCCAGATGCGGCGTGAAAACTGAAAAACTCTGCCGGCTTGGAGAAACAGGCGAATCATTGTCATGCCCATCCTGCGGCAGAAATGAACTTAAAAAAATTTTTTCTTTAATTCAGCGCAAGGGACGTCCGGGTGAAGATGCCGGTGGCGGCAGCAGCTGCGGCTCCTGCAGCAGCAGCAACTGCGGCACCTGTCACTGATAATGACCCGCTCTCTCGTTCAGGCTGATGTATTTATCATTTAATACCAGAATCTGGCCCTGCTTGGGGCACAAGACGGCCTGTTTAACCGTAATACAGTATATGAGATGCACGATAATTTGTGTGTAGCCAAAACTGCCGGTAATGACCGGCGGTTTTTTTTGCGCTACTGGGGAAAACTAAAAAACCCATACAGACAGGGAAGGGTGAATTATTTGTTTGTCACAAACATAGGAATGCTAAGCCTGGCGGCGGTAACTGCCTTGATTTACCTTGGTTTTCTCCACCGCGTCCTGGACAGGATGCGGCTGACTAAAAAGCAGGCGCTGGTTATACTGCTGGCCATGCTGGCCGCAGGTTTTCTGCCCAACATTCCACTTGTTGGCGGTCTGTCAGTGAATATAGGAGGAGCGCTGGTGCCGGTAGGTGTGGCGGTGTACCTGATTGTCACTGCCGATGAGGCGGTGGAAAAGCGCAGGGCTCTTTTAACTTCCGGTGTGGTAGCTGTGACCACTTTTTTCAGTGAAAAAATACTGCCCCTGCACGGGGATTTTGGTTTTGACGTGGACCCGCTGTTTGTGCCAGCCATTATAGCTGCTATCACTGCGTATGCTTTGGGCCGCTCGCGCCGGGCGGCGTTCGTGGGCGGAGTTTTTGGTGTGATTCTCACCGATATCCTTGCCTGGAGTGAAAACCTGTTCTTCTACCAGCTGCATGTCCCCATTGTGCTTGGTTCTACAGGTGTTTTTGGCGCCGCGGTTATCAGCGGCATGGGTGCTGTGCTGCTCGCCGAGCTGGTAGGCGAAATTCTTGAACGTTTGCAGGGAGGCCCGCGCTCATGAAACGCAGTGTTCTAATTATACTTGCTCTTTTTCTTTTGCTTGTGCTTCCGACTGCACTGACAGGACTGCGTACCGCAGCACTGCGTGAACCGTCGGATTTTCTGGAGATGCTGGAAATGGATGAAATCTCACGGGATGACGTGCTGGCAGAACGTTACTGGAGAATGGTGGACACAAACGGCCGTGAAATTATGGTCACCGGCCGCCGCATCTATGTGGGCGACGAATATATCACAGGCGACAATAAGCTGTACCGTGTTTACAAGGTGAGCGGCCGCACCGCCTACGCCCGCTATATCCGGGAAGTGGGAGCTGTCTTTGATGCCGGGCGAACAGGAATTTTTGCCGCACTGGCAGAGAAAGTGCTGCCAGTGCAAAACAACGAAGAAGAGGGTAACGACCTGGCTCCTGAGACGGAGCCCCAGCGTTTAATCGGCATTTACCACACCCACAACGCTGAATCTTATGTGCCAAGCGAAGGTACTGACAGCATTTTCGGCAAAGGAGGCATTCACCAGGTGGGCGCCTCCTTTAAGGACGCCATGGAGGAAAAAGGGATCAGGGTTATTCACGATGAGACACTGCACCTTCCCCATGACCGGGGCGCCTACCGCCGCTCCAGGCCTACGGCAGAGCGGCTGCTAAAAGAGGGGCCGGATATTATCTTTGATATACACCGCGACGCAGTGCCGCGGCATGTCTACGCGACTCAGATTGAAGATGAATGGGTGACACAGGTGCAGTTTGTGGTGGGACGGCAAAATCCCAACATGGCAGTAAACCGCCAGTTGGCTCTGGATATGAAAAGTACTGCCGATGAGATTCACCCCGGACTGGTACGCGGTATTTTCATGGCCCGCGGCCACTACAACCAGGACCTCACACCCATGAACCTGCTGCTTGAAGTGGGAGCGCACACAAACTCACGTGAAGCCGCTGAGGGCGGGATCGCCCTTTTTACTGACGTGGTGGCCTTTTATTTCTACGGGCCCGAGGAAGAAAGGGAAAGAGCGGCGCCTTTTCAGGCCCAGAGGCCGCCGGGCGCACGCACAAGCCCCGGCAACCGCGCCGCCGCCAGAAATATCATGATGCTGCTTGGCGTCACTGCAGCTATCATCATCGGTTTTGTCCTCCTTAATACCGGCCACCTGTCCGACTTAAAAGATGTCTTTGCCCCATTTCTGTCGAGCATCAGGCGTACACTGAAACAGGGCGACCAGTATCTTTTGCCCTGGCGCGAAAAGATATACAAGCGGTCTGGGCCTGTCCGCCGCTACCTTGAGCCTGTCCTTGACAAAATAGATGTATTGGCTGCCAGAGCTTATGAAACAGCAGTCCCCTGGCTGGAAAAAGGCGACAACTTTCTTTTACCCTGGCAGGAAAGAATACACGAATTTTCGCTGCGGGCCTACCGCGGTGCGCTGCCTGTGCTTGAGCGGGCCGACAGCTTTCTTGAACCGTGGCAGGAAAAGATACATGTTTCTGCTGCAGCGGCCTGGAGCTACCTTTTCCCACGCTTGCGCGCAGCCGACCGCTACCTGTCATCCACTCAGGAGAGAATGTACAGGTCTACCCGCCGTGTTTGGGACAACCTTCTGCCCTGGCTGCTGCAGCGTGACGAGCAGCTTGCCCTGTGGCAGAAAAAAATCAGGGACTATGCCCTGATGTTAAAGGAACGTATAATAAATGCCTACAACCGTTTCGGCAGGCGAAGAAAAATCAGGTAGTCATCCGCGGATTCTGTACGCCGTTGTTGTTGTAGTAATAACAGCAATGTTCCTTAGTTTGCAGCAAAGACGTCGACGCCTCAAACCGGATATGTTTAAATAATTAATTACCGGTTTACTAATTACTCCCGTGCTTAAAGCTTTAATAAACTTATCATCTATTTAAAACAAATTTTAAGTAAGAAATGAGTGATAATTTTGCAATATAGTAAAGCAAAACTCGTTGTTCATCTGCCGCCTATGGCAACGCCTATTCTTTTTTCCTCTGTGCTCCGTCGTTGCTGTCAATATAGTAATTATCTTTGTAAAGAAGTTCAGATATCGGAACAATCTGATAGCCGTTTTCTTTGGCAAAAGCGATGATTTCAGGCAGTGCGTCAGCCGTATAGCGTCCATTGTTATGAAAGAGCACAATGGCGCCGGGATGGATTTTTTCTGTCACCCTCTGGATGATGGCGGCCTCGCTCAGGTCTTTCCAGTCCAGGGAGTCCACACTCCACTGGATGGTCAGGTAACCAAGCTCGCCTGCTGCCTCTATTACCTTGTTGCTGTATTCGCCAAAAGGTGGACGGAAAAGGTTTGGTTCCTTGCCCCACAGGTCTTTGAGGGCAAAATGGACGCGTTCCAGTTCTTTTTTAATGCCCTCTTTATCCAGCGTGTTGAGGTGAGGGTGGGTAAAGGTGTGATTGCCCAGTTCGTGGCCTGCGGCCGCGATTTTTTTTACCATATCAGGGTATTTTTCAATCCAGAAGCCTGTAAGAAAAAAGGTGGTCTTAATATTGTTTTCGTGCAGTATTTCAAGTATCCCGGGAGTGTATTCCGCCCCCCAGGAGGCGTCAAAAGAAATGGCTATTTTTTTCTCAGCTGTGTCCACATAATAAATTGGCACCATGCGCTGCGGGGCCATCACAGCGATGATCCCCCCAGGCAGAAAATCGTGCAGCACCAGCACAGCCATAATCAGGAATAACACAGCCAGCTGCCAAAACATTTTTCTTCTCATTATAAAACCTCCTCGGGGTCAGGTTTGAAGTATTGAACCAGTTTTCACTGATTGTCCATTAAAATTTATTCGCAGTATGCCGGGGGTAGACCTGAGTCTGACGCAAATTTCAATTTGAGGCAGGAAAATGACTCAGTTGTGTCGAATTTGACATTTTTATAAACACTGCCGGAGGAGAAACGGCTCAAGGAGTTTTAAGGAGGGCTTAGCTTGTATTGGAACCAAGAAGCAGAGTGTATGTCGAGAGACCGGCTGCAGGAACTGCAGCTGCAGCGTCTGAAAAAAACGGTAGAGCGCGTTTACAACAGCGTGCCCCACTATCGCAGGGCATTTCAGGCCAGAGGGCTGGACCCCGGCCATATACGCAGCCTGGACGACTTAAAAAATCTTCCCTTTACAGTCAAGCAGGACTTTCGCGATAATTACCCCTTCGGTTTGTTTACAGTACCGCAACATGAGGTAGTTCGCTATCATTCTTCATCAGGGACCACCGGCAAACCGACTGTGGTAGGCTATACACGCAATGACATCGCCACTTGGGCCGAATTGATGGCCCGTTCGCTTGTCAGCGGTGGCGCCACCCGCAACTCGGTGGTGCAAAACGCCTATGGCTACGGCCTCTTTACCGGCGGGCTCGGCGTGCACTACGGCGCCGAACTGCTTGGCGCCGCTATTATCCCTATCTCCGGCGGCAATACTCAGCGCCAGGTAATGGTGATGAAGGATTTTGGCACTGACATTCTTACCTGCACGCCAAGCTATGCTTTGTTCATCGCTGAGGTGATTGATGAAATGGGACTTAAGATGGAAGAATTCAAGCTTAAAGCAGGAATTTTCGGCGCTGAGCCGTGGTCGGAAAATATGCGCCATCAGATAGAGAGCAAACTTAAAATCGATGCCATCGATATTTATGGCTTAAGTGAAATTATCGGGCCCGGCGTGGCCATAGAATGCAGTGAGAAGTGCGGCCTCCATATTTTTGAAGACCACTTCATTCCGGAGATAATAGATTCTGAAAGCGGCGAAGTTCTGCCTTACGGGGAAAAAGGGGAACTGGTCTTTACCACCATCACCAAAGAGGCTCTGCCGGTGATTCGCTACCGCACCCGCGACATTACTTCTCTTACTATTGAGCCCTGTATTTGCGGGCGCACCCTGGTGCGCATGGAAAAGGTTACAGGGCGCAGCGACGATATGATAATTGTGCGCGGTGTCAATGTCTTCCCCACCCAGGTAGAAAGTGTGCTGCTTGAAATCGGCGAGACAGAGCCTCATTACCAGTTGGTGGTGACCAGGGTTAATAACCTTGACATGCTTGAAATACAGGTTGAAGTATCTGAGAGTATGTTCTCGGACAAAATAAAGCGTCTCGAGGAACTGGAGAAGAGAATCTTTAACCGCATAGACTCAGTACTTGGTATCAGCGCCAAAATCAGGCTTGTAGAACCAAAGACAATTCCGCGCAGTGAAGGAAAAGCCAAGCGCGTGATTGACAATCGCCAAATATGACGGGGGGTTTAGCAATTGAAAAAAGAGTTATTTCGCAACCAGATTCTTGCCATCAAGCCCTATGTGCCGGGGAAACCAGTGGAAGAAGTGGAAAGGGAACTGGGAATATCAAACGCAATTAAGCTGGCATCAAATGAAAACCCGCTGGGGCCTTCACCATTGGCAGTAGAGGCCATGGCAAAGACTATAAGCAAGGTTTCGGCATATCCGGACGGCAATTGCTACTACCTGAAGAATGCACTGAGTGAGCATCTTGGCGTCACCCCCGGCCACCTTATCGTAGGGAACGGCTCCGACGAAATACTAAAACTTATCACCGAGGCTTTCCTCAATGAGGGTGAAGAGGCGGTGGTGGCAGACCCTTCTTTTTCCGAATATGATTTTTCTGTAAAGATCATGGGCGGCACTACAGTGGCAGTGCCTTTAACTGACTATACGCATGACCTGAAGGCTATGCGCGCTGCTGTTACAGAGAAGACAAAACTGGTCTTTGTATGCAACCCTAACAACCCCACGGGGACTACGGTGGGAAGGAAGCAGGTAACAGAGCTCATCGACAGCCTGCCCGAGGGAGTTATTACCATACTGGACGAAGCCTACTACGAATATGTGGCCGACCCCGAGTACCCGGAGTCAATTGACTTTATCCACCAGGGGAAAAATGTGATTGTACTGCGCACCTTTTCCAAGATATACGGACTGGCCGGATTGCGGATCGGCTACGGCGTTGCCAATCCTGAGTTAATCGGCTCACTGATGCGCGTTAAAGAACCCTTTAATGTGAATATGATGGCCCAGGTGGCGGCGCTGGCTGCACTGGAAGACAAAGAACATGTAGCGCGCAGCCGTGAACTTAACGAGGAAGAAAAGATTTTCCTGGCCGGCGAGTTTACACGTCTTGGCCTTTTCCATGTGCCCACCCAGGCTAACTTTATCTGGCTGCGTGTTGCTGCCGATTGCCGCAGTGTGTTCAACGCGCTGCTTAAGCGCGGCGTAATTGTGCGCACCGGCGACATATTCGGCGCGCCCGACGTGGTTCGTGTAACCATCGGCACACGGGAGCAAAACAAGCGCTTTATCATGATGCTGGAAGAGGTACTCACCACAGAAGGCGTACTGTAAACTTAAAAAAAAACGGGGGCCGCATACCATTTTGATATGCAGCCCGCGTTATTTTATTGCAGGAGATTATATCAACTTTACTGCTCTTTTTTCTGCCAATCATTAAGCATATCTCCGAGTTGGTTCTTAATGGGAGTAAGAGCAGACTGGATTTCGCCGGCTGCAGCGGAGAGAAAAAGATGAGTCAGCCTCCCGGCTCCTTCTGCCCGGTCTGCAAGCTCTGCGGTAACAAGTTCTCCTTTGGCAGCCAGCAGGTTGCCGTGCTCATCGTGGACCGGATTAGCCAGTGTTTTACCCTCCACATATTTTTTCATCCCTGCCAGTGTTGTTTCTTCCAGCTTATGACCGCCGTGCGACAACTTCCCCTGCAGCTGCAACCAAAGTTCTCGGAGTTCACCGGTGGGGCCGGCACGCTCATCATCAACCCTGCGTGACATCCATTCGTGTGAACGGTTGCGCAGTGCCTGCCACGCCTCCAGTAGTTTACGGCTGCCGGTATCCAGTTTTTCTCGCGTGAAGTCGAGGCCATCCAGCAGCTCCCCCACACCGGCGGCCAGAAGCACGTGCGCCAGGCGGTTCTTTTCCCTGGCTAGTTCTATCACTTCCACTGTAACTTTTTCTCCCTTACGGACGATGGCTCCCCCTTCTTCATCAAATACATCCTGCCCCGCTTCACGGTTGATAGCAAACTGAACTGCTTTTGCTTCCACGGAATGGACCAGTTGCTTTGCAGCCCCATCACCGTTGTTAATCCTTGCGGAATGCTCCAGGTAATCACCTGAGATGACTATAAAATCACGTCCGAAATTTTCCACTGATGTCACCGGCAGTTTAAGATGTCCCCCCGGTTTCTCAAGTGCTACATACAGGTCAACGAGCTCTCCGTTTTTAGTGCTGAAAGAAAAATCATCAACCGTACCGGCAAGAGTGCCGTCAACAGTGATCAGGCGGCTGCCAGACAGCTTTTTCCCCTGTAATTCCACATCCTGTGCTTGGGTGTCTTCCGGTGCCGGGTCATAGCCATGCAGTGTAACCGCATCGCTGCCAAAGCTTCGTACTGCAGAAAAAGGCACCTGCTGAAGCCTCGATTTCAGAAGTGAACGTTCGCCTATCTCCAACGCGTCCACGCGCCTCGTGGTGGAGTTAAATACGAGGCTTTGCACACGGCCCAGTGAACCTCCCTGACGCAATTCAATTACAGGCAGCCCTACTACCTCTCGTGCATTTTTCATTATTTTTACCTCCATCAATACTCAGACTTCTCTTTCCAGTATAACCTAAATGTATTATAACAATAAAGTTATTAAAGGTAAAATAAGGCTGCACATACACCCATCCATGCGCTCTGAATATTGTTTTTTACTTATATAAACGATATAATCAATAGACAGCAGGTTTTGACAGCTTGTTCCAACACTGTCAAAACTGCTGAAAAGCAGGCAGCGGCTGCTTATGAGTATAAAAGCGGCTTGCTGGGAAATATAATAGTTCAGGATAAAACGTGAGCGGTGATTCTTAAATGTTAATACACACATCAGATGAGGCGGATACGGAGTTGTTGGGGCGTGCTGTAGGGGAACGGTTGTTTCCGGGTGCACTCATCCTGCTTGAAGGTGAGTTGGGTGCGGGTAAAACTGTTTTTGCCCGCGGCGTTGGCAGAGGTTTGGGAGTCAGGGGCCCCATCGGCAGCCCGACATTTAATATTCTTATTGTTTACAACGGGCGCCTGCCCTTCCACCATTTTGATCTTTACCGCCTTGAAGATGATGAAGAACTCTTTGAACTTGGGATTGATGAATACCTGGAGGGCGATGGCGTCACACTGGTAGAGTGGGCCGGTAAGTTCGGGCGTTTTTTTTCTCAACCAGCACTGTCGGTAGAGGTCGCCAGGCTCGGCGACAATGAACGGTCGGTGTCGCTTTCTGCCCACGGTGCAGAATATGTCCCCATCCTGGAAGAGATTATGAGATTGAGGGGATGAATAAGTGCTTGTGCTTGGAATAGATTCCACCACCCTGGCCTGTGGTGTGTCTGTAGTCAACACCGACAGGGTGCTTGCAGAATACATGCTTCAGGTAAAAAAAACTCATTCTGAGAGGTTGCTCCCGCTCTTATACTCACTTCTCCGTGACGCTGCGCTTTCTCCCTCCGACCTTGGCGGGGTGGCTGTTGCCAGCGGTCCCGGTTCTTTCACCGGTTTGCGCATCGGTATGGCCACAGCCAGAGCGTTGGGGCAGGCGCTTGACATTCCCCTGGCAGGGGTTTCCACGCTGGAAGTACTGGCTTCCCAGGTGCGCTATTTCCCTGGGTTTTTGTGCCCCTTGCTTGACGCCAGGCGCTGCCAGGTCTATAATGCAGTTTTTCGTCCGGGGGAGAAGCCTCTGCGCCTGAAGCCTGACCGTGTTTTGCCGCTTGCTGACGTGCTGGCGGAATTTGACAGGAAAGAGCAGGTATTGTTTCTTGGCGACGGCGCAGTTGTGAACCGGGAAACGATTATATCTGCCATGGGAGAATCAGCCTGCTTTCTGCCGCCTGAAGGAGAATTCAACAGGGCAGCCACTGTGGCCAGGCTGGGCCTTGCAGAGTTTTCTGCGGGCCGGGGCAAGTCATACCTTGAACTTTTGCCCAGGTATATCAGGCGCTCTGAGGCAGAGGTTAAATTCCTGGCACGCTGTCAAGGGGGAGGAGACTTATCCGGGTATGATCATTGAACGTATGAAGATTGAGCATGTGGAACAGGTAGGAGCAATTGAAAAAATGGTTTATCCCTCGCCCTGGTCTAAAGGAGCATTCATAAGTGAAATTGATGAAAACAGTTTTGCCTCTTATTACGTGGCTTTGGATGACTGCCAGGTAATCGGTTACGGGGGAATTTGGATAATACTTGACGAAGCCCATATTACTAATCTGGCAGTCCACCCGCGTTACCAGCGCCTGCAGGTGGGCACCGCACTGCTGCAGCAGCTGATTTATGAAGCCCTGGCACACGGCGTACGCAGGATGACACTGGAGGTACGCTTCTCCAATAAAATAGCGCAAAACCTTTACTGCAAGTTCGGATTTATGCCACGAGGAGTACGTACCAAGTATTACAGTGACGAAGATGCTATGATTATGTGGCTTGATGATCTGGAGCTAATCAAAACGCAGCTGGAGCAAGTCAGAACGCAGCAGATTTCGCAAAGAAGAAAATAACAGGAGGAACGGTATGTTTGAAAAATTTTGGCTGCTTCTTTCACTGCACAACAGAAAATCCCGGATTATTTTCATTGCAGCCATGGTCTTAATTCTTACACTGACTTCGCTTGGAGCATTCTATTGGTATGCACCTTAAAAGACAGTGTACGGCTAAGGCGGGCCTGAAGGGCGGAGAAACCTTTGCAAGACCTGATTCTTGGTATTGAAACATCCTGCGACGAGACAGCGGCCGCTGTGGTTGCTGATGGCAGGATAATGCTCAGCAATATAATTTCCTCCCAGGTGGATTTTCACCGCAAGTTCGGGGGTGTTGTGCCTGAAATTGCCTCGCGCAAACATCTTGAACTGGTGAATCCGGTAATTGACAGCGCGCTGGCTGAAGCCGGCGTAAAGCTTTCTGCTCTTGCCGCCATCGCTGTCACTGCCGGCCCCGGGCTTGTGGGCGCGCTGCTTGTCGGTGTTAATACAGCCAAAACACTGGCGTATGCTGCCGGTAAACCTCTGGTCGCGGTAAACCATATCACCGCCCACGTATCCGCCAACTACCTGGTGCATGAAGTTACATTTCCTGCTGTCTGCCTTGTGGCCTCCGGTGGGCACACAAGCTTGTTATACCTGCGTAACCGACAAGAGTCCAAACTTCTGGGTACCACGCGGGACGACGCTGCCGGGGAAGCTTTCGACAAGGTAGCACGTGTGCTTGAGCTTGGTTACCCGGGAGGCCCTGCCATAGACAAATTGGCGGCGTCTGGTGATGCTTCGGCTTTTGCCTTTCCAAAAGCTTTTTCGGGGCGGGACACGTATGAGTTTTCTTTTTCAGGCCTAAAGTCGGCGGTAATAAACACACTGCACAACCTGAGCCAGCGTAAAGAGGAAATAAACAAGGCTGATATTGCCGCCAGCTTCCAGGCAGCTGTGGTAAATGTCCTGGTAGAAAAGACCTGTCTGGCAGCCGTTGAATTTGATGTCCAGTCAGTACTTCTTGCCGGCGGTGTTGCCGCGAACAGGATGCTTCGCAAGTCACTGCAGGAAGCATTGTACGTTGACGGCCGGAAACTTTTCTGCCCGCCACCGGAGCTTTGCACCGATAACGCAGCAATGGTTGCCTGTGCCGGCTTTGACCTATACAGGCTGAAACATTTTGCCGGATGGGACCTTAATGCGACACCCGTTATTGACAATATTCTCCAAGCAGAGTGATAATTTTAACAATAACAGATTACTATAAAATTATGTTAATCACCTGTGAAATCTGTGGATAAAATCGGACATCCCCGCTATTTTTAGTTCTTTTCTGTGGATAACATTGTGGATACTGTGGATTATTATGTAACTCCCATGCAAAATCAAGCCGTTTTTTGCGTAAAATAAGAGGATAACGGGATTGTGTCCAGGTTACATAAAAACTTTGCATAACAGTTTGAAAGATAATTCGACAATTAGTTTTGACTGCTTTTCGTCGGCAAACGACACAAAAGTGTGACGACTGGTCAAAAACGGTGATGGAATAGAATGCATTTTTAACGAGCAGGTTCAAAAACAGTTGTTTTGTCATAAACTAAAAAGCGAGACTTAGGAGAGAGAGGGGTCAGCTTTTGCTGAAGGACATCAGACGGCTTCATTTTATCGGTATTGGCGGTTATGGAATGAGCGCACTGGCCCGTGTTTTGTTACATCTTGGTTATGCTATCAGCGGCTCAGACCTGAAACAGAGTGAAATAACAGAAAAACTGGCGCTGCAGGGCGCAAAAATCTACTATGGCCATGAAGCGCAAAACTTAGGGGAGGCGCAGCTTGTTGTTTATTCTACAGCCATACCTGAAGATAATCCCGAGATAAAGGCGTCAAAGGCTAAAGGCTTGCCAATCTGGCACCGTTCTGAACTGTTGGCCCATTTTCTCAACGGCCGCTACGGTATCGCCATTGCCGGTGCCCATGGCAAGACCACAACCACATCTATGGTAGCCCTGGTACTCACTCACGGCGGCCTGGACCCCACCGCCTTTATCGGTGGGGTTCTGGCAGATTTCGACGGCAACGCCCGCATGGGTGATTCACACTTCCTGGTAGCTGAGGCCGATGAGAGCGACTACTCATTCCTGCGCTACCGTCCCAACATAGCCGTGGTAACAAATATAGAAGCCGACCACCTCGAACACTATGAAGATGATTTTAGCAAACTGCTGGAAGCTTACCGCGGCTTTCTAAGCAATATAAAGCCAGATGGCAGCGCCATACTTAATGCCGACGACTCCCACCTTCCGGCTATGCACCCCGGCCACGTGGCAAATATCATTACATACGGGCGCCGCCCCGGCGCCAACTTCCGCCCTTCAAATGAAGAAGTAGTGGGTTGGGGAACCCGCTTCACCGTTTTGCAGGATGACGACAGGCTGGGACAGATTACACTCAGGGTGCCGGGGGAGCATAATGTAGACAATGCCCTGGCCACTGTGGCAGTGGCCAATCAGATTGGCATCCCCTTTGACCGCATTAAGACAGGGCTGGAGATGTTCCGCGGGGCAAAGCGCCGCTTTCAGTTTCTCTACCAGCAGGACAGAGTGGCTGTAGTTGATGATTATGCCCATCATCCTACTGAAGTGAGGGCAACTCTAAAGGCGGCACGCTTTGGCAAGCCGTCCAGGGTTATCGCCGTCTTTCAGCCTCACCGCTATAACAGGACACATCTTTTTATGGATGAATTTGCCCGCTCCTTTAGCGGAGCTGATAAAGTATTTCTGCATAAAATTTACTCTGCGGGAGAAAAACCGATTCCAGGTGTTACCTCAGCAGAGTTGGCCAGACGCATGCGCGAGTACGGCACCGACGTGACCCAGATCGACGACTCGTCTGATCTGGTGGAGGCAGTGCTTGAAGCTGTGCGGCCCGGCGACCTGGTGCTTAATATGGGCGCTGGAGATATCACAGAAATCTGTCACACCATGGCAAAAAAACTTAGTGAGAGAAAAGATGCCTGAGACTTACTACCCCTATCTGCTGCAGGCTGTCTCAGTACATAATGTGCTCCCTTTGACTTCGGCCTGCAATCTGCACTGCATCTTTTGCAGCCACCGCCAGAACCCGCCTGGAATCACCACATACCGCCTGCCGCCACTCTCAGTGCACGAAGTGGAAGAGCTGGCATCATTCCTCACGCCCGGCCAAAAGGTGATTATCGGCGAGTCCGCCACAAGAATCGACGAAGGGGAGCCCCTGACCCATCCAGATTTTTTGCAGATTCTATCAGTGCTGCGGCGTGAGCTGCCGGACACCCTTTTCTCTGTTACCACCAACGGTACTCTTCTTACATCTGCACTAATTGATCAGCTGGTACCGCTTGCACCCTTGGAGTTTACTGTTTCATTAAACAGTGCAAGCGCACAGGGGAGGCGCCTGCTCCTGGGCGATACACAGCCAGAGCGGGCAATCTCTGCGGTAAAATTACTCTCTGCCAGCGGAATACCTTTTCACGGCAGCCTGGTTGCCATGCCCCACCTGCTGGCAGAGGAAGATATTGTATCAACAATCAGCTTCCTTGCAGAAAACGGCGCACGTACAGCGCGCCTTTTTCTGCCTGGATACACAAAATTTGCGCATGAAAAACTGCGCTTCCCCCTGACCTCCTGGCAGGATCTTTCTTCCCTGGCACTTGACCTCACCCGTGAACTGGACATGCCTGTCATCGCGGAGCCTGCCAAACTCACAGACTTTAAGCCGCTGGTATATGGCGTTATGCCTGCCACGCCGGCACAGCGTGCCGGGGTAGAGGCCGGAGACGAGGTTGTCTCTGTGAACGGCATAAGGCCCCGTACCCGCGTAGATGCTTTTACCCTCGCCAGGCAGAAGGCCAACCCGCATCTCTGCCTGTGCAGGAACGGCAGTATAATTGACGTTATCATCAGGAAGGAACGCGGCGCCGCACCGGGATTTGTGGTAAACTATGACTTTGACCCCTCGCGCCTGGAGGAAATTACGCGGGCATTGGCGCACAGCAATGCGAGAGCGCCCTTATTTCTCTGTTCCGAGTTTGGAGAAACTATAATGCAGACAGCCGCCACTGAACTGGGACTGTCGGATGAGTCTGTATTTGTGGTAGAAAACAGTTTCTTTGGCGGTTCAATTAAGGCTGCCGGGCTGCTGGTTGTGGATGATTTGCTTGCCGCCGCCCGCCTGGCGCTTCAGCAGTTGAGCTATGACCATGTATTTGTGCCGCATGAAGCTTTTGACCATACAGGCCGCGACCTGACCGGCAAGAGCGCCATAGTGCTGGAGCAGGAATTGCGTCTCCCCGTGCAAGCCATATAATTCAAGCGCAAATTAAAAAGCCAAAGGATGAATTAATCACCTTTGGCTTTTAGTCTATATAAATATTTGCAAGTTTCTCAACGATTTCTTTCATCCTCTCAATACTAAATACAGCCTTGAAGCCTGATTTGTCTGAAAAACAGAGAGATTTTATCTCACCGTCCTTGTCAAAACTCTCAACCCTGATATGCGCGATGGAGTTGCGCAGGCAGTGTACAAATTTCATAATAGTTCTTTTTTGTTCCTCAATTTTGCCCCAGGACTGCAACTCGGAGGAGCTAATACCAAGATCAGCGAGTTGGATGCCTTTTTCTTCAAGGATGCCCTCAAAATTTTTCTCTGTTGGCAGAACAATGAGCCCAAGCAGGCAGTTAATTAACAGGGTGACTCCGTAAGGGCCCTTATAGTTGTGTAGGATATCCAGTGTGCGTATGACAAAATCCCGCTCCAGCCTGTTATATGCCATACCCGCACTCCCTGCAACTCTTTTGCAGCGGTTTAAGAGCAAGTCCCATATAGTCTCCTTCTATTTTTTTTACCTGAAAGTAGTTTGGGACTATCGGCCAACTCATATTCAATTTTTTAAAAAGTCACGACATCCTTCCCGGTTTACGGCAGGTATATAATTTCCCCGCTGATTTTTTCACCCAGTGTAAGCAGGCCGCAGGATGGCCGCGTACTGCGCCGCGGGTCAGTGGGTGAACCGGGGTTAAACAGCAAGACATCGTCAACCATTTTATTGTAAGCTACATGACTGTGGCCAAATATGATACAGTCCATTTTCTGTCCTCTAAAAGCTGTCAGCGCCCGCTGCGGCGTCTTTGCCCGGTCATATCCGTCACCCAGGTCACCGTGCACCAGTCCGATGTTAAAATTCCCCACGTTAATAATTTTGCGCCTGCCAAGACGTGTGGAGAGCAGGTATGAGTCCATATTGCCGGCCACCGCCTCCACAGGCGCCATTGCCGACAGCTCTGCCAGCACATCCTCGTCTGTGATATCGCCTGCATGCAGGATGAGGTCCACATCTGCCAGGATTTTAAACAAAGCAGGCGGCAGCAGGCGGGTACGATTGGGGATATGAGTATCGCTGATGACTCCTATTTTCATGGCACTCTCCTGTCTGGTCCTGTGACGGCCATTGTAAGTACCGCCTGCCAGTGTGCAGGCGGTACATTCATCACTGAAAGCCTTGGCAGCCTTACCAGCTCCCAGTCGGCAAACTGCGGCAGCGCCTTTATTTCTGCCAGGGTTACAGGCCGTGGCAGGGGGTGGCGCGCACTTAACTTTACAGCGGCAAATTTGGCATCTGACGGGTCGGGAAAAGCCGCCGACGCAATCTCAGCAACCCCTGTGACAGCTTTTTCTCTGCCTGTATGGTAGATAAAAGCAAGGTCTCCCGGCTGCATGGAGCGCATGTTCTTTTGCGCCTTGGCGTTGCGTACGCCGTCCCATATTTCTTCTCCTGCCTGCACCAGATCATGGAAGGAAAAATCTTCAGGTTCTGTTTTAAGCAGCCAGTAATTCATGGATAGGCCTCCTTTGTTCTGCCCTGGGCAGAACATTTAAGTTAAAGGATTTTACTTTTTACCCTTTAGTATAGTTTTTACTCTTTTAATAGCGCGCAAACTTGTGATATACTTGGAAGCACAGAACAAAGAAGAGGATAAAAATGAATAAAACAAAATTTATCAAAACTGCTCTACGCTTAGTGGCTCTTTTTTTTGGCTATTTTCTCATTGCCAACGGAATAGTTTATACCGTCCGTGCCGGCCTGGGCGTTAGCCCTTGGGATGTATTGCATTTAGGCGTTTCCTACCTTACAGGGTTAAGCCTTGGCCGTGTAACCCAGGGGGTGGGGCTGATCTTGGTCATTCTCAGCTATACCTTGAAAGTCAGGCTATATATCGGCACACTGCTCAACATTATTTTTATAGGCCTGTTTGTGGATCTTGTGGCCAACCTTGGCTTTGTTCCTGTGCCCGGAGCATTATGGCAGAGGATTGCACTTTATCTTACGGGTGTAGCAGCAGCCGGTTTCGGGATTGCACTTTATATCAGCACAAACCTTGGCGCCGGACCAAGAGACAGCCTGATGCTGGCGCTGGTCAGAGTAACTTCCTTGCGGGTTGGCGTTATCCGCACCATGATGGAAGTGAGTGTGACAATTATTGGTTACATCCTGGGCGGACCACTCGGCATTGGCACTGTATTGTTTGCCTTACTGGTGGGGTGGTTTATGGAAGCAGGTTTTGCAGTAATCAGAATGATTAAAAAAAGTGCATATTACAGTCGTGTTTGGACCGGAGCACAGGTCAACAAAGCATGACAAAACTAAAGATCATGTCTGTAAATAAAAGGTGATGTGGCTTGAAAAGAAAAGAATTAGCAGTGTGGTTAATGTGGTTATTGCTGGCGTCTTCCTTTGCTGTTTCTTTGTTTCACAGAAACTCCTTTTTGTCCTGCGAATTAAAGAAACCAACTGTACCGGCATTGAGCACAAGACAGCAGAAGGTGCAAGTCAGAGTGGATAAAAAAGAGCAGATTGTAAAGATTGAGCACAAAATCAGTGAGCTGCGGGGAAGGTTGCCGGCCCACTCGGTAAAACCGGCCATGCTGCAGGAGCTGGAAGAACTTGAGGAAGAACTGGCAAGATTGAAAAAAGAAATTACTTAGCCTGGACAAAACCTGTGCGCAAAAGACCGGCTCCTATTAACGGAGCCGGTCTTTTTACAGAGCCCCATTCTCAGGGCGCCTGAATCTATTTTCATTCAATGTAAGGGCGTAGTCGATTTGCTGCAGCATTTTGCCCTTGTCATTGGGCATGCTTCCTTCCACATACCAGTAATTTGATACATGGTCGCTTAACAATTTACTGTCTATGGCGCCAAGGTTTTCGATAAAAAGCCTTGTCTCCTGCAGTGCTTCATGCGGGGAGAGCAGTTCAAACGCGCCGCTTTTATATTGTGCATGCAGAGGAGAACCGGGCATTGGCATGAAAGTGCGCAGGCGGATAAAATCAGGGTTGATTTCATTTAGCACCTTAGCACTGCTTTTGGCATGCTGCTGCGAGAGAGCACGGCCGCCCACTCCGACTACCAGATACTCGCTCAGCTCAATGCCGGCAGCCATCACCTTTTTGCCGGCTCTGATTATGGTGTCTGCATCCGCCCCTTTGTTTATCAACTTAAGTACCTCATCATCCCCTGATTCCATGCCTGAATGAAGACGGCCTAAGCCCGCTGCTTTAAGTTGATCAAGTTCTTCCTGGCTTTTGAGGACAATAAAGCGGGCTGAGCCGTAGAGCGTAATCCTCTCCAGGTGGGGGAAGAGTTTTCTGGTGTATGTGAAGATTTCTACCAGTTCTTTTGTTCTCATTATAATTGTGTTGCCATCGGCAAAAAATACCGTCCTCACAGCATCACCGTAATAATCCCTGGCCATGTCCAGGTCCTCTTTAATCTCTTGCACCTTGCGTATTCTGAAGCGGCTTCCCTTATACATAACGCAAAAGGAGCATTTGTTGTGCGGGCAGCCGATTGTTGCCTGGATTATCAGACTGTTTGCTTCGCTCGGAGGCCTGTAGACCATACCCTCGTAACGCATAATTTCTCATCCCTTCAGCCGCAGATTAAAGGAAAATACTCCTTTTTTAGTTTCTACATTATATTTACATGTCCTGCAATCTTGATTTCCTGCTTGGGATGGATTATAATGAATCCAGTGCTACTACAAAATGTAGGAGGTATTTAGGATGGCAAGATTTTTACCATATTTAATGATTATACTCTGCCCGCTACTGCACATAGTGATGATGCGCGGCATGCACGGACGTAAAGGGCACTGTGAAAAAAAAGGGGAAGTGGATAATTAATGTCTGCACCAAGAGTTCTGTTTAACATCGGAGGGTTTTCACTTCATTTGTTTGGCCTCATGGTAGCCCTTGGCTTTCTCGCCGGTACTTATGCAGCTTTCAGGGGTGCAGAGAAGAAGGGCTACGACAAAGAAAAAGTTGCCGACCTGCTTCTCTACATGCTTATCGGTGGTGTGATAGGCGCAAGGGTTTTGTATGTAGTGCAAAACCTGGGTTACTTCCTGCCAAACCCTTTAAGCATCCTTTCCATCCACCAGGGCGGCCTCTCCTTTCATGGCGCTTTCTTCGGGGGCGCCGCAGTGGTTTTTTATTATACCCGCAAGCACAGGCTCTCCTTTCTTGAGCTGGCAGATATTCTTGCTCCCGGATTGGTTATTGGATATGCCATTGGCCGTATCGGCTGCGACATCTATGGCAATGTTACCAATGTCCCCTGGGCGGTTACTGTTGAGGGTATTAAAAGACACCCGGTACAGCTTTATTCCGCCTTGGCGGCATATATAATTTTTGTCCTGCTGGTGGAAAGAAGTAAAAAGCAGCATTTTAATGGTGAAATTTTTCTGCTTTTTGTTGCCTCCTACTCAGTTTACAGGTTCTTTATTGAATTCTTCAGGACAGCAAGCACAAACCTTATCTTTTCCCCGGCCCAGTATCTGAGCATTATAACTGCGGCTGCAGGCCTTCTGTTATTGTTTCTTTATAAAAAATATATGCCAAAGCAAAGGGGTGTACAGTAAATGAGAGGCTGCTGCGGTTCAGGAAAAAACAACAATAACGACCAGGAAAAAAGCGGTGCGCCTGCACCATGGTTTCTATGGTTTACGGCCGGACTTCTGATTATAGCTCTCTACTATCTGCTAAACGGCTCAATTTAAAAAGTGCTGATAACAATGGCTTTCAGGCAGAACCTGAAAGCCATTATTGTTTTTTTTAGCCTCAAAGCAGGAATCAACAATGTGCCTGTAGAAGCAAAATGCTAAAATGGAGGGATTCAAAATTAAATGAACAAGAAAAGGGACAATTTTTTTTATTTGTACCAGCCGCGCACTTTCATGGCGTCTGCCAGGCGCCGCAGTGCGTAAAGGAAGGCCGCTTCACGCATGGTGGTGTTGTCCTCACAGCTGCATTTGTAATTGTAGATGTGGTCGAAAGCTTCGGTCATCTTAAGTTCCAGCCGGCTCTCAATCTCTTTTTCAGTCCAGTAATAGCGGTAGTTATTCTGTACCCACTCGAAGTAGGAGACAATGACACCACCGCAGTTGGCCAGGATATCCGGTACAACCAGTACGTCTTTTTCTTTTAGTATTTCATCCGCCTGGGGGGTGGTGGGACCGTTGGCACCTTCGGCGATAACCCGGGCGTTGATGCCTTTTGCCACTTCAGCAGTGATCTGGTTCTCCAGAGCTGCTGGAACGATGATATCGCAATCCACGGCATAGACCTCCAGGTTGTCAAGGTTGTCAGTCCCCGGAAATCCTTTTACAGAGCCTGTCAGTTTTTTATGTAACAGCAGATCTCTGCAGTTTATACCGTTAGGGTTATATGCGCCGCCACCGGAATCGGACACCGCCACTACCTTGCACCCTTTTTGTTCCAGGAAAAGGGCAGAGAAGTAGCCGACATTGCCGTAGCCCTGCACAGCCACCCTGGCTCCCGGCAGGGGAATTTCCTTAACCTTTGCCGCTTCGATAACAGTGTAGACAACACCACGGGCAGTGGCTGTTTCCCGGCCCACACAGCCCCCCATCTCCAGCGGCTTACCCGTAATGACGCCAAAGTCGTTGTGCTGCTTAATTCGGCAATACTCATCGGCCATCCAGGCCATTATCTGGGCGTTGGTATTGACATCCGGGGCGAGGATGTCTTTTTCCGGCCCAAGCACCAGAGCCATGTGCTGTATATATTCACGGCTGAGCCTCTCGAGTTCGTTCACTGACAATTGACGCGGGTTGCAGCAAATGGCGCCCTTGCCGCCGCCAAAAGGCACATGGGCAACAGCACATTTGAATGTCATCCAGATTGAAAGCGCCTTCACCTCATCGGCGTCAACTTCGGGGTGAAAACGGATACCGCCTTTATAAGGGCCAAGCACATTGTTATGCTGTGCACGGTAGGCGGTGAAAACCTGTATCCTGCCATTATCCATCTCTACCGGTATTGAGGCTTCCACCAGGCGGTCCGGCGCTTTCAGCCACTCATAGACGTCCATTGTCAGTCCTGACTGCTCCACAGCGCGCTTTATTCTTTGTTGTGCCACATGATAGGTATTAATTTTTTTCTTTTCCCTGGTTTGCATACAAACACCTCCAATTTATTATTGTATCCAAATTCTTATGCTTTTTCGTCTCATGCGCAAGCTTAAATTTTACCAATCTCTTTGTCTATTCAATTTCACTTTGCGGAAATCCTTGTATCAAGGCTGAATTATTTTAGTGATTCTTTGAAGATCTTGTTTTATGTATTGACCTGACTGCCGCTGTTGCTTAAAATAAGCAGTAGCAGTCAAATATCTTACTAATGTTATTAGAATTTTCACAAAAATTCAAATACAGGCAAGTGGGAGGAAGAAATGCCCGAAATACTGGTTCATGTGGAAAGAGGAGGAGTGGTGGAGAGTATCCACCGCGGCGACCTGGTGGTGGCAGACAGCAGCGGCAGTATAATTTATAGTATTGGCGATGCCTGCAAATTTACATACTGGCGCTCTTCCGCCAAGCCATTCCAGGTGCTGCCTCTGGTAGAAAGCGGGGGAGTGGAACATTTCGGACTTGACAACCAGGATTTGGCCCTCTTCACATCTTCCCACAATGGAGAAGAAAAACATGTGGCAGGTATACATAGTATCTTTACCAAGCTTGGCCTTGATACCGGCCTGTTGAGCTGTGGTACCGCCCCACCACTATCACAGTGGGCATCTCGCAGCCTGCTTGGGAAAAATGAACCTTTTACTGCGCTTACCAACCCCTGCTCGGGCAAACACGCCGCCATGCTGGCACTTTGTTTAATCAGGGGCTATGATACCACAGGTTATACTGACCCGGCGCACCCTCTGCAGTTGGAGATATCTGACACAATATCCGACGTTACAGGACTTGGGCCGGCGGATATAACACTTGGCACAGACGGCTGTGGCGTCCCTGTATATGGACTGCCTCTGCTCAACATGGCTCTGGCCTACGCCAGGCTCTCTTTACCCGGCGACAATTTCTCTGCTGCGCGCAGAGTGGCTTTGCGGACTATTGCCGCCTCCATGATTGAAAAACCCTACTATGTGTCCGGCACACGCAGCCTTGACACCACAGTCATGGAGGCCACAGAAGGCAGGATACTGGCCAAGCAGGGCGCTGAAGGAGTTTACTGCCTGGCGGTGATGGACAAAGGTATGGGACTGGCGCTTAAAATAGAAGACGGCCACCACCGCGCCATCGGCCCCGTTATCATTGAAGTGCTGAGAAGGCTTGGTTTAATCAGGCCTGAAGAATTGGAACGTCTTAAAGACAGCCGGCAGGTGAAAATCCAAAACCACAGAAAAGAGGTAATCGGCCTCATAAAAACAGCTTTTTAATTGTTTGACTAATACTTGATAAGATGAGGTGTTAACAATGGAAGAAAGCACTACAGAATGCCGCGGGTTAAGAGAAGAGCTCCTGTGCCTGGACCAAAGACATTTCCTGCACCCGACCACAGTTATCAAAGAACAACAGGAAAATGGAGCTGCCGCTCTTATCAACGAAGGGAAGGGTATTTATTTAAAAGACATTAATGGAAGCGTTTATATTGACGGGCTCTCTTCGCTGTGGAATGTTAATGTCGGCCATTTTTTTAACCGCAGAAATAAAAACAGAACAATGAAGGAATAACATGGATGAAGATATAATTCTATATAAATCAGGATAAACAGATTAGCAGGAGGAATAATTGTGAAAAAGAAGATATTATTAATGGAACCATTCCACGAGGTTGGCTACAGGGTTTTTGGCGACCAGTTTGACGTTCAGATTGCCTCAGACACTTCAGTGGAGACGATGGTGAAAGAAATCAAGGGAGCCCACGGTGTGCTTGTCAGGGTTTATCCTCTGACCCGGGAAATGATTGAAGCTGCCGACTGCCTGCAGGTTGTGGCGAAACACGGCGTGGGCGTCGATAACATCGATGTTGAGGCCTGCACAAAAAAAGGCATCCTGGTTGTAAATACCGGTGATGCAAACTCACTGTCGGTTGCAGAGCATGCTCTGGCGGCGATAGGAGCACTGGCGAAAAGGGTTATGGCCATGGATAACGGCATCAGAAACAATAACTGGAATATAAGATTGGAATACAAGGCAATTGACCTGAACACTAAAACTTTGGGCCTTGTAGGATTTGGCCAGATCGGCAAACTTTTAGCGCAAAAAGCCAGGGCTGCCTATAATATGAATGTGATTGTCTATGACCCGTATGTTAATACTGAGCAGGCACAAGCCCTTGGTGCTACACTGTATGACAGCTTGGAGCGCCTTTTTGCAGAGTCAGATGTAATATCACTGCACGCGCCGCATACGCCCCAGACCAGGAACATGATCGGGGAGAAGCTGCTGTCACTGATGAAGCCGTCTGCCTATTTTATTAATTTTGCCCGCGGTGAAATAGTGGATGAAAAGGCTCTCTACAATATCCTGAAAGCCAAAAAAATAGCCGGGGCCGCGGTGGATGTATACCAGCAGGAACCAACACCGCCGGTGCATCCTTTCTTTGAGCTTGATAATATCCTGCTTTCTCCCCACAGTGCAGTGGCTACCCAGGAGTGTATAGTAAGAACGGCCACAGCGGCTTCGCAGGGTATTGTTGATGTGCTGCAGGGCAGAAAGCCAAAATTTATCTCCAACCCCCAGGCCTGGAAAGAGTAGCGTCTTACTGTATAGGTTGTTGGCAGCTTGTATAGAACTAAAACACGGGAGGATATATATGAAACTTGTAACTTATAAAAAACAGGACAAAAACTCTATCGGTTTTTTAATTAATGACAGTGTTGTTGACCTGTCAGCCGCAGCAGAGTATGCGGCGTCAAGAACAGGTGCTGCCGCTGCTGTCTCATACCCGTCAGATATGGTGGAATTACTGGAGCGCGAAATGCTTGACGCCGCCCACTCTCTTCATGAAACATTTCAGAAGCAAAGCGAGTGGGTCAGCGAAATCGGGGTTCCTGTTGCTGAAGTTGAACTGCTGGCTCCTCTGAGAAAGCCGGGCAAAGTGATCTGCATCGGGTTAAATTATATGGATCATGCAAAAGAAACTGGGAAGCCCATACCGACGGCGCCCATTGTTTTTGGCAAGTACGCCAATTCAATCGTGGGGCCGGGCAGCGCCGTCAATATTCCACCAGTTACTGACAAGGTTGATTATGAGGCAGAACTTGCTGTGGTCATTGGCAAACGTGCCTCCAGGGTAGCGGCTGACTCAGCACTTGGTTATGTGGCAGGCTACATGAATTTTAACGATATCAGCGCCCGCGACCTGCAGATGGCGGACGGGCAGTGGATGAAAGGAAAGTTTCTTGACACTTTTGCGCCAACCGGACCTTGGCTGGTAACAAAAGAAGATATCCAGGACCCCGGCAAACTCAAAATCGAGCTGCGCTTAAACGGCAAAACAATGCAGTCATCGAGCACCGGGAATTTGATTTTCTCAGTCCCCACACTGATATCATTTCTGTCCGGACTGTTAACACTTGAACCCGGCGATATCATCGCCACAGGGACACCGTCGGGCGTAGGCGCGGCAATGAATCCACCGCTCTTTCTGCAGGCGGGCGATACTGTGGAGGTTGAAGTGGAGGGACTGGGCGTCCTTACCAACCCGGTGACCGCTTCCTAAAGAAAAACAATAATAGAAAAAGGAGGACAGACATATGCGCTTTAAGTCTGTCCTCCTTTTTATGTTACGCGCCGGCTGAACCTTTCTGCCTTTCTTCATCAACCAAAACCCGCCGCAGGATTTTACCGATGGCGCTCTTTGGCAGTTCTTTGCGAAATTCAATCTGCCGCGGCACCTTATACCTGGCCAGTTTTGTTCTGCAGTGGTCCAGGATCTCCTCCGCTGTGGCTGTCTCACCGTTTTTAAGGACAATATAGGCCTTCAGCACCTCACCGTAATAGTTATCCGGAATACCTGCGGCTACGGCCTCAAGCACTTTGGGGTGCTCAAAAAGCACCTCGTCCACCTCACGCGGGTAGACATTGTAGCCGCCCGTGATAACCATATCCTTTTTTCTGTCCACGATGTAAAAGTAGCCTTCTTCGTCCATCTTGGCGATATCCCCGGTATAAAGCCAGCCGTCCCGCAGTGTCTGCGCAGTCTCTTCGGGCCGGTTCCAGTAGCCTTGCATAACCTGGGGCCCCTTGATGATAAGCTCGCCTTCCTCGCCCGGCGCCATATCCCTGGCGCCTGTTTCAATGTCGACAATCCTGCAGTCGGTATCGGGGTATGGAAAGCCCACGCTGCCGGGCTTGCGTTTTCCCACAAAGGGGTTGGAGTGGGTCACCGGAGAAGCTTCGGAGAGGCCGTAGCCCTCAAGCACCTTTGCGCCGGTGCGCTTCTCAAAATGCTCCATCACTTCCACGGGCATAGGCGCCGCCCCGCTGTTGCAGATATCAATGCAATCAAGGTTGGAGTTTTCCGCTTCCGGGTGGTTGGCCATCGCCACATAGATGGTGGGGATTGCCGGGAGCGTAGACGGTTTGTATTGCTTGATGAGGGCAAGCAGCGCATCAATGTCAAGGCGAGGCAGCAGGACCTGCGTGGATGGCATGGTCAGGCCGCCGTTCATGAGGGAAGTCATGCCGTAGCTGTGGAAGTAGGGTAGGAGGCTGATGCTGTGTGTAGGGGTGACTTTGTTACGGTACTTCCTGCGGTTCTCCAAAGACCACCAGTCTCCTTCAAGGTCATTGATATCATTGCGGTGCTTAAAGTAGGGAGTGATCCATTCCCTGATCTGTATCACGTTTGACGTCAGGTTAAAGTGGCTCAGCATAACAGCTTTGGGGAACCCGGTAGTGCCGCCTGTATACTGGAAAACAGCAAGGTCTTCTCTCGGATTGATTTTAGCATGCTCCACCTGCGGCAGTGTCTGCTGCAGCAAATCGTCAAAAAATAAGTTCTCGCCTTCAACTTCAGTCCAAAGCATGCGTGCCACGATGGCGTGTTCCACAGCAACTTTATGGCGCACAGCATGAAAAGAGCCAAATACGGTATCCACAGCCACAATAACTTTGGCGCCAGAATCATTCAATACAAATTCAACTTCATTTGACGTGTAGAGGGGATTCAACTGCACCACAATTGCTCCCAGTTTCATGCAGGCATAATAGGAGTAGACATACTGCGGGCAGTTTGGCAGCATCAGCGCGACCCTGTCACCCTTGCTTACCCCAAGGCCGGCCAGGGCGTTTGCCGTACGGTCAATATTTTGCTGCATCTCTTTATAAGTGACTTCGCTGCCCATAAAGATAAGGGCCACCCGCTCGGGATACTCCGTGGTAGCTTCCTGCAAAAACTCGTACAGTGAAATCTCCGGATAATTAAGGTTCCAGCGCACAGGGTAGTTCTTCAGCCAGGGTCTTTCATGCAACAGGGCCACCTCCAAATAATTGAATATTCAAAAAACTCGGTCTGAGGGGGAACCAATGGGTAAGGTTCCCCGCCTGAGTGTTCAGCCTTGCCTGTTATCTTACTCTTTCCCACAGTGAGGCATTGGCGTTGCCGAAACCTCCGCAGAGCGTGGCGAGCCCGTAACGGGCATCAGGGCGCTCAGTCTTCATGATGTTATTCAGGGTAATAACTACGCGGGCTCCCGATTCTCCCAGAGGATGGCCAAGGGCCAAAGCGCCGCCCCAAAGGTTGGTCTTTTTAAAAGGAGCGTTTTCTTCCAGTCCCAACTCACGCAGGCAGGCCAGAGACTGGCTGGCGAAGGCCTCATTTATTTCCACCACGTCAATCTCGTCTATACTGAGGCCTGTGCGCTGTAAAAGCTTCTGCACTGCATAAATGGGTCCGACACCCATCACCGTGGGGTCACAGCCTGTCATGACTCCGCCTTTATACTTGAGATGATACTCACAGCCGAGGCGGTCAGCAGTCTCGCGGCTCATCAACAGAAGCGCACAGGCGCCCTGGGTGAGAGGAGAGGAGAGGGCTGCGGTTATTACGCCGCCCGGCTTAAAGGGCGACATCATTGTGGCCATGCTTTCCAGGGATATGTCCTCCCGAATCCACTGATCGTGTTCCACCATAAATTTTGTCCCGTCTTCCAGCTCGCCCTCAATGGGGACAATTTCCCTTTTAAATTTGCCGGCGTCACGGGCTGCCGCCGCATTTTTGTGGCTGTAGTAGGCCATGGTTTCCATATCCTGGCGGGAGATGTTCCAGTGCTCGGCCACCTTTTCCGCTGTGGGCCCCATGGGTATTTCCTCAGGCCGGTAGCGCTTTGTGAGCCGCGGGGGAAAATCCAGCCCCTGGCCCATTTGCACATGGAGCATATCCTCTGCGCCGGCAGCTATATAAATGTCACCTTCGCCGCACATGATGGCCCGTGCGGCATGTTCGATGGCAGCCATCCCCGAAGGGCACTGCTGGCAGATTCCGTTTGCGGCCACCGACTCGGGGAAGCCGCCGGCCAGCCAGGCCAGACGGGCGATATCATTGGTCATGCCGGTCTGGTTAGCCGTCCCCACAAAGACTGCCTCCACATCCTCCGGCCTGACTTGTTGGTTTCTGGCAAAGAGCTCCTCGTAGACAGCCGTCAGGAGCTCATCCGGCCTCTTGTTGCGAAACCAGCCTTTTTGGGCATGGGCCCGGCCGTTTGGTGACCTGACGCCGTCGACAATTACACATTCTTTCATGATGAATCACTCCTTAATCATTGTTTCAGAGCATTATATCGGTAGTATTTTACTACATTCAGTTAAAGTAAGCTACTTCAGCCATACAGCTGCGTTGGTGATGCAGTACTGGCCTCTCTCTGCCGTTTTGGCCTGGAAGATAATCTTGTCTTCTCCATCCTGCCACATTTCTGTGACGATGGTTTCTCCCGGAAAAACAGGGCGGGAAAAGCGCACTTTGATGGCTTTGAATTTATTTGGGTCGTTGCCGCACCACTCCCGGAGCACGGCTCTTGCTGCAAAGCCGAAGCTGCAAAGCCCGTGCAGGATTGGCTTTTCAAAGCCGGCCATGGCGGCAAAGGCGGGGTCGGAGTGAAGCGGGTTGTAGTCGCCGGAGAGGCGGTAAATGAGCGCCTGGCGCGGCAGGGTCTGCATTGATGATACTTTGTCCGGTGCCCGGTCCGGGGGCTCATGGCCGGGTTCCGGCCCTTTCTCCCCGCCAAAACCGCCTTCACCGCGGAAAAAGCTGCCGAAGCGGTTGAAATAAACCACGTTGCCTTTATCGTCCACGGTATCAACTTCCATCTCGACCAGGGCTCCTTTGCCCTTATCGTAGACGGCAGATATTCTTGGCTTTGAAGTCAGAACTCCCTCTGTGGGGACAGGATGGCGGCGAATCTCCATGTACTGCTCGCCGTGCAAAAGAGACGCCAGGCTGACGTCAAACCCTTCCATGCCTACAATCCCCATCAGGGCGGGGAAGGGTGGGACGACTCCGAAGGTAGGGAGCACCTCCAAGCCGTTCTCATAAACAAACTTTAGTTCTTCCGGGCTTTCGCCCGCGCCTACGCCAAGGGCGTAAAGCATCACATCCCGCTGTGTATAAGAATATTCCAGGGTTGGCAGCTCCCTGCCCACAACTTTTAGATCAATAGCCATTTTTACACCTGCCTTTGCTTTTTAATATTACTGTGTTTGCCCCATCTTGGAGATGATGTGAAAACTTTGCTCCATGGCGGAGTCAAATTCGCGTCCATCCTTAACGCTTGAGATCTGCTCCAGTTTTTCAACCACCATTTCCACTGTCAGTTCCCGTTCCGGGTCAAAAAAGACGCCGGGCCCTTCCACCACCGCGGCACGGCTAAAATAGCCGCCTCCGGCTGTAAACATCTTGCCGCTCACGTTGCACTGTTCAGAGCACAACCAGGCTACAATGGGGGCCACGTACTCTGGCTTAATCTTTTCCACTATATCCTGGGGCATAACAGTGGCTGTAATCCTGGTGCCCGCTGTGGGAATGATGGTATTGGCCAGGATGCCGCAGCGTGCGCCTTCCTGTTTGACTGAGTTCATTAAACCGGCGATACCCATCTTGGCTGTGCCGTAGTTGGTCTGGCCAAAATTACCGTATACCCCGGCGGTGGACGATGTTGATACGATACGGCCGTAATTCTGCTGGCGCATATGGGCAAAAGCCGCCTTGGTGCAGAAAAAGGTGCCGTTTAAGTGCACAGCCATGATTTTAAGGTAATCATCCAACTCCATCTTAAGGATACTCTTATCTCTGAGGATACCGGCATTGTTGATTAAAATATCTATTTTTCCATAGTTGTCAATGGCGGATTGGATAATCTTTTGGGCACTCTCCCACTCAGAGACGCTGTTATAGTTGGCAACCGCTTCTCCGCCAAGTGCCATGATTTCATCTGCTACTTTCTGTGCCGGTGCAGCATCTGCTCCCAAACCGTCAACGCTGCCACCCAGGTCGTTTACCACCACTTTGGCGCCGCGGCTCGCCAACAGGAGGGCGTAGGCCTTCCCCAGGCCGCCGCCGGCGCCTGTCACCACTGCCACTCTGCCGTCAAACCTGATTTCAGACATTGATTTTAACTCCTTTCCTACTCCCTGGCATACACTATTAAATTCTTACAGTCTCAAGAACAGGGGGTCACTACGCATGGTTAAAATTTAGATTTTGTTGCAGTATAAAACCGGCTAACCTATGATTGACTGAAGTTTCATTGCAAGGCCCATGTCGCCTTTAATTTTCAGTTTCCCGGCCATGAAAGCAGAAGTGGAATTAAGCTTCCCTTCCATCATGGCAACGTAGTCTGTAGCTGTCATCGTAATGGTGACATTGGGGCTGCCGCTTGAACCATCCGCCAGTGATACAGCACCATCCGCCACAGTCAGGTAGAAGTTTCCACCGTCATCGCCGGTAAGCTCAAACTGGAATACTCCGTTTACACCCTTGGCTTTGGCGGGGTCCCCTTCACTGACCCTCTTTTGTACCATATTGAAAATATCAGCAAAAGCCATTTTATTACCCCCTTACTAAGTTTTTAATTGTAGCGACCCCTGTCTTAAGAAACTGTTTTTGACATAACATTAAAACCGTTGCTCCTGTACTACTTGCCGTGGGCGGCGATGGCGCGGGAGATAACCATGCGCTGAACCTCTGCTGTGCCCTCCCAGATCTGATAGATCTTGGCATCGCGTACCCATCTCTCCACCGGGTAGTCCCGCATGTAGCCATAGCCGCCAAGTACCTGCAAGGCGTCCACAGTCACTTCCATGGCCACGTCTCCGGCATAGAGTTTGGACATGCTGCCTTCGCCGCGCTGGAAGGGGATGCGATTGTTGACCATCCAGCCTGCCCGCCAGATTAAGAGACGTGCGGCATCAATCTTGGTGGCCATATCGGCCAGCTTGAACCCGATCCCCTGATGCAGATGGATGGGCTTTCTGAACTGCACCCTGTTTTTACTGTATTCCAGGGCGTATTCGTAAGCTGCCCTTGCGATGCCAAGAGCGCTGGCGCCAACTCCCGGCCGCGAATGCTCCAGCATGGAGATGGCTCCAAAGGCGCCTGAGGTGGACCCGGGTTCACCCGGTTCCCCGCCGAGGCGGTTGGCTTTGGGGATGCGGCAATCGGCCATGACCACTTCTGCGGTGTGAGAAGCGCGCACTCCCATCTTTTTCTCTTTCTTCCCCATGGATAAACCAGGTGTGTCTTTATCAATAATGAATGCTGCCAATCCGGCCCAGCCCAGGCTCCTGTCTGTGGTGGCAAAGACCACGTGCACGTCGGCGATGCCGCCGTTGGTGATAAAGCACTTGGTGCCGTTTAAGACATATTCGTCTCCATCCAGCTTAGCCGTGGTGGAGATGTTGGAGACATCGGAGCCGGCTTCGGGCTCGGTCAGACACATTGCGCCAAGCCGCGGGTTGTCCGGGTCGCAAAAACGCCCGATATACTTTTTCTTTTGCTCATCGGTGCCCATAACCATAATGGCGGAGGCGGCAAGCCCGGTGCTCAGGATGGAGGTGCCGATACCGGCGCAGCCCCAGCACAGTTCCTCAGCTACTATAAAGTGAGTGATGGCATCTGTTTCGCCAATCCCGCCGTATTCTTCCGGAAACCAGAAGTGTGTCAGCCCCAGTTTGGCTGCTTTTTTCACCACGTCCCAGGGGAAATCTTCTGACTGGTCGTATTCTTCCGCGCGTGGCCGGATTTCCTTCTCCGCAAACTCGTGCACCATTTTCTGCATCGCTTTCTGTTCTTCAGTCAGGCCAAAATCAACCACCCATATCAACCTCCTTGTTAAAATATGCGCTCTGAAACATTTTCCTTCGTTTACTTCTGCTGTTAGGTAATATAGTAAAACATTGAGTTAGTTTAAACAACATTTAAATCTATTTAAATTTGAATAGCCAAATATTTCTGTCTATTTATATGAAGTTGGAAGGATATTATCCAACAAGTGTCTAATAGTTGTATAACAGTAAGGAAAAGGAGTGAGCGCTCTTGGCGGTTCAGTGGGAACAACTGATAAGGATAAGTGAACTTTCCAGGCGCACCGGTATCAGCAGCAAACTGATTCACTACTATCTGAAGAAAGGCTATCTTCACCCGCCCACAATAAAAAAGGGGAACCAGGCCTACTATGACGACAGCCATCTAGACAAATTATTATTTTTACTCCAATGCAAAAAAAACGGGACACCCCTACTCTGCTCTGCAGAGTTATGGGATGGAGATAGTTCATCAAAAAAATCACTGCACAAACATAAACATAATGCAAGCGGCGAATCTAAGACACGCTCACAAATCATTGATGCCGCAACTCATATCTTCATGCACAAAAGCTACCACCGCGCTTCCATCTCCGAGATTGTAAAAGCAGTGGGTATCACAAAATCGGCTTTTTATTATTACTTTAAAAACAAGAAAGATTTATATTATTCCTGTATGGGAAAGCTGATTGATGCCTTTTCCCAAAAGGCCAACGAGGAAATCAATCAGGAGAAGAATCCGGCACAGCGCCTTATCATGCGGGCCTTTACATTCACACGCAACACCAGGGAAAAGATTATAGTAATGCAAATGCTCAAAGAATCCCTTCTCAATGAGGATGACCACCTTAAGAATAAAGCCATAGATATTCTCCAGCACTACTGGATAGATCCCCTTAAACAAGACCTGGACAGCTGCATTGACAAAGATATCCTCCGCCCTGTTAACAGCGAAATTGCCTGCTTTGCAATCCTGTCACTGCTTGAAACATTTTCCTACCGCTCCCTGATGAAAAAGCCTTACAGTAATGAAGATATAATAAAATGCCTTTATGACATAACCGCCCACGGCCTGCTGAATAAAGACTAACCCTCTACCTATTATTATTTGTATTCTTGTAATTCAATTACAATTAGCTGGGTATATATGAATAATATACCAAAAATCAATACTGCGTCAAAGGTTCTCGGCGGGCAGAAAGCTATACAATCTAAAAACAGAATAAGAATGGAGGATACAAAATGGAGAGAACTAAAGCCAAAGTAGCGGTGGTTGCAACCCGCGACCGCAGAGCCGGAGTTGAGCAGTCGCTTAAATTGCTGGACTCGCTTGACTTTCAGGGGAAAAAGGTGCTGATAAAACCCAATTTTAATACCGCCGATTCTGCCCCGGGCTCCACACATAACGATACTCTGAAAGCACTTGCCCTCTGGTTGCGGGAAAAGGGCGCCTCCAAGCTCACCATAGGGGAGCGGAGCTACCCCCTTACCTCTGATGTCATGCAAGAAAAAAAGATTCCCGAGCTCGCTTTGGAGCTTGGCCTGGAAATAATAAATTTTGATGAGCTCGGCGAGGATGGTTTTGTTCACTTTAAACGTCCGGACTTGCACTGGAAAGACGGCTTCCTGATACCCAGGGCAGTCATTGAGGCCGAGTCGCTTGTCTGCACCTGCTGCCTGAAAACGCACGGCCATGGCGGGGTGTTTACAATGGCTCTTAAACTGGCAGTAGGTATGGTCCCTATCCGTGGTCATAAGTATATGCCCGAGCTCCACAGTTCGCCTCACATGAGAAAAATGATAGCAGAAATCAATACAGCCTTTACTCCGGCTGTGGTAGTCATGGACGGTGTTGAAGCCTTTGTGGATGGCGGCCCCGCCACCGGCACAAGGAAGGCGGCTGATGTTTTTCTGGCCGGCAGTGACCGCATCGCCATCGATGCTGTAGGCCTGGCAGTCCTGAAAAAGCTGGGCAGCAACAAAAATATCATGGACACTCCCATCTTTGCCCAGGAACAGATTGCCCGCGCTGTGGAACTGGGACTTGGGGTTTCCTCGCCGCGAGATATTGAATTAGTGGCTGCAGATGAAGCAAGCCGGGCCTATGCACAAGTACTGCAGGAGATCCTCCAAAAAGAAGAGTAAAGCATTCACGGCCAAAAGTACAAACTCGGGGTGAACAATTTGGCATATGTAGTTGTCTTATTATTTGACAGAGACAGTGAAGAAAAGATATTAAAATTTTTGCACAGCATTGATGAAAATAGCGCCGATACTTATATGATGGATAATTTCGGCAAACCTCACATCACAATAGGCATCTGTGATGAAATTAATGAAGAAATGGTTTATACAATGCTTGAAGCATTTGCCAAAAGCAGCGAGAAGTTTTGCTTGCGCTTTGGCAGTTTGGGGATTTTCCCATATGATAAAAATACTCTGTTTTTATCTCCGGTGATAACCGACTCTTTATTAAAACTGCATAGAGACTTCTATAACTATTTTACCGAAGAATGCTGCAAGCACCCTTCAGGGCAATACCTGCCCAATAAGTGGGTTCCACACTGCTCACTGGCTGTGGATATGACCACCGAAGAGAGTATAAACGCCATCAGATGTCTAATCGAAAATTTCCAACCGCTTGATGCTTGTATAGAATACATCGGCACAGCAAAATACTCCTCCGGTTTAGAGAAGCCGATAATCAGGAAATTTGATATAGGAAAGTGACTGAGATTGTGGTACCAAGAGACTGTTAAACGCGGATGCTGTCCGCATGACTTAATTTCAGAAGAAGTATTGTTTACGAGGGGGATAGTAGTATGGGCGGATACTGGGGCAATATTATCAGAGTGAATTTAACTACAGGCGAGATATCAAGGGAAAGCAAAGATGAGAATTTTTACAGAACCTATTACGGGGGAGCGGGTATGACAAGTTATTTCCTGTTAAATGAACTTAAACAGGGGATTGACCCGCTTGGACCTGATAATAAACTTGTATTTGCTCCCGGGGTTATAACGGGGGCTCCCTTTGCAGGCAGCGCACGAAACGCGGTAGGTGCGAAATCCCCGTTAACCGGTGGTTTTGGAAAATCTGAGGTCGGCGGCTTCTGGGGCGCCGACCTTAAGCGCGCAGGAGTAGATGCGCTAATAATTGAAGGGTGTGCCAGGGAACCGGTATACCTGTGGATTAATGATGGCAGCGTGGAAATCCGCTCCGCTCATCATCTTTGGGGACGTCAGGTAAAAGAAACCCATAATATTATGAAGACGGAGCTGCAGGACACAAGAATCCGCACTGCGCTTATTGGCCCGGCCGGGGAGAATAAGGTGCTGTTTGCATGTATCATAAACGATATGAAACATGCTGCCGGCAGAACCGGGATGGGCGCAGTAATGGGCTCAAAAAATCTCAAAGGTATTGCTGTGCGCGGAACAAAAAAAGTATCTGTCAATAATTTAGATGAATTCACTAGAGTTGCATAAATTGAATTTTAATTTGTCAAGCATGGAAATAGGAAGATAATTTGAGATAATAGGTGTAATCAGGAGAATATCAAGCAAAATAGGCATAAAACCCTTGCATATATAGAAAAAATCCTTTATAATAGAGATATGGGGTAGTCCTTGCCCAAATCTCCAATATAAAGGAGTCAAAATATGCAAGGCAAGGATACCACAAAATCCACATTTTTTCAATTGTTTGAGCCAATATTTCAGGGAGGAGTTTTTAAATGGCTAAATGA
>JAGXRN010000019.1 GCA_018335875.1 Dethiobacter sp.
GTAAGACCCCAGAGAGAATATCTGGTTGATAGGCCGGGAGTGTAAGGGCAGTAATGTCTTAAGCGGACCGGTACTAATAGGTCGAGGGCTTGACCTAAATCTTGTGAAATAAAAATAAGACAAGGGGACGGTTCCTCTGTCTTATAAAAATACCTTTAGCTGTGTAGTTTTGAGAGAACTTTCTGGTGGAAATTGCGGAGGGGACACACCCGTTCCCATTCCGAACACGGCCGTTAAGCCCTCCAGCGCCGATGGTACTTGGGACGTTGGTCCCCGGGAGAGTAGGTCTCCGCCAGACTCAAATTTAAAGAAGCACTGACAAATTCGTCAGTGCTTCTTGCATTGGAGCGACAGCTGCATAGATTGGCTGATTTAGACTCATGTGTCCTCCGTGATCTTAAAGCTAAAGAATATTTAGAGCTTTTTTAAAAAATATAAGAAATATGTTCTGTCTTAAAAGGATTAGAAAAATGCACGTCGAACCCTCCTAAATATGGGATTTTAGAGAGCTTGTGTAATGTAGCATAATAGGTTTAATCCAGTCACTTCTGGGGGTGATGAACTGGAATAAGGGATAAGCCGGTATTTCGCGGGTAGGTTGGTGAGTATTAGAAAGGAGAGAAATTAATGAACTTAACAATCCGTAAAATAGTAATGTCTGGAATTTTAGGTGCTGTTTCGATTTTGCTCGGCGTAACCGGTCTTGGATTTATTCCTGTCCCAACACCGGCCGGGCATGCAACCATCATGCATGTCCCAGCTATTTTGGGCGGTGTCTTGGAAGGCCCCATTGTTGGATTGCTGACCGGCGCCATTTTTGGAATCTTTAGTTTCCTACGGGCGACCAGCCCGCTTTTTACAGATCCACTGGTAGCCATTTTTCCCCGTCTCTTCATCGGGGTGACAGCATACTATACCTTTGCGGCAACGAAGCGGTTTAATCCCATACTGGCCTATATTCTGGCAGGTGTAGTTGGTACAGCCACGAACACCATCCTTGTATTGGGTATGGCGACAGTTCGTGGATTCCTGCCGGCAAGTGTGGCCGTTTCCGTCGGGGTGCTTCATGGAGTGCCGGAAATTATCGTAGCGGCTATCCTGGTGGTTGTACTGTGTAAAGGAATTCAACGCGTTCGCGGTATCCACGGCAACGAGGCTGAAGAAGTGAAAGAAGACCTGTAGTCAACGGAAAGTTGGACCATGGCAGGCTGCTGGTATGCGGCAGGTCGTATCACGTAAGAAACAAAACTGACAGCAGACGACTCACAAGAAAGACCGAACCATCGAAACGGGCGGCCGACCGGAGAATGTGCCGGTCTGGCCGCTGCTTTTAAAAAGGAGTAATATCATGGAAAAACTCATCGAAGTCAAAGAGCTGACGTTTATATATAACCGTGGTACTAAAAAAGCTGTTAAAGCATTACAAAATGTGAATCTGGAAATTATGCGAGGTGAATTTCTGACAATACTGGGCCAGAACGGTTCAGGAAAATCCACACTGGCACGTCACTTTAACGGACTGCTTACTCCATCCAAGGGTGAAGTGTACGTGGATGGCATCTCAGTCAAGAACCAGTCTCAGCTTCGGGAAATCAGAAAACGGGTAGGCATGGTTTTTCAAAACCCGGACAACCAGTTGGTCAGCACAGTTGTAGAAGAAGATGTGGCCTTTGGATCAGAGAATTTGGGAATTCCACCGGATGAAATCAGGCAGCGTGTAGCCTGGGCGCTGGAAGCATTGAATATGACGGAGTACCGGAAGGAGTCGCCTCACCAGCTTTCCGGCGGACAGAAGCAGCGAGTCGCCATCGCCGGGGTGTTGGCCACACGCCCTGATTGTATCGTGCTGGATGAGCCAACAGCCTTACTGGACCCTCTGGGAAGGAAGGAAGTCATCGACGCCGCCAAAAAGCTGAACCGGGAGGAAGGCATCACCGTTGTGCTGATTACCCATTTTATGAATGAAGCCATAGAGTCTGACAGGATTGTGGTGATGGATGGCGGTGAAATAAAACTAATCGGTACACCCGGGAATATTTTTGACCAGGTGGATTTGATTCGCACACTGGGTCTGGATATTCCCATGGCGACACAGATTGCCATTGGCCTGCGGCAGAAAGGAATCAAAGTGGCAGACCATATTCTGGCAGCAGAGGAGTTAGTGAACAGTCTATGTCAATTGTTGTAGAAAATCTAAGCCATCACTATAAAGCGGGAACCCCTTTTGAAAAGAAAGTCCTTTTTGACATAAACCTGGAAATTCAGGATGGGGAATTTGTCGGACTAATCGGTCCGACCCAGTCCGGGAAAACCACCTTGGCGCAGCACTTTAACGGCTTGTTTATTCCGAAGGAGGGACGTGTGCTGGTTAATGGCCACAACTTGGCGGATAAAGCGACAGACATTGTCAAAATCCGTCATCAGGTGGGGTATGTATTCCAGAACCCTGAGAACCAGCTCTTTAAGGAAACTGTTGGAGAAGATATCGCCTTTGCCCCCTTGAACCAGAAATGCAGCAAGGAAGAGACGAACCGACGGGTGCGTGAATGTATGAGCCTGGTTGGACTGGACTACGATACTTTCTTTAAGCGCGATATCTTTGCCCTTAGCGGGGGACAGAAGCGACGGGCAGCCATTGCGGGAGTACTGGCAGGGTATCCGGAGGTGCTGGTGCTCGACGATCCGACGGCCGGCCTCGACCCCCGTGGGCGTGAAGAAATCCTGGAAGTCATCGGGCGCCTCCACCAGGAAAAGGAAATGACCATCGTGTTTATATCCAACACCATGGAGGATGTGGCTCGGATGGCGAAACGCATTATCGTGATGAATGAAGGGGCTATTTTTGCCGACGGAACTACCCGCACGATCTTTTCAGAATCCGAACGGCTGCGCCAGATTGGCCTGGGAATCCCTGAGACTATTGATATCATGCAGCGGCTGGCTGCCAGAGGCCTTCGGGTACCGACAGATACCCTGACAGTGGAGGAAACCATTGATGGCATAACGGCCGGTTTGGCGGGAAAAGGAGGGGACGCCGGATGGAACTGACCAAAGACATTACCCTTGGCGTCTATATCCCAAGAGAAACAACGGTGCACCTTTCGGATCCTCGCACCAAAATCCTGCTTTCCATTCTTCTGATCACACTGCTCTTTTTAGTTAAAACCTATATTGCCTACGGGGTTTTTACCGCCTTTGCCCTATTCCTGATCTGGGCTTCCCAGATTCCTGTAGGCTATGCCATGAAAGGCTTAAAGCCCATGATCCCCGTATTAATCATCATGTGGGTCTTACAGATCTTTCTGCAAAAGCCCGATCATGCCCAGGTGATTTTCACAATGGGCTTTCTGGAAGCGACTGATGTGGGGCTGCACATGGGGACACTAATGTCAATCCGGGTCTTGCTGCTGTTTCTGTTAACTACCATCCTGACCATGGCAACATCCATGGTGGAACTGACGGACGGTATCGAAGCCCTGCTAAAACCCTTCAGAAAAATTGGCATCCCTTCCCATGAACTGGCCATGACCCTGGTTATCGCCTTGCGTTTTGTGCCCACACTGGCGGAAGAAATGGAAAAAATCGTTAAAGCACAGATGGCCCGGGGTGTTGATTTTGACCGGGGCAACTTTATCCAGAAAACTGCTAAAATGTTTCCCATCTTCCTCCCGCTGTTCCTGAACGCGTTTAAACGGGCAGAAGACCTGATTATTGCCATGGAAGCCCGTAATTATACAGGAGGCGCCGGCCGGACAAAAATGCGGCAGCTGAAAATGGGGCCGGCTGATACTAAGTCTTTTCTGGTTGTTCTGATTTTTTCGGTTGCCATAATTGCAGTTATCCGGATGTTTCCGCCGCTCATATAATTTAACGGCATCAGGGGATAAGGCAAATCAAAGTGGGAGGTGCTGACTTATGAATGGAACACTGACAGATATTAAAGGATTGGCAGTGGGGCATGCCCAGAACTATGAAGCGCTTACCGGATGTACCGTCATCCTCTGCCAGGCGAACGCCATAGCCGGGGTGGATGTGCGTGGCGCCGCGCCGGGCACACGTGAAACAGATTTGCTCCACCCCATTAAAATGATGAACCAGGTGCACGCCATTCTTTTATCCGGCGGAAGCGCTTACGGGCTGGATGCCGCCGGCGGTGTGATGCGTTTCCTGGAGGAGAGGCAGGTCGGCTTCGATGTGGGTGTGGCCCGGGTACCCATTGTCCCGGGAGCGGTACTGTTTGATTTAATGATCGGAAATCCCAACGTGCGGCCGGATGCAGCCATGGGGTATGAAGCCTGTCTCAATGCATCTGGGAATGAGGTTGTCCAGGGCTGTGTCGGTGTTGGCACCGGCGCCACTGTCGGAAAGCTGCTGGGACCCCGGTACGCCATGAAATCAGGGCTGGGCAGCGCTTCGATCAAAATTGGCGGTGGGGTACGGGTGGCTGCCCTGGTGGCAGTTAATGCCTTTGGCGATGTGATAGACCCGGATACCCGGGAGATTCTTGCCGGTGTCCGAAAACCGGTTACCGGCGGGATGGCCGATTCTGGCAAACTGATGATCGGTGATCTGAATCAGATCATAGCCGGTTTCCATACCAATACCACCCTGGGTGTTGTGGCTACCGATGCCGCCCTGACAAAAACAGAAGCGGCAAAAGTGGCCCAGATGGCTCACAACGGGTTTGCCCGCACCATTCGCCCGGTCCATACACAGTATGACGGAGACACCATTTTTGCCCTCTCTTGCGGAGATAAACACAGCGACCTTAATGCGGTGGGCTTTGCCGCCTCCCTGGCCGTGGAGCAGGCCGTAGTCAATGCGGTGAAGAAGGCCAGGCCTGCAGGCGGTTTACCTGCCTGGAAGGCGTAAGGAGATGAAGATGAAAACCCTGGAGCAAGTTGTCCCGTATGTGGACAGAGAAACACTGATCGACTTTACACGCACTTTGATTCAGATTAAAAGCGTGTATAACCCTGAGATTCCGGGCGCCAATGAAGAGAAAGTGGCCCTTTATGTGGCTGAAACGCTGCGAAAGATGGGACTAAAAGTTTATGTGGAAGAAGTTGCCCCGGGGAGACCCAATGTTATTGCCATTCTGGAAGGCGAAGGCCCTGGAAAAACACTGTTGATGGAAGGCCATACAGATGTGGTCACAGCGGGTGACCCCGACGAATGGACCATGGATCCCTTTGGAGCGGAAGTGAAGGATGGCCGGATCTATGGCCGCGGGGCTTGTGACACCAAAGGAAATTTGGCTGCGGCCGTCATGGCGGTGAAAGCTATCCAGGATGCAGGCATTACCTTTATGGGGCGAATTATGCTGTGCATTCCCGTTGATGAGGAGGGTCTGATGCTGGGGATCAAATCGTTTATCAACCGGGGCTGGGCCGATAATGTGGATGCAGCCATCATTTGCGAACCGGAAGAGAATCATTTGTGCATTGCCCAGAAAGGAGCTCTGCGAATTGCCCTCAGGGTGCTGGGCAAGATGGCCCATGGCGCCATGCCGCTGGCGGGCATTAATCCAAACTGGGGAATGGCGGCGGTCATCATGGAGCTGGAAAAGCTGCAGCAGGCCGAGGTGGACCGGCTGGGAAAGAGCCAGTTCCTGGGATACCCCAGTATTACTCCCACCATTTTAAGGGCCCCCCGCAAGGGAGAAGCACAGATTAATGTTATACCCAAAGAATGCTATGCTACCCTGGATATCAGGACAATCCCCGGCCAGGAGCATCGGGTGCTGATCCGCCAGATTCAGGAGATTCTGAACAGGGTGGCCGCAGAGCGGCCTGATTTCAAAGCGGAAATGGAAGTGTTGGAAGAACGCCCCTGGACACACACTAACCAGGAGGAACCCATTGTGACGGCCATGGCCAAAGCTTACCGGGTAATCACCGGAAAAGAGCCAACCTATAACGGCGTGCCTGGAGCGACGGACGGCACATTCCTGCATGAATGGAAAAACATTCCCATCGTTACCACAGGTGCAGGTGATCGGCTGATTCCCCACCAGGCGGACGAGTATGTGGACATCGACCAGCTGCTGGAGGCCAGCCGGCTTTTTGCTCTGACAGCCCTTTATTACCTGAATGAATAGAATTCAACTGAGCCGGACTCCGGAGCCACGGTTTCATGACTGAAAATGCGCGGTGATGGTGCTGGGGCGACTGCCAGTGCTTCCACAGCGGCTGAGTCTTGACTGTTTGCTAGCTGTTCGTACATTCTGCGCAACCATGTTTCGTGTTGTTGCTCCTCGTGGGCAAGATGTAGGAATGCATTCCGTACTTCGGAATCTTCGGCTCTTAGAGCCTACAAAGAGTAAAACTGATAGCCTTCCACCTCATTTAAAATTGCTGTTTTTAAAATGTCCCGCTCTGACATACGCTTCACCTTCCATGTCCTTAATTATAATTTTTTAAAATACAGTTTGCTAAACGATATTATTAGGATATACATACATACCAATATATATAAATAAGCACGCCCGTTGGCATGCTTATTTATTGTCAAGGAAATTTCTTACATTGTAACTTCTTTTCTTGTTGTCAAATATGTTTAGTAATCATATTACTCAACTTATGCCCCTATGTAAGCCTTCTTGACTAAATCGTTATCTGATAATTCGCAGCTGGCTCCCGCAAGAACAATTGTTCCATTCTCAAGAACATAACCACGGTGAGTTATACTCAACGCCATATACGCGTTTTGCTCAGACAGCAAAACGGTGGTGCCTGATTCATTAATCCCCTTTATGATCTCAGCCAAAGTATCGACCAGCATTGGCGCCAATCCCATGGATGGCTCGTCTAGCATCAAAAGCTTTGGTTCAGACATGAGTGCTCTGGCAATAGCCAGCATCTGCTGCTCTCCGCCGCTGAATGTGCCGGCAAGTTGGTCGTTTCTTTCTTCAAGTACGGGGAATATTTCATAGACTCGCTTTAAGCTGCGCTGAATACCTTGACGGTCACTTTTTCGTGAATATGCTCCAAGGAGCAGATTCTTGTATACAGAAAGCTGTGGAAAAAGTTTGCGCCCCTCAGGACAAAGACAAAGGCCATGGCGAACAATTCGGTCAGGAGAAAGCCGGTCAATGGGGATTCCCCTAAAAGTAATGCTTCCCTGGAAGGGCTTTAAAACTCCGGCAATAGTACGCATAAGGGTTGTTTTGCCTGCCCCGTTGGCGCCAATCAAGGATACAAACTCACCCTCTTTTATTTCCAGGGAGATATTCTCTATAACCTTGTTGCCGCCAATCTTAGTCGATACTCCCTCTAGCTTAAGCAATGCACTTCCCTCCCAGGTAAGCCTGGATAACCAGTTTATTATTGCAGACTTCCTCGGGAGTACCTTCTGCAATTTTTTTACCGTAGTTTAAAACAATAATACGGTCGGCCATGTTCATCACCATACGCATTTTATGCTCAATCAGGCAGACAGTAACTCCCGAGTCCCGGATTCTTTTAATAAGGTCTATTAAACCAGCTGTTTCCCCCGGGTTAATCCCCCCGGTAGGTTCGTCCAGAAGGATAAGTTTTGGTTCACTTACGAGCGCAATCCCTATTGCCAGGCGCTTTTGCGCCTCCTGGGAGAGAGTGGAGACAAAATCAGTCAGTTGATTACCCAGTCCGATAAAGCTGGCTGTTTGCAAGACACGGACTGCGGACTCCTCCCGCTCTCTTTTACTGAGCTTAGTGCGAAAAAGAGCATCCCATAAGCCTGTCTTCGTTCTGACTCTCTGACCGATGACCAAATTGTCCAAAACCCGCAATTGGTCAAAGAGAGCGGTTGTCTGGAAGGTGCGTTTAATGCCTTTGTCCGCAATCTGGTATGGTTTGATATTATTGATTGCTTCACCCTGAAAAAGCACTTTCCCGGAGGTGGGACGGTGCATGCCGCTGATCAGGTTGAACAGAGTTGTTTTGCCGGCACCGTTGGGGCCGATAATAGCGACTATCTCTCCTTCATTTATATGAAGGTCAACTGCATCTACAGCTTTCAGTCCTTCAAAATTTTTAGTCAACGCCTCAGCCTTTAATAGCACGCTGCGCACCATCCTTTCTCTGCTGGTAGTATACATCTACCTTAGCCCTCAGGGTGGTCAACCCGCCCATTACACCTCGAGGCAAATAAATTATCACTACGACCAATAAAGCGCCGAAAAGAACCATACGATAGTGGCCCAAAGCATGTAAATACTCTAACAGCGCGAAAACGCCAAAAGCACCGATAACCGGCCCAGCCAGAGTAGCCACCCCTCCAATCAGCAGGAAAATCAGATAATTGAAAGTAGTTGTATAACTGGCTGTGGTTGGGTCAACGGTTCTCATAATCCCTACATAAAGGCCTCCGGCCATCCCCACAAAGAAGTTACTGACTACAAAAGATAACAGCTTGTTTTTAAAAGTATTAATTCCTACCGCTTCGGCCAGGTTTTCGTTATTGCGTATGGCTATAAAGCTGTATCCCTGCAGAGAAAAGACAATTCTATGCATAGCCCACAGAGTAAAGAGCAAAAACGCCAGAACGAGATAGTACTGTGCGGTTGGGGTTGTAAAGCTGATTTGCCCTACCAGAGGGAGTGTGATCGGGGTCGGAGGGGGGATTCTCCTTAAGCCGGTATAGCCGCCTGTAAACCCAATCCAAGCTCCGGCCACAATGTAAACAATAACGCCGAAACAGAGTGTGCTGATGGCAAAATAAGACCCTTTCGTCCTTAAAGTCGGGAGCCCTATTAAAAAGCCAATAAAGGCAGATATCAGAGACGCCAGAAGCAGTGCCAGCCAGAAATTGAGACCGCCTTTCAGAGTCATTAAAGCCACTGCATAGGCGCCGATACCGAAAAATCCGCCGTGCGCCAGGGAAGCCTGCCCTGTGTACCCCAGTATCAGGTTAAAGCTGAGGGTTGCGATAGAAAAGATACAGCAGTAAATAACAATATGGAAAACATAGCGGCTCGGCGAAAAGACGGGAAACACTAAAGCAAAGAGCAGTACAAGTAAATAAAACCAATTCTTTTGTATAAATTGTCTGATCACTTAATGTTCCCCCTTTCCAAATAAACCGGTGGGCTTGATTGCCAGGACCACGATCAATAAACCGAAAGCGAATACATCCTTGTAAGCCGAACTGATATATCCCCCGCCAAGGCTTTCAACCAGACCAAGGATGTAACCCCCGATTATAGCTCCCTGGATGCTGCCCATGCCGCCCAGAATAATTATCACCATTGCTTTCGTTATCAGAAGAGATCCCATATGCGGGGTTATCTCAAAGATAGGAGACCACAGGGAGGCAGCAGCTGCTGCCAGGCCTGTGGAAATAGCAAAGGTAAGAGCGGAAACCCTGTTTACATTGATACCGACCAGGGCTGCTCCCTCGCGCTCCTGGGCCATAGCTTCAATTGTAGTTCCAACGATTGTTTTCTTAATAAAGAGCTGTAAAGCTATGATAAACACCAGTGCTGCTATAATCACAATCAGTCTTTGCATGCTGATTCTCACACCAAACAGTATTAACATCTGCGGGTAAGGGTTGGTTATACTATAGCTTCCATGTCCCCAGATAACAGCAACCATGTGCTCAATAAACAGCAGCGCTCCAATCGCGGCTATAAATGAATTTATTGGGCTCTGGTCTCTTAGGGGGCGGAAAACGATTCTTTCCACCACAACACCAAGCAGGGCCAGAACCAGCACCGAAACGAGCAGCGCAGTCCAAAATCCTACCTTATAGGCGCTGAGCATGAAGAAGGTCATATATGCTCCCAGCATAAAAAGATTGCCGTGGGCGAAATTAGGTACGTGCATGATACCGTAAACCATGGTCAGGCCCAAGGCCACAATGGCATAGGTGCTGCCACTCATAATCCCATTGACAACCTGTTGAAAGAACAGTTGCATTAACAATACTCCTTTATTTGTTTTAGTAACTATTTAATTTACTCGTGCATTGATCCCCAAATAACATAGGTTGAATATTAATACCAGGCAAATAAAGGAAAACATGAATTCGGGGCCATAATAAGAAAACAAAGTTTTGATATCCATAGATTCCCCCACCCCCGCAGGGGGTGGGGGAATCAACTATCATATTTTAGGGATATTTAATCCGTATGGGTTCTACCCCCGGATTCAGGGTCATGATCTTTTTATACTCCTCAAATTCCGCGTCGGTATTGGCAAACCAGATAGTGGGCGTCGCCCCTGTGTACTTGCCATTTTTGATCATGTCAACAGTGCCGATCATCTTCAAACGGCCATACTCCGAAATGCCCATGTATTCAATGGGGAAATCTTTACCCAAAAAAGGAAATACTTCGGGGAAAGCTTTCTTGATTGCATAAACATCATCGACAGTGCCTGCTGCTTCCATGGCCCTGACAAGGGCAAAGGTTGCAGTGTAATTGATCGCCGCTTCCCAAGTGGGAATGAAGACACGCCCACCGTAATAAGCTTCATAGCGTGTTATCCATTCCGGAATAGCCGGATAGGGTGATTCATATGGTGATATTACGCCAATGGTGGTTCCTAGATAATCAAGGCCGCCCTTAGCCTGAAGCTTTTTGGCCACATAGTCCATCTTGGCCTGGTCAATGAAGACAAATCCGCCTTCATACCCCATCTCGCGTGCCTGATCGACCACCAGAGCGGTAGGACCGGAAGGCCCGCCTATGAGCATAAAATCGGGGTTGGTGGCCATGGCTGAGGTAATCTGCGTTGAATAGTCGACCACAGCGTAGTACTGGACCGGGAGGTCCGCGGTAACTGTGCCGCCCAAAGCTTCCCATTCCTGTCTGAATTTGGCGCGCCAGCTATCTCCGTAGTCTCCGGCTGTTACTATCATGGCGCATGTTCTCCAGCCTTCATCCCAGGCCATCTGCGGAAAAGCCGTAGCGTAGCCAAAGAAGGGGGGAGGCAGCCAGACAGCCAGCTCATTCTTTGCTGTCAGTTCGGCCGGGACGCTGGTGTAAGCCATCACAATAAACTCGTTGCCCTTTTCCTGATTCTTCTCAAGCATCGGTGCGAGGCAGGTCATCACCGGATTGTAGATAAACTTTGCACCGAATACATCACGCAGCCTGGCTGTATTAGTTGCGGCCGCCACAGGGGAGGCTCCATCATCCAACTGTACCAGCCTAAAAATGTAGGGCTGTCCGTCAATATTAATCCCGCCTGCCTCGTTAATATCGGCTATGGCAAACTCTATACCATTGACGGCGTCCTTACCGTATTCGGCAGCGGGCCCGCTAAGAGGGCCTGTATAGCCGATGTTTACAACTTTAATCCCTTTTGCTATTTGTTCCTTTTCTTCAGCCTTCTGAGTACAACCTGTTGCCATGAAAACAAGCAGAGCAGCAATCACTAAAAACAGGATAGTCAACTTATAACGCTTCACGTGTTACTGAAACCTCCTTTTATTTACTATCTACCAGCTAAAATGACCCCGACAAACAAACTCCTGCAAAAGAAAAAGAGAGCTCTCACACCTCCAGTCTATTTAGTGAATTTTCAGATACTGATGCAGGGAAATATATCTACAGATTCTAATCTGAATAAATAACGGAATTAGTAACTGGGCATTTTCAAGTGTGTGAAAAACTCTTCCTTATATTGTTTCAACTATATATGTTTAGGCAGGCAAGGATGCGGCAGCCGTAAACTGTCGGTTAAATATCCCCGTCTTTAATCTACGCTGAGTTTTAATGACAAAATACTATATAGCAAGATTTATGCCAGTATAGTCTGAGTTAAACAAATGGCTTATTTAATTGAGAATTGTGATAATTTCAAAATTTTTAATGCTTAACATAGAGGAATCGGTATAGAATTGTGCAATAATTTGAAACTAGTAATCAAATTACTATACTTTACAAAATTAAACTATGCCAATATCACTTTAACTTAGGTTCAGGGCAAGTTCTCTTAGAAATCAGCATTGGTTTTGTGAAAAAATAATCTAAGATTACTGGAAATAAGTGAAAAAATACTATATAATAAAATTGTAATTATCAAATTTTTATACATGAGAATACTTTAAAAAATTATCCTTTTAATATTTAGCGTAGTTTTTTAGTGTATTGGAAGGTAGGGAAAATAAATGACTCAAACTGAGGTTAAAAATACGACGAATCAGTTAAATCAACTCCTGGCAGACGAGGAGATTGCCAGGCCGATTCTTGAGCATATCCTTGATCCGGTCTTTATTGTCAATAAAAAATCGGATCCGGTCTTTATGAATGATAGTTGCAGGATTTTATTTTCGTCGAATTACAATATCAAAAAAATTAAGGATTTTTGCAGGGAGTTTAAAAAGGGAGATTCAGCGAGAAGTGTTAATTTTAAAGTATCAGGAAAGAGTATTAATTTTAATGTTCTGCCTGTCTGGAGAAAAGGGATGTTGGAAGGGGCAATATGGATCGGAAGGTTAAAATGTATTGAAGACATATACAGCATAATACAAGATACCCGCAGCAAAAAGAATGATCAGAAAATAGGGATTAGATTTAAACCCAAAAGGCTGCTTCCCCCAACAATGCAGCAAATAGCAGGAAATAACTATTATTTTGTAAAGACACTACACAAAGCTGCTGCTGCGGCACAAACTGACTCTACCGTAATTATTTATGGTGAAAGCGGTGTGGGGAAGCAGGCGCTTGCGGAGGCTATACATAAAACAAGCATGAGGGCCAAGGGTCCTTTTATCGAAGTTAATTGTGCAGCAATCCCCGAAAATCTGCTGGAGAGTGAACTTTTTGGCTACGACCCTTACTCTTTTACCGGAGCCTCAAAGCAAGGTAAAATGGGGAAGTTTGAAGCTGCAAATGGAGGAACCATATTTCTCGATGAAATAGGTGAAATGTCTTTAAACATGCAGGCTAAATTATTAAGGGTGTTGCAGTTTAAAGAGTTTGAGAAAGTTGGTGGTACTGCTGTCAGCGTTAATGTGAGGGTTATTGCGGCCACTAATAAAAACATCGAAAAGATGGTGCAGCAAGGGCTGTTCAGGGAAGACCTCTTTTACCGTCTCAGTGTGATTCCGATTGTTATTAAGCCCTTGAGAGACAGAAAAGAAGATTTGGATAATTTAGTAGACCGCTTTATGGAATTATTCGCTGAAAAATATGAAATTGAAGCCATGAGATTAAGTACAGAAGTAGTTTCACTTCTATATAACTATCATTGGCCGGGAAACATCAGGGAACTGGAGAATCTGTTGGAGCATGCTTTTATCTCTGCTAAGTTTGAGGGAGTAGATGAAATAATGATGGAACATCTTCCTGATTATTTTATGGATATAATGCAACCTAAGACTGATTGCTTAAAGAATACTTCCACACAGACGCTGTCGGAAATGATTAAGCACGTTGAAACAGAGTATATCTTAAATGCCTTAAGAAGTACCGGTTTTAATAAGAACGAGGCTATTAAAAAACTGGGCATTAGCCGGGGGTCTTTTTATTCCAAAATTAAAGATTATGAGATAGTGAAAGAACAATTATAGGACGCTGTCAATCGGGGGTGACAAATTTGATTCGTAATTTTATTAACAGTAATCAACTGCTCTTGAATATATTTGATCAGATATTTCACACTGTTATTATTGTGGACAGCAATGCACGCATGGTGTATACCAACTATATGGCTGAGCAAATTATTCATAAAAAAATGGTGGGGAGAAAAGTTGGAGAAATAGAGCCGTCAAAGTTCCTCGACGTGTTAAGAGAAGGTAAGCGGATAAATAATCACAGACACTTGATCGAAAGCGCCGGGTTAGAGTTGGTAACAATGTATCTGCCTATAATGCACAGTGATACAATCATCGGGGCTATTGGTGTGGGCAGACTTATCCCTGCTGACCGTATGTATGATTTTCTGCTTCAAAATAGCGGTTTAAAGAGAAAAGTTCACAATAAAGAGTTGGATAAAGCACTGCCGGAACCGTTTCATAATCTGATAGGACAGGATACTTTGTATGTGAGGGCATTAGTCAAAGGCGCTGCTGCTGCCGGCAGCGACGCAAATGTTTTGCTGCTGGGAGAAAGTGGGGTCGGTAAAGAAGTTTTCAGCAGAGCCATTCATATCAGCAGTAACAGGAACAAAAACAACTTTGTTGTAGTTAATTGTTCAGCAATTCCGGAGAACTTATTGGAGAGCGAACTCTTCGGTTACGAACCGGGAGCTTTTACTGGTGCGTCCACCAGGGGTAGGTTCGGGAAACTTGAAGCTGCTCACCAGGGGACACTTTTTCTGGATGAAATCGGTGATATGCCAGTGCACCTGCAGGCAAAACTATTAAGGGTAATTCAGTTTAAATCATTTGAAAGATTAGGCGGCAATAAAACAATTAAAGTAGATACCAGAATAATAGCGGCAACCAACAGGAATTTATGGCAGATGGGTACGGAAGGGAAATTCAGGTCAGATTTGTTTTATAGGCTAAATGTTTTTCCTATTAACATACCACCTTTAAGAGAAAGAAAGAAGGATATTATACCTCTTGCCAACCTATTCTTAAGCAGGTTGCTTAGCAACACTCAGAAAAATATTGAGTTTTCAGATTACACAGTAGAAAAGTTTTTGGCCTATAAGTGGCCCGGTAATATAAGAGAACTGGAGAATGCAGTAGAACATGCCTTTGTCATGGCAAATACTGAAGACGCTCCCCGCATCCTGCCAAGGCATTTGCCCGAGAATCTCCGTGAAGCAAATGTTATTAATAAAGAAAGTTTTATTGACATTACTGATAACGCAGGTACGCTATCCGAGATTGTTGAAAAGTTCGAAGCCAATGTTATAAGACATACTTTAAAAGAATGCAACTTTAACAAGGCTAAGGTGAGCAGAAAACTCGGTATAAGTAACGGATGTCTTTTCTACAGGCTAAATAAATATGGGATTGATTCATAATATACCAGTATTTGGCGTGTTGACCTGTGCAGCCCTGCGTGGTAAGATAGGACTTGTCGCTTCGATAACGAAAACGAAAACAATGGATACAGTACCAAATATTGTCCCTTGTTTAGGGTAAGGAAATGTGAGATAATATATTTCCGCCAGATGACAGGCACATACATACTTGCTGCTCAATGCATAGAGGCTTTTAAAAGGAGCCGTTATCTTTCCAGAATAAGGTTCTTGTAAATTGGTGCCTTACCATGATAAGATAAAAACCTGTGCTGCTGGAGCAGCAGGAATGTAAAAGAGTTTACCGCTCTTTGAAAACTGAACAGGAACGCCATGCGAAGTAACATCGAAAGATGTAAAAACGCTTCGTCAAAGCGGTAGTTTTAACTGCCGGACTGGACGAGCAAAAAAATGGTTCAAACAAAAATGGAGTCAACAAATCAGCTTTCATTTAGTTGAACAGGCTGCCTGTAGTCGAGAGACTGCTCAGCAGTTTGATATACTTT
>JAGXRN010000020.1 GCA_018335875.1 Dethiobacter sp.
CGGAACTTACCATGGTCTGGGACCGAGGCATTTACAGTCGTACTTGGATGAATATAGTTTCCGCTTTAATCGCAGAAAGTTCAAAGGCCAGCTGTTTAACAGGTTGCTCAATGCCTGTGTATTAACAGATACTATCACTTACAATGAGCTTGTTGCCGTGTCTCCCTGAGGTAACTTGATACTCAGGTTAAACAATTAAGTTAATGCTTTGGTAAACAGGAATTTATGTGATAATTGAAGCAGAAGTTAGTCAATTTTTTAAGACTTGCATAGTTTAAAGAATCCCAATAACCTGTGTAGTAAAACGTAAAAATAGGAAGGCACTTTACATTGAAATTGCAGAGTGCCTTTTTCGTTTATTTGTTATTTTTTCCACATCGCAATATTTTTAATAATACTTGACAGCTACTAGCTACTATGTTATATTCATAATAGCTAGTAGCAAATAGCTACTATATTAACAAAAAGGAGGTTAGTATTATGCCTATTTTAAACACGCCAATTACACACAGGACTTCTTTGACGGATTTGATCACATACTCTCAGGCCGAAATTCAGAATCTTTTAGTTGGTGAAGAATTTATGGTCAAAGATCTTTTCCTTGGTTATGAATGGAATCGAATTGACAAAGGAAATCGTACTCGTCTTGGCGCTTCATTTTTTGCTTTTGCCCAAGGGGCAGGTGCAGCACAAATATTGCCTTTAGGTAAAACACCACAAAACCAACAACGTTACCGTAAGATTTGATAATACATGTATCAAAGCAAACAAGGCACTCTATCGATGAATTCGTGTAGAGTGCCTCGTTCGTTTTCAGCCTTATTCATTTACATCCACCGTCACGCCGGACTTGAATTCCACTGTGAATTTGTCCTCGTAGACGGTGATCTTTTCAACCAGCCGCCGGATAAGCGTTTCGTCGTATTCGGTCAGGGTGGTTGGCTGTTCCCGAAGGAATGTGCTCATATCGGCAATCCGTTTTTTAAGGTCATCCCGCCCGGCACTTTCCAGCTGAAGCTTCTGCTTTTCGTCGCGAAGGCGATAAATTTCATTGCCGACTTTCTCATAGTCAGCCTTGGAGTTGGCTAATTTTAGAAGCTCGGATTGAAGCTCCTGAAGCCGTGTTTCGATATCGGCCAGGCTCTTATCGTTTGCGTTGCAGAGGACGGCTTCAATGTTATTCTGCAGGGTGACGAGGAAGGTGTCCTTTCCACAGAGTGTCTGATTGATGGCGGTGACAAGTACCTGTTCGATTGTGCCTTCCAGCACCGTTCGGGCGTCGCAGTAAAGTCCGGTATTTTCTAACCTGCTGATGCAGCGCCAGACAACCGATTTTTTCCCTCGGTTGTTCCAATGAATCCTGCGGTAAAACTCGCCGCAGCCTCCGCAAATAATCATATTTGAAAAACAGTGAATACTGCTGAAGGTCCTGTTCTTCCCGTTGGGGCTGGTGTGGACGATTCGGCGTCTGATCAGTTCTTCCTGCACCTGCATGAAAATTTCACGCGGGATGATGGCTTCATGGCTGTTTTCTACATAATACTGCGGAACGATGCCATGGTTCTTTACGCGCGTCTTTGTGAGGAAGTCCGTGGTATATGTTTTCTGCAGGAGGGCATCACCGATATATTTTTCATTACGCAGGATCTGGTTGATGTTGCTAGTATGCCACTTTTCCCTGCCAGCGCCATTTAGAATGCCGTCCGCCTCAAGGCCACGGGCAATTTTCAGCATACTGGCACCCTCCAGGTATTCCCGGTAGATGCGTTTTACGATTTCGGCTTCCTCAGGGACAATGATCAGGCGCTTATTCTCATCCTTAGTAAACCCGAGGAAGCGGTTGCAGTTGACCTGTATTTCACCCTGCTGATAGCGGTATTGCAGGCCAAGCTTTACGTTCTGGCTCAGGGACTGGCTTTCCTGTTGTGCAAGAGATGCCATAATGGTGAGCATGACTTCGCCCTTGGAGTCCATGGAATTAATGTTTTCCTTTTCAAAGTACACGGGGATGCTTTTTTCTTTAAGCTGCCGGATATACTTCAAGCAGTCCAGGGTGTTTCGGGCAAATCGGCTGATGGACTTGGTAATAACCATATCGATGTTGCCCGCCATGCACTCATCGATCATGCGGTTAAACTCCTCACGCTTTTTTGTGTTGGTGCCTGAGATGCCGTCATCCGCATAGATTCCCGCCAACGTCCAGTCCGGGTGTCCATTAATGTACGCTGTATAATGTTCAATTTGTGCTTCATAACTGGAAGCTTGTTCTTCGCTGTCAGTAGAAACCCGGCAGTAGGCAGCCACACGGAGTTTTGGCTTTTCTTCATCACTATCTTTACGGGCATGCTTTCTGGCAGGGAGCACTGTAACGTTTTTGCTTACATTCAAGAGTTACACCTCGCTTTCTATCAGGCTGTAGGCGTATTCCGCCTGCTGGAAGGGGTCGTCGAACCGCTCAGTACCTTCTTTGACGCGGAAGGTGGTAGGATAAACAACTTCATTCTTTGCTTTTGGTTCAAAGACCCGGCCGAGTTTTTCCGCTCGCCTGATGCGTTCTGTTTCGGCAGCCTTAAAGATACCCGGGTCTATAATTGCCGGGTAGTAATCATCACCAAGGTAGTGCTTATTCCGGAGCATCTTTCCGATAACCGCATGGGATGTTAGGATTCCTGCCTTTTGGGCCGCAGTCGCCAAGGAATCGCCGGATAAATAGGCGAGAAAGAGGGCTTTGATTTTTTCAGCTGCTACGATATCAAGCACAGCGTTACCATTTTCGATTCGGTAACCATATGGTGTGTGGCTCATTCATTCACCAGCCTTTCCTTCAACGTAATGCCGCAGTTCAGTTCGAAGCCAATATCAGTCCGGGAATAGACGACAATCCGCTTCACAAAATTATTGAAAACATCTCCGTCAAAGCGTTTCAGCATGGTTGCCTTGGTGGCATATTGTAGCAAGGTACTGACTTCGCTCAAGTGTTGGTTCCCGCTATGAAGTAGGCGGTTGATGGACTCTTTTTGGCGTTGCAGTCGTTCGGCTTCCTGGAGTAAATTATTGTTGCTTTTCTTATAAACAACGCGGTCGAGATAGCCTTTGGCCATCAGATTGACCAGCACATTTTGCTGTTCTGCGTTTTCCTCCAGCTTTTTATCAATGTCCTGAATGCTCACGAGGCTGTCGTCGGTATTCACACCGCGCAGGCCGACCAGCAGAGGCTTCAGTACAGTTTGATGGCTGAAGATGAGCTTATTCATCATGGTGACAAAGGCATATTCAAAATCGGCATCCATGACATATTTCATAGAACATTTCTCGATTTCCTCGATATGCGTTATGCAGCACCATGCAATGTATTTGCTTCCGCTGGAGTGGGTTCGGCGCTTAAATGTGCCACCACATTGGCCGCAGATGATTTTCCCGGAAAAAGGGTATCGGTTCAGGTATTTCCCGTCATGCTTTTCCACGCCTGTTTCCTTGCCGCGCTGCTCAATGACTTTCTGAGCGGTGTCATAATCCTCGCGGCTGATAATCGCCTCATGATGGTTTCGAATCAGGTATTGCTCCCGTTCTCCGCGATTTAAATACCTGTTGAACTGAGAGTCGCTATAGGTTTTTTGGAAGATAGCGTCGCCTACGTATTTCTCGTTCCCAATTATCCCGCGAATGGTGGATGACGTCCAGCGGCCGCCGTTCTTGCCCTTAAGCCCACGGGCGTTGAGCTCCTTTGCAATCTTGTGAGTGCCTTTGCCTGACAAAGTCTCCGAAAAAATAAGCCTGACAATTTCAGCTTGCTGCTCATTTACTATCAACTCGCCATCCACGGCATCATAGCCATAGGGGGAACAGCCGATTTTATAGGTGCCGTTTTGAAAGCGACGCTGAATGGACCACTTGTTATTCTCGGCAATGGATGCCGATTCCCCTTCGGCCAGTCCACTCAAGATCGACAGCATGAGTTCGCTTTCCATGGAACCTGTATTGATGTTCTCACTTTCAAAAAAGACGGAAATACCAAGCTTGGTCAGTTTACGGACCATTTCCAGGCAGTCCGTAGTGTTTCGGGCAAACCGACTGATGGACTTTGTGACGATGAAGTCTATTTTCTTATTTTCACAGTCGGCAATCATCCGAAGCAGTTGAGGTCGCTTTTCCTTCTTGGTGCCCGTGATGCCTTCGTCATAATATAGTCCGGCAAACTCCCAACCAGGATTCGCTTTGATGTAGGATTCGTAGTGTTTTACCTGTGCTTCCAGGCTGACCAGCTGTTCATTGCTGTCGGTAGAGACACGGCAGTAAGCCGCAACACGCAGCTTGGGCTGCCCGGTAAAATCAGCTGTAATAGGGGCGATTTTGGTTACCTTTTTCAAGTTCTCACCTCCTTGTTAGTGTCACATATTACCTCTGAACCGAATTAATATCAACGTTTTTAGTCCATGATCGGTGCTAAAGCCGGAGAGAAAGATTCGCGATTTAGTGTAGTTATCTTGTTGAATTCCGACAGGGAAATTAATCCTTTATCAAGCATGGACTCAAGAATTCGCTGCGCCCTCACATAATCGACTTCACGCTGCAGCTGCTCCTGTGTAACAGGGTTTTTCTCATAAACGGTTTCCTGCTTTTCATCTGTAAAATTTGTCATCTTCATTTCCTCCAATCAGAGGGTATTTAACCCATCCACCATCCACGGGACAGAAAAGTCCGATTTGAGTGCCGGGACAACTCCCGTCTTTGTAGACATCTGATCAAGGTGGGAAAAGAAAAACACCCCTCTACCGTCTACAGACAGAAGAGGGGTGCTTGCGTACCAGATAGGCAGTTTTATTCAGTTTTAATAAAAGCGTCTTTGAATCCGGCCGCCTTGACCTTGGCGAGCATAGCTTCGGCGTTGGACTTGACCGAATACGCCCCGACCTGCACCTTGTAGAGTTTCTGCGGTGGCGTGGGAGCGTTCTCGGCGTTGAGCAGCTTCTTGACATCAGCCCGGAATGTATCCATGCTCTCTCCATGTTTAGGAAACCAGTGCAACGGGTCTGCATGATTACTGGCAACTCCTTGCCTATGCCCTTCGGCATGACCAATAATATCTCTTTCAGTGAGCCCATACTCTTTACAGAGCAGCACACAGAGCTCAACTGCGTTCTGCCAGGCTTTTCTGAAATAAGCCTCGTTTTTGCCCACATCATAGCCAACCATGGTGGCTCCTCCGGAATAGGAGAATCCGGCCGGTTCGCATATTTCAAAACCGATGTGCGTGTTATTAGCGTCCCCCCCTGCATGCCAACCCCGGTGGTCCCAGGGCAGGTATTGCCATACTTCTTTGTCATCGAGGAAAGCATGGGTACATACCTGCCTGTTCGTCTCTCCAGCTTTATAAGACTTGTTCCAGCGGCTAAACCAATCTGCCGCCATGACACCGGGCGTTGCGGTGGAATGGACCATGATACCTTTAGGGATAATCTTGCGACCGGCTGTATAGCAATCGTTGCGAGTCATGTACTTGGTTATCAGCTTCATTTTACGCATCCCCCTTGCCGCTCAGTTGTGCCAGCACCTTTTGCAGTTTTTGCGGGATGGGCAAGCCGATTATACTGGCATTTTCCAGGATACTGATGCCTTCGTTGGAGAGATAGAAAAAGATGACTGCTGTGCGAATGGCACTACCGTCGCCAAGAATACGGCTGTCGATGGTGTGGGCCACAGCCACCAGGGTGAAAATCATGACCTTTTTGAGAATTCCCCGAAAACCGATGTCGCTTGAAAGCTTCCTCTCCAAGACTGCGACCATCACACCGGTTACATAATCAGCCACGACAAAGGCGACTAAGGCATAGAGGAATCCGTCCCATCCACCTAAAAAGTAACCTACGTAAGCACCAATGACACTGAAGGTTAATTGAGTCGCTGTCCAGATTGATTTCATTTTCGTTCCCTCACTTTCAATTTGTCGCATAAAAAAACACCCCTGAAATTTAAAGGTGTCGTAAGTGATATTTCGTTTAAAACTGTGGGAGCTCCACTTTGAAGGTATAAGTCACTTTCATTGTATTGGAGTTTGTTTTTGTGACCGGAGAAGCCAGCAGTGTTTGCGCTCCTGGGTACCATGTAGGCTGGAAATAAAAATGGGAATAGCTGGTTGAGTACGCATATCTCCCATAGTAAATGTTTCGCTTACGGTCATATAGCAAGCTTCTGTTGTTTAAGTAATTATTCGTAGCCTGCGCATTAGCATCAACTGCAAATTTAAGTGTGACCCCATTTTCATCTACAAGTGCGATTTTTCTTAGATTTGCTTCATGGAAAATTAAGCATTTTGCATCCCCAACAATATGCATAGTTGACGGTGCTGTTATACCTTCCTGTCCATATAAATTGAACACACTTTCTACGACACCCTGATAACTGTATCGCCGAAAAGACCAATCATCACTCGCCTCCTGTGTATAGGTAAAAAATTTCCCCTTACAGGTAGTAAAGTTATACCTAGATGCCGCACTGGAGGCGGCCGGTGGCGCATCAAATTCAAGCAGCACGCTAAAGCTTTCATCGCACTTATAATACTTACGGTTGGTATCGCCATACACCCAGAAGAATTCCCCATCCCACCAAATCCCTTGGATCTTTGTATCAATGTAGGTCAAGTCCAAGGTATCCGAGGAATGGCTGCTAAAGGTCGTAGGGGTAATCATCCCATCATAGTTTGGCGTTTTTACGATGATAATACCAGTATTTTGAGGAACATAAACGGCATATTTTGGGCCAATGCAGGTTCTATACGTAGGGGTATTCGTTCCTGAAATTGAGTTTCCACTCAAATAATGAAAATCTATCTGTGGTTCATAGCCATTTACACCAGCCCACCAAATCGAATTGAAAGTACCGTTGCCAGAATGGGTTGGCCAGTCAAACACAAATTTATATTCTCCATAATCCCTGCTGGACTCCGCGACATTAATTGTGCCTCGTTTTACATCCGAGCCGATATACCCATCCATTTTCGCGGCCCAGCCGATGGTATCTCCTTTGACATAAAAAGCATCCGGGTCTTCCGGGCCAGTATAGTTGGTCAGCACGATGTTTTGAAACATCGACCGCCTGGTTGTTCCATGCTGGTTCCAGCCAAAGAGGCTATCAAAGCCTGATATAAAGCCATCCTTGGCTAACACGTTGTTAATGACATTTTCCGTTTCCGCTTCCAGTACCTTTTTACCGGTTCGTTCGTTAAAGAGCTCCACCAGGGCTTTTCCCTTAACAGTGAAATCTGGCTTGCTTTTTTGAAGTGTAATAAGCTCTCCCGTCTCACAATTCTTTACAAAGTTGCTCATACAGTGCCACCTCCCAGGGTTATGCTAAAGACCCCATCGGCGTGCCATTCTATCGCCATGTTCTGATTGAGAGGGCTAACCGGCAGATCCAGCTCAATATAGCCAAGCAATGCATCGCTTGAATGGCTGTCGTCGTAAATTACTGCATACTTTACATTAGAAAGCGTGACATTGACCCAAACACTGTCTGCCGCATCTAAGGTCAGAACCCCTGTGGCGTTATCAATAGTGGCCGTCTTTGTGCCAAGAACAACCCCTCCTGCGGTATAGCCTGTCCCTGTTGCCTCGCCAATGATGTGGCTTTTATATTGATGGGTTGCTTTATCGGGAACATAACTATCGGTTACAAGCATTACTCTTATGGTATCGTTCATCCACGAGATTTCCTTATTGAAGATTTTAAGAATCGCGTTGTGGTACCAATTTGCTGTTGCCTGCACCTACATCACCCCCACATTTGCATTATTCATTGTTGCTGCAGCTCTTAAGCTGCCCGGTGCTACAGCCGTCTTTTGATCTATTCTAAAGACCGGCGGCCTGATTCTTGCAGCTGCTTGTAAAGCTTGCGGCTGCATACTGACCTTGATCTCTACGACAATAAAAGGCACACACGCCCTGCCATGGAAGGAAAGAGCCAGAGGGTACCTAAACCAGAGGCAATTATCGACGCCGGTGGTATCTGTTTCATACGTCACCAAGACATCACTTGCGATATTTACATAAGGCACCTGTTTGACATGGCCCTGGTTTACCGTTGGTGGGAATGTAATGCTGTCGATGATGTGAACATTTCCGCTTCCATCTACATAGGCAACAGGCTCCACCCAGTTTGCTTCCGGAGGAGCAGTACCAATCCCAGCCATCCCAACGGCACGAATATACCCATCATGTTCACCTGCAGCAATCGTTAACGTTCCGCTAGCCATACTAAGAATCAGGCGTATGGAATGGCTTCCGGCTTTCACCGAAGTGATAATGGTACTGACGGAAAGGGTATTATTCCCGATGGTTAGCACATGACGATACGTCCTGACTATTTCTCCGTTGAACTGCAGCTTAATCTGCAGCTGGGATGCAGTTGTGGCATTTCCCGTTATCGTGAAGGCAAGATACAGGTGAGTAGTGGTCGATACCGTTGGTGAAAGATTAAGGGTTGTTTTTTCATTCGAATCGATCACCAAAGGCTCGCAGGAATAAATCAATGCACCTTCTTCATTGCTGCCGGTCCCATACTTGGAACTGTTAACAAGCTTTTGAAAATAGTCCTGCCAGGTATCCTTTCTTTTGGTGGTCTTTTCAAAGTTCTTTTTTACAGCATAAACGGAGAACTGCAGGTGGCCGCCTCCGGCATCGGTGAAATCAACCTGCTCAATAAGATAACTCCCGGATGCCCCATAGGATGGAAGCTCTACGTAGAGTCTCTGACCCGCATCAAAGCCAAGGGTATTTGTAGAGAAACTCAACGTTGCCGGAATATGAGAGCCATAGCGAAATAAAAGCTCATCAGCCAGCCTTTCAGCATCTAACCTTTCCTGGACATTGATGTTTTCCTCTACCTCACCATAAACACCCGTACCACCTTCTACCGCTGACCTTGCTGCAATCTCACTGTCATTTTGCATAACGATTATTCGGTCTCCGGCTCTTACAAACTGCTTATTTCTATAGCCCTCCAACGTATCGGTTACTTCTACGTCAAAGAAATCTAAAAACGGGCCGCCCTCTTCAAGCAGCTGAAAAGGTGCGTCCGGAATGGTATCGCTTCTAAGAAAGAACAACCTTTTATCATCGGCTATATACCATTTAAAGCCGCAGCTTTCTGCCAAATCATCAAGGACATCCCGTACTGATTTAAGTTCTGCATCATAACCAAACAGTGCAATTCCATCCTCGATAATACCCTCGGTGATACCCTCAGATTGCAGCACATTCTCAAGCATGTATTTTACAGCATGCCCGGCTGAAACATTGTCCGGGCGAAATTGAATCGTTCTTCTTTTGGGGATATGGTTGTAGCCTTGGCAGGCGACATGAATGGAAGAATAGATAATCCCATTCTTGTTTAGCCTTTGGATTCGTCTTTCCTTAATTACGCCGCCAAAAACGATCTCTCCGTCAAGCCTGGCGACCACCTCGGCTCCAATCGCGGGATTGTAAGAAGCATAAGGGGAAATGAGGGTAAAGCTGCACTCGTTTCTGCCTTCGGCCGCGCGTTTGATTCTCAGAGAATGTGCTTTTAACAACCCGGTTTTATCGTCTCCTGCCACACGTAGTGCAAACACCCCACAACCTCCTTTACCCGATACCTAATAGCTTCAGCTTCCTAACCAGCTTTGCAGCAATTTCGTCGATGTCGTCATCATCCCTGATGTAGTTGCCGGTTATAGTGATATTGACGGATCTTCCCATGCTTTCTCTCGAAACAGCAAGAGCGGTTGTAGCATGAATATCCGGATTCATAGCGGCAGAGAGGGAGGCATTAAGCTCAGGTATCCCGGCATCAAGACCCTTTTTTAACATATCAATCAGATTCGGTATCCATAGATCTGCTTTTGCGCCGGGTCCTTCTTCAGTGGGAGAAGAAAACCCAAGAAAGCGCTTAATCCCATTCGCTACGCTTGCCACCGCATCCTTGACCCACTTCACTCCGGAGAGAATGCCATCGGCAATCCCCTTTACCAGATTCTTACCCCACTGCACTCCATTTGCGATAAAATTGCTCATCCAGTTCTTTACACCATTGAAAGCACTTTGTATGTTTGTGACAATCTTTGAGACCGTATTTTTGACCCCGCTATAAAGGCCTGTAAACCATTGCTTGATGGTAGACAGCAGATTATTGACAAACAAGCGAAACTTCTCACTGTTTTCATAGAGATATTTAAAAGCACCGGCAAAGGGATTGACCATAAAGAGGAGAATGCTTTGCCAGTTGTTCTTAAAGAAGTTGACCACTGTGGCAAACAGATTCAGGATAAAATCTACCGCCGTCTTTACTCGAGCCACGATGCCATCCCAGATGGCGACCACAGCATTTCTAAACCCTTCATTGGTATTCCACAAATAGACGATTGCCGCGACCAGTGCAGCAAGAGCGACAAGAATGATACCGATGGGATTGGCTGACATGGCTGCATTGAGAAGCCACTGTGCCGCCGCCGCTGCCTTTTGTGCTACGGTCATGGCCGCGGTTTTAAGGGTTGCCAGGTTGTTGGCATCTGCCAACCATTTCACCATTTTCACCGCAGAACCCATACCGCTGGTCAGTTTGCCTACCAGGGATAACACCGGGCCAATGGCTGCAGCAATACCAATGAAGGACAAAACCAGCATTTTCGAACCCCTGTTTAGGTTGGTAAACCAGTCGACAATTCCAGTAAGCTTAGTAATCAGCCCTTCTATGGCTGGCATGGCAGCGTTAATGGCCTGCATCAGAGAAGAACCTAAAGGCTCCAGCGCGACCGCCGCTTTATTCTTCATCACCGTGAGCTGGTCGGCAAAATCCATCGTTTCAAAGGCAGCTCCATTGATACTTTCACTGCTCGCCTTCAGATTCGACACGAGTTCTGTTAGTTCAAACCTACCTTCTCGGATAGCAGCCGCCATATCCGGGCCGATTCTTGAACCAAACATATCAAGGGCTATGGCGTTTGCTTCCCCGGTTGAGCCTGCTTCCTTGATTCGTTTTGTAACCTCTTCAAGGGCGGCTTTGGTATCGGTGATGCCGACTTTTGCCATCTTGCCAAGAGCAATCCGAAGACCGCCCAGCACCAGCTCGGTATTAACCCCTTCTTTTTCAAACTTGCCAAGCATAGCGGCCGATGTTTCAAAATCAAATCCCATCTGGCGAAGGGGCGCTCCAAACTGCACCAGCTTGGCATTGAGGTCATTAAAGCCGATTCCCGTACTTTGGGACACCTTGAATAAATAATCCATCGTGCCAGCCGTATCATCGGCAGCGATGCTCCAATCCCCAAAAAGGCGAGAGGAGTTTGAAATCATGCCGGATAAATCCTCTCCGGTGATCCGGGATAGGTTCAGCATCTGCGCTGACAATTCCTGAAGGGGTTTGCCTGCCAGGCCAGTCCGCGTGTTTAGGTCGGCAATGGCAGTGCTTACATCCGCCATCCCTGCCGGAACGGAGGAGTAAACCGCTTTAAAGTCACCCTTTAACTCCTCCAGGGCATCCCCCGTTGCCCCGGTGCCTACGCGAATTTTGTCGAAAGCGTTATCGAAATCCATACCGAGCTTTAGTATTCCTGTGGTAGCGGCTGCGATGGGGAGGGTCAGGCCTTTGGTCAAGGTGCCGCCGATCGAGGTAAGGCTTTTACCGGCTTTACTAAGACTCTTTGACGCATCGTCCAAGCCTTTTTGTAATTCTGAGATATCCGCTCCGATTTTTACCACAACATTACGAAGTACAGCCACACCATCACCTCCACTGCGTAGGCACTTTTAACCCTTTGCTTTGCGCGATTTTCATCAGCTGCTCGGTTGACAGGCGGCTGTTTGTTTTTTGCTTCATCCCGCTGTCCTTAAGAATTTTTGTAAGGCTCGGCAACCTTTTTTGCCTTGCGAAAGCTTCGATATGCCAGGCAAGGTATAAAAGCTCCTGCCGTCGTTCGGCTTTCTCTTCTGCATAGCCCTCAAGCATTGCCGAAAGTTCATGGGGAGTCAGCCTCCAGAACATAGCCGGTTTAAGTTTCAGCTTCTTCACGGCGATGGAAAACAGCTCGTCAAAGCTTATTTCTTTACTGCTTCCACCGCCTGGGGGTTTCCCGGTTTCCCACCGAATGCCAAGGTCATGGCTTCACCCAGTTTCTCGGCCACCGTCGTAATGCTGCTGTATTCATCAATGAGATCCGCGCATTTTTCCGGTGTCAAATCCTTATCCTCATGAAAAAGACCCGCATAGACAATCGTCCGCAGGTCTTTAATGGAGATATTATCAAGGTCCAGTTTCGCCAGATTTTTACCGGTCAGTTCCTCAATTTTGATGAGGGCATTCATACCGTATCGGAGCGACCTTGGCTTATCCATCTCTATGGTTACGCCACACTTCATCTTTTTAATCCTCCCTGTAATAGAGCTTGCCGCTGCCCTGAAACTCAATACTTTCATTGACTATATCATCGACAGACAGCTCTATGCTGTCTCCAGAAATGATCCCATAGCCTTCATACCGCTTTTTATTAGTACCTGTGTCCAGATAGAGTGCGAGGATAACCTCCTGGCCGAGTCTTGCAGATAACCTCTCATCCGCCCAGTAACTCTCTGCCGAAGCAGAAAAGCCGTTGATGGTGGGAAGATTCTCTTTCCAGCCACCGCTTATAAAGGTGGTCACATCGGCAGTATCGGAAGATAACTCTGCACTCCAGCTAAAAAAGCCGCCTGCCTGGTCAACGGTAATACTGCTACCACTAACCGTCACTTCGTCTAGTGAGTCCAGCGGGGAAGAAAAGTGTACCACTCCGCCAAGGTGCTGGATTGTGTAGCCGCCAGTAACGACAACATCGTTCACATAGACCGTAACGGCTGAATTTTTATCGAGATACCTGCAGGCCGGATTATTGATAGAATACTCCGTTCTCTGCGCGTTGGCGGTAGTTGCTTCTTTGATAAAGGTTGCAGGCACTCCTTCTGTCTGCAGAAACACCGCACCCACTTTGCCTGCAATAGGCATAACTTTTCACCTCCTAGTTGTAGGTCAACGGACCAGTGCCCTGAAACTCAAAGGAAATGCTCACTGTATCATCAACCGGATCTTCGACCGAAAGCCCTGAGATATAGGCACTGCCTGCATAGTAGTTAACCGCATTGACATACAGATTCAGTGAAACCTCCGTACTATTTAGATAAGCATCCTGCAGAGCCTTCTGCCCGGTCGCATCGGTATGCACGGAATAAAAACCCTCTGCCGAAGCTGACCATTCCTTCAGACCAGCGATAAATTTCTTCCAGTCATCCCCCAGGGCCGTCACGTCCAAGGTATCGGCACCCAGCTCCAGAGACCAGCTGCTTACATCAACGACCGTGCTTGCCCCGATTGCCAATTTTCCGCTTTTACCTGCGATCGCCATGGTTTACCCCTCCTCAAATTGAAATTCAAATTCTATAGTTACAGAGTACACATTGGTACCGGTTTCATAGTTTGTTATTTCCTCCATCAATAGCACACTGCCAATAGATAGGCCAGACATCTGGCCGGTGTAATTCTGTAGCTCGTGGCGGATACTCTCTGCCAGCTGCACGGACTCTTTGTAGCTTTTCCCGTAACACGAAAACTGCAGCCTTTGTTTGACAAACCCGCTATCTGAGACAAGGCTGTGTAGCCTCTCGACCGAAACGGGATGGTATACCACGGCAGGGAGCGCAGTATTTTGCGGCAGCAGGAAGGGATAGAGCTTATGGTTTAGCTTGGGTTGCAAATAAGCACTTACGGCTTCTTCCAGTCGCATCATTTGATCCTCCCGATTGCCTTTAGAATTTCAGCGTTGATTGTCTTGGCTACAATCTTCGTGTTTTCATCCACCGCCGGTCGTAGGAAGGGCTGCGCTTTCATCTTTGAGGTGCCAAGCTCCACCGGTGCAAAATAGTTCACACCGCTTTTCTTTGTTACATAGTACTGGCTTTTGATGTGGGCATTTTTGAGCCTGCTCTTTTTAATCAAGAGACTGTCTCTGAGTGTCCCTGTGTCAACGGGCGCTTTCTTTTTTGCCTCTGCCAGGACAATCTCTGCACCACTTTTAGCGGCCTGATCCAGAACGTCCGCTGCTGCGTCACCCAACTCCTGCATGAGTTTCTTGGCTTCATCCAATCTCTCAATGTGGGTTTTCATTTTCCTAACCTTCGCTCGTTTGGCCATCGGGTACACGCTCCTTACACATCAAGGCAAGCTCGATGCCCCGTTCCTCAAAGCTAAGAACGGATAGAATATCAAAGCACCTGTTATTAAACAGAACTTTCATTTTAGGCGTAATGCCGGGCCTGTAGCGCATTGTTATTTTGGTTGAAACCTCTGCATTGATCTGGTGGGAGGCAAAATACTCTTTCCCAGAAATAGGGCTAACACTTGCCCATACTGTTGCGACATCAACCCATGTGGGAATCTCTGCGCCAAAGCTGTCTCTTGCGGCAACGTATTCTTGAAGGGTGACTCTGTGCCTTAATTTACCGATCTTCATTACCACTCCACCCTCCTGTAGGAAAATAGGAGGGCTTTCAAAACCTCTGTCAATGAACCGGTATTTAGTTCATTTCGCTCTTCATAGAGCTTGGAAACCGCAAAGTAAATGGCGTGCTTGACCGGTTCCGGTACGTCTGCAAACTCGAATAAAGGAAAACGGAGGATACCTTCTACCATATCCTCCGCTGCAGCTATGAAGCTTTCGATGAGCGCATCCTCGTCACTTGCTTCGACGCGTAACCATGCTTTTGTGTCTTCAAGAGTAACGAACACTGCGCCCACCTCCTCCCGTTATTCAGAACGCATCAGCCCTGCCGCTTTTAATTTGGCCAGCAGGGCATTGAAATCGGCAACGACTTCAGTCACTGTGGAAGCGATACTGTCGCCTTGAACCACTGCAGGTTTCAGTTCGGTTCCCTCAAAGGTCAGCTTGCCCCCTGTGGGTATGTCAAGTTCACCGCCGATCACCGTTTTCGCGCCGCCCTGCTCTGTATAGTTTTTAACGTTACTCATGTCATTTCACCTACGCTTTCTGCTGAAGGACCTTGATGGCTTCGGCGAGGATCAACTTACCATCCACACGCTGGGTGCCTTTAAAGCCAACCTGGCCTGTCGCTGCAAAGAGTTCATTGAGCCTTTGGAAAGAGCGGCCTTGCCGATCAGCCACCCAGTAGTAGCTAAAATCACCAAAGGCGATGGTCTTGGCTGCGGCGGCAATGGTGGGAACAAAAGCAGATGTTTTCACTGGCCGGTTGAGGATCGTATCCGGCTGGCCTGCGGTAATCGATGGTTGCCAAAGGTACTGACCGTTTCCATCTTTTAGTTTCCGGATGGCTTTTACCGTCGCGTCGTTCATAACAAATACGGCCTTCTTCCGGTAGGGCGATTTGAGGCTATAGAAGAGATCCATCACCTCATCTACGGTAATGGCGGTGGCGGAAGCCGCTGTTATACCAAGGGAAGCGCCGCCTGTGGCATTAAAGATACCTGTCGGTTTGCCGGTTCCGTCCCCAATAAAGAAGGCTTCCTCTTCCTTGGCCCCGATGCGTCTGGCAAACTCCTTGGCAATGTAGGTCTCAAGGTTAAAAACACTGTCGTTTAAGAGTTCTTCAGATACCTTAATCATCGTGGCGAGCTTATAAGCCCCAATGGACACTTGCGTAAAAGCATCATCGGATTCAGGAATTGGACCTTCTTCATCCACCCAGGAAGCGCTCCCTTTCGATGCCACCACCGGGATTTTTCGGTCACCGCTGGAGGTGGTAATCACCTTGGCCAGGGTTCTAAAGATATTTTCTTCTTCAAGAGCCTCGATCAGGGTTCTTTCAAACTCATCCGGGACCAAGTAGCCCCCTTCTGAATCAGTGCCAATCTGCAGCGCGTTTTGCACATCATAGCTATTTTTGTTACGCATGGCTTTCCAGAAGGCTTGCCGATATTCATTGGCAGCTCTGCCTGTTTTTGAATCATCAAAGGCGGCATTTGGCGTGGTTTTAATTGCGGTACTGACAGGTTTAGAAAGCTCCAGATCGAGGGCTGCCTGGCGCTCCAGCCGGTCGATTTCCTTCCCCAGTGCCAATACGTCTGATTCCATCTTCTCGTAAGTCGCGGTGTCCTCGGCGGACAAAAGTCCGTCACCGCCCCGCTTGCTGTCAAGGAATGCCTTCGCGGCTTCCCATGTCTTTGCACGCTTTTCGCGCAGTTCCAAGATTTTACTCAATGTCGTTTCCTCCTCAAAAATTTAGTGGGAAATTAAAGAGAGCCGCTTATCCAGCGACTCAATCGGGGTACCCGTTTTCGGTTTGGGCTTGGGCATTTTCCCAAGCAGGGAATTGGTAACGGCCATGCGACTAAACATCAGACTTTGCCCTGTGTCTTGCGGCTCTTTGCTGTCCGTGAACAGGATTTTATCTGCAAAGCCGAGTTCCACAGCCTTTTTCGCGTTCATCCAGGTTTCCGCGTCCATGAGGTGGGATAACTTTGTGCGCGACAGTCCGGATTTTAGTTCGTAGGCGTTAATGATGCTTTCCTTGACCTCATCCAGCAACGCTTTGGCCCGGAGCATTTCCTCGCTGTCACCGATGGCAATGGTGCTGGGATTGTGAATCATCAGCATGGACACGGGCGACATATACACATCGCCACCAGCCATGGCGATGACCGAAGCGGCACTGGCCGCCAGGCCGTCAATCTTGATTGTGACCTGTCCGGTATACTCCATGAGCATGTTGTAAATCTGTGCCGCCGCAAACACATCGCCACCGGGAGAGTTAATCCACACCGTAATGTTGCCCGAACCTACCAGCAACTCTTCTTTAAACAGCCTTGGTGTAACTTCGTCGCCCCACCAGGTTTCCTCAGCGATGGGGCCGTTAAGATAAAGGGTGCGGCTCTCATCCGAATCCCGCACCCAGTTCCAGAATTTCCTCATTTACTGACCTCCTTCGGTTGATTGTTAGCAAACGCGCCCGCGTCAGCCAGCTTTGTCATATTGCCGTTGATCAGATACAAATCGCCGCCTTCCTCGGCGGGAATACGGTTCATGTCCTCCAGTTGGCGGATATCGTTGGCTGACATCCAACCGTTCTGGCGCGCCGTCGCATAACCTGACATTCGGCTTTGGTAGTCGCCCCGAAGCAGCCCATCCACATTGAACTTCACAAAATATCGGGTCTTTTCAGAAGGCAGGAGGAGGGACTGCTGCAAAGCCTGCTCCCAGCGCACCACCCACGGATCAAGAGTGTACTTCACGAATTCCAGCGACTGCTGCTCGATGTTTGAAAAGCTCGACTTCTCAAGGTCCCCGACCATGTGAGGCGGCACCCTGAAAATGCGGGCGATTTCATTGATCTGGAACTTGCGCGTCTCCAGAAACTGCGCCTGTTCCGGCGGGATACCAATAGCTTGGAATTTCATACCCTCTTCCAGCACGGCGATGCGGTGGGCGTTGCTACTGCCCTGATAGACTGTGTTCCAACTTTCCCGCACCCGCTTGGGGTCCTTGACCACACCCGGATGCACCAGTACACCTCCGGGATTTGCCCCGTTAGCAAAAAAGGATGCGCCGTATTCTTCAGTTGCCATCGCCATGCCGATAGCATTCTTGGCCATTGCGATGGGCGAGTAGCCGACCAGTCCATCGAAGCCAAGGCCGGGGATATGCAGCACCTCGTCCCTGCGGAGTTTCACGGTTCCACTGTCCGGATTTATCCTGCTTTCTTCGGAATCTCGGTAGTAGGTGTACGTCAGTTCACCGCTTGCTGTTCTCGCAATATCCATCTTGCTTGGCAGAAGAGGGTAGAGGGCTAGCACTTGGCCGCGCCCGTCACGGATAACCTGCGCATAGGCGTTACCCCAAAGTAAAAGATGACTCATCAGTGTTTCTCGGAACACAAATGAAGTCATCTCCGGGTTGGGTTCGTTATGGAGCAGATTGTAAAGAGGGTGGCTTACAAGCTTTTCCTTGCTGCCATCTGTTTTGTATTGGTATACATGAAGGGGAAGCCCCGCGACTGCTTCAGCAAGTATCCTTACACAGGCGTATACTGCTGTTGTTTGCATGGCCGTCCGTTCGTTGACTGTCTTACCCGATGTCGTACCGCCAAATAGGAACGTAAAGGCACTGCCCATGCGGTTTTGCGGCTTATCACGGGAACGGAACAGCCGGGAAAATATGCTCATATAAATAGCAACCCCCTTTCGTCATAGACGCTGCCGTTGTCGATGCCACCACCGAGGGTAGCCCTTGCAAGCCCCATAATCAGTGCGACCACGCCGTCTATTTTCTCCGTTGATTTCTTCTTATTGGGCTTGATGTTGCCCGCCGCGTCTTGGTCAACGATGACGTTTCCCATATTCCAGTCAAGGACAGGATGCCGACCGTGCCGGATTTTTCCCTCCATCACAAACTGATAGAAGTCCTTGGAGGTCGGGGACATGGATATGAAACCCTGGCCAAACGGGAATACCGTGAACCCATGCTCTGCGCCCAGTTCCTCAAGGTCGCGGCGAATCTT
>JAGXRN010000021.1 GCA_018335875.1 Dethiobacter sp.
ACATTCTGATAAATAAAGACAATATTAAGGATGCAAAAGCTTTAGCTGATTATGAAGCTGATATTACACTGATCCGGCAGTACGAGCTTGAAAAAGAGCAGCCAATTAGAGGAAGATTTGGAGTTGCACATATCAAGAAGATACACAGGTATATTTTTCAAGACATTTACCCTTTTGCCGGTAAATTCCGAACTGAGAGCATAAAGAAAGGTTCTACGGAATTTTGCAAAAGTCAATTTATTCAGGAAAACCTTGAAGTGATATTCGGTCAGTTAAAAAGGGACCGGCTTTTTAAGGGTTTAACTGCGGATGAGTTTTCTCAAAAGGCGGCCTACTACCTGTCAGAAATCAATATGATTCACCCGTTTAGGGAAGGTAATGGCCGGACTATAAGGGAGTTTATACGTCAATTAGCCTTGGAATGTGGCCACATTATTAACTGGTCTTTAATTGGTAAAGAAACACTGTTAGAGGCAACCATTATATCTGTTGATAAGAAGTATGGGCCGTTGGCTAAATGCATTTATCAAAGTATAGAAAACAAGTAACTCCGAAGTCATGGTTTGGCACCTACGAGGGTGCTTTTTTTGTGCTCAAAAAAAAGGAGGTGGATAGAAATGAGTTTGGTGTCAAGAAACATGGAAGAATTACCTTTGACCCTTAAGGTGGAGCGCAGGTCGCGGAAGTTTTGGGAATAAGCCGTAAAAAGAAGGCGGGGGGTGTCGGCATGAGCAAGCAATTAGCAGGGATTGAACTATTAGCGCAATCCACTAGTGAACAACAGGAGGAGGTAACAACCCCGCCGACAACTTGGCCGGACCCTCTGGCGAAAGAAGCCTACTACGGACTTGCAGGTGATATTGTACGGCTTATGGGTCCACACACAGAAGCAGACTCTGCAGCATTACTTTTTTCTTTTTTTGTAATGTTTGGCAGTGTTATTTGGCAGTCTTAATGTATTGACATAAAATTCTCCTGCTCAGGCAACCGGTGCCCATATCAGCATTTTGGGGCATATCACAAAAGATGAACTGCTGCGCTACCTCGATAATACAGAAGCTGGGTAATGGATTTGGCAACCGGTTTTTGTGGGTGTGTGTCAGAAGATCAAAATGCCTCCCGGAAGGAGGCAAGCTGCATCAGTCAGATTTTACTCGTGTAATTCAGAGACTTACAACGGTTGTAAATATTGCACAGAAAGCTGGAGAGATGAAACGTGATGAAGAAGCCCGGAGCCTTTGGCATGAAATCTACCCGGATTTGTCCGAGGGGAAACCTGGATTATTGGGAGCGATGATAGCACGGGCGGAAGCGCAGGTAATGAGACTGGCCTGTATATATGCACTATTGGACATGTCAACGGTTGTTAGAGTGAAGCATTTACGGGCCGCTGTTGCCTGTTGGCAGCATTGTGAGGATTCCGCAAAGTTTATCTTCGGGGAGGCCCTTGGTGATCCAGTCGCTGACGAAATTTTAAAAGCTTTAAAAGGGGCGGATAACGGGTTAACCAGGACGGATATAAGCAAACTTTTTGGGCGGAATAAAGGAGCGGCAGAAATAGGACGAGCCCTCACGCTGCTGGGAGAACGTGGCCTGGCAAGTAGTCGCAAAGATGTTTCAGAAGAAGGACGACCGGCTCAGCGGTGGTTTGCAACTAATCCAAACAAATAAATACGAAAAAAACGAAATATACAAAAATAGTACCTGACACCGGACTTAATTCGTTAAATTCGTTTATTTCGTAAGTTAATATCTCCGGGGGTGTATGTTATGGGCCATTACCTGAACAAAGTGAGGGAATGGGAGAAAAAAAGGGCTGCGGCAGCTCCCATTACCCCTCTTGATAATAAGGAGCGAATTAAAAAGGCATTACGGGAACACGGTATAGTTACCATTCGCAGTGAAGCGTTGGATGGAGAAATCATTTATTTTGCCCGCGATTAACAATCTGGGGCCCTGGCCAGGTGCAAAAATGTAGTTTCCTTAGAGATTCTACTGATACAGATAAGCCTTTGGAAAATGTAAAGCTAACGGCAGTGGCATCTCAGTTAAAAGGCATTTACCAGGGACTGCTGCTATTTTGTGAAGAAATTGATGTTGAGCCGGACAAGCTGCTATCCTGGTACCCTCCTGTGAAGATGGACTGAGCAGACTCGCGATATGATTCTGTTTGGTGCTGCCGGAGACAACATACTTGGCAAAAAAATGCTGATATAAGATCAGCATTTGAAAAGGCGGCTAGTTTTTATGGTAATTCTAATACTAATGGAATCTCACTAGACTGATTGTCTAAAGGGTATGTAAAAAGACCTATGTTATAAGGCTTTATATGTCTGTAAAACGATTGTAAAACAATGAAAGGAGAGAAAATTCATGGTAAGAGCTACAGCGTTGCCGCTATCTAATTTTTTTCAGGGTAAAACGATTCATGGTTTCAGCAAGCACTAAGCCAAAAATAGATGCGGTTACAAAGTCAGATAATAATTGACTCGTGGGTATAGGTCTTAATGGCTGAAAACCAAACAAATTAACTGTCACATGTATAGCAAAAAAAATAATTACACCATACAACCAACCTCTTAATAAATAGTTTCTGCTCGGTATTAAAAGCACAATATATGTATAAAAAACTCCTAACACACCGGTGAATATAAAATGTATGATTTGACCTATAACAGTTTCAAAAAGTGTGCCTGAGGTCGATCCGGTCAATAAAGACAAACCCCAGTCATAGTAAGGGTGTTTTACCCAACCAAGAAATGTTAAGATTAAATCTACGATTGACATTATGACTCCTCCGGCAATCCCTGCCAGTAGCCCTCTGGTTAACCTGTCTTTGGTAGTCATTATTTCTCCTAACTTCAACGTTCGTAGCTGTTTGTAGTATAATAAATATCGCTTATTATTATTCCTGCATTTCGCACCCAATAAATACCAGTAGATTTCCATAGGAGCCGCTGGGCAAATAAATCCTCGTATTTTCATCGTTATCCATTTTTGTGTATGACAAACTAACGCCCGATTAAAATGCAAACAGGAATATCTGTGGAGCTATACCATTAGTTACGTATCTTGTCACCACTACCATTCAAATTACGAAGTGCTCGTCGATTTCATCCATGTTTTATACCATTTAAGCACGTATTCGTCTATCTGGGCCTTTTGTGTTTCATGTAGTCCTTTTATCAGTTCCAGTGGATCGGGCAACGGGAAGATCTTCCTGAATAATTGATTCAATTCTGTGTCTCTGGCAATCGCATAGGTAGTACCCATGTTAAGAAAACATTTGGCAGAACAGAATTGGAAAAAACAAATAGCAGGAAAGGCTTATAACGATACGGATTTGGTTTTTGCAGATGAGTTAGGTAATCCAATAGAACCAAGAACTTTCTGCAGACGGTTTGAAAAGATGATAGAAGTATTGATGATAGAAGTATTAATGAAAGAAAATGAAGGTTTTCCAAAAGTGACATTTCACGGGTTACGGCATGCATTCGCTACGATATGTATTGATGGTGGCGAAAAGGTACATGATGTACAGGATAAGTTAGGACACTCTACCTATAATTTGACAATGAACACATACCGACACGCAGGCAAAAAGAAATCTGCTAGCGTTATCAGTGCGATACTCTAGCAGACTCTCCAAAAAAATATTCGCTTTTTTTTAACCAAAGAGTCGGGAGCGGCAACTCCTGACTCTTTTTTTTGTGTCCAAAATTAGTGCTGAAAATTAGTGAAGAAAATTGGTTTGTAATCTTATTAGTGCTGAATTAGTGTAAATCGCTAAAATCGTATAGTTTGGGTTGTGTCTGGTAATTACTCCTAGTGCCACAAATCCTTTAAAATCATATGGTGCCGAAGGCCGGACTCGAACCGGCACAGTCAGAGACCGCTTGATTTTGAGTCAAGTGCGTCTGCCAATTCCGCCACTTCGGCAAAAAACTCTTATTTTAGGGCGTTTTGGGGTTTTGAAACGCTGTAAAAATCAAATGCGTAAGGACTATTAAAATCAAGTGAGGTTGCCGCTTATTCATTATAATATATTGCCTGAAAAAAGTAAAGTTGTCCGTCTGCATAATGAATCATTGTTAATATCTGTTAATATCTGGATGTACATATTTCTGAATAAAACAGTTATTTTACTTTGCAAAAAGCTGACGTACTGTAAAATTGTACTATATTTTATATCCAAATATTACAAAGTGCTCAGTGCCTCTGTTGGATTGGGTGTATTTTTTTATTTATTTGCAGAAAATAGCAGGGAGGTGATTTTCATGGGAGTTTCCACCTTTAAGAAGTCAAAAGGGCTGCAGGAACAGATTGATATTCAGGAAGCATTCAATATATGGAATTCACTAAGAGTGTGGTATCATAGCAAGGAAACAGTGCAATTTATGAATAATTTTGTACAAGACCACGATTTTGACCTGCTTTTGGGCAAGTGGCAGGGAAGTATTGAAAAGTATGAAAAGCTGGCTGAAAAACTGCAACTCAAAGTTCCGAAAAACCCGCCCGAAGATTTTAAAACGTCAATGAGAATCAATGAACTTAGGGATGATTTGATATACAGGCGCGTTTACCATGACCTGACAGCTGAACTGTTCTTCCTTACTAACGCATATCGTTCAAGTACAACAAATGACAATGTAAGACAGGTTATCAGGCATGATTTAACCAGTCACCTCAATGACTTTGAACTTCTTTACAAGTACGGTAAGTTAAAAGGGTGGCATGATGAGCCGCCGGCGTACAAAACAGCAAAGCCTGTTAAAAATGAATCGCTTGCAGTCAGTGAGGCATTTCATATCTTAGACCATATAGGACAAAGGTATCATCAGCTGCAACTCACTTTTTGTCAGGTATACTGGGAACACTGGTTATGTATACCATCGGTCCTCCTATGTATTTTCTCAGGCTATCACGGCAGATTTATCTTATTTCACTAGCGTTGCATTAAAATTATTAAAAAAACGAAAGTGCTTTGCCTGCAACGAACATATGTAAGTTTACTCTATTTATAGTAAAATATGTAAGGGACATTTCTCGCCTGTAGTTAAAAGGACTAGAGCCGGTAAAGGGTAGTCCTCATCCACATTTTGCCAGTATGTTTACTTACAGAATTACGGGATCATAGGTCAGATCGTCCAAATGATCCGCTTCGCCAGCCATCACCTGCCTATAAGTTTCTTGAAATATCGCCTCGTAGT
>JAGXRN010000022.1 GCA_018335875.1 Dethiobacter sp.
AACGACGAGTTCGGCACCACCATCGTGCTGATCGAGCACGACATGGGCGTGGTGATGGACATTTCCGACCGCGTCGTGGTGCTGGACTACGGCAAGAAGATTGGTGACGGCACCCCCGAAGAGGTGCGCAACAACGAAGAAGTCATCAGCGCCTACCTCGGTACGAGCCACTGAACACGGAGACAACAAGATGGCATTTTTCTTAGAAGCACTGCTGGGCGGCCTCATGGCCGGCATGCTGTATTCGCTGGTCGCACTGGGCTTTGTGCTGATCTACAAAGCTTCGGGCGTCTTCAACTTCGCGCAGGGCGCGATGGTGCTGTTCGCGGCCCTGGCCATGGCCCGCTTCTCGCAGTGGATTCCGCAATGGCTGGGGCTGGAAAGCAAGATCCTGGGCAACGTGCTGGCATTCGCGGTGGCCGCGGCGCTGATGTTCGTGCTGGCCTGGCTGATCGAGCGTTTCGTGCTGCGTCATCTGGTGAACCAGGAAGGCGTGACCCTTCTCATGGCCACCCTGGGCATCACCTACTTCATCGATGGCCTGGGCCAGACCATCTTTGGCAGCGACATCTACCAGATCGACGTGGGCATGCCCAAAGACCCGATCTTTCTGTTTGAAAGCACGTTCGAAGGGGGCGTGCTGGTCAACCTGGAAGACGTGTACGCCGCCTGCGTGGCCGCGCTGCTGGTGATCGTGCTGTCGCTGTTCTTCCAGAAGACCGGCACTGGCCGCGCCCTGCGCGCCGTGGCCGACGACCACCAGGCCGCACAGTCGATCGGCATTCCGCTCAACCGCATCTGGGTCATCGTCTGGTTCGTGGCCGGTATCACCGCGCTGGTGGCCGGCATCATCTGGGGCTCCAAGATGGGCGTGCAGTTCTCGCTCACCACCGTGGCCCTGCGTGCCCTGCCCGTGATCATCCTGGGGGGCCTCACCTCGGTGCCCGGCGCCATCATCGGCGGCCTGATCATCGGCGTGGGCGAGAAGCTCTCAGAGGTGTACCTCGGCCCCTACGTGGGCGGCGGCATCGAAATCTGGTTTGCGTATGTGCTCGCCCTGGTGTTCCTCCTGTTCCGGCCGCAGGGCCTGTTCGGCGAGAAGATCATCGACCGCGTCTGACCCCACCACAAGAACAAAGAAAGGGCACACACCATGTTCTATCGTGAAAACGGTCAGTTCAAGACCTCCTACCGCACCGACCAGCAGATCTTCCCGATCGCGCAGGACCGCTGGGCCATCCTGGCACTGATTGCCTTTGCGTTCATCGCCATCCCCTTCATGGTGGATGAGTACATGTTCCGGGCCATCCTGATCCCGTTCCTCATCCTCTCGCTGGCCGCGCTCGGCGTGAACATCCTGGTGGGCTACTGCGGGCAGATCTCACTGGGCTCGGGCGCCTTCATGGCGGTCGGTGCCTATATGGCCTACAACACCTATGTGCGCATCGACGGCATGCCGCTGATCGTGGCGCTGCTCTCGGGCGGTTTCTTCGCCACCCTGGTGGGCATGTTCTTCGGCATCCCCAGCCTGCGTGTGAAGGGCCTGTATCTGGCGGTGGCCACGCTGGCCGCGCAGTTCTTCACCGACTGGGCCTTCCTGCGCCTGGGCTGGTTCACGAACTACAGCGCGTCGGGCTCGGTCTCGGTGTCCAACCTGAGTGTGCTGGGCTGGCGCATCGACACCCCGGTGGAGAAATACCTGTTCTGCCTGTCCTTCCTGGTGGTCTTCGCCCTGCTGGCCAAGAACCTGGTGCGCTCGGCCATCGGCCGTGAATGGATGGCGATCCGCGACATGGACGTGGCCGCGTCCGTCATCGGCATCCGCCCCATGTACGCCAAGCTCAGCGCCTTTGCGGTCAGCTCTTTCATCATCGGCGTGGCCGGCGGCCTGTGGGGCTTTGTGCACCTGGGCTCCTGGGAGCCGGCGGCCTTCTCCATCGACCGCTCGTTCCAGCTGCTGTTCATGGTGATCATCGGCGGCATGGGCTCGATCATGGGCAGCTTCTTCGGCGCCGCCTTCATCGTGGTGCTGCCCATCTTCCTGAACCAGTTCCTGCCCTGGGTGGGCGGACTGGTGGGGCTGTCGGTGTCGACCGCCGCTGTGTCACACACCGAGTTCATGGTGTTTGGCGCCCTGATCGTGTGGTTCCTGATCGTGGAGCCCCATGGCCTGGCCAAGCTCTGGAGCATTGCGAAACAGAAACTGCGGTTGTGGCCCTTCCCGCATTGATGTCCGCGCGGCTGATCGCCGGCGTATGCGGGTGAGACCTGATGGGGTCTCTCCCGATGCGCGCGGCGGACAACCGGGTTGAACTGATGGGCTTTGGTGCTTTGTGTGTGTGTTGGTTGATTCATTCCTAGGAGACATGAGATGAAACTGCGTAATCTGGTTCTTTCCGCTGCGGTGGCCTGCGGCACCCTGTCCGCAGCCTTGGTGGCGCCGTCCGCCATGGCCCAGGCAACGGAGCAGTTCTTTCCCGCACTGGTGTACCGCACCGGCGCCTACGCGCCCAACGGCGTGCCGTTTGCCAACGGCTACGCCGACTACCTGAAGCTGACCAATGCACGCGGTGGCATCAACGGTGTGAAGGTGTCGTTCGAAGAGTGCGAAACCGGCTACGCCACCGACCGTGGCGTGGAGTGCTACGAGCGCCTGAAGGGCAAGAACGGTGGTGCCACGGTGTTCCAGCCGCTGTCCACCGGCATCACCTTCGCGCTGACCGAGAAGGCGCCCATCGACAAGATCCCGCTGATCACCGCCGGCTACGGCCGCAGTGAATCGGCCGACGGCGGCGTGTTCAAGTGGAACTTCCCCCTGGCCGGCACCTACTGGGTGGCCGCCGACATCCTGATCCAGCACATTGGTGCGAAAGAAGGCGGGCTGGACAAGCTCAAGGGCAAGAAGATCGCGCTGGTCTACCACGACAGCCCGTTCGGCAAGGAGCCCATCCCCGTGCTGCAGGAGCGCGCCGCCATGCACGGCTTCCAGCTGAGCCTGCTGCCCGTGACGCACCCCGGCGTGGAGCAGAAAGCCACCTGGCTGCAGATCCGCCGCGACCGGCCCGACTACGTCATCAACTGGGGCTGGGGCGTGATGAACTCCACCCTGCTGAAGGAAGCCCAGGCCACCGGTTACCCGCGTGAAAAGATCTACGGCGTGTGGTGGGCCGGTGCCGAGCCGGACGTGAAAGACGTCGGCATGGGTGCCAAGGGCTACAACGCCATCACCATGCAGCACGGCACCGAGAAGGGCTCGGCCGTGGTCAAGGAGATTCTGGAGAAGCTGCACGCCAAGAACCAAGGCACGGGCCCGCGCGATGAAGTGGGCGAGGTGCTGTACATGCGCGGCCTGATCAGCGCCATGTTTGCCGTGGAAGGTGTGCGCCAGGCGCAGGAAAAGTTCGGCAAGGGCAAGGTCATCACCGGCGAGCAGGCTCGCTGGGGTTACGAGAACCTGAACCTCACCCAGGCCAAGCTGGACGCGCTGGGCTTCAAGGGCGTGCTGCGCCCGATCTCCACCTCCTGCCAGGACCACATGGGCGCCAACTGGGCCCGCATCCACACCTGGGATGGCACGAAGTGGGAATTCAGCAGCGACTGGCTCCAGGCCGACGAGCAGATCCTCAAGCCCATGGTCAAGGCCGCGGCTGACCGATACGCCGCCGAGAAGAAGCTGACCCGCCGTTCGGGCGCTGACTGCCAATCCTAAGAAGCACCCCCGCCGCGCTTCGCGCGACCCCCTCAAGGGGGCGACACCTGCGGCCTGGCGAAGCCAGTTCCGCGGTGTCTCTGGGTGGAGTCACCCCCACCGGCGGCGGGGTTTGTTTCAGATTTTTCGGCTGGTTCGCCAGCCGCCATCTGCAAGACCGGCTGGCCGTGTCTTGCAAATGGTCAACGAGGAACACATCATGAGTACCACACCCAACACCGTCCTCAACGTCAACGGCATCGAGGTCATCTACAACCACGTGATCCTGGTGCTCAAGGGCGTTTCGCTCAACGTGCCGGAAGGCAAGATCGCGGCCGTGCTGGGTGGCAACGGCGCGGGCAAGACGACCACGCTGCGCGCCATCTCCAACCTGCTCAAGGCCGAGCGCGGCGAGGTCACCAAGGGCAGCATCGAGTTGCGCGGTGAACGCATCGAGAACCTGACCCCGGCCGATCTGGTGAACCGCGGCGTGGTGCAGGTGATGGAAGGCCGCCACTGTTTTGCCCACCTGACGATCGAGGAAAACCTGATGACGGGTTCCTACACCCGCACCGACAAGGCCGAGATCGCGCGCAACCTGGAAAAGGTCTACAACTACTTCCCGCGCCTCAAGACGCGGCGCACCAGCCAGGCGGCGTACACCTCGGGCGGCGAGCAGCAGATGTGCGCCATCGGCCGCGCCCTCATGACCAACCCCAGCGTGATGCTGCTCGACGAGCCTTCGATGGGCCTGGCGCCGCAGATCGTGGAAGAGGTGTTCGAGATCGTGAAGGACCTCAATACCAAGGAGAAGGTCACCTTCCTGCTGGCCGAGCAGAACACCAACATGGCGCTGCGCTACGCCGACTACGGCTACATCATGGAAAGCGGGCGCATCGTGATGGACGGTGCCGCGGCCGACCTGCGCAACAACGAGGACGTGAAAGAGTTCTACCTCGGCATGGGCGGCGGTGAGCGCAAGTCTTTCAAGGACGTGAAGTCGTACAAGCGCCGCAAGCGCTGGCTGGCCTGACCCCCCGCGCCGCCGGCGGCGTCATCCCCTCCGGGGGG
>JAGXRN010000023.1 GCA_018335875.1 Dethiobacter sp.
TGAGAGGTAAAAGCAAGCAATTCATCTCCCGCCTTCGCTCTCACTAAAGTGAGCAAGGTGGCTTAGAGGCGGGAGACTTCTTGCCCTAAGAATGTTAAAAAAGATCCTTTAAGGAGGCGGACATAAGATCCGCTTCTTTTTTATGATTAGCAGGAAAGAAAATGGAGTTGTTGAAATCTTGGGGTGAAGAGAGCGTGCATATGGAGGTAAGGGGGAGGCGGTTTTGTGGTTAAGGGTGCGGAAGACCTTCTTATTCAGGAAGCAATAGAAACTTTAGTGTCCGGTAACGCGGAGGGTGCGCTGGAAATGGTGGAGCCGCAGCTGGGGTGTGGTGATTATAATGCCGAGATGGTGGCAGCGTCTGCGCTTTTGGCACTGGGAAGGGAACTGGAGGCGGCAAAATGTCTCCGGCAAATGGAGGTGATTGTTAACAGACTGTTTGCCGCACAACAAACGGCTGAACCTGGATTTAATCCCGGTTCACTTTTGCAGATGCTGGGCAATCTGGGCAAGGAAAAGCGGGTGCTGGAACTGTATAAGAAGTGGCAGCACAATGATTTGTATGGTGACTTACGCTACTTTGGGCTGGGAAGACCGTCATCTGCACCTTTTCTCACCAGGGATAATAATAACCGGCCGCAGAAAATCGGAATCCCGCAGGATGATTTGTTTCAGCAGGGAGGCGATATTCCGGCTTGCTGGGAACAGCGAATTGATGCTTATTTCAGGAAACGGGGCGAAAAAATCCGCTATATTTATGATTTTGCGGATGAATGGGTACATAAGGTGAAATTGGAGGCGGTACTGCCGGCAGAAGAAGGGGTGTGCTATCCGCGCTGTATCGGCGGTGAACAGGCTCCACCCCCGGAGGACAGTGGTGGCCCGCGCCGCTACCAGGCTGAAATGGCGAGGGCTTCGGCACAGGCCGAAACTTTTGACTGTCGGTCCGTGCAGTTTCCCGATTCTGCCGGCTGTTTGAGAAGACGTAATCAGGAATTTAATCTGTAGACCCGGGGTGATTTTATGAGCCGGAAAGTGCGAAGGGTGCCGGTACGGTTGGATACCGGTGGGATTAAAAGACTGCCGGATGATGAAATAAAGGTGATTTTGCGTGCTGCGGATGAATTAATCATGCAGGGGGGTAGGAACCTGCTTGCCAAGATACTCAAAGGTTCCCGCGAGGCGAAAGTGCTGGAGCTGGGTTTGACAAAATGCCCTGTTTACGGGTTCTTTAAAGATTTGCCGACGGCAGAGGTTATGGCTAAGATGACTGGCTGATTGTAAATGATTATCTTAAGATTGAATATGATTACAGGATGCCATTGCTGGTGTATACGGACAAAGGATGGGAAATTGAGCGGGAAACTTTTGCTCAGGAACTGTTTGAAGATTTGGGAAAAGTTGCAGTCGGGGAGATAGGATTTGATTTTGTTGACGGACTTAAAGACAGAAACCGGGGCATGATTCTACTGTTATTGGAAAAAATCAAAGCTTCGGGGGACAGGCGGTATCTGCCTGTGCTGGAATATTGGGAGACGATTGATTACAAAAAAGTACGACAGGTGATCAGGGATGTAATGGGAGAGTTTATTGGATAAGATACGAAACAATCCGAAAGCTGTAAGGTTTGATGAATTAGATCTGGTTTTAAGAGACGTAGGCTTTAAGTGACGTCAGCCATCTGGAGGATTCAGTCATTATACTTACATTATAAAAGATAAGACGCTTACCATTTATAATTGTCTGGTACTTTTTGTATTGAAATTTAAAAAACAGTCACTTATAATAAAACAAGGAACAAGGAAGGTATGCATATGGAAAATAGGGATTCAGATTATAAAATAGTGAGTGTAACAAGCAAGCGTCAGATTACAATTCCAAAAAAGTATTTTGATGCAATGCGCATCGGTGAACAGGTGAAATGCTACATGGACGGGAGAAGGCTTGTGATTGAGCCGGCTCATGCAGATGAATTCTGGGATTTTTCCACTGATGTGCTCAGGGAGCTGGTAGCGGAAGGTTATTCAGGTGAGGATCTGTTGCGGGAATTTGATTCCCGCAAGACGAAAGTGACTCGGGCCCTGGAGCAGATGGCAAAAGAAGCCCGGGATGATCTGGCGGCGGGTCGGGGCCGGCCTGTCGAAGATGTCTTCAGGGAGCTGCTGGATGACGATGAATTATAAGGTTATCCTGCTCCCGCGCGCAGAAAAGCAATTAAAAAGAATTAAGGAGCGTGGGCTCCTTTTGGCGTACAGGAAATGCTTAATGGATATCTCCGCTCAGCCTTTTCGTAAAGGCAAGGTGGGCAAGCTTAAAAAGGTTTTTGGCCATGGCTTCAATTATGGGGGAACGGCACACCGGGTTGCCTACCTTATTGATACAAAAAAACAGATTATCCATGTAATCGGTGCAGGCAGTCATGAGGGATTCCGGGGAGGATATTAAGCGCTGGTTTGATTAACACTGGCGAGTGCAAACCAGGGAAAGTGAGGCAGTATCATGCGTTTTAGCGAAGTGGAATTAAGAAAAAGAGTTAAAAAGGGCTTGCACAACTTAACACCTGAGGAAGAAATAGATTTTAATATTCTTAATTTTATTCACTGTATTCATTTAAACAAGCAGGATTTTTACTCGGAAAGGTTCGATTCCAAGTTATACGGAGAAATAGAGATGACTTTCAAAAAATCACACCGGTTCGTTGATTGGACATTGCAGGGTGAAAATTGCCAAAGAAAACAGAGTCACTGATTACCTTTTTACAGAAAACGGTTACGAGCTGTTACGGGATGTCGTAAGAGAATGAATCGTAAAGCTCTGTCGAAGAATTCTAAAGTCAGGCAAAAGAGGGTTTTATTTAACGTGACTGAAAAAGGTATTGTGGATTAAATTTAAGTTCTGGGGATCTGGTGTCGGGCAACCGGCACCCAGGACCCCGTAATCAGTTACTATTTCTGTCAAACCGTGATCAGTTTTTCCGGAACCTATGCCCAATTTCAGCGGAAGGCGCGCACAACGTCAAACGGTCAACGTGCACTCACGCACCGTAATATTCATTGTGCTTAACTTTTTCGTTTTGAACTTCTTCAAGCCCAATTGATGTTCCGAAAACTAGGTTGTTTCATAGAACTTCATGTTGTTCGATGTGTTTGTATATTTCGACCGACTCCCACATAACTCCTCTATAGAGAAAAAAGTTAGCTTCAATCCGCATCGAGTGCGCAGTACTGCTGTACATGCTGTGAACCCATGTGCGCATTACAGGTGACAGTGTCACTGTTAAAACGCTGGCGCTGCTTTTCCCGTGCCTCTTCCACCCGCTTTTTAATACTGCGTGACGGTTCCGAAACCCTTGTGGTTGTCACCTCTTCAAAGCGCAGGCGGGGTACTTCAATAAATATATCAAGCCTGTCCAACAGCGGGCCGGAAATCTTGTGATGGTATCGCTGCACCTGCAAAGGAGTACAGACGCAGGCGGCTGCAGGGTCTGACAGCAGTCCGCACGGGCAGGGGTTCATCGAAGCCAGAAGCATAAAACGGGCAGGGTATGTGTAAGTAGCCTGCAGGCGTGCCACTGTAATATCTCCCTCTTCCAGCGGCTGGCGTAATACTTCCAGTGTCTCCCGCTTAAACTCGGGTAATTCATCAAGGAAAAGCACGCCGTTTCTAAGCATACAGATACTCTTTTAATAAAAAAATAATCTCTGATGGTGTTGGGGAACGGAATTTTTTTCTTCCGTCATGGGGGGTGGAGCTACGATTTTGATTGTGGTGTTGCCGATTTTGTAAACCTCGGGCATATACTTTTGGTTCTTCTTTATCGGCTATACAATCACCCTAATACATTGTTTAAGCCAACTTCCATGTTTCGGTATAGTGTATCTCCAGCCTCACCCACTGGCACATCTCATCCTTCATTGTTAACGATTCGCAGGCTGACACTAGGAAAAGGCTTACCGCAGGAACCAGGACGACCTTCTGGTTCAATTGTGGAGTCATAACTTGTGAGAGGAGCGGCTTCGTTTAAACCATAGTAGTCTAAGAGCGGTATGCCAAATGTATGCTAACGGTTGGTACTACTAGCCCCCGTATCGGACTTTTACCGACGAGCATACGCCCATGCCGGGCGCACATTAAAAATCCCGCGCGATTAGCACGGGATTTTTTGTCAGGCGGCGCGCTACAGAATGTCGGTGTTGACAAAGTCTCACTTTTCACGCTCTTTCAGGATAAAACCTGCAAAGTCAAGAATTAGGCGAGCAGCCGTTTGGTTGGTTACTCCACTTAAATCGTACATCGGCGCTACCTCGGTAAAATCAAAACCCACAACTTTACCCAGTCTCGCAATACCTTCTAGAAGTTCTTGCATCTCATAATAATCAAAGCCGCCGGGGGAAGGAGAGCCATTGCCGGGAGCCACGCTTGGATCCAGCGCATCGCAGTCGATGGTTACGTAATACTGTTTGCTTTTGGGCAGTTGGTTTATAGTTTCTTTTATTCCCAAGCGGCGAACATCCCGCACACTAAATATTTTACTTCCATATTTCCGGGCTTCTTCAAAATCAGACTTCTTGCTGCTGCCAATGCCCCTAATACCTAACTGTGCCATACCGTTGACATGTTTGCATTCTGAAAGTCGACGCATAGGGCTACCATGGCCATACCGGTTGCCACCCCGAACATCTACGAAATCCAGGTGAGCATCGAACTGAATTACAGTAAATTCTCCAATATCGTCCATTGCTTCAACAACTGGAATGGTAACAGAGTGGTCACCACCCAAGACAACCGGTAGAGCTCCGCGAGAAATTATTTTGCGGATAACCTTACGTGTATTTTCATGGCACTGACCCTGGTCGCCATGAATCATATCAACATCTCCACAATCTACAAATTTCCACTGGTCACCCATAAAAACCACATCACGTTCCGGATCATACGTTCCCCCAATACCAAAGCCGTAAATAGTCGATCCGTCTCTAATTCCTCTTGGTCCAAAACGCGTTCCCGAACGATACTGAGTACTTTGATCGAAGGGAACACCGATAACAGCAACGTCAGCATCAAGTTGGTCAAGATTTGTACAGATATCCCACTTGGAAAACGATGCAATCCCTGTAAACGGCAAGTTAAGCGAAACATTTTGATTGGACATACTAACTCCTCCCTCTATAATTGTAGATTTTCTTCCGAATACTCAATAAATCACAGCATTTCGCTTTTTTTCAAATAAGCCGTATGGATGATTTACACATAAGTATAAAATTATGGAAGTAGATGCGTAGTGCAAAGCAGAACTACCCTTTTATGTGTATTGCGGCCGTGAATAATCCACATACCTCTTGGCGACAAACCTCCCATCTCTCGCAGGGTCAATGCCCTAAATTCCTTCGTCCTGTCTGTCCATGAGGTGGATGTCAGTCATGCTCCTTAGCGGGGTCAGTGCCCTGATGGAAAATAATCAACCTGACTATCCGGCTCATTTTGTCAAAGAGCAAAC
>JAGXRN010000024.1 GCA_018335875.1 Dethiobacter sp.
CCCGATGACAGCGTGAAGTGAAGTACCACGTAAGTGAGAAAAGCGGTGCGTATGCAAGGGTAAAGTCTGAAGCGTGTAGGCGAGTCCAATGGAGAAATCCTGAAAGATGCGCTGGTCATGCGGGAGATGGGAGCGTACCAAAAGTTGATGGAAGGTCGCGCCTTTAAGCGGTGGCGGCTGGAAGTGGCAGAGGTGCTTCCACCGGGGGACAGATGGTCTGTTGGAATCTGGTGCTTTTTATTCTGTTTTCTCTTCAATCAGGGCAGCTATTTCCTGCAGATTACGGTATTTTTCATGATAGTCAAGTCCGTAACCTACAGCAAATACATCGGGAAGTTCAAATCCCTGGTAAGCAAGAGGTACCTCAACTATACGCCGGGCAGGCACATTGAGAAGAGTACAAACCCGCAATCCCGTAGGATTGCGGGTTTTTAAATTGCGCAGCAGATAGTTAAGGCTCAGGCCGGTGTCAACAATATCTTCAACGATCAACACTTCTTTGCCGGTAAGCGGCGTATCAAGATCTTTACTTATTCGCACAATGCCAAGCGGGTCGGACTCCTGGCTATAGCTTGAAATCCCGATAAAGTCAAGAAGAAAGGGAATCGTCAGCTCCCGGCTCAGGTCAACTGTAAAATATACACTTCCCCTCAGCACGCACACCAGTACCAGTTCACTGTCTGCGTAATCGCGGGAAATCTCCCGCCCAAGCTCAGCCACTCTGTTTTTGATTTGCTCACCGGTAAAAAGTGTCTCCAATTTGTATGCCAATCTAAACCCTCGTTCCTGTTGCATCTATGCTAATCGAGCCCAAACTTTTTCAGCAGGCTTCTGTAGTCTCTGCCATAAATAATCTTAATATTTATATCCGGGTATAGTTCCTTTAGCCTGCGGACTTTTTTATTTTTTTTCCAGACCAGTTTCTGCCTCTGCGTCGTCAGTTCCAGGTAAAGATTAAAGTCAGGCAGGAAAAAGTCCGGCGTCAACGCCTCAGTTACTTTACCATCCTCATCCCGCTGCAGGGCAAAGGTATGAGGCTCATACTGCCAGGAAATATTGTAAAAATCCAGGACATGGGCAAGCTCCGCTTCGCTTGGATGCATAAACCGGGCGCCGGTGCCTGTAGCTTCTTCAGCGACTGCATCGCTCTTTGGCTTTTCTTTTACCGCAAAACTGTCATGCAAAGACACTGCCTGCAAAGCAATCTGAGCCGCGCCTTGCACTGTCAGGCTGCCGGTATTTAAAACAAGATCGAAATACTCGATATCGATCCAAGAGCGGTTAAAAACTTCCCGTACATACCTTTTTTTACTGCGGTCGCGCTCCTGTACCAGTCTGGACGCCCCTTTCGGGTCGAGGTGGAATATTTCCTGTACCCACTGTATTCGCTGCTGGAGTGGCGCCTGGACCCTGATGTGAAAAGCCCCGGGCTGATTATAAAACAAAAACTGCCCGCCCCTGCCAAGTAAAACGATTGGCTGGCCTTTAGCCAGGTCCATGATATAATCGTGCAGAGCGGTCAGATAAAACCGCCTCTTTTTTTCCTGCTCCTCGGAATTTTTGACTTTTTTATCAAAACGGGTCAACTGTGGCGGCAAACCAAGTCCTGCAAGGCCTTCTGCAACAATTTCCCTGTTTACAAGCAGATAACCCAGTTCCTGTGCCAGTATACGCGCCACCATTTCGCCGCCGGCGCCAAACTGCCTCGAGATTGTAATAACAGTCACACTGCACCCCCGTTCTTCTTATCCAATTCTGCAGCAACAGGCAAAATCCTTCCAGGAAGGATTGGGCCACCCGGTTAAAAACTATCCAGCCAAAATGCTTCTTATAGCTTTAATATTATTCTTAAACAGCAAAGAGAACAATAAGTGCAGCTTTTGCCTGTTCCAGCGCAAGCCTTCGTAGGTTGACAATAGTATTATGATGTAATATTATATAATATATAGTAATACACTGAAAGAGGGATGAATAAACCCATGATAACAAAATCACTTAAGCTTGATGACAGCATCGTAGAAGATTTGGAGTTAGTTGTAAAAGGCTTAAATGAAAAAGCAGGCGCTGATATTTATGATTTCTCCAACGTTGTCAGAGTTGCCATTAACCAGTATCTTAACAGTGAAATTATAAAAGAAATAATTGAGTCAATCAGGCAAAGAGAACTTGGCAATAGAAAGGACTTGCTCCATGCGAGTGAAAGCAGTTTAAGTAAGGATTGGCTAACACCGAAGGAAGATAAAGCATGGGAACATTTGTAAAAGGCGACGTGGTTGTAATACCGTTTCCGTTTTCCGATTTATCCAGCAGTAAACGAAGGCTGGCATTAGTTTTGGCCAATCTAAAAGGTAATGATATTATTCTTTGTCAGATCACAAGCAAGGATGTAAATGATGATTATGCGATACCTTTACTAACCGGGGAGTTCCAAGAAGGTAACTTAAACCAAGAAAGTAATATAAGGCCGAATAGATTGTTCACAGCAGACGAAAGTATAGTTGTTTATAAGGCTGGTGCCATAAACAACAGCAAAATAAGACTGGCCATTGACAAAACCATTGAAATATTAACAAAATGAATAATTCTTAAACCCACCCACGCCCTCTGTCAGTTCACCAGTCCAGCCAGCTGCAGAACTCTCATATTCATGTGTTAGAAATCCCGCCAAATAAACCGTATGGTATTTCACCCAGCAAAGTATTTTTCAGCATTTCCCATCCAATGAAATACATAGTCTAAAAACTTGATTTTACAGGCTTAGTGTGTTAATATAATTCTACGCGCCCGTAGCTCAGCTGGATAGAGTAACTGACTACGAATCAGGAGGTCGCAGGTTCAAATCCTGCCGGGCGCGCCATCTTAATAAAACAAGCAACCACGGGAACTCCGTGGTTTTTTATTGCCTATGTAGAGTATCATGCGTTTTTAGACCTAAATTGCGCCGCTTGTGTGCCTAATGTTATTTTTAAGGGACGGTTTTTGCTTACACAAAGCAAAGTTAGCCCTGTCAGGTGTCACAGGATACTTTTTTCTTCGCAAATATTCCCGCGGAGAACGACATCCCCTCTGTAGGTTGCTTTTCTTATCTTCAGAAAAAAATATCTTCGGCTTAATCTTTATTAAAGAAATATCCATAAGCTAACAAAAATGAGATTTGTATACTGGGGTATTATCTTGGTTGAATGGTGCCTCATGCATCAGGTAAATCTTATGTAAAAAACAAGCGGATATGTAGTTATCCACATATAAACAATTGCTTTTATTTTTTAAATCACATACTGGTATTTTTCTATCCTTTAGCATATAATAATGTTAGAAAGTTAAACCGTACAACCGGCTAAACAGTCAAACATATAAAAAACGGTTGCCAGCTAAACTAGAAAGGACGATTAAAAAATGCCTATTGTTTCAAAAATCAAACAAAAAGGTCAGCTAACAGTCCCAAAAGAGATTATGGAGCAGCTTAATTTATCGGTTGGTGACGTTCTTGAATTTACCGTAATCGAAAACGAAATCAAGCTAAAGCCAGTAAAGGTGATGGCCATTCCCAAAGATGAAATTTGGGGTTGGCAACCAGACGTGATGGCAGCGATGAAGGAAACCGATAAGCTCTATGCCGAAGGAAAACTTAAATTCTACACCAAAGAACAACTAGAAGACCTCTTTACGGATTTGGATGCTGACTAAAGGAGAAGTGTAGATGCCGCAGTTAAAGATTACGTTTTCCCCAAAGTTCAAACGCAATTATAAAAAGATGACATCTCAGGAGCAAGGCATGATAAAAGCTACTATTGAAAAAATGGTACTAAACCCATTTGAGAGTGGCCTCAAAACGAAAAAGTATAATTCACGGCCCGGAACATTTGAAAGCCGGGTAAATATCAAAATTCGCATCTTGTGGCGATTTACGGACAAAAACGAAATCATCTTGGATGAAGTGGGGTACCACGACATTCTCTAAGGGCGGAACCATCCGGCTTATTTTTTTGCAGCTGCATGCTGCATCTAAAAACCGCGTTTTTTGAAAATGGGGATACTGTTATCAGCCATTATACATACAGCTCAGGAGAATTAACCCGCCACCTTCCGGGAGCGCCATTAAATCGGAAAAAACCCCGGATCGCCCGAGGTTTTTAAAATAATATCAATTTGTTTGAAATCCTTTTTCCTCCAGGTGCTTTAAAACTACTGCCAACTCTTTTCCTTGCAGCTTGCAGCCCTGTGGTATGGTCATTTTTCTGCCGAGTGTGTTTCTGACAACGGGGTTGCCTATACCAAGGAAACCCAGGTCTTTCAGTATATCCACCAGCTCCGGATGTTCTTCAGTTAGCTCAAAAACAGTCTTACTTAAATCAATCTTTTTCATCAAGCAGCCTTTTTTCTCCTTCCACTTTTTTCAGGTCTGTAATATCCATGGTAATTTCCATGGTTCCCAGGTATTTTCCTTCCCGGTCCCGGACTGCATAAAATTTAATATAGACAAGCCTGCCTTTGAAGTTAAGCCAAAAATCGGCGCTGTCTTTTCTGCCTTCTTTAAAAGCGGTGACGATCTTTTCCACATGCTCTACGCTTTGCGGAGGGTGGCAGTTGTGAACTTTGCGTCCGATTACAGATTTGGTCCTGATAAATATTCTTTCCGCGTGGTCGGAAAAGTATTTTACTGTGTCGTCCTTGTCGATGAATGTTATTTCCAGTGGCAGGGTGTTTAGCATATGAGTAAGCTCAACCGGGCTCAATTGTCCTGTAGGCATATTAATAATATTGCCTGCCAGAGAAGGTTCCTCACTGACAGCATTTTTTAACTGTTTGACAAGGGTTCCTGCCTCTTCAGGTGTTCTTATAAAAACATAACCGACATCGTCACTTGCCATCAGTATTTCCACCCAATCCTCAGAAGCTAATTTCTCCAGACTGGTGGGAAAAAGTATATTCTCTTCCTTAAAAATCATGCCCTCAATTTCTTCAATCAGGGGGTTAAGCAGTTCTTCACGGTACTGTAAAAATTGCTGCCGGTCACCTAAAGCGTCCAGCCCTGCCAGACTTGCCTTGTGTAAATTCCTGATTTCATCATCTTTCCCCCACATAACTTTGGAAGGGCCGATAAAGCCGTATTTTTCCAGGTAGGGAAAAAGTACCTGCTCTTTTCTGGTGTAGTGTATGTCAAGGCCCCTGAGTTTTAGGAGAAATTCCCGGATTTTGCCTTTCATCTCATCCGGTTCCAGCTCTGCATTTTCCAGCATTTCCTTAAATGAAGCAGTGATTTTTTCTATCTCCCTGTTCTCCAGCCTAAACAGTTGAACAGGATGAGCAGGATGTTCTTCCTTCATATCTCCCTGGGCAAGTGATGATTGAAACAACAGTGCATGCACATTGCAGAATTTCTTTATCTCGTCCGGTGACATGCCATCATTTATAAGTGATTGCTCTATTTCAGCAATCTCAATTGAACTGATGTTTCCCACTTCTTCTTCAAATCTCTTTTTGGCTTCCTCCACCGGCAGATCGCGGTGCAGCTGTAAAATTATGTCTCTGACAACCGCCTTTTTATGATGATTATTTCCGCTCATAATTTCCCTCCTCAAAAAAGTTGCTCTGGTATATATACTTCTTCCCTGCCCTAATCTCCTACCGATAGTCAGGTTGCCGCAAAATATTTGCTCTACTTGACAACCACAGTAGGGTCGGTTACAATAAATTAGCCCAGGCGAGCGTGTTATTTAGACAGCCTGAGAACTGCTTTAAAACATAAAGTATGTCACTGCGCATTGCACTGGCAGACTTTTTTATCTGAAGAGGGATGCATGTGCCCGATCAAGAATTCATGAGAGAAGCCCTCCGCGAAGCAAAGATTGCCTCGACTAAGGGTGAGGTGCCCATCGGCGCTGTCCTGGTACGGGACGGGCAAATACTGGCCCGCGACCATAACCGCCGTGAAGAGCAATCAGACCCCACTGCTCATGCAGAAATCCTGGTACTGCGCGAAGCCGGCCGCCTCCTTGGCGGTTGGCGGCTGCCCGGTTCAACCCTCTATGTCACCATTGAGCCCTGCCCTATGTGTGCAGGAGCTCTCGTGCAGGCCAGAGTAGACCGGCTCGTCTATGGCGCTCCTGACCCCAAAGCAGGCGCCGTCGATTCTCTCTACCACATCACAGACGACGCCCGTCTTAACCATCGTCTGCAAATAACAAGCGGCGTACTGGCCGAAGAATCCGCACAACTGATGCGCGACTTCTTCAAAAACAAAAGATAAACACGGAGAGATGGCCGAGCTGGTCGAAGGCGCACGACTCGAAATCGTGTGTGCTCGCAAGGCACCGTGGGTTCGAATCCCACTCTCTCCGCCATATACTTAAAGAAACTACAGCAGCTCTTGGGTTGCTGTAGTTTTTGTTTTTGGTTGGACTATTTATTTTTGACGACGGATTGTCGTCTAAAAAGCAGAACATAAAAATATTTTAAATGGAGAGAGATCGTGGCATGGTAATCAATAACATTTCATTGGTTAACGATATTTTTTGTGGTGTATTTATTTTAGATTAAAGAGGGAGGAATTTGCAGTGAGAGGAAAAGGCTCAATTTTAAAGGTGACTGGCATTTTTATAAATATTACGTTTGCACTTTTTATGATGCTCTTTTTAATTCAAAAAATTTAAAAGAATAGGATATTACACTTTTTACCTGGGAGGTATACATACCATTGCGGATTTCGGACGGCCCAAAGGTGCAGTTTTGTTAGGTACACCTTATGGGTCAGTCGGGTTCGCAGTTTTTATCTTTATTGTGCTGGGGTGCCTCGCCCTTTTGCTCGCGGAGATATTCCAGGAGGCTGTGGTCATTAAGAATGAAAATGACATGACAATTTAAGGAGAAAGACATGGCAATTATTGTGAACCTGGATGTGATGATGGCTAAGCGCAAAATATCCCTCTCTGAACTTGCGGAAAGAATTAATATTACAAACGCAAATCTGTCGATAGTTAAAACTAACAAGGCTAAAGCAGTACGTTTTTTAACTCTTGAGGCGATCTGTAGGGAACTTGATTGCCAGTCGGGTGATATTTTGGAGTATTGGAGTATAGGATAGACTGAAACGTTTGCTGTTCAAGGGGGTATACCATAGTTCTGAGCGAGTATATCATCAGGGAAGCGAATGCTGTTTTAAAGCGCAAGTTTCCTGGTAAAGAAACTTTGTTTGATATTTTACTGAATAAGCTAAATGTTGAAGTTATAAATATGCCGGCACCTTCAGCGGTTGGAAAAGCCAGGAGCTTGATTCGCGATCCCAAAGATGCAGCAATACTGGCCTCCGCAATGGAGGCTAATCCCGAGATTTTCATAAGTGGGGATCTTGACTTCCACACTTTAAATGTTCGTTCGGTGGTAAATAAGCCTCACGCGGAGAGAGGGCGGGTGGCCAGGCCACGATAGTAATATGTAGGCGTCATGCAGTGAAGGGATATATTACTAACGCTTTTGGGTTGAGGAATATCAATATATAGTTTAATATATTCATATAGAGAGAGGAGCCAGGAGGATGGTTCATTTTTTTTTATTTGTATTTTTTAGTTTAATAGCTTATTGCTTTCCAAAGAAGTATAAATTTTCTCATAATCGGGTCATTTCTCAAGCCTCGTTCTCAGGTGCTCCTCGCTATATTGCCGGAAGCACCAATGGTTCACCGTTGAGTGAGCTGGGGAGTCATTGCGGGTATAAAGCGGTAATAGAAGAGAAAAAAGCTGCTTACAGTGCTTTATATACGACGATTACTTCTTTTGCAGCAGGTCGCCTGCTGGAATTTGCTGTCTCTTTGCAGTCTGATCACGGTGAAACTTTTTTTACCCCATCTGCAAAAAGGGATATTCACTTTAAGCCATATTCTATTGAAGAAGAGGCTGAAGACCGCGGCTGGAAGCTTTTTTCAAATATTTTTTTCTTAAAAACAAACATTGCTGTCCTTCAGTTAAGGATTCAAGCAGGCACTAATAAGGGTACAGTAAGTATATTTCCCTTTTATCTGGGGCTGGGATACACCTCAGCAGGCGATTGGAATCAGTGAATGGAGCCCCATAAAAGCAACGCATAGCCTGTTTAATCAGCTCGAACCTAATTGTTTAAATACAACAAAGAAAACGAGAGGGCAGGTGCCGTGTAAGCTATCAGATTCGCTGCACGGGGTCTTAAATTTCTATTCTCAATCCCCTCTGCAATCCTGGTCTGCAGTCAATATCTGCCAGCGCATGCAGAACAAGAAAAAGGCTAAACTTTTTCAAAAAAAAATCAATCCTTTATTAAGAGAAAACTTAAGTTGGTGGGAAAGAAACAGACAGCGCCCCAGTGGTTTGTTTTTTTACCTGAACGGAATGGAATCGGGGTTAGATGACAGCCCGCGCTTTTATCCCCGGCGTTTTGTGCCCAGCTTTATTGCCGGGCTGCTGCCTCGCAATATCTGTGCTGTTGATCTTAACTGTTGGCTGTTCCAGTCATATATAAATTCTGCCTTCATAAGTTGGGAAGCGGGGCAGCCAAATACGGCAAAACAGCTTTATTTACGCGGCACCCGGCTGGCAGAAAAAATTGATCAAGACCTTTGGTGTGAGGAAGGGCAAGCCTGGCTGGATCAACGCCCGGATGGTTCTTTTGTCAGAGAGTTAACTCCGGTTGCCTGGTGGCCTGCTTTTGTCGGGGCTACACTGGATCTCAACCGCATTAAGGCAGTTATAGAAAAACACTTGCTTGATGATCAGAAATTTTGGGGAAAGCACGGAATACCAAGCGTTTCTTTTTCCAGCTCCGCTTATAATCATCGCCAGGACGGATATTACTGGAGAGGCCAGATCTGGTTGATAAACACCTACTCTGCTCTGGAGGTTCTTTTCCGTCACGGCTACACAAAAGAAGCAGAAGAGCTGCGTCGGAGGATCCTGACAACATTGACCGGTGCAGGAGGAATATATGAAACTTATAATGCTCTGACCGGAGAGAGAGGGTGGAGTTCGCGCGGCCCAGGCGATCCCGCCGCTTTCCAGTTTGGTATGTCCAGTGCCTGGGCGATGCAGATCCTATTATCCCGCTACCAGCAGTTTCGTTACCTTTTTAACGACACACAAAATATTGAAGGATATATAAGGTGTGCCGATGTTTTTGGCGATTACCACCGAACATCTCCGCCAGGTACGGGGGAGCAAAATAAGAAAGCAGTTCTTTATGTGGAAACTCCCGGCTTTGAGGTGCCTCATATGAGTTTACAAAGCGCCGATGGCAAATCGCTTATCCAATCTTCCCTTGTGGATGTTCAATTTACTGATCCTTATCACAACCTTCATACAAAATATGTTACCTTGTACTGGCATAAAAACCGCTTCAATTTAACAATTGGCGAGCGCCATCGCTTAAATTTATCTGTTGCCGTAAACTATTAAAGAAATTAGTGATTGCCTTGCCGGCTGTTTCTTGGCGCGCTCAAAAGGAACCCTAAATGGGAACTTAAAAACAGGAACACTGACCTCAGTTGGTCAGTATTTTTTTGTGCCGGAAATTATAACGCTTTGCAGTCAGCAAAGGTGTAGCGGAACCGGCAAAAGCGCGCGTTAAGGGAACCGAATAAGCGCGCTTTCTTATAATGACTAAAATATGACCGGAGAGGTATAACTTGTATATAGGCCTTTAGTATTGGCTGCACCAGTCATTTTTTTATCTGCAGTGTTAACAGACCCTTTAAATATCCCTCTATATTTTAGGATGCAGTGCATAAAAGATATCTTTTTAAGACCTGTCTGGCTGGACTTAATCGGATAACAATGCATAGTAACGTGAGAATAAGTAGAGATTAAGAGGTGGTAGCGTGATTACTTTTGAGTGTCCAATATGTTTGACCGTGGAGTATAGCTCATGGAGCAGAAGAGATGTAGAACTTATCTCCTGTTCTATGTGTGGGGAAAAGTATAAGAATCCCCACTATGACAAGAATTTCAAAGCCAGAATTAAAAATGATGAAGGACATAACGAAACGGGATAGGTCAATGATTAGTGCGAAAAGCCCGCCGCAGCCAGTGCTGCGGCGGGCTTTAGCTATTTATGCTGCAGTATAATGACTTAAGTGATTTTAATAACTGGACAAAAAGGAATTTCCTATCAGCTTGAAGAAGTTATTCTTTTACTTAATATCATGCTCAAAAGGAATAAGAAGTCGCTGAGGAGGCAGTTATGTTTGAACTGCTGGTAGTACTGCTGCAAAGGATTGGTATCACTGTCACGGTTGCTTTTGTCCTGACAAGGGTGCCTCTTGTACGGCGCCTGATTGACCGTGAGCAAACTGAGTTTAAAGAGAGAGTTTTTTTGGTGGTAATTTTTGGCCTGTTTGGTATCCTGGGGACTTATACGGGAATACCGGTGCAGTCTGCCCAGGAACTGGCGCCGATTTACGGCGGCCCCGTGACACAACAGCAAGCTCTGGCCAATTCCAGAGTAGTGGGCATATTTGTGGCGGGACTGCTCGGTGGCCCCTACATTGGCCTTGGCGCCGGGCTGCTGGCCGGAATACACCGGTACTCTCTGGGTGGTTTTACCGGTTTTTCCTGCGGTCTGGCCACAGCCGTGGAAGGGTTGCTTGCCGGTATTATCGGCCGGAAACTAAACCGTGTCCATATCCGCCCGGCCGTGGCTTTTACTGCAGGAGCCCTGCTCGAGGCGCTGCAGATGGTAATTATTCTTTTACTGGCGCGGCCCTTTGCAGACGCTGTGGCATTGGTCAAGCTGATAGCTCTGCCCATGATTCTGTCCAACGCTGCCGGCATTACAATTTTTGTTTTGATTCTGCAAAGCGTGTTGGCAGAGGAGCAGCGGGCAGGTGCTGTTTTGGCTAATAAATCACTGCAGATCGCCGATCAGACGCTGCCCTACCTGCGGGCGGGCCTGAATGCTGAAACTGCGAAGGCTACAGCAGAGATTATTAAAAGGACAATCCAGGTTGCTGCCGTAGTGATTACCGACAAAGAACAGATATTGGCCCACGTCGGCATCGGCGATGAAGACCACCGGCCTGGCACTATTATTTCTTCCGGAAACACCCGTAGGGTGCTTGAGACAGGAAGCCTTCACATCGCCCGCACAAAGGGTGAAATCGCCTGTGTTAATCCCCACTGCCAGTTTACCTCGTCTATTATTGTACCGTTAAAGCGAGAGGAAACAATTCTTGGCGCCTTACACCTGTTTTGGCGCAGGCACCAGATAAATGCTGTAGACCTGGAATTGGCACACGGCCTTGCCCATCTGTTTTCCACACAGCTGGAACTGGCCCGTCTTGATGAGCAGGCCCGGTTGCTGGCAAAAGCTGAAATCAAGGCGCTGCAGGCCCAGATTAACCCGCACTTTCTCTTCAATTGCCTCAATACCATTGTTTCCATGTACAGGGAAAAGCCTGAAACAGCCCGCTGTCTTTTAATCAATCTGGGAAATTTTTTTCGGCAGAACCTGCAATCGTCCAATCAGGAACTGGTTACCCTTGAGAAAGAAATCGGGCACATTCAATCTTACCTGGTAATTGAAAAAGCACGCTTTCAGGAAGATCTTCAAGTTAATTTTGAGGTTGATCCGGACGTGTTGGATATTTTGCTGCCGCCCCTGACGCTGCAGCCCCTTGTGGAAAACGCCATTAAACATGGCCTGCGCCAGCGTCTTGGCGGAGGCGCAATCACGATTAAAGCCGGCCGGGTTGTGGGAGGGGCACAGATAACGGTTGCAGACGATGGGGTGGGAATGACAGCTGATAAAATACATTCCTGCCTGAATGGAAGCAGTACCGGGACGAGCGGCAGCGGCATAGGCCTTAGCAATGTCCATCAGAGGCTGATGGGAATGTTCGGCCGGGATTCCGGCCTGAAAATCGTCAGCCGGTTTGGCCGGGGAACTGATGTAACTCTTTTTATTCCCGGACCCGATGCAAAAAGAAGGGAGGTTTCAATGCTTTGAGAGTTATGGTGGTGGACGATGAAGTGCTGTCCAGGAATGAGCTGAAGTTTCTCCTGGGAGCTTACCCTCATATTGAGGTGTGCGGCGAAGCTGCCAACGGAGAAACTGCTCTGGAAATGTGTAAAAGTCTAAAGCCGGACGCCGTTTTTCTCGACATCCAGATGCCGGGAATCGGGGGGCTGGCGGCCGCCGGAAAGCTGATGCAGCAAGAAGAGCCTCCGGTTATCATTTTCGCCACAGCTTATGACAAGCATGCTATCCAGGCATTTGAGCTGAACGCTGTAGATTATTTACTCAAACCCTTTTCCCAGGAACGTCTCTGCCACACCGTCCAGCGGCTGGAGCAGAATTGGGTGAAAAAAGAAAACGTGGTGGACCGCCTGGAACAGCTGCTGTCAAGGTTGGAAACTGGTTTTCCCCAACAGGGAATAGTTGTTAAACTGACTGCTGAGGTCGATGAGCGTTTTATTGTTCTCAACCATACAGACCTGGCTTTTGCCTATGTTGAAGGACGGTATGTCTATCTGAAGATCCGGGACCGGTCCTACCGCTCGCGTTATTCCATGAAAGAACTGGAGGGACGACTCCCCGCGCCGCCTTTCTTTCGCTGCCACAGGGGCTATCTGGTAAATATTAACTGGGTAAAAGAAATTCACCCGTGGTTCAACGGGACATATCAGCTGATTGTCAACGACAATGAGCTTTCAGAGATCCCGGTGAGCCGCCTTCACGTAAAAGAGATGAAAAAACTCCTTCATTTGTAATCATATTTTTTTAATTCATTCCTGTCCTTTAAGATCAGCCGCTTCCACCAGGGCCGGCCCTGTAAATTTCAGACTAAGGCAGTAATAAGAATAGTCAAAATTTTGAATGCATTTCAAGCACGCTTTTTGTCCGCTCAGGCGCTGATTCAAACATTAATTGCAGACAAGCTTCAAACGGTGCTAAATCCGTTATAAAATTTATGTGGATTAGTTAAATAAATAACAAAAAGGATGTGGTAATAGAGATTAGCAAAAGAGGGTTAACGGGTTAGTATGGAGGCATTCCCACACTGAAAGGAGGAAATGAAGTGCACGCTTTACTGTTTGTAGTTGCAGGTCTGGTGCTGTATATATTATCCTATCGCTTTTATGCCAAGTTCCTGTCCGAAAAAATATGGCAGCTGGACCCAAACCGTCAGACGCCGGCTTATAAGTATGAAGATGATTTTGAATTTGTTCCTACCGATACGCCGGTTGTTGCAGGCCATCATTTTACCTCAATCGCGGGTGCCGCGCCCATTGTGGGGCCGGTTGTCGCCGCTATCTGGGGCTGGGCGCCGGCACTGCTCTGGATAATATTTGGCACCATTTTTCTTGGTGCGGTGCACGACTTGGGAGCGCTTGTCGCTTCTCTCAGGCATGAAGGGAGAGGCATTGCGGACTTCCTGAAAGATTTGCTGGGAAAACGAGCGATGCAGCTGATGTATGTGGTGGTATTTTTCCTTCTTGTTTTGGTTTCCGCAGTATTTGTCCATGTTATCGCAGTACTTGCATCCAATTTCCCGGCTGCCGTCTACTCAGTCTGGATCGAAATTCCTCTCGCTATCTTTATCGGCCTGCTGATCCGCTACAAGTGGAAAGTAAATTTGTATGTTGCGGCAATTATCGCAGTGGTAATTATGTACGCAGTAATCTTGCTGGGAGTACGTTATCCTTTCCAACTCGACTACAAGACATGGGTATATATTCTGCTTGCTTACATGTTCATCGCTGCCCGCCTGCCTGTATGGCTTCTGGTGCAGCCGCGTGATTTCATCAACGGCATTCAGTTAGTCATTGCCCTGGCGTTCGCCACAGTGGGAATAGTGGCGTTGGCCGCCACTGGCGGTGGTCAACTGACCGCACCGGCACTGAGGGCTGCCCCACCAGGAGCCCCGCCGATTTGGCCGTTCGTAATGGTGACCATTGCCTGCGGTGCCATTTCAGGATGGCACTCCATAGTAGGCAGCGGCACCACGCCAAAACAGCTCAAGAATGAGCGGGATGCCAAGTTTATCGGCTACGGCTCCATGCTCGGGGAAGGCTACCTGGCCATAATCGCCCTCCTGACTGCTGTTGTCGGCCTCGGTGTGGTTGGCTACAATGATTTTTATGGCGCCTGGGGCAAGGCCGCGTGGCCGGCAATTTGGGCACAGGGAGGTTCGACCTTCCTGATACCGCTTGGCATACCGGCTGTGGTCGGTGCTGCGTTTTTCGCAGTGGTGGCAAAAAGCTTTGCCATGACCACCCTGGATTCGGCAATGAGGTTTACGCGGATCGCCTTTGCCGAAAGTACTGTGACTTTCGGATTGCCCAAGTTTCTCAGGGACAAAACTATTTCGTTGATCCCGGGTGCAGTGGTGATCTTCCTCCTCGCCAACTCCGGGTACGGTATGATCCTCTGGCCGTTGTTCGGGGCCAGCAACCAGATACTGGCAGCGATTGCGCTTTTAGCTGCAGCAACTTTCTTGATGACACTCCGCCGTCCGACCATTCACTATATCATACCGTTCGTAATCATGATTATAACTTCGATGACAGCCATGGCATACGAAATCTTTACAAGATATATCCCAAACGGTATGTGGCTCCTGATTATTATCGGCAGTGCAGTTTTCGTGTGCGGCCTGGGAGTTGTGGTCATCGCTTTGCAGACATGGCATAGCAAAAAAGCAGAACTTACTATATCTAAAGACGTTTAACCGCCTCGCGACAAATGCCTCCCCTTGCTGTGAAAGGGGAGGCATTTGTATTTTTAACTAACACTACAGCGAAAACTAACACCTCTTTTTAACAACTCATGTACCGCACAAAAATGGATCAAGCTTTGTCAGCGTTTTTTTATAATTTTGTTCGTTTAATGTCGGCAGGTGCATTGCTAAACGCATATTTTACTTTACCATCAGCGTATTTGCGTATGTACAGCCATACCTCCTGGTAGGGAATAAAATGTGATGATTCTTTTGTAGCTTCGATAACCCTAAGGCATTTAACCTGTGCGACAATCGGCCCCTTGGCTCCTTCGCCAAGAACTACCTCTCGCCAGGGGATACTCTTATCTCTGGCAATTTGAGATACAGGGATCGGTTGAGTGGACGCTCTTAATTTTTCAGGTTTTTTGCCGCGGCCACTGTACTCAGGCACGTAAACGGTTGGCATACTTTGCCATACCATGATGTTTTCAGGAATATCGGCAAAGTAATAATATTCTTCCGGTAGGGAAGCGAGAAACTCTTTGTTTCGGCCAAAGAAGGAGTCACAACCGATCCAGCGAGCCGGAAACAAGCCGGAAGCCGCTGTTTGGATGATCATTTCCAAAGCCAACGTGGTTAAGTTTACGAAAAAGAAACTCCAAGCCGACATTTGCCGCGACAAGATGGGTGAAGCGCGGTTCCAAGAATTGGCCGCCTTCCGGGCGGGTGTTGAAGGTGTGCCTTCGGTACTGCGAAGGAAGTATGCGATAGATGATATTCCGGTTAGAGGTCTGAACCGATCTAGGCTTTGGGTAAGCTGCAAGATAATGGCCTACAACTTCAAGTCGTTCTTCGGATATTGCAGGCGTTGTTTTGGCGCCGCCTCCTTCACCGGCCCAAAATTTCTTTTCTACCAGTAAAATATCTTAGAATTATTCAAGGTTTGTGGGTTTGAATCATTAATACATATTCGTCACAAGCAGGAGGGCGATTATGGGAATCAACACAATATTTCAAATGGAAATGTATAACATCATCTCACCAAATAAGAATAATTGGAGAAAGAATTAATCCATTTTGGAATACCGGTGCCTAGTACACATAGAAGTTTCCCACTTCAGATAAGCTAAAAGTAATGCTGATATAAAGAAAGGAGCCATAAAAACCTGTGAAGCCCATATTAAAGTGGCAGTATGACCAGCTTATAAAAGAGCTTCTGCTGTTGCAGGAGCACCAGACCGACACAGCATGTCCATGTTCAACCGACGGGGAAATGTGTGTCCGCAAACATCTGATGGCCATTGAAGGATATGCCCAGGAAACCATCGCCATGGCTGATGATGAGTACAGGGATAAACTTAAAGACCTTGCTGTGGAAGCGCAGACCTACCGTCAACAGGAAGAAAAAGCACTGCTTGGAGAGGGCGAACATGTTAGTCTTATTGAATGGACTCGTAATTGGCGTAAAGAATTTGAGGAGCACAGCCTCGCCCCCGGTACTCACGACTGAATGCTTTAGGTGAGCACCTGTTATTACTGGTTGACTTGGGTATGCCAATACATTTTCGTAACCTATGACCGCTTGCAGTGCCCATTGCTCTTTGGATTGAATATGTTGTATCAACATAACTCTTACATGGTTTGAGCAGGAGGCAAGGCAGTGACAATTATACCTGTCAGTATTGTGGGGAGAAAGATAGAGCGCCTGGAAAATGAGATAGAAACGCTGACATTTAAGGGGTTGGGATTGAAGGAGGAGGCTATAGAAGAGTTTATCAGGACCAACATTGATTCACTGTTTGGCGATGAACAGAGCCTTTTAATTGTGGGCCAGCAGGTAAGAAATAAAGAAGGCGGCAGATGTGATCTGGTCGCTATCGATGCCGGTGGCAACCTGGTGCTGATAGAGATTAAAAGGGATTACGGGGATATAAGAAGCAGAAAGGAAGCGCCTGAGTTCCAGGCCATCAGATATGCTGCAAACTTCGCTGGCATAAAGACGCCGGACGATCTTGTCAACAAGTTATTTGCCCCGTATATTGAAAAACATCCTTCTGAGTTTAGCGGCACAGAACTCACAGAAACTGAAAAAGCAAAGCGCAAGCTTAGCGAATTCCTGTCCAGCTATAATGCAGAAAAAAGCTTTAATTTAAAGCAGAGGATAGTGCTTATCGCCTCGGCTTTTGACGCCCAGACACTCTCTGCCTGTGCATGGTTGTGTGATAATGGGTTGGATATCTGCTGTTTTCAGGTGCACCCGGTAAAGCTCAAAAATCAGTTAATGCTGCATATAGTAAAGATTCTGCCGCCCCCCAATATAGAAGATTACTATGTTGATGTTGAACCGGCCATGAGGGGACAAAAACTTACCGATACAGGTCAGGCCAAAGGCAGCCATTCCCGCATGGGCCAGCTTTTTGCATGTGGTATAGTTAAAAAAGGAGATATATTGGCCATCAGGAACTTCCCCGGCTCAGAGGCCGTGGTTGTGGATCCTTACTATGTCAGGTTTGATGGTAAAAAGGTTAAGTATAATAAGTGGGGGCAGAGTGTCACGGGCTGGTCTTCCATCGGTATATATGCCCTGGCGGTGCACCTGAAAAGAGGAAAGACGCTGGATGAGTTGAGGAAAGAGATACTTGACGACATGGGGGGTAAAGCCGCCAGGCAGCAGATAGAAGACGATTAGCTTCCCTGCCTGCGCCCCTGGGATAAAGCCTTACGGTTATTTTAGAAATTGTTCGCCAAAGTACTCGCATTTCTGAACCATTTCTGCATCCGGGTTCCAGTAGCCCTTGAGCCCGTCATTAACTACTTCAAAGCCGGCCTCTTTGAGTTTTTCAGTCACAACTCCCACAGACTCGCCACTCCAACCATAACTGCCGAAAGCGGCGGCTTTTTTATTTTTAAAGGCCAGCCCTTTCATCTCCTCCAATATGGCGGCTACTGCGGAGAGGATTCCTTTGTTGATGGTGGAAGAACCTACAAGGATAGCCTTGCGTCGAGGTTACACAGGGCACTGTTTTTTGCACATAGTATATCAGCAACAATATCAGCAAGGAGGTGATATAATTGAATAATTACAGGTTTACACGCGCCATGGTCCCTGTTACAGAATCGCAGATTCCACGTCCGCCTAAAAAATGTGACGGGGACAGAAACGGGCCAACCCATGCCCATCGTTGGCGGGGCTGTGCAGCTTAATGCGCGTACAATTGTAAGGGCTACTTTCAACCGCCCGGTATCCAGGGCCTTCTTTTTCCTCGAGCCTACCGGGACAGAGACTTGTGAACTTGCCCGTCTGATTGGTATTGATTGTCCCAGTGCAGTCACCGGAGTAGCTGAGATTCTTTGGCAGGTGCCGCCGGGTACCCTGGACCGCGTCTTTGTTGTTGCCTGCTTAAACAGCTGCTGTGCCAAATCGGATGAGGTGCTCGTCGTTCGCAACAGTTAGCGTCAAGACCACGGACTCTAGTCCGTGGTACGTATTATTCAGACTTTTTATTGACCCTTGCAATAAAAATGGATAAAATAAAGTAAACCCTGAGCATTGAACAATAGAGGGAGGAAAATTAAATTGTGAGCGGTACACATAAGCATAAAAATATAGAAGATGTTATAAAGCGGTTATCCAGGATAGAAGGCCATGTGCGGGGAGTTAAGCTAATGGCGGCACAGGGTAAAAGCTGTGAAGAACTGCTTTTACAGATATCTGCCATAAGAGGCGCCCTCGATAAAGCCGGCAAGCTTATTCTCGATGATCACCTTGAAGGGTGCCTGATAGACATCATAAAAGAGAGTGACGAAAGCGACCGCACAGACGCCCTTGTTAAACTTAAGGAAGCTATACATAGATTTATCTGATATTGCTTAAAAAATACCCCCGCTTTGAAAAATCAAAGCGGGGGTGTTTATACCCATGATCAGGAGTGTACGTGTTCCTGCCTGTAAACTGTTTTAATATATTCAGGCTTCATTTCAGGCATGCTTACATAGGATAAAAGCCTGGCAGAATTACCTACCACTGCCACAGACGCGACATTGTGAATAATAGCAGCTGAAATAGGTGTCAGTGTACCCAGGCTGCCTAAAATCATACCTATGACATTTACAGCTACTGCAAAGGCCCATATATTCTGACCGATAATAGTTAAAGCCCTGCGGCTGAGTCCCAGAACTTCAGGTATCATAAGCAGTTCATCGCCCATAAGCGCTATGTCTGAAGCTTCAATAGCCACATCAGTGCCTGCGGCGCCCATGGCTATCCCTATGTCGGACAGCACCAGGGCAGGGCCGTCATTTACCCCGTCACCTATCATAGCCACTATTTCTTTCTGGCTCTGTAGTTCGCGCACTATGTTAAGCTTATCTTCAGGAAAGAGTTCGGCGCGAAAATCAGTAACGCCTACTTGTTTCGCGATTGCCTTAGCTGTTGCGGGGTTATCGCCAGTGAGCATTATAATTTTGTGTATTCCGCGCTCTTTCAGCGCGGCAACAGTACGGGCGGCCGTTTGCCTCACAGTATCAGCAACAGACAGGCCTCCGATTACTTCCTTGTTAGCTGTAACCAGAAGTACTGTTTCACCGCAGGCCTCCCTCTCACTCAAGAAAGCTTCTACCTCAGGAGCAAGATTTTGCCCTGCAGCAATACGCTTATTACCGACCTCCACTTCCATCCCGTCAACAACTGCGCACACACCGCGGCTTATTTCCATCGTGAAATCCTCTGTTTTGCAGAGCGGTAAACCGATAGAGCGGGCCTTTTTCACAATAGCTTTTGCTATGGGGTGTTCCGACTTTTCTTCAGCCGAGGCGGCAATAGTCAGTATATCCATCTCATCTTTAGCACTGAAACTCCTGATCTTCACCACTTCAGGCCGGCCGTTGGTAAGAGTGCCTGTTTTATCAAAAAGCACCGCGGTTACCCGGCCTGCAGTTTCCAGTGTTACACCGCCCTTGATAAGAGCGCCCCTTTTGGCTGCGTTGCCCACACTGGCTACCACGGCGGTGGGAGTAGCAAGAACGAGTGCACAGGGGCAGGCAATGACAAGGATGGTAACCGCACGGATGAGGTGCCCTGTAAGCATAAACACAAGGGCAGCCAATACCAGGACTACCGGGGTAAAGTAACCTGCAAATCTGTCTGCAACTCTTTGCGCCTGGCCTTTGTTATCCTGCGCCTCTTTCACTACGCGGATAATCTTCCCCAGCGTAGTATCGGCACCGACTTTTTCCACCATGACCTCAAGCGCTCCGTATTCAACAACAGTGCCGGCATAAACTTTATCTCCGTCCGCTTTATCCACCGGCAAAGATTCTCCTGTAATTGATGCCTCATTGACGGCAGCAACTCCGGTTACAACTTTTCCGTCTACAGGGACCTTTTCACCGGGCCTGACTAAGACGACCTGATTTTTGCATACCTGTTTAAGGGGGACAGTCACCCACTCATCGCCACTGCGTACTGTTGCCAATGAAGGGGTCAGTTTAATCAACTCTCTTACTGCGTTCCTGGTTTTCTCAAGGGTTAGAGATTCAATAGATTCTCCAACAATCATCATCCAGCCTACAATGGCTGCGGCAATAAAATCTTCCACATAAACGGTAGCCACCATGGCTATGAAGACTAACAGCCCTGCCGTTATTTTGCGCGACTGCAGGGTTGCCTTAAATGTTGACCAAAATATTTGCCCACCCGCTATTGTCAGTGGGATCAAAGCCAGATGGAACCCAAGCATTTCGTTGATGTTCTTAAAAGCAGACAGAATTATTAACAGCAGGAGGAACAAAGGATAACTGAAATTCATGGCATGCTCCAGGCCTGTGCGTAAATAAGTAACAGTATCCTTATGGGGCTGCTGCCCTTGATGATGGCTATGCTGCTCCGTATGATGGTGCTCTTCTTCTTCAGTTGAAATGTCATCAAGAATTCCGTGGTGACCTTCATGCATAACCAATCACTTCCTTTAATTGAAAATTAAACGAAAAAGAAATACTAAAACGATTGAGAGGGCAATAATACCCAGTGTTTTAGTCATATTCTTCGATGTGGCTGTACTCCCGTGGGGGGTTTTTTCACTGCCGCATGCATTGCACGAATGTGAATCATGATTGTGATGTTCTTCCCCGACGCCGTCAAGAATGCCATGGTGCCCTTCATGCATTATTTTTCGCCTCCTTTTTATCTTTACGGATTTGGAAATATGTGATAACATATAATCACCCTCCCGGACTGGTAAGCGTATAGCCCTTACACCCCATCCCCCGGGAGGGGATATCTAATTATATTAAACCACACTCTTTTTCGGGTGTCAACAGTTTGAGAGGGAAATCAGTGTCTGAAATGAGCGATAGAATAATGGATTGGCACTCGCTGCTCGGGGAAGCTGTGGATGCTCTTCAATTTATGATTTCTGTTGACACTTCCCGGGGCTCGGAAACCATCCTTGCACAATATCTCAGACAGTTGCTGCTAAAAGATGATTTAGCCGCAGATATCTATGAGCCCTGTCCCGGGCGAGGCTCTCTGGTGGCACTGCTTCCTGGAGGCCCCAAGCCTCCTCTGGTGCTGCTAAGCCACTTGGACACAGCCCCGGCCAAGAGCTCTGATTGGCCTTTTCCTCCCTTTGCCGGCGTTTTACGGGAAAACATGATTTGCGGCCGCGGCGCAATAGATTGTAAAGGCCTTGCCGCTGTCCACATGGTAGTTTTTATGGCTGTCAAGCGTCTTGGACTTAAGCTGGACCGGGATCTCTACTTTGTCAGTACTGCGGGTGAGGAAGGAGGAGGCCACATCGGCGCGTCCTGGCTTTTAACCCACCTGCCCCAACTAAGACGGACAGGGTATGTTCTCGGCGAAGGAGGAGGCTTCACACTAAATACAGGGAGGGAGCTTTTCCAGCTGTGCCAGGTAGGGGAGAAAGGAAAATTAAAAATCTCCCTACAAACAGAGCTGACAAAGCGCCGGGTAGATTCGCTGGCCATGGCTTCAGCAGGGAAGATGGCAACAGCATTCAACCTTGACTTGCCTTTGGGCCTTGGAGAGAAGCTCGATGTGAAAAGTATGACATCTAATAAGGTACATACTGAGGGCAAAGATATTATCTTTGAAATTTTACCGGGTGTGGATCCGGGCAGGTTGTTGGAGAGTTTTACAAAGGAAATCTGCAAAGCTGACCCCCAAGCTCTTATAACCATTAAAGAGCGGACTGAAGGTACTCTAAGCGATGTGAACACGCCGCTGTATAAAGAGCTGTCAAAACAGGCCAATAATCTGCAGGAAGTCAGCGTAACCCCATTTATAACGCCGGGCTACAGTGACAACCGTTTCTTCCGGGGACTTGGTGCAAATGTTTACGGTTTTCAGCCCCTTTTTCCTGACTGTAATCCAGGCTGGGTTCATGGAACAGGCGAACGAATAAGCACATCGTCATTAGCGGCGGGTATTAAAATTCTTATTAAAACGGTAACAGCTGTATTTTCTTAAAAAGGCAATTTAAACATGATAAAGAATTTAAATTTATGAATTAAACAAAAAAAATTATATTAGAGGAGGAAATAAATATGTCAGGTAAAAGGTTGTTATTGCTCGGAGTATACGGCATGGAGGTTGTAGAGGCAGGCGGGGCATTAGCAAAAAATGTTCTGGCGGGAGGAAAGTCATATGCCAACATCATGCTATCCTCAGAAGCTTCTCGTCCACAAGTCACTGAAGCAGCTAAAGTCTTAGGAGTCGAAGTCAGTTTTTCAGGATTTTCTTATGGACTGGTAGATTTAAGCGCGGAATCCAAGAAAAAGCTGATCAAGGTTGTCAGGGAAGTAAAGCCGGACATTATTATTACCCAGGATCCTGAGCATTCATTCCATGACCTTGACCCGGACCGACGGCAGGCAATGATCCTTATTTTAGAAGCAATAGCCCTGGCCTCACGGGATTTCGCTTTGGATGAAATGCCTGGCTTAGAATCTCACCCAATTCCCACAATTTACTATATGACTCCCGAGCACCCCAACTGCCTGGTTGACGTAGCACCGGTATGGGGTAAAAAGGAAGAAGCTATGGATAAGCTAGGCTCTCAAATGGCGTTTAGCGGCAAGGTTAGCCTGGAGAGGTTTGGTAAGGATGCTGTAAAAGTGGTTGTCCCTGAAGTGGACGAGCTGTTGAGTAAAAATGATTACTTCTCAATCGGGCGCAGATTGCATCTGGCTACAGATAAATCGTTCCATATGTACCATGGCATGTGCAGTCACGGTTCCTTTGCCTTGGCCGAACCATATCGTCTTGATGGTAAATTCCATTTAGATATTTTAACTGATCAATAAACACATTTCATGTTGTAAAAACATACCAGTTTTATTATTTACCAGCTAGAAGGATTTGTGTAATTTTTATCTAACTTAAGCTAGGTGACATTTTTATTGATTTCTCACGTCCCGGCAAGGCCGGGCCATGAAACTATAAAAAAAGGGGGAGACATTTAAAAAATGTTAAAAACAAGGAATTTTATCCTGGTGATTCTGGCAGTTGTTTTTCTCAGTTCCATTGTTTTTGCCGCCCCGCAGCAGCAGGTGGATTTGCTGCGCGTAGGGGTACACAACGATGAAAACACCCTGACCCCGTATACATACGTGACGGGCAGTCCCGGCCTGGAGATGGTGTACTTAGTTTATGATGCACTTTTCCAACTTGATAAAGATAATATTCCCCAACCCTGGCTGGTCGAGGATTATGAGTTAAGTCCGGACAGCCTTGTTTACACCTTCAAACTGGCAGAAGGAGTAAAATGGCATGACGGCGCAGACTTTACAGCCGACGATGTCAAGTTTACCTATGACTACCTGGTGGCATACCCGAAATCACGTTTTACAAACCCTGTTAAACGAATACAGAAAATTGAAGTGGTAGATAAGTTGACTGTAAGGATGACTCTGGCAGTCCCGGATCCAAACTTCTTAATTCAGCCCATAGCGGATCTGCCGATTCTGCCCAAACATTTATGGGAATCTGTTGATAAGCCAAATGAAGCTGATATCAGAATAGGGACAGGCCCTTATATTCTGGAGGATTATAAATCAGACCAGTATTATAAGTTTGCAGCCAATCCTGATTATTTTAAAGGCACACCAGTGGCTAAAATACTGATATTCCCCATCATAAAGGACAATACAGCTCTCTTTACCGCACTGAAGTCCTCAGATTTGGACGCCGTGACAAGGCAATTAACGCCTGAGCTTGTGACTGAATTTGAAAGAATGGACAAGATTGCCCTCTCTAAAGGCGCCGGTTACTCGACCACATTGCTGCAGCTTAACCACGAGAAGCATCCATTTAATATTAAGGGATTCAGAGAAGCACTGTTTATGGCTGTGGATAGAAACGATATTGTCAACATTGTACTGCTGGGGCAGGCTGTTTTAGGCAGCCCCGGGTTTATTCACCCTGATTCGCCGTTTTATAACCCTGCCGTTGCAAAGGCAGGCAATAAAAACAAGGCTGTGGAAATACTTGACCAGCTTGGTTTTAAAGATGTTACCGGCAACGGCTTCAGAGAAGATGCCGACGGCAAGGAGCTTAAGTTAACGATGCTGGTATATGCCAACAATCCAATCCGCATCAGGGCCGCTGAGCTTCTTACAGAAAGCTTTAAAGGGGTTGGCCTGGATATCACTGTTAAAGCCATGGACATAAACACAGTGGACAGCCTTGTCTGGCCTGATTTCGATGTCACCAAGGGCAGAGACTTTGATATGACTATGTGGGGTTGGTCAGCCACCATGCAGCTCTTCCCCTCCAGGTTAGTTGAGTTATTCCACTCCGACCTTTCTAAAGCCAACGTGAACATCGGGGCTTTTGGCAATGAGGAGTTCGACAGGCTCGCTGATGAACTGAGGGTAACAATGGATGATGCTGCCAGAAAAGACCTCATAAACAAGATGCAAGCCATAGTTGCCAATGAGTTTCCCATCATCCCGCTTTATTACGAAAACATAGTTAATGCTTATGATAAAACTGTTTTCAGCGGGTGGGAGTTCAGAAGCGGCACCGGTATTATTAACAAACTCTCCTTTATTTCTGAAGCAAGCGCTCAACCGCCTGATACCACACCTCCTGCGCCAAAGGATGACTCAGGCTCTGGTTTAATGCTCTGGTTGTTCCTGGCCGCAGCAGCAGTTGCCGGAGGCTTTTTCTTCCTTAAGCGTGGCAAACAGAGCTAAAGTTAAAGGGGATTCTAGATGACTAAATTCCTGGCACAAAAAATAGCGCAATATGCGCTGGTTATCTTTATCACTGTCACTATTAACTTTTTCCTTCCCCGGCTTATGCCGGGGAATCCCCTTATTTATCTTGCCGGAGAAGATGTGGCTTTTCTGTCAGCCGAGGAAAAGGCTTCTTTGTTGGCGGACTACGGTTTGGATAAACCTCTTGGCCAGCAGTATATAATTTACTTAAAAAACATTACCACAGGCAACTTTGGATATTCCTATCAGAAAAAAAAGCCTATCGCTGATATTATCAAAGAGAGGCTGCCCTGGACGCTGCTTTTAACAGGGTCTGCCTTAATTCTTTCTTCTTTGCTGGGTGTTGTTTTTGGCGCGGCGGCAGCGTGGCGCAGAGGTACTAAAACCGATGCGGCGCTCTTAATACAATTTATGTTTTTTAACTCCATGCCATCCTTCTGGGTAGGGATGATTCTTGTCGCTGTTTTTGGGGCTACTTTAAGGTGGTTCCCCATCTACGGCGCTCAACGGGCGTGGATGCCCCTGTCTGGTTGGGCCTACTATAAAGATATCCTGCGGCACCTGGTACTCCCCCTTACTACCATGGTACTTATCAGTATACCTTCAACTTTTATGATTATGAGATACTCCATGTTAAATGTGCTGGGTGAGGACTACATCCTGATGGCTAAAGCCAAGGGCTTACGGGAAAATACCATCAAATACCGCTATGCTGTCAGGAACGCACTGCTGCCGATGGTCACTATCTTTATGCTCCAACTGGGATACATGTTCAGCGGCGCCACAGTTATTGAAACTGTATTTGCCTATCCCGGCCTTGGGAGATTGATGTTTGAAGCCGTGACAGGGCGGGACTATCCCGTCCTGCAGGCTTCTTTTCTCATTATTACAGTTGCGGTTGTGTTGGGCAACCTACTGGCCGACTTGCTGTATCCACTTGTAGATCCCAAGGTGAGGAGGTAGGATTATGACAAGATGGCCGGAGTTCTGGAAAGTCTTTAAAGAGAAAAAACTGGGTGTCATTGGTGTTATAATTCTTATTTGCTTTATTGCTGTCGCATTATTTGCTCCCCTGATTGCTCCCTATAATCCAAGTGTACGTGTTTCAACGCCTTTTTTGACTCCCAGCTCTCAGCATTTGTTGGGGACTAATGATATTGGCAACGATATTTTAAGCGAACTTATATACGGTACCAGGATATCTTTATTAATAGGTGTCATTGCAGCATTTATTAGCATCAGCATTGGCTTGCTTGTCGGCCTGGTGGCCGGATATTACGGCGGGTTAACAGATGCATTGCTTATGCGCATAGTTGACCTCATTCTTGTTATTCCCTTCCTCCCTTTGATGATTGTATTGTCTGCCTATTTAGGGCCGAGCTTTTGGAATATTATTATTGTTATCGGTATTCTTAGCTGGGTGAGGCCGGCTAGGGTGATTCGTTCCCAGGTGCTGACTCTCAAAACCAAGACTTTTGTGGAGAGCGCAAGGTCTCTTGGAGCAACAAACAGCCGTCTTTTATTTACCCACATAATGCCCGGGGTGATCCCCCTTGCGCTGGCACAGTTTGTCCTTGCCTCCAGTTATGCCATACTGGTTGAAGCCTCCCTTAGCTTCCTGGGGCTTGGCGACCCCTTTCAAAAGAGCTGGGGGACGATATTATACTATGCCCAGGCCCGCGGCGCCTTTCTCACGTCTGCCTGGGTGTGGTGGATTCTGCCTCCCGGACTTCTTACCACAATTTTGGTTTTAGGGTTTACTTTCACGGGGTACTCCCTGGAGGAAATCCTTAATCCAAGGCTGAGGGGGCGATAAGTATGTCCTTGTTAGAAGTTAAGGAGTTGTCAGCCAGTTTTTATACAAAAGAAGGCAGGGTCAAAGCTGTAGAGCAGGTTAGCTTTTGCCTTGAGAAAGGCGAAATGCTGGGGCTTATTGGTGAGTCAGGTTGCGGAAAGTCTACCCTGGGGCTTTCGCTGCTGCGGTTAATTGAAAAGCCCGGCAGAATTGACGCGGGCAATATTATGATTGACGGTGTAGACATTGTACAGCTTAAACAGGAAGCCATGCGCAAAGTTCGCTGGAAGACCATCTCAATGATCCCTCAAAGCGCCATGAGCGCACTGAACCCCACAGCCCCTATCGGCAAACAAATTCTGGAGGCCATAGAGCTTCATATGCCCGAAATAAAAAAGCAGCAAGCCATAAAAAAAGTGAAAGAACTGCTGGAATGGGTGGGCATTGACGGAGACAGGTGGCTGCATTACCCCCATGAGTTCAGCGGGGGGATGAAGCAGCGCGTTGCCATTGCCATGGCCTTAGCCTGTGACCCCAAGGTGGTTATTTCTGATGAAGCTACTACCGGGCTTGATGTTTTAACGCAGGCACAGGTTATTCATTTGATAAAAAGACTGCAGGCAGAACTGGGTTTGAGCATACTGGTTATTTCTCACGATTTGGCCATGGTAACTGCTATCTGTGAGCGGATAGCTGTTATGTATGCAGGCCACCTGGTGGAAATAGGCCCGACGCAAAAAATATTATGCAACCCCCTTCATCCGTATACAAGGGGCCTGCTGTCATCTAACATCTCTTTGGACAGCGACGGGGCGCGTACATCAATACCAGGCAGCGTGCCCAGACTCATTAATCCTCCGCCGGGATGCCATTTTCATCCCCGCTGCAGCCAGGGAAAGGATATCTGTAAAGTATCCATACCCCGGCTGAGGCCGGTTAAAGATAATGAGCACCAGGTTGCATGTTTCTTTTATGAGGAGGGGTTCTAATGTCTGATGTACTTTTTGAAGTAAAAGACCTGGTAATGGCTTTTCACGGAAATTTTAATATCTTTAAAAGAAAGCGTAGAATTATCTATGCAGTAAATAAAGTCAGCTTTACTATTCACAAAGGGGAAATTGTGGGCTTAATCGGGGAATCCGGCTGCGGCAAAACAACCACTGCACGACTCTTGACGAGGCTGCTCAAAGAAACATCGGGGGATGTTTATTTTGACGGCACCAATCTTTGTAAATTGACTGATACTAAGCTGCGCTCTTTCAGGAAAAGTTTTCAGATGGTATTCCAGGATCCTTACGAATCAATCAATCCAAATATGAGGATTGTGGATATAATCGGGGAACCACTTGTAATTCACGGTGAGTCAAAAGATAAGGGTGCTATGCGCCAAAGAGTTGTAACAGCCTTAGAAAGTGTGGACCTGACACCTGCCGAAGATTTTCTCTACCGCTATCCTCACCAGTTAAGCGGCGGGCAGCGGCAAAGAGTGGTTATCGCCAGGAGCCTGATACTGAAGCCTCGTTTTATTGCTGCTGACGAACCCACATCCATGCTCGATGTTTCAGTAAGGGCGGGGATATTAAACCTCCTCCTGCAAATGAAAGAACGCCTGAACTTAACAATGCTTTTTATAACTCACGATCTTTCCACCGCAAGATACATGTGCGACAGAATAGGGGTTATGTACAAAGGGCGCTTGGTGGAAATCGGACCGACGAATCAGATTATCTCTAATCCGGCTCATCCCTATACCAAGGCTTTGGTATCCGTGGTGAAAGACTTAACTGAATTTATTCAGGAAAGAGAAAATATAATCAAAGATGGGCAGGTAAACTCATATACTCTTGAAGAGGGTTGTATCTTTCAGGAAAGATGTGTTCAATGCAGCCCCCACTGCATGTGTGTAGAACCGCCCCTGCGTGAGATTACAGACAAACACTTTGTAGCGTGCCGCTGCTAGAGAGAAGGGACAATGATGGTATTAAAAGCTGAGACCAATATTAACATTAGATTTATACCCCGTGAACCAGGGATTTTTACGCCTTCCCAGGTCAAAGTCCTGGCAGACATAATGTCACAGGACGGTGCAGCCTCTTTGCGACTCGTCCTGGATTTGCCATTATCGGTTTCCGTTATTCCTGAGCTCGCGGACAGCGTACGGGAAAAACTGGCCTTGGCAGGTTTTTTGCTTGTACCTGAGGGCAGCTGTATTAAGGATGTCAAGATATGCCCCCATTGCGACCACGGTACCGGTGCATACCGAACTGTAGGCAGAATGCTTAATGAAGAGCTGATGGGAAAAGAAACACCTGCTCCTGTGAGGGTAAGTGTGAGCGGGTGCGGTTGCAGGTGTGCAATGTCGCTGCTGCAGGATATAGGCCTGGTTGCAGAACCGGGTGGTTACAGTGTTTATATCGGCGGCAATCCTTACGGTAAACCGGTTGTGGGAGAAAAAGTGGCGGAAGGCCTGCCGGATGACAAGGTGGTGCCGGCCCTGGGGGCGATCCTGTCTGTTTACAGTTCTCAACGGGGTAGAATGAAGTATTTACATCAGGTAGTTAAAAGCATCGGAAGCATTCCGTTTGCGCAGGCAATTGAGGAATCTTGTGCAGGCTGATAATTAAATTAGAAAAGCCGGAAGCGTGTGACTTCCGGCTTTTCTTGTTACTATGCCAGGAACTTGGTCTGAACGCTCCTGAGAATATCTTCAGCTTCTTTGACAATTCCCTGCACCATATCGTTAACTTTGGGCATATCGTTGACGCGCTGTGCAGATTCGCCGGCGGCGAGCAGGGCTTTTTCTTTGTTGCCCTCGTACACGGCGTTGATGGATTCATGCTCAAACTCGATTAAAGACATATCCATGGTGGTGTAGTCATCGGGAACGCCAAGGAACACGCCCGGAGATTTCAGCAGCGTGTTGCGCGCATGCTCTTCGCTGCGTGGTGTTTTAAGCCAGCGTGCAGGCCCGACAAAGCCGCGGGCCACCAGAGTCCCACGGTCCCCAGCCGCCACGACTCCTTCTTTCCACATGGGATGAAAATCGCTTTCCTCGGTAGCCAGGAACCTTGTTCCCATCTGGGCTCCGTCTGCACCCAAAGTAAGGGCTGCAGCCAGTGTTTTGCCGTCGCAGAATCCGCCGGCACCCACGACAAGCGTTTTTTCATCGGAAACAGCGTCGACCACGGCGGGGAGCAGTATCATGGAGTGGACCGGTTCCCAGGCAGTGTGGAAACCTCCTTCGTGTCCTGAGGCCACAATCACGTCGACTCCGGCTTTCTTGCAGCGCAGAGCTGCTTTGACAGACGGCATAACGTGCATCCAGACCAGGTCGGTCTTTTTGATTACGTCTGTCCAGGGGAGGGGGTCGCCGGCAGATGTAACGAGAACCTTAAAACGCTTCTTCATTTCCGGGTCCTCTGCGCGGGCTTTAAGCATTGCTTTGATAACCACTTCGGCTACTTCTTTCATCTCAGCCGACACCATTACATTGACGCCAAAGATACCCTGCGATTGCCGTGTCAGGTCTAAAGTAGTCTGAAAGATAGTCCTTAAAATGGTTTCATGGTCATTCTCGGGATCGGCGCCGCCGGTCCGGCAGAAATAATCGAAGATTTCCTTTCGTGTGCCGCCGGAGGCGATGCCGCTTGAACTGATCAGGCCCAGCACGCCGGCATTTGAAGATGCCGCACATAATTTATTGGTGCCAAAAGGCCCCATTCCTGCCTGGATGATAGGATACTTGATTCCAACAAGGTCACAAAGTCTTGATTTAATCATAAGCAATTCCTTTCTTTTTCTGTTTTGTTTAAACTTTTCATATGTTAAGAATAGAATAAACCGGATTTTCTGTCAATAAAAACCGTGATATTTTAAAGAAATAAACGAAGCGAGAAAACAGCATACCTCTTTTAGCAGACTTTCTGCGGTTGAAGCGGAACACGTATTCATCCAGGTAGGCCTGCAGGTGTACTTCCTGTACCGCACCCTGGTGTGTACCGAACAGCCAGCGCTTTAAAATGATACAATCATGTGAACGTGCGGCAACAAATTCTTCTCGTCTGCGACTTCGAACTTTTTCGGCACAACATGCTGATAACCGATTTCGTCAATTGAAGCGTAGCTGCTCCAGCCGTCAGTGACGACCGTGCAACCCGGTTCGACATTTTCTTTGATGAAGCCCTGAAGCGACTCTTTTGATGCATCCGGTACAACTTTCATACGAACGCGCCCCAGCTGGTTTTTTCCCTCAAGAAGCTCAACCGCAATAACCACAAGGGTTTTGTTTTCTGTGCCGCGCCCGCGCTTACCGTCATTTTCTTGCCCGCCGATGAAGGTTTCATCAACTTCAACGACCCCAGATAATTTCGTTCACCCACCAAATTGCTGTGAACCAATTCCTCAGGGGCCTTCGTGTGTCCTGAAAAATCGTCCCGGCGATAACCGATGTCTGGTGGCCGCATCTCGAACACTCATATAGATTTTCACCTTTTGGCCATGCCTTTCCAGGTTCCTTGCACTTTGGGCAGACAAAGCCATCGGGTCACCTCAGCTGATAAAGGTAGCCCCGGCACTGCTTTTCGGTCATGAACCTCTTGATAAATTCATCGAATGTCATTGGATACTCTTTCATACCTCATAGTCTACATGTTGATAGTCTACATGTTGATAGTCTACATGTTGTGGGTACCGTATTCAAGTGGATAGCCAGTATGCTAAATAACAGATTGTCTTATACCTGATTAAGTGATATTATTGAATTCCACTGATTCAACCCCACAAACCCTGATTAATTGAGGGATTTTTTACTGGCAGCTAAGAAATTTTAGGCCGGCTCCCGGAAACGACGCAAAAAAGGGCTTGAAAACGTGAGATAAAAAAAGTAAAGATTCCTCCTTCTTCGCTTTCTGCCTGCAATAGCTAAAGAAAGACATGAAGTTGTAGGCCATTATCTTGCAGTTGACCCAGATTCTAGATCGATTTAAACCTCTCACCGGTATATGGTCTATCTCGTACCTCCTTCGAAGCACTGATGGCACGCCTTCGACACCCGCCCGGAAGGCGGCCAACTCTTTGTATCGCTCTTCGCCCATCTTGGCACGGCAAATATCGGCTTGTTAATGGCATAATAAAAATACCCGTTTATGACGGAGGAATTTCCCCACCTCAGTAGACGGGTCCATGATGCTTATTTGTCCTTGATTGGAATTTTTCTTGAACATGTTTATTCCCCCCGCAATATGGTAAATATGAGAAAATATTTCATGTTCATTATATATCAAAAATGGCAAAAAATAAAGATATTTTAAGCATTTCTAAGAATTTAGTAGTATATTAGTATAATTTACATGTTCACACCTTTTAAATGTCATTATTTGCGATTATTTGGGGAGAGACCTTTTCTCGAGGTGAAATTATATCTTTTTGGGTTTGAATCATATATACGTCTTTAAGAAAATCATCGCAGGGGCAACCCTGCTTTTTCATTTACTTAAAAAACGTTATTCTTCAAGAAACGTACTAACCTTAAACAAATGGGAGGTAAAGAATGATAACTGAGCTAAATCAGTAGTTTAGGCAGTTGCATGCTTTTTTGCTAAAACATATAATGAGAACAGATTTCAAGTGAAAATGATTATCAATCACAGGGGTGATGACAGGCAAGCAGATGGACAAAGAAGTGTAAGAGCTTTTATCCGAGGGGAACACAGACAAAAAAACATATTCGGGAGGCTGACATGAAGAAAAAATCTCTTTTACTTATGACTGTATTTTTGTTGATTGGTGCACTAGTTTTTGCAGGCTGCGGCGGCGGTGGAACGCCAAATGATGCTGATAACGGGTCGGATAACGGCAACGATATTGCGGCAGATCCGGGCGAAGTAAACCTTTTCACAACCAGGCACTATGACACTGACCAAATGCTGTTAGATTTATTTGAAGCACAGACAGGCATTAAAGTTAATGTCGTTAATGCCGGTGCAGATGAATTATTGGAGAGAATTGAACTCGAAGGCGAAGATACACTGGCTGATGCATTA
>JAGXRN010000025.1 GCA_018335875.1 Dethiobacter sp.
CGAAGGCAAAACGTTTGTGACATTCATTGCCTGTGTAATACGTTCCTATTTATTGAATAGGCTCTCAAACTATCTGACAGATAACTCAACGTCCATGAAGAAGGTATTTAGCCAGTTATCCAATATCACCATCCTTTCAAGTCAGGGGGGATACCGCTTCACAAAGGCTCTGACCAAGAAGCAAAAACAGATTCTGTCGGCGTTTAACGCAGTTAGTGATATCGTGGATAGTGTTAAATAAACTGTGTCTACGCTAAAAGTTAGCGGAATTCAGGTTATTATAGAAAAATTGCAGCTCATCGGCCTTCAAATAATAGAAAAAGAAGAGAAGATTAAAGGAATCATCTATACTTTAAATAGTTTGCATAAAAAAATTGAGCGTAAACAGGAGTTTAAAGAAAAAACAGCAGCTCTGGAAGAAGATTAACATTTTCAAACAACTGCAAATTGCCAATAAACTTCAGAGTTGTCTTTGACTACTGCATCGGCTCTTCTCCATCGGAATTATTATATTGCTAGTAATATAAGAGTGTTTGTCTTTGATAATCGAGTAGAAATCATAAGCCCTGGCAGCTTACCTAACACATTAACGGTTGAATCAATTAAGCATGGGATCCACATTGAACGTAATCCTATTATGGTTTCCATGGTTAAAGACATCCCGGATATTCCGTATCGTGGTGCCGGGACAGGGATTCAGCGGATTCTACGTAGCTGTAGAGAAAGCGGAATTAAAGTGGAATTCATTAATGATAAAGAAGGGGAACAGTTTAAGGTAGTTTTTTATCGCAAAGAATAAAGGTTTTTTGAGCGTTGATACACTGAGACGCAGTTCGCATTGTTGTTTGATGAAGAACTGCATCCTGAATTAATAAAAAAGATTGATGAACAGAACAGTTAAAAGAAGCAAAGCTTATTCTTAATGCTCCCCAGAGTTGACATTATTGGCATAACATGCTATTATTTAGCCATAGTTCGACTTAGACACTGGTTCTAAGTCCTTCACCCTTCACGGGAGCTGGTACGTTGCCATCGTCTTCCGTGCAAAATTACATAAGCCCGTAGGGCTAGTTAAAGTTAACTTATTTTTAAAAAAATCCGTATGTGTTAAACCTTTTTTAGGTTTGCCCATGCGGTTTTTTTGTTTTTCGGGGCAGACTGCACCTAAAGACGGTGGTTGTTGTAAAACAGCTGCTGCGAGTATTCCGGGGGTTTTCCCGGAGAGGTGCGGCCTGTCCCGTTATATTTTACCGGGAGGGAGGTGATCAGATGGAGAGACTGCTGAAAGTGAGCGATGCCTGTGAAATTTGCAATCTGTGGAAGACGAAGTTCTATGAGTTAATCAAGAGAGGAGATGTCCGGGTTGTGAGGCTGGGGGAGAGAGGCATCAGGATTCATCCTGAAGAGATCCAGCGTCTGATGAAGCAGGGGATCGCCTAGGCGGTACATTTTTAAGGGGACCAAAAGCAGGAGAACAGTGCATATATTGCGAAAATATACATTGTTCTCCTGCGGGGTTTGAAAGGAGAGGTGAATATGGCAACCCCGCGGATAAAGAAAAGGGGCGATTCCTGGTCGGCATTGGTAGATTTGCCGGGACTCCCTGGCGAGAGAAAGCAAAAGAGAATAACAGGTAAAACTAAGAAAGAGGTTGAGGCAGCTGTTATTGACATTCTTTCTCAGGCTAATAGAGGAATATATTTTGAGCCGGCTAAAGATACCGTTGCTGAATATTTTAGCTGGTGGTTGAATTACATTCAACAGCGAGTTGGCTACACAACTTTTGACAGGTACTCTGGAATTGTCAATCAAAATATTATTCCTGAACTGGGAAAAATGAGGCTTTCCGAAATAAGCACAGCGACAATAGAAACATATTATGCTAAAGCAGTAAAGGAAGGCCGAAAAGACGGCAGGCCTGGGGGACTTTCAACAACCACGCTCAAGCAGTACCATTCGATAATAAACTCTGCTCTTGGCACAGCAGTCCGCTTAAAAAAAATACAGTATAATCCGGCTGCAGATGTTATCCCACCAAAAAAAGAAAAACATAAAATTACTACTCTTTCAGCTGAGGAATTAGACGATCTTCTTCGCGCATTAGGCGATAGTGACATGTATCTGCCTGTCTATCTTGCAGCTCATACAGGAATGAGGCGCAGCGAAGTGTTTGGTGTTCGCTGGCAGGACATTGACTTCACTTCTCGTAACCTTACTATCAGCCAGGTTCTATTGCATACCAACGACGGCTTAAAGTATGGATCGGGAAAATCAAAGCGGGCGCAGAGGACGATTAAGTTGTCAAAAACTGTGGTTAGTGTTCTTAAAAAGTATAAAGCAAAACAGGCTGAGCAGAAATTGAAAGACAGCGCGGCTTACACTGACAGCGACTTGGTTTGTGCCAGGAGGGACGGAACACCGATGAACCCGGAAACAGTAGGGGGGAACTTCAGGAGATTTGCACATAAGCAAGGATATGGAATATATTCCCATATATTAAGGCATACGCATGCAACCTAGCTTATGAAAGCAGGTATAAACCCCAAGGTTGTGAGTGAACGGCTTGGACATTCAAGTGTAGCTATTACGCTTGACCTCTACAGTCACGTAATGCCGTCGATGCAGGAGGAAGCTGCTGATGTGTTTGATGCTATGGTAAGCTCAGCTAGCTGTGGAAAACGTCACGTGACCAATCCGTGACCAAATCGATAAAATAGGCATAAAAATGGCGCCATGTAAATATATGGAAACTGCGAAAGCGCTAAAGAACCCTTGATTTTACTAGGTTTATCCGCTATAATTAAAAACGCGCCGGCGTAGCTCAATTGGTAGAGCAGCGGAATCGTAATCCGCAGGTTAGGAGTTCGAGTCTCCTCGCCGGCTCCAAAAGAAAGTAAGCACCGCAAGGATTGCGGTGCTTTTATTTGTCTGCGGGTAAGCCTGAAGATCTGATTTTCGACAAATTGGGGACAGCTCAGATTATGTCTGTTTTTTATAATTAACAGAATGCTGCCTCTGTGCTCCATTATTTAAGCTAATACTTTTTTGTAGGTGATGAAAAAAAGTCCGATTGTCAGGAAACCAATGCCGCCGTAGAGTGGGAGGTTGCTTTTTTCAACTTCGTCACCTGCATCGATCGAAACGATACCCATTTCACCTTCTACCAGATTCATATCTTTGCCGACATAGTCTTCGTCCTCGTCAATTTCAATGGAAACGATACCCATTTCGCCTTCTGCCAGTTCCATATCTTTGCCGACATAGTCTTCGTCCTCGTCAATTTCAATGGAGACGATACCCATTTCGCCTTCCGCCAGCTCCATGCCTTTGCCCACGTAGCCTTCGTCTGGCGCATTATTTGCTGCGGCCACTCCTGCAAACGCCAGGGTAAGAAGCATGACTGCGATAATCAAAAATACTGTTTTTTTCATTTGAAACCCTCCTCGTAAATTTTTGAATCTACCAATTTTGACGGGAAAGAACGCGGGTTGTTCCCATGGCCTATCGTTAAGATTTCTTAAAACAACGCTGACACGTGCACATAGAGGATTCATGGCTGGTGATAGATGGGACAGTACAATTGTGTTTGCTTGACAATGAATGTGTATGGTTATATGATAGCGGCAGGAGGTGATCTCATGGTAAAATTGTTGACGGCTCAAGAGTTGGCCGATATTTTAAGCTTATCAGTGGATACTGTCTGGAGGTATACACGACAGAAAAAAATACCCGTAGTTGAACTGGGAGTAAAACAATACCGTTATGAAAAGGAGGCGGTACTTGCTGCTTTGGCCATGGAGAACCTATCTGTTAAAGAAGATCATCCGGGATACTCAAAACAGGGTGGATATACCTACGAGGATTACTTAAAGATCCCCGAAGAACCGGGCTACAGGTTTGAGATTCTGGAAGGGAATCTTGTAAAAGAACCGTCACCTTCAATGCATCATCAGCGACTCTCCCGGGAACTGGGGTACCAGTTGATCACTTATTTCAATGAGTTTGATCCTGAAGGTGAACTCTTTTTTGCCCCATTGGACGTTACTCTGACCTCCAGCAATGTGCTGCAGCCGGATATTTTGTTTGTGTCCAGCACCAGAAAGGGTATTATGCGCAGGGAGCGCATAGACGGTCCCTGTGATTTGGTTGTGGAAATTATGTCGCCAACAAATCGTCGCAAAGACCGCCTGAGTAAGATGGAGATATATCGTAAGGCAGGGATACCTCACTACTGGCTGGTGGATCCTGAGGAAAACACATTGGAAGCTTTTATGCTTAAGTGTGGAAATTACACCCTGGTAGTTGCGGGTGGCTCTGGCGACACATTTTGTCATCCTGAATTTCCCGGATTAAGTCTTAATCTGGATAAGATATTTTACCGGCCTGTACCTGAGTGAGGCAGAAAGCCTGCAAAAAAAGCGTGCCAATAGGCACGCTTTCACAATTAGTTGTTTAATTCTTTTGAGCTGATAGCCGCTGAATCAACTGCAGTTTAATTTTAATGGACAAGCTGCTTTGGGCTTGATAGAATTGTATATATGATGCGAAAGGAGGAGTTTCAATGGTCAAACCCAAAGCAGGCAACAAAGGAAAGCAGGAGAACAAAATGAATCCTTTTAAAGGCCAAGGCCAAAAGAAGGCTAATGGGGCAAAATCCCAGGCCCCGAGAAGATCCAACCCCAAATAAATTTGATATTCCACCTGTTGTAGAATAAAGATGGTTGAGACACAAACGCCGACTCTGAAAAAGGCCGGCGTTTCTTACTATATGTGAGGGAGTGTGGGCATGAAACAGGAAGTGATTTTGCATCTTAAAGGTTTTTTCGGGGAGAACGGTGTGTTTACTGATAGTGATGATGTGGCAGGTTATGTTAAGGACTACACCTGGGATTCATTGAGGTTTAGAATGTCTGAGTTATTTTAACATTGCGTTTTTCCAGTTCACTAAAGAAATGCCGGTGGTCAATGCAGCCTTCGCTTTCCGGTGCAAGAACGCCGGCAGCTTTTATCTGGCCTCTTCCCAGGAGCAGAGCTGTGATGGAAAGGGGGACGCCTGTCAGTTCACGCATGGGTGCGGCAGCCTCCCCGGATACACTGTGTGGACTGCCGTCTTTTTCACCTTCTACTATTACTTTAATCCCGGAGCAGGCCTTCCCTTTAAAAAGTCTGTCGAGAACGGGCAGTGTCTTCTTCAGTATGGAAGCAAGCGCCTGTTTTTGCCGGTTCGAACGTGTGAGGCGGAGGCGGTCCATGAGGATAGCCAGCGTGTTGAGTTGGCCTTCAACTAATCCTCCCTTTAGGCTGACAGTACTGACAGCGGGATACCTTTCAGGCAGAGTGAGCGGTTCCGGGTGTCCCAGATGATATGTATTGACATCATTCAATGGCGCGGGAAAGCGGATGCGCTCTTTTTCTGTGCCTGCCCTCACCATCATTGTTTTGCATTCTTTGTAGGTGGGCACATAGCCGGTAAAAATGTGGAGCGTGTGCAGGATTACAGCCATCCCGGCGGAATCTGCCGAACTTCCTGCCCAGTATATTTTAATGGCACTTACTGTATCTAGCTGTTCCGCCCCGCGCACCGCCAAAAGGTTGCTTATACCCGGCGTCCAGCCAATACCGCTGATGATTGCAACGCCTTTTTCCTTTGCTTCGCTGTCCAATACTTTAACACTTGCCAGAGCGTCGTAGTCGTCACAAATACTTACATAGTTGATGCCGGCTTTGATGGCTGCCTGGGCCAGAGTCTTCTCAAAGCGATAAAAAGGCCCAAGGGCACTGGCTGCAACATGGTGCTGTGACATAGCAGCAAGCAATGTGTCGGGCTTAGTGGCATCTACCAGACTGGTGCTGACTTTTTCAGCACCAATTTTAGAGGCAATCCTGTCTGCTCTGACCATATCCCTGTCGGCAATGGTAACTAAGCTCACATCATCCTGTGCCGCCAGGTCTTCCACGGCCCTGCTTCCCATGTCGCCGGCGCCACCGAACACCACAATTCTCATAGGGAGAGCCTCCTCTTTTATTTATGAACTATACTGCCTTCTATATATATATTGCCGGGAAAAGCAATATATAGTTTGAATAATTAAAAAAGTTGTCTTTAATAATTGTATTTTTGAGCACGCCACGGAGATACTAGAGTACGGAGGTGGGTGTATGCCGAAAGTCGTGTGCCGGGTTGCCTATTGTGCACATAATCTGGGTGGGGAGATTTGCAACGCAGCTGTGATAGAAATCAACGAGGACGACTGTTTTGGCAGTGAGCAAACTGACTGCAGCACATTCATTCCCAGGGAATTCTCAGGGTCTTTGCTGTCCCTCGAAAACGTAAATTACAGCGGGTTGGTGGCCCAGGCTTTCAGCGGCAATTATGAGACAAGCCCGCAGGTACGTTGTCTAATGAGTTCCTGCTGTTTTAACGACGGCCAGGAACATTGCCGGGCAGAAGATGTGGAGATTTTCAGTTCGAGTGCACACTCAACCCCTGAAACTTTATGCAGCACTTTCAGAGAATGCCGATATTAGAGTCTATTTTTTAAAAATTAGAATTTTCTTATTGTTTCTATAATTTATTTTTGCAAAAAAATAGACAAAAATGATTAATCATGTTACTATTTAATCAAGGGCTATAAATTTTTTTTATATAAATAGTTGTTAGTGGAAATTAATTAAAAGGCTGCAAGTCGTATTTTTAAATATAAATGATGTGAATAAAATCTCATGGGCATAAATTGATGAAATGGAATAATATAGAGTAAATTGTGAGACAATAATACCACTATATAATGAATGAAAAGGAGGTTCAATGAAATGCCACAGCATCAGTTGATCGAAGCGCGCGACGAACTCCTCAGAGAGTTTATGTTGGCCAGCGGATCGCACAAGGCTGAGATTCTTGTAAGAATCATGGATCTCGATGAAGAAATAGAAGATACAAGAAGTTAAAAAACACCGACAATGTCGGTGTTTTTTTGACGCGCTTTTAATGAATAAAATCGGAAATTGTTAACAAAATTTATTGCTAAAAAAACATTGTCAAGGAAGGAAATTGAAACAAATTTGTAAAAATCACCATCTAAATAAATATGCATTAGAGGGAGGTGATAAAAAACATGCCTATCCTGGAGTTAAAAAAGGTGGTAAAGAAATACAGGGTGGGGAAGGAGATTGTAACTGCTTTAAACAGTGTGGACCTCTCTGTGGAGACTGGTGAATTTATAGCCATACTTGGGACATCGGGCTGCGGGAAGACCACACTGCTTAACATAGCTGCCGGCCTGGAACGTCCGACCAGAGGAGAGGTAATATTCCGCGGTGTTGCTATCAGTAAGCTTAAAGAAAATAAGATGGTTCCTTTCCGGCGCACACAAATGGGCTTTATTTTTCAATCTTATAATTTACTGTCTGCGATGACGGCGCAGGAGAACGTGGCTTTGCCGCTGGTATTTGACGGGATAGCACCGAAAGAGAGAATTAAGCGTGCACGCAAGGTGCTGGCAGGTGTGGGGATTGCCGACCGCAGTATGCACAAGCCGGCGGAGATGAGCGGCGGGCAGCAGCAGCGCACCAGTATTGCCAGAGCTTTAATTACCAACCCCAGGATTATTTTTGCGGATGAGCCCACAGGTAACCTTGATACAAAAACTACCATGGAAGTTTTGGCACTGCTGCAGCGGGCTGTAAAGGATAACGGCCAGACTTTAATCCTTGTCACCCACGACAATGATGTGGCCCGCTTTGCCGACAGGATTATTCAAATGGTGGACGGACAAATTGTTGCAGAAGAACGTGGAGGGATGAGTATATGAAAAAGGTTGTCCCGGCAATTCTGATTTTGTTATTTATGTTATGTGCCAGTCCGGTTTTAGCCGCAGTCTCCGATATTAGCGCCACTGTGGATACTCCGTCTTCGCTTGACGTAACGGTAGGTGAAAAGTTTGCAATAGCTGTAACCGTCAGAAGTGATGCTGACCCGGCAGAGGCAGACGATGTAGTAATAAGCGGTGTAGTGGGATCATCAGGCCTGACAATTGAGCCCAAAACAATTTCGATTGTAGGCGGGGAGACAAGAAAGATATATTTATATGGAACTGCAAATGTTCAGGGTGTATATGACTTTCGAATCAAGCTGTCAGAGTCGGGATCTCCGGATGGAGTAATCCAGGGTGATGAGCTTCTGATTAGGGCAACCAACGCGCCTTCACTGCCTCCCCCGCTCCCTCCGCCGCAGCCCTCTCCTCTGCTGACTGTCACCGGGGTGGCTTTTAATCCGCCGGCTCCTAATCTAAACAATGCTTTTACCATCAATGTTTCTTTCAGAAATGATAATTACACCTTAGCACGCAATGTGATTGTGTCACTTGAAGGGGGCAAAAACTTTGAAGTGATGGATTTAACCAACAGAGTAAGCTTTGCCAATGTCTGGGGAGGCAGTACTTATGTTGCTTCTTACACAATCCGCGCCAAGCCGGACAGGGAATCAAACCGTGTTGATGTCAATTTTACATACCAATATGATAACGGACAGGGCGTCTACACTGAGACCCTTAATCTTCCCCTGGGTGATGTGCCAGGGCAGACGCCGCAGGTCCCGACATCTCCCTTCCTTAAACTGGGGACTTTTTCTGTTGAACCCGAGGGGGAAAGCGGCGACTTCCTGCTGCGTTTCCAATTAAAAAACCTGGGCGAGGGCAGGGCTAAATCTGTGATGCTCCGGTTTACCGGGGACCAGGTTTTCACCCGCGAAACCAGCAATGCTATTTTTATACAGCAGCTTGCGGCAAAGGAAACTACCGAAGTGGTTGTAAAAATGAGGGTAGCCGCCAAGGGCAGTACCGCTTATACCATCCCGGTAACGCTTGGTTATAGTTCTGATGACGGCGAAGTGTACAGCGGGCAGGAGAGCCTGACAGTACTGGCCACTGCAATAGGCCTAAAAGATGCTGCCCCCGAACCTGCAGCGGGCACGCCGAGGGTAATGCTTAGCAAGTATACACTGTCGCAGAGCCAGGTGTTGGCCGGTAATACTATTAAACTGGTGCTCAGTATTGAAAACAGCAGCCGTGTGGAAGTGCGCAATATTAAAATTTCCCTCGGTGTCATCCAGGTCGGAGGAGAGACAGGCGGCACCGTCTTTTCTCCTGTCAACAGCAGCAACAGTTTCTATGTGGACAGCATCAGCGCCAAAAAAACTCATGTGCGCGAGATTGAACTCTATGTGGACCCCAATGCTGCTGCCAAGACTTATATTGTGCCTGTTGAAATCGAATACGAGGACTTAAGCGGCAGGGCTTACAGAGTGGACGAGATGGTGAATATTCCGGTTATCCAGGAAAGCCGCCTGCAGGTGCTGGCTGTTGAAGTGCCTCCCATGGCCATGGTAGGCCAGCCCTTACCAATAACGGCGGAATTTGTCAATGTGGGTAAAGTTGCATTGAAAAACTTCCTGATTAGTATCGAAGGAGACTTCGCGAAGGAAAATGCCACCTATTTTCTGGCCAGCCTTGAGATGGGGATGAGCGATTATTTCATGGGCATGGTTTTCCCTCAGCAGGAAGGCTTACTGGCAGGCAATGTGGTATTTACATATACAGATAATACTAACAAAGAGGTCAGAATTGAGAAGCCTTTTGAGTTGCACGTACAGGCAGGTGGATTTGAAAAGCCCCCGGTAGACTACTACCCACCCGACTACCCGCCCTATGGAGGGAAACCGCCACTGATGGCCGGGCTCAAAGCACAGCTGAAGTGGCTGGCGCCGGTACTTTTGGTTCTTGCTTTTGCGGCTTTTGTGGCAGTTAAAAAGCGGCGCGCAAAGCGTGGTGAGATGTTTAATGAAGATTTCTGATTTAGCCGTTATCTCGCACAAAAATCTGTGGAGGCGTAAAGGGCGGACCATACTTACCGTCCTTGGCGTAGTAATCGGCACAGCGTCCATCGTAGTCATGCTCTCGCTTGGCATCGGCCTTGTGGAGTCACAAAAGAAACAAATGGCTCAATGGGGCAGCCTTAATATCATACGTGTAAACCAGGCCTGGGAGTACCCCGGCGACGAAGGCAGGCAAAAGAGGTTGACAGAAGATGCTGTTGCTGAAATCAGGGCCATGGAGGGGGTTGTCGGCGTCTCGCCTGCTTTTGATGTGTGGGGTGAGGTGCGTTGGGGGAAGCAGCGCGGCCATATCAGCCTCATAGGCATTGACCCTGAGATGATGGAACTGCTGGAGTTCGAGGTGCAGGCCGGAAGGCTATTGGACGGTAACGACCGTTTTAACGTGGTGGCCGGGGTCCAGGTAATCAACAATTTCTGGGAGGAAAAAAGGGGCTACAACCCCTGGGATCAAATGGAGCAGAAAAATCCCCTCGAACTGCTCAATCAGCGGCTGACGATGACCATTTTTAATTCTCAGCAGCAGAAGAGGATCTACAGCCTGAATGTGGTAGGCATCTTAAGCGATAAGACGATGGAGCGCGCCTGGGAAGTTTACGGGCCGCTCAAAGAAATAAAAAAAATGCGCGACTTTATGAACCAGGGCAGGCAGGAGCCGGATTTCTTCTATGGCCCTGTAAAAGGAGGCCCGGTGATGGAGGGTCCTGTGCGGGGAGGTACTCCAGGCAAGAACCAGCCTAAGCAAGAAGAGCAGTACAGTTATGCACTGGTGGCAACCAGGGATGTGGGGCATACGCGACGTATAAGTAAAGAACTGCGCGAGATGGGCTTCAATGCCTGGTCCATGGCCGACAATCTTGAGGGTATTGAAGAGGTGGCCCGCCGCTTCCAGGCAATTCTGGGAGGTATCGGCGCCATTACACTGCTTGTGGCGGCAATCGGCATTACCAATACTATGGTGATGTCCATTTACGAACGGACAAGGGAGATCGCTATTATTAAAGTGATTGGGGCTTCATTTAATGATATCCGCTGGCTTTTCCTCGCTGAATCCTCGTTAATCGGCTTGTTGGGAGGTACTTTCGGTATCGGCCTGAGCTACCTGTTGTCATACATTTTAAACAGATACGGGGCGGCTTTTATTAATCCCGGTGGCGGTATGCCTATGGGCGGGCCACAGGTCATGCAGATTTCATATATACCTCTCTGGCTTGTAGGCTTTGCTCTTGTCTTCTCCCTGGGAATAGGGCTCCTGGCCGGCATATACCCGGCTAACAGGGCCATCCGCCTTGATCCTATAACGGCAATGAGGCATCTTTGAGTGTTGTTGAAAAACTGCGCATAACTAACCCCGGCAGCCTCGGGCGTATTCTACTCGCCTGCGGTACCGGGGTTTCTTGTTGCATGTCCTATTTTCTTTGAAATGGCTGGTAAAACTATAAGCTGGTGAGCATAAAATTAAAAGTCGGCTGATTCGCCGGGGGCAAGCACCAGGCAGCGGCCAGCAGTATTGTCTGAGACTTTTGTACAAAATTCATCGGGGTCGGCTGCCACTACCGGCCAGGTATTATAGTGGCAGGGTACAACAGTGCCTGTGCCCGTCAGTTTTGTGGCGTAGACAGCGTCGTCGAGGTCCATGGTGAAGTTGCCGCCGATTGGCACCAGAAAAAGGTCGATTTTTTCAATCTCACCAAAAAGCTTCATGTCGCCAAAGAGGCCGGTGTCACCGGCAAAATAGATTGTAAAGCCGTCAAGATTAACAATGAAGCCGCAGGCATGGCCGCCGGATATGCCTGAACCGTGGAAAGCCGGTGTAACACGGACATAACCAAATTCAAATTTGAATTTGCCGCCGATGTGCATGGCGTGGGCATTGAGCCCCCTATTCTGGCATTCATGGGCGATCTCAGCTGTGGAAATAATCTTTGCATCAGTACGTGCTGCAATTTCATAGGTGTCGCCAAGGTGGTCGGCATGGGCGTGGGAGACAAAAATATAATCTGCCTCCACCTCGTCAGCCGCCACAGTGGCCTGTGGGTTGCCGCTCAGGAACGGGTCAAAAAGAAGTTTTATGCCATTTTTCTCGAATAAAAAACATGCATGTCCATAAAAAGTAAGTCTGGCCATGGAACACTCCTCCTTGGCTTTTTTTTCTATATTATACTAACAGGAAAAATTTATCAAGGGTTAGGGGAAGTTAATGCGCAGCTAAACGGCACCCTTGCCTTTTGTTATTGGATTCGCGGTTTTGTTGCATGCTAGTATATATGTTCGTCTTTAGAAAAATAAAGGAGTTGATTTTCTGTGGAGAGAAAAGTTGATGTTGCCATAGTGGGTTGTGGCCCGGCGGGCCTTTCCGCTGCCGTGAATGTAAAGGTGCGCAACCGCTCATTGTTGCTGGTGGGACCCAGGCTTTGCAGCGCTTCCCTGCATAAGGCACATCGCATAAACAATTACCTGGGGTTCCACGGTGTGACCGGTGAGGAACTGCGGCAAAAGTTTCTCGCTCATATCCGGGATATGGGCATCAGCGTTACACAGTCCAATGTTTCAGGTATTTACCCCGTGGAGGGCAGCTTTCACCTGCAGGTGCGCGACGATTTTGTGGAAGCGGCAGCTGTCATACTCACCACAGGCGTTTTTGCCGCGCGGCATCTGCCTGATGAGGAAAGGCTGGTGGGGAAGGGGATTTCCTACTGCGGTACCTGTGACGCCATGTTTTACCAGGGTAAAACAGTGGCCGTGGTGGCCGAGAGCGCGGAGCATGAGGAGGAAGCACGTTTCCTGGCGGAAGTGGCAGGCCATGTTTATTTTCTGCCCCAGTATGAAAATGTGAGTGCCGACATTGGCGAGAGAATGGAGACAATCAGGGAAAAGGTAAAGGGTTTTGCCGGGGAGGAGCGTGTGCGGGCAGTGCGGCTTGAAGGAAGGGAGCTGACTGTAGACGGAGTATTTTTATTAAAAGAGCAGCTGCCAATGTCGCATCTTGTTTCCGGCCTCGCCCTGCACGATAAGCATGTTCGTACAGACCCGGAGATGGCTACCAATATTCCCGGTGTTTATGCTGCGGGTGATATTACAGGCAAGCCATACCAGGTGGCCAAGGCAGTGGGCCAGGGACAGCAAGCAGCGCTCAGTGCCGTGTCCTATATTGACAGCCGCATAAAAGTAAAAGTATGATTCAAAGTATAATTAAAAGTGTGATATATGTCATTTGCCGCTCTGGAATAGCTGGTATATAATGTAGTTACTTGATTGGGAAGGATGGGTAATATGGAATTAACAACAGCTTTTCTGCGTAAAGCCTTCCAGGAAACTGGGTATATAACAGATGATGAGGTGATTGTAACTGTATACCTGGCGCTGAAACTGGGTAAACCCCTGTTGATAGAGGGCGCGCCCGGTGTGGGCAAAACAGAACTGGCCAAGGTACTGGCTTCTGTCTTTAATACCGATCTCATACGCCTGCAGTGCTACGAAGGGTTGGATGAGAATAAGGCGCTTTATGAGTGGAACTATCAGCGCCAGCTGTTAAAAATACAGATTTCCAAGGAAACTGCCTGTAGCGAGGATTTGGAACATGACCTCTTTTCACGTGAATACCTGCTGGAAAGGCCGCTTCTGAAGGCCATCCAGGCGGAAAAGAAGGTAGTTCTGCTGATTGACGAGGTTGACAAGACTGATGAGGAGTTTGAGGCATTTTTGTTTGAAGTCCTCTCCGATTTCCAGGTGAGTGTGCCGGAGCTTGGCACTCTGCGCGCTCGCCAGATTCCCATGGTGGTCCTGACAAGCAATAATGAACGCGAGTTGTCTGACGGCCTCAAAAGGCGATGTGTCTACCTGTATTTAGACTACCCCAACGTAACACGGGAGATTGACATAATCAGGGCACGCATTCCCGAACTTGGTGAAAAGCTATCCACGGAAGTGGCACGGGCTGTGTCCCTGATACGGGCACAGCAGGATATCAGGAAAAAACCATCCATTGCTGAAACACTGGATTGGGCGAGGTCGCTGGCGGCGCTGGAAAAAGACCGCCTGAGCAAATCAGCCATTGAACAGACACTTAACATTATACTGAAAACAAAGTCTGACCTGGATGCTTTCAACATCACCATCGGCGCTGCCCGCCTCGAAGAATATGTGCGTGCGGAGAAAGCATGAAATGGATAACTATCTTGAAATAAACGTGGTACGGTTTATTCATCTGCTGCGCCACGTGGGGCTGCGAATCGGCAGCGGCGAGGTCATTGATGCCCTCAATGCACTGACGCTGTTAGACCTCGCAGACCGGGGGGCAGTAAAAGCGGGCCTGAAAGCAACCCTGGTCAAGCGGCCCGGGGAGGCGGCCTCCTTTGATAAAGCATTTAATTTATTTTTTGCGCCACCTGAACAAAAAGAAGACACCAGCACACGTTACCAGCAAAAAAAAGAAGCCCACCACCAGATGCTGGAGACTGCCGGGCAGGAATTAAACTTTCAGGGTATGCCGCTTCAGCTATCGGACAAAGAAAAGACGGTTTATGCCAGTATTCCTGAGGACGATAGGCAAAAGCTGCAGGAATATATTAAGAAGACGGCGGAAGGAAAGAATGTGGAGCAAAACTTTCGCCCGCTTTTGGAAAGTGTGGTCAAAGGCTCTCTCTCTTACTGGCGAAAAGCATTGCGCAACGAAATTGACTTAAGTGCTCCACCAAAGACGGGAGACCAGGAACTGGACGCCATGGTTGAAGGGGTGGGGAGCAGCGGTGAAGGCGGAGTAGGAACGCTTCTGGAAGAGGATATGCAAAACATCGCCGACAAGGACCTGCCAAGAGCAAGGGCGCTGATACGCAAGCTGGCGCGGCAGATGGTGGCCAGGATAACCCGGCGTTACCGTCAGAGCAAGAAGCACAAACAGCTGGACTTACGCAAGAGCATCCGCTACAACTTGTCTTTTGGGGGCGCCATGTTCAGGCTCCGCTACCGCAGCCGCCGTATCCAGAAGCCAAAGCTTATCCTGCTCTGTGACGTATCCGGATCCATGGCGCGTTATGTCAGCTTTGTGCTCCAGTTTATATACGGCATACACAGCGTGGTGGGAAGCATTCAGAGCTTTGTTTTTTCAGAGGACCTGGAAAAGGTGACCGGCTATTTCCACACCGGCGCAGACTTCAACTCCACAATGCTGGAGTTGGTCAACAGTTCCGCCGAATGGGGCCGCGGCACCAACCTTGCCGCGTCGCTGCGCACACTGCGTGAAAAGTTCGGCTCTGTACTGACCGGGGATTCATATATTATCATTGTGAGTGATACAAAGACCATGTCTCTTGATGAAGCGGTGAACGAACTGACGGAGCTGAAAAGAAGGGTCAAGGACGTGGTGTGGCTCAACACAATGGCTGAGAGTGACTGGGAAAACTCAAAAACAGTAGAGGCGTTTTTAAAAATAGTTCGTATGTATCCCTGCAACACACTTTCTGACCTGGAAAGAGTTATGCGCAAGAAGATTTTAGCCTAATGTAATTACTTTATAAAAATAGGGGAGGTTTTACGAATGAAACAAATTGCTATTGCCGGAAAAGGCGGTGTGGGCAAGACAACTTTTACCGCCCTCATGCTGCGTTATCTGGTCAAAAACAAGCCGGGCAAATCCATCCTGGCCGTGGACGCAGACCCCAACGCCAACCTGAACGAGGCGCTGGGACTTGAAGTTGAAAACACCATCTCCACCATCCTGGAAGACACAAAAAAACCAAACGCCATACCCACAGGTATGACTAAAGAGGTTTTCATTGAATTTAAACTGCAGGATGCGCTGGTGGAGACCAAGCATATCGACCTGCTTGTTATGGGCAACCCTCAGCGTTCAGGGTGTTACTGCTACCCCAACGACCTATTGCGCAAGCACCTGGAAACGCTGCGCAAGAATTACGATTACGTGGCCGTGGACAATGAAGCGGGGCTTGAACATCTGAGCAGGCGCATCATTTCCGAAGTGGACACTCTCCTTGTTGTCAGTGACTCCAGCGCGCGCAGTATCCGTTCCGCGGGACGTGTGCACGAAATTGTGAAAGCTGTGGGGCTGGATGTAAAAGAACTTTACCTCGTGGTTACCAAGGTGCAGGGACAGGAAGTTGAAGAATTGCAAAGTGAAATAGAAAAAACGGGACTGACGCTAATCGGCGCCATCCCGCTTGACCCGCTGGTGGCGGAGTATGACCTGAAAGGCAAAGCTTTAATTGACCTGCCCGATGATGCCGCCTCTATTATTGCTGCTGATAAAATTTTCGACAAGCTTAGCCTTTAGCGGGGAGATGGCAATTTCCAGCGGTAGCGGGTTGCCAGTACCCCTCAATATTACCTGCCAGGCTGCAATCAAATTTTTGAAAGGTCGCACTGATGCGGATAAAACAAAAAACCGCGATTCCCGGAGTCTTTATCGCACGCCCCAACCGTTTTGTGGCTCTGGTGTCAGTGGGCGATTCAGTGAGCCGGGCCCATATCGCCACCTCGGGCCGGCTGCATGAACTGCTGGTGCCAGGCGCCAGGGTGCTGCTTGAACGTGCGCCGGATGGCCGCAGGACGGAGTTTAGCCTGCGGGCGGTGGAGTACAACGGTGTCCTTGTCAGCATCGACGCACAGCTGCCTAACCGACTGCTGGAGAAGGCTCTGAAGGGCAGGGAGCTTCCTCCTTTTGCCGACTGCGAGTTTCTAAGGCGTGAGCCTGCCTGGGGCAGCGGCAGGCTGGATTTTCTTCTGCTGGAGAGTGGAAACGCTGTTTACATTGAAGTCAAATCGGTTACACTGGTGGAGGGAAAGACGGCTCTTTTCCCCGATGCCCCTACGGAACGTGGCCGGCGCCACCTGCACAGCCTGTTGACCATTGCCCGCGGGGGGCAGCGCGCGGCTGTAATATTTGTAGTGCAGCGGGAGGATGCTGCCGTCTTTGCGCCCAACAGCGCCACTGACCCCTATTTTGCCGCTGCGCTGCAGGAGGCTGTGGCAGGCGGTGTTGAGGTGTATGCCTACCGCTGCCGCGTGGAGAAAGACTATATCGAGCTTCTGCAGCGGCTGCCTGTAATGGTCTGATTATTTTGCTGGAGGTGTGAATATGAACAGGCGTAAAGGATACAAAAGCCGCCAGGAGGCGGGAGAGATTCTGGCCGACAGTCTTTTGACATACCGGGGTAAAAAGGGTGTGGTCCTGGCTGTTCCGCGGGGCGGAGTACCGGTTGCCCTGCCTGTGGTCGAAGCGCTTGATTTTGAACTTGACATTATCATCCCGCGCAAGATAGGGGCGCCACACCAGAGTGAGCTTGCTGTGGGTGCGGTCTGCGAAGACGGCGAGGTGCTGCTTAACCCGCACCTGATCAGGTCGCTTGGCATCACTGATGATTACATAGATGAAGCAGCCGGCAGGGAGGTAAAGGAGATAAAAAGGCGCCTGGAAGCTTACCGGGGCACAAGCGCTCCGGCGGAAGTTGAAGGCAGGATAGTGATTGTAATCGACGACGGAGTGGCCACAGGCTTTACTATTACAGCTGCGCTGCAATCGGCAGCCCGCCGCCGCCCCGGCGAGTTGGTGCTGGCTGTACCGGTTGCTCCGCCGGATACACTTTCCATGCTGGCAAAGGAAGCCGATAATGTGGTCTGTCCGTACCAACCGGAAGTCTTTTACGCTGTGGGCCAATTCTACCAGGAGTTCCCCCAGCTCAAAGACGATGAGGTGCGTGAAATGCTGAGGCACTCAAGGCATGGAGAAAAAGGAATTAGCGCGCTGCAGTCGAATAAAGAGAGATAAATGACCTTTAAGTCCGGAACGGGGGAAGATAATGAAAATTACATTTTGCGGAGGCGCCCGTACGGTTACGGGTTCTTCCTATTTGCTGGAGGCCGCCGGTAAAAAGCTGCTTATTGACTGCGGAATGTTTCAGGGAAGAAAGCGCCTGCAGGAAAGAAATACTAGCGACTACCCGTATAACCCCTCTGAGATCGACTATATTGTTCTGTCCCATGCCCATATTGACCACTGCGGCTTAATCCCGAGGCTGATCAAGGATGGCTTTGGCGGACGTGTTCTTGCCACTAAAGCCACTGTTGACCTGGCGGGTATCATGCTACCCGACAGCGGCCACATCCAGGAGATGGAAACCGAGTGGCTAAACAGGAAAAACAGCAGGGCCGGCCGGCCGTTAGTAGAACCGCTTTATAGTGTGGATGATGCCTATGCTTCACTGCAGTACTTCGAGGGTATTGATTACCATGAGCTTTACCCGCTCTCACCTGGAGTGGCAGTAAAATTTTATGATGCCGGCCATATTCTCGGCTCGGCCATTATCGAGCTTACCGTCATAGAAAACGACAGACAGGAAAAAATAGTTTTTTCAGGCGACCTCGGCAAGTCTAACCAGCCTATCATCCGCGACCCTGACGTGGTGGAAGAAGCCGACTACCTGCTGCTGGAGGGGACTTACGGTATCCGTGAGCACGAGCACGAAGAACAGAAGTTGGAGATTCTGATTAAAGTTATCAATGAAACTGTGAAAAAGCAGGGTAATATCGTGGTGCCCTCTTTTGCCGTGGGCAGGACACAGGAAATTCTTTATTACCTGAGCCGCCTGGTCAGAGAAAATAAAATCCCCAACCTGCCTATCTATATCGACAGCCCGCTGGCTATCTCAGCCACAGAGATTTTTTCCCGCCACCCCGAGTGTTTTGATCTGCGCATGCGTCAATTGCTGCACAACGGCGAGGACCCCTTCCATTTTCCCGAGGCAATCTATACCAGGACCGCCGAAGAGTCAATGCAGATAAATAACCTGCCCGGCGGCGCCCTTATCATCTCAGCCAGCGGCATGTGTGAAGCTGGACGTATTAAGCATCATCTCAAGCATAACCTCTGGCGCAAGGACTCCACCATCCTTTTTATAGGCTACCAGGCGGAAGGGACACTTGGCAGGCAAATCAGGGATGGAGCTAAGACAGTCAGCATTTTTAAGGAAGAAATAATTGTACGTGCCAATATTGTGGGCATTGACGGTTTCTCAGCCCACGCCGACAGGACCGAGCTTATAGATTGGGTAAGAAAATTTCATAAAAAGCCAAAACAGCTTATCCTGGTGCACGGCGAGGAAGATGTGCTGACACACTTTGCCGCACATATCGAACAGGAGCTGGGACTGTCCACCTATATTCCTGAATATCTGGAAACGATAGAACTTCAAGATGTTAGTCCTGTGGTGACATCCCCCGCGCACGCGGCAGCAAGTCAGAAAGCAGGCCGGATTCTTAATGTCTGGCAGGAGATGTCCGGAGATTTTACAAAACGCCTGGAGTATATGCTCAGTGAAGAACAGGACGAAGAACGCTTGCTGCAGCTTGAGCGTGAACTGGAAGCCCTCAAGCTGAAACTGGCGCAAAATTTTTAGGAGGGATGCTCTGTGAGTACTGAGTGGGATATTCAGTCCATACTGCCGCACCGCTATCCTTTTCTGCTGGTTGACCGCCTGCTGGAGGTTGTGCCTGGTGAACGTGCTGTTGGAATAAAAAATGTAACCATCAATGAGCCCTTTTTCCAGGGTCATTTCCCCGGTTTCCCGGTAATGCCCGGCGTCCTGATTGTGGAGGCTATGGCCCAGGTAGGCGCTGCGGCTATACTTGGCATGCCGGAGAATAAAGGCCGGCTTGCACTTTTTACCGGTATTGACAACCTTCGTTTTAAACGTCAGGTGGTGCCGGGCGATACACTGCGCCTTGAGCTGGAGATAACAAAAATACGGGGGCCCATCGGCAAAGGCCGCGGTACGGCCACCGTTGACGGAAAAGTGGCAGCCGCCGGCGAGCTGATGTTTGCGCTGGTGGACCAGTAAAATTATATTTGACAGAATAACCTGCATCCGTTATCATTTAACTGCAAACACAACTTAATACTCTTATCCAGAGAGGTGGAGGGAATGGCCCGATGAAACCCGGCAACCGGACTTTTAGTCACGGTGCCAATTCCAACAGGGTGGGATACTATCCTGGTAGATAAGAGAGGTACTCCGAAAGGAACCTCTTGATATCCAAAGAGGTTTTTTTTTGTTTAAAGCGATGCAGTTTGCGTCAACCTAAGCTTAGGAGGAATAAAAATGGGCAAAACCTTTTTGTTTACCTCAGAATCGGTGACTGAAGGCCACCCTGATAAAGTTGCCGACCAGATTTCAGATGCCATTTTGGACGCCATTATCGGCCAGGATCCAATGGCCCGTGTGGCGGCGGAGACGTCTGTTACAACCGGCCTTGTTTTGGTAGCCGGAGAAATAACTACTTCCTGTTATGTTGATATTCCGCAGGTGGTCCGCAGCACAGTAAAAGGAATTGGCTATACAAGGGCCAAATACGGTTTTGATGGCGACACCTGCGCAGTGCTCACCGCCATTGACGAGCAGTCCCCAGATATCGCGCTTGGCGTAAACCAGTGCTTTGAGTCCAAGAGCGGAGAATTTAAAGATGAAAAACTTGACGCCATCGGCGCCGGCGACCAGGGCATGATGTTTGGCTTTGCCTGCAATGAAACCCCTGAACTTATGCCGCTGCCCATTGCCATGGCCCACAAGCTGGCCAGGCGCCTGGCCGAGGTGCGCAGGGAAAAAATACTACCCTATCTCCGTCCTGACGGTAAGACGCAGGTTACAGTAAAGTATGTGGACGGCAAGCCCCAGAGTATAAACACCATAGTTGTTTCAGCCCAGCACAGGGATGATGTGAGCCTCGATAAAATAAGGAAGGACATCCTGCAAAATGTGGTTTACCCTGTAGTGCCCGGACATTACCTGGTCAGCGACACCAATTATTATGTCAACCCTACAGGACGTTTTGTAGTGGGAGGCCCACAGGGCGACGCCGGCCTTACAGGACGTAAAATAATCGTCGATACCTACGGTGGTTACGCCCGCCACGGCGGAGGCGCTTTTTCCGGCAAGGACCCGACAAAAGTTGACCGCTCAGGGGCGTATGCCGCGCGCTATGTAGCTAAAAACCTGGTGGCCGCCGGCCTGGCAGACAAGTGCGAGGTGCAGATTGCCTATGCCATCGGCGTGGCTAAACCTCTCTCACTGTTAGTAGAGACTTTCGGCACGGCCAAAATCGAAGAGGAAAAAATTGAAAAACTGATCAGGGCCATTTTTGACCTGCGCCCGGCGGCAATCATCCGCGACTTGGAACTCCGGCAGCCTATATACAGGCAGGTTGCAGCCTACGGCCATTTTGGCCGCGAGGACCTTAATCTGCCCTGGGAGCGCACAGACAAAGCAGAGCTCCTGCGCAGTGAGGCCGGCCTGGCCTAGCTGTTAAGCAAAAAATGCATATCCCGGCTATAAAACAGTATGAAAAAAGGTGAGGAACTGCATGCCCCACCTTTTTTTCATGTAATGCTATTTTTACACTTAAAGTGTGCCGTAATGACTAAAAATGCTGCTGTATCTGCAGCAAGTATTTTTACTGTTTTGTCGTGCTGTGAAAAATGCCTGCTACTTTTGACTGCAAAAGAACTCAATCGCGCCAACTTCAAACTTCCGGAGCAGTTTTAATGTAAAGACACGCCGCAAACTCACCGATTGCAGCCTGCACGGGAACCCTTTTATAATGGGGTTGACCGTACGGTAAAAGAGCAAAGGGGGTGAATTTGTTGGCTGTTACTCTTTCTCCCGGCTATACGCGCTGCCAGGCAAGAATGCAAAATGGTGTAGATGATCAAGGGGATCCTGTTTATGTCAACCGTATATTTACAAGAATCCGCCCTACTGCCAGCCATCAGGATATCTACGATGTTATCGAGGGCCTGCTAAGCTTGCAGTCACTGCCGGTGATCACACTGCGACGCCTGGATGACGGTGAATTGGTTAATGAGTAAACTCATATTTTAGCAAGTTAGGGAGGTGAAGTTTGTGCAAACCCTGCAGTTAGTTTTCCGCAATGAAGAAGGCACCTTGTATACACTGTCTCTCGCCAATCCCAGGCAGGACCTGGAGCCGCTGGATGTGGGCATAGTAATGGATGCCTTGATTGACAAAAATATCTTCCACACCGCAGGGGGCGCTGTTGCTGAAAAGGTGCGCGCCCGCCTGGTAACACGTGAGATGGAGGAGATCGTTTCTTATATCTAACTCTTTGGGAGGCTTTTGCCTCCCTTACTATTTACTTTTAACAAAGGAAGGATTATAAGTTTGCAGTGTTGAATACTAACCGGCGGGAGGGGAATTATGCCTACACTGGAAGGCACCTTGGAAAGAATAAGTTTTTATAATGATAAGACGCTGTTTATGGTGGCACGCCTGCGTTCGGACGACGATGAATTGTGTACTATCATCGGCAACATGCCACTTTTAAGCGCCGGGGAGAAACTGCGCCTGCAGGGTGAGTGGTCACAGCATCCTGATTATGGGCGCCAGTTTAAGATCCAAACGTATGAGGTGCTTATGCCGCGCAATCTAAAGGGCATCAGGCGCTTTTTGGCATCAGGCCTGATTAAGGGAGTGGGCCCGGCCACAGCGGAAAAAATTGTGGAACATTTTGGGCCGGCGACACTGGACATCATTGAAAGAGAGCCTCTGAGGCTGACGGAGGTTGAGGGGATAGGAGAAAAAAAAGCGGCGATGATTGCGGAAAGTTTAAAAGAGCGCCGGGAAGTAATGAAAGTAATGTCTTTTCTGCAGGGATACGGGGTGGGCACCGGCTATGCAACCAGGATTTACAGGCGCTACGGCGATGATACAGTTGCCAGGGTCACAGAAAACCCCTACAGGCTGGCAGAGGACGTTTTTGGCGTGGGCTTTCGCACCGCTGACAAAATCGCCCTTGAAATGGGCTTGGCTTCCGATTCACCGCACCGCATCCGCGCCGCTCTCCTCTACCTGTTAAACCAGGCCCAGGATGAGGGCCACCTTTATCTGCCGCAGCAGGAACTGGCTGACAGGGTGATTGAGGCGCTTGGCGCCGCTGATAATTGTGTAGACGAAGAGGCAATTGCCCGACAGCTCGGCAGGCTGCTTGGCGATGGTTACCTGGTGCTTGAGAGCCTGGGTGGAGAAGATGCGGTTTATCTTTCACATCTTTTTCAGGCGGAAAAATATGTGGCAGAGCGCCTGCGCGGATTGGCCGCGTTCCAGCATACACTGCCTGCAGGCCGGGGCCTCCCGGAGGCAGACGGCATAGAACTGGCCCAGGGACAGCGGCAGGCAGTAGCCATGGCGCTTGAATCAGGCCTGTTGGTGGTAACGGGTGGCCCGGGCACAGGCAAGACAACTACGATTAAAGCGCTTTTGACTCTGTTTCAGCAGCATGGGCTGGAAGTGATGCTTGCCGCACCCACCGGGCGGGCAGCCAAGAGGATGACCGAGGCCACCGGCCTGGAGGCAAAAACAATCCACAGGCTGCTGGAGTTTACATACACGGAAGGGGAGGGCTACCGTTTTCAGCGAGATGATACGCGGCCGCTAAAAGCACACGTTATCATTGTTGATGAAGTATCCATGGTGGACCTTCTGCTTTTTTATCACCTGCTGAAAGCAATTCCGGCGGGTTGCAGGCTGATCCTGGTGGGCGACATGGACCAGTTGCCTGCTGTGGGTGCGGGCAATGTGCTGCGTGATATCATTGCTTCAGGTGCTGTGCCTGCGGCCAGGCTTGACCGTATTTTCCGCCAGGCTGATTCCAGCACCATTATTACCAACGCGCACCGTGTCAATACCGGGCAGATGCCGTTTGTGGAGGGCAACTCAAGCGATTTTTACTTTATGCCTGAAAGTGAACCCGGCAAGGTAGTGGAGATGATCCTGGAGTTGTGCAGCCGACGTCTGCCTCGCTACCGCAACAGGGATCCAATTGATGATATCCAGGTTCTAAGCCCAATGCGCCGGCATATACTTGGGGTGGAAAATCTAAACCTTAAACTCCAGCAGGAGCTGAACCCGCCTGCTCCTCATAAGCCGGAAATACAGATGGGCAGCGCCCATTTCCGGCTGGGCGATAAGGTGATGCAGATCCGTAATAACTACCAGAAAGAGGTATTTAACGGCGATATTGGCCGCATCACTTACATTAACAGTGACGACGGTGAAATCCATGTGCTTTATCCTGATGTGGGCGGGGAGAGGGAAGTGATCTACGACCTGACTGAGCTTGATGAACTGGTACTGTCCTATGCAGTTTCTGTCCACAAAAGCCAGGGCAGCGAGTACCCGGTGGTGGTTCTGCCGGTGGTGACTCAGCACTACATAATGCTGCAGAGAAATTTGCTTTACACTGCTATCACCCGGGCCAAGGAGCTTGTCGTGCTGATAGGCACCAAGAAAGCGCTGGCCATAGCTGTGCGAAACAATAAAGTAGAGGCACGCTATACGCGACTTGCTGCCAGATTGGCAGAAAATTAATTTAAAGGAGCGCGTATCTAATGGGCCATTTAAACCCTTTATTTGACCTTTTTTTCCCACCGCGCTGTATTTTCTGCTGCAGCAGGCTTGAGGGCGAAGGTGCTTTTTCGACCTGTGAAAAATGCCTGGCAAAACTGCCTGTTCACTGCTGCCACAGGTGCGGCCACCCCCTGCCAGAGCAGATCGACCCCTGCCCTGTCTGCCGCGATTATAAATTAAGTTTTCATGGCGCCTGTGCGGTTGATCTCTACCGGGGCAGAATGAAAAGGGTGGTGCAGAAGTATAAGTATGGGAGGCAAAAGCACCTGGCCGGGCCGCTTGGCAAATTAATGGCCAGGAGGCTGAAAAAATGCGGCTGGCCCCAGTTATCTGCCGTTGTCCCTGTCCCGCTGCACAGGCAGCGGCTCTTGGAACGTGGATACGATCAGTCGCTGCTTCTGGCCCAGGTTATAGGGGATGAACTGGGGCTTCCGGTGAGGACAGTGCTCGTTCGCTCGCGACCGACCCCAAGCCAGACAAAACTGGGACACAATGAGCGCTGGCAGAATGTCAGAGATGCTTTTTCTGTGCTGCCTGAACACACTGTATCCGGGCGTCTGCTTTTAGTTGATGATTTGCTCACAACAGGTGCCACAGCTCATTTTGCCGCTGCCGCACTGCTTTCCGCCGGCGCCCAGGAGGTATATCTGGCGGTAGTGGGCCGCTGACAGGAACAGCCTGGGTTAGCTGTGGAGTTTTTGCCAAACTCAATGGGCCGCTGGCAGGATTTTGGACCGTTGACTTTAATTGAGAGATGTGATAATTTATTCGTATGTTGGTGTGAGAGGCATTGACATAGTTTTATTTTTTAGGGGGAATGAAAGTGTACGGTAAAGTTAAGTGGTTTAATCAGGAAAAAGGCTATGGATTTATTGAAAGGGAAGACGGGGGAGACGTTTTTGTCCATTACTCCGCCATCTCGGGCGAGGGTTTCAAAACCCTGGCTGAAGGACAGGAAGTTGAGTTTGAAATTGTTGAAGGAGCCCGTGGCCCTCAGGCGGCAAATGTTTCGAAAGTATAACCTGAAGGTTATCACATACTGCCACACAAAATCCCAAAACATGTTTTTGGGATTTTTCCCTTCTAAGTAAGGTAATCTACAAAATGTGCAGGATTTTCCCATCTTTAGAGGGAATACTAATAAAAAGCAAAAGGAGTTGAGGGAGATGAAACTTACTGTGAGAGGTAAGAACATCGAAGTTACCGAAGCCCTCAGGGAGCATGTACAGAAGCGTGTGGGTAAGATTAAAAAGTACTTTGACTTTGACACTGAAGCACAGGTAGCACTGGGTGTAGTACGCGAATTACATACTGTGGAAGTTACAGTAGCTGTTAACGGGATGATCCTGCGTGCTGAAGAATCGACCAACGATATGTATGCCTCAATAGATATGGTTGTCGATAAACTGGAAAGGCAGATTGCCAAGTACAAGACGAGAATTAACCGCAAATCACGCCAGTTAGCGGGAGGTGCCAGGTCTACATCCGAACTTCCCAGGGTCGAGGAAGATGATGAGCCTAAAGTTGTAAGGACCAAGCGGTTTGCTGTAAAGCCCATGCCTGTGGAAGAGGCAGTTTTGCAGATGGACCTGCTGGGACACGATTTTTATGTATTTGCCAATGCTGATACAGATGAGGTTAATGTAGTCTACCGGCGTAAGGACGGTAATTATGGTTTGATCGAGCCAACACTGAAGTAACAGTGGAAGTAACTTAAAAAGCCGGCGAGGCCGGCTTTTTTAGTAGAAGGAAAGGAGGCATAAGGTGCTTGATGTAGTTATTTTTGAGGGCAGCTGTGCCCAGAGCCCGGTGGAGGAGATACTTGTCGGGGTCAGGCATGCCGTACTGGCGGATAATGTGGCCAAACTGCTGTCACTGCCTGAAGTAGCAAGGATTTTTCTCGTTACAAACCAACCGCAACTGGCAACTGTGAGCAGCGATGCGCGCTTTAGGGTGGAGCTCAATTCAACACCTCCTTCGGCTTTCCATTTTGGGCGCGAACTTCTGGAGTTGATAAGCAGGCACGGTATTACAAAGATTCTTTACCTGGGAGGAGCTGCTGTACCGCTTGCCGACACACAGGAGCTTGCTTTTGCCTGCAAATCAATCCTGTCAGGGCAGCGCAGGTTTGTCACCAATAATGTACAATCCGCTGATATTATTGGGTTTAGCCCGGCATTGGCGCTCAGTGAGCATAAGCTTCCGGCTACGGATAATGAACTGGCCATGCTTTTACGCTATGGCGCGGGCTTTGAGCAAATCTTGCTGCCTGTCACGCTGGGTACCCAGTTTGATATTGATACACCAAGTGATGTGCTGGTTTTGGCCGCGTCACCTTTCGGCGGCCATAACCTGCGCAGGGCGTTGGCAGGAAGCGGCCTGGACCTGACACTGGTGCGCCGGCTAAAAGAAGTGCTGCGTGGTGATTACCTCGAACTGGCCCTGATAGGGAGAGTGGGTGCGCCCGCCATTGCCCGCCTCAACAGCCATTTCAAGGTCCGCTTGAGGATATTTTCCGAAGAACGCGGTATGAAGGCGCTTGGCCGCCTCGAAAGTGGAAAGGTTGTTTCACTTCTTGGCTACTGGCTTGATGAAATCGGGCCGGAGCGTTTTTTCGACTACCTGGCACAGACTGTGCAGGCAGCAATGATTGATACACGAGTCTTATTTGGACATATGCACAAGCAATTAAGCGATGCAGACCGCTTTTATTCCGACCTTGGCCGGTACGACAAAATAGAAGACAAGTGGCTGAAGGATTTTACAAAGGCTGCTGTGCGCTGTCGGCTTCCTGTCATGTTGGGGGGGCATTCGCTGGTGAGCGGGTGTATATGGGCGCTGACTGAAGAAATAGGCGTATTGTTGTAAAGGTTTTTGGCATATCAAGAAGGATTTTAAAATGATTAGTCGAATTTGGTTAGAAACTATTGAAATATTTGGGAAATTAGCCTGATTAATGCTTGCGGGGGAGCATAAGGCGAAAATAAACAGAGTGGAGGGTTTTATTTGGCCGATGCTCCTAAAGAAATAAGGCTGGCAGACTGTGAGAATTTTATCAGGCAGATTCGCGATGTTATTTCTGTCAATATAGTAGCGGAAAATGGTAAAGAGATTACAGAGATACATGTGCTGGCGGAAGATTCCCGCAATCCCAAACAGATCGTAAGGGACATTGAAACTCTGTTTCGTGTGGAGTATGGACTTGATTTGGACCATAAAAAAATCTCGGTGGTGCAGTTGCGTAAAGAGCAGAGGAATCTAAACGAAAAACGCTTAAAGTTTTCCTCCATTAATCTCAACATGCGGGGAAATAAAATGGAAGCTCTGGTTGAGCTTGCTTCAGAAAAAAAGAGCTGCAAGGGTCAAAAATCAGGGGTACTGTCACGGCAAAACCGCCTGCGCCTGACAGCGGAAGCAGCGCTGCAGGCGGCGGCGGGTTTCCTTGCTGAAGAAAGCAGCATTGTACTCGACGACATAGCTCTTTTTACGCTGGGCGGGAGGAACATTGTCTGCATCGCTGTGACATTGGTGCGCGGCATGCAGGAGGACAACCTTGTTGGCTGCGCGCTTGTCAGCCAGGATGAAAAAGAAGCTGTTGTCAGGGCAGCTTTAAATGCCATCAACAGAAGGGTATCTACTGATATTTGAAAAAAAAGGACCGGCAGCGTTTCCCCAAGCGGAGCGGTTAGCCCGCCATTAATTAGCGGACACGGCGGAGAAAACCGTGAGGGGGATTATTAAAATGGCAAAGATTATCCGTGCGCTCGTTGCTCTCTGCGCTCTTGTGCTCGCCGGTGGCGCCAACTACAGGTGGTAAATTAAAAATTGCCGGTCCTTTTTTATATAATCCGGAGGATAACAATGTCATTCAGAGAAGAGCCACTGCAAGTCAAAATATATGTTTCCCTTGTGGTTAGCGCCGCAGCTCTTTTCCTGTGGTATAATCCATTCGCAGTCACTCTCATTGGCTGGCCTTTTTTGTTTTTTGTTTTATTGAATATGGCTTTTGAGAATCTGGGCGTCGAGCTGCCCAGGGGATATGGTTCTGTTTCTGTGGGCTTTGCCGTCAGCCTAGCTCTGATAATACTTATGGGACCGGTAGCGGCAGTATGGGCCAATGCTTTTAACATAGTTCATTTTAATTCTCTGAAACAAATAAGAAAAATGTCATACCGTTTACTCTTTAACACGGCACAGCTCATGCTGTCGGCAGGTCTAGCCGGGTATACGTATGTCTTCAGTGGTGGTACCCCTGGATCTTTTATTCTTCCCGCTAATATTCTTCCCCTTATTGCCAGCACTTTCACTTATTTTTTTGTAAATGCTGTGTTGGTGATATATGTAATGTCTTTATCAAAAAAAGTGTCTTTTTTCGGTATGTGGCTAACTAATTTCCGCTGGTCCGCGCCGAATTATTTTGCTGTGGCGCCTCTGGGTGTCCTGATAGCAGTAGTTTATACAAGTATGGGGATGTCCGGTGTGCTTCTGCTTGTTCTGCCCCTGCTGCTGGCACGCCACACATTTATTTTATATATGGATATGCGCAACCAGTACCTCAGTACAATCAGAGCGCTGACCAAGGCCATTGATGCCAAGGATCATTATACTCACGGCCATTCTGAACGTGTGGCGCGTTATGTGGTTATGATAGGCCAGGAAATGGCCCTGCCTGAGGATTTTCTGGAAAAGCTGGAATACCTGGCGCTGATGCACGATATCGGTAAAATCGGTATTCCTGAAAGTATATTAAATAAGCCGAGCCGCCTTTCAGATGAAGAATTTAACCTGGTGCGCGGGCACTCGGCAGTGGGCGCCGATATAATCAGCAACATTAAATTTATCGGCGAATATGCCGATATTGTCCGCCATCACCACGAACGCGTAGATGGCAGTGGTTATCCCGACGGGCTCACCGGCGACCTGATGTCTGTGGGGGCTAAAATAGTGAGCGCTGCCGACGCCTTTGACGCTATGACCTCACTGCGCACATACCGGGAACCTATGACTAAGCAGGAGGCTGTGGCAGAGCTGAAGAGATGCAGCGATACTCAGTTTTGTCCGGTGGTGGTCGATGCTTTTATTAAAGTGTTGCGCCGCAAGGGGGAAATAAAATGATTCTTGCGGGTGTGGTTTTAGCAGCGGCTGTGGCGCTGCTGCGCGGGGGTAAACTGGAGCGGTTGGGCAACCTTAATCTGTCTTGGCTTCCCCTGGTTTGGGCGGCAATTATTCTCAGGGCCGCTGCCGGGATACTGGCGAAAAATGGTTTTGTGTTTGGGCCGTGGCTGCAGGTGGCAGCTTATGTCCTATTTATCTATGTTGTGGCGATGAACTCAAAATACCCGGGCATCAAGCTCTTTGGCCTGGGCAGCCTGGCTAATTTTCTAGTAATTGCGGCCAACGGCGGGACAATGCCGGTATCGGCGGCGGCCATAGCTAAGGCCGGAATAACAGGCCAGCCTGCGGGCACCCACTCTCTGCTCACGGCACAAAGCCGGCTTTGGTTTCTGGCTGATATCATACCGGTATCTTTTCGCCTGCCGACGCCTGCTGTTGTCAGTGCCGGCGACCTCATGATTGTGGCCGGTATGTTTATCTTTATACAGTACCGCATGCTGTGTGGGGAAGAAGCCAGAGGACTTGTTTTGGACAAAGAATAGTGGTAAAATAAATTTGGCCTGTGAAATAATATGAGTATGGCACACGGGAACCTCAGGGTTCCTTTTTATACATGTTTAATTATGACAACAGAAAGCTGGAGGGTCGAAAAATGCGAAGCCTGATAGCCAGGATAATCGGCGATGTGAACCTGCGTGAACTGAAAAAACTTAATCCGCTTGTGGAGAAAATCAAGTCTCTGAAAGAACAGATGGAAGCTCTGCCTGATGACGCACTGCGTGCCAAAACAGAGGAGTTCCGCGCGCGCTTAAGCAGCGTGCTTGAGGAGCAGCGCCGGCTGGTGGATGAACTGCGCCTGGAATTAGACAATGTAACCGAGACCGGCTTTCACCATACAATTAAAGAGCAGCTCGAGGATGCGCGCAAGAAACTGTTTAAGGCTGAACAGGCCGCTCTTGAAGAGCTGCTGCCTGAAGCTTACGCTGTAGTGGCGGAAGCAGCCTGGCGCACAGTTAAAATGCGCCACTTTGATGTACAGTTGCTGGGCGGGATAGTCCTCCACCAGGGGAGAATCGCCGAGATGAAGACAGGTGAGGGCAAGACGCTGGCGGCGACCCTCCCTGCTTACCTGAATGCGCTTCCAGGCAAAGGTGTCCACATAGTGACTGTGAACGACTATTTAGCAAAGCGTGACAGCGAGTGGATGGGGGAAATATACAAATTCCTCGGGCTGTCAGTGGGTCTGGTTGTTCACGGCATCGAACCCTCACAAAGGCGTGACGCTTATAATTCTGATATTACTTACGGCACCAATAACGAATTCGGGTTTGATTACCTGCGCGACAATATGGTGCTCTACAAAGAAAACATGGTGCAGCGGAATCTGAATTTCGCCATTGTCGACGAAGTAGACAGCATCCTGGTGGATGAGGCCAGGACGCCGCTGATTATTTCCGGGCAGTCAGATGATGATGAAATTGATTATAAAGGATACTACGACTATGCCAGACGTCTGAAAAAAGGTTTAGATTATGAAGTAGATGAAAAAGCCCAAACTGTTGAAGAGACACCGGATGGAATGAAAAAAATTGAAAAAATAGTTGGAAGAAACATTTACGGCGAAGAAAGCGAAATTTTTAGTGAAGACGAGCACCACTCTGATGTAGATAACAAAACAAAAGGGAGTGTAAAGTCAGGCTCAGAGCTATCAAACGATCAAATTCAGGGCCTGATACGAAAGGCAATCAGAGCTAAAGAATTAATGCAGCGGGACAAGGAATATGTTGTCAGTGATAAAGGTGAGATAATCATTGTTGATGATTTTACCGGCCGCCTGATGTATGGCCGTCGCTACAGCGAAGGGCTGCATCAGATGATTGAAGCTAAAGAAAACGTAAAAATTGCCAAAGAAAGCAAAACATTGGCCACTATCACTTTCCAGAACTATTTTCGCATGTATAGGAAGCTGGCCGGAATGACAGGCACAGCCAAGACTGAAGAGGAAGAATTTCAGAAGATATACGGCATGGATGTGCTGGAGATACCCACGAATAAGCCGATGATCCGCCATGATTTAGCGGATGTGATTTATAAAAACGAGCGTGCCAAGTTTAGAGCGGTTGTAGAGGATATTGTGCAGCGGCATAGTTTGGGGCAGCCGCTTCTTGTAGGCACCATTTCTATTGAGAAATCGGAAGAGTTGAGCCGGCTGCTGCAGAAAAGAGGAGTCCGCCACGAAGTCCTAAACGCCAAGCACCATGCACGTGAAGCGGATATTATTAAACTTGCCGGACAGGGGGAAGCAGTTACCATAGCCACCAACATGGCCGGACGAGGTACCGATATCGTGCTGGGCGACGGGGTCACAGAGCTTGGTGGGCTGCACATTATAGGCACCGAGCGCCACGAGGCCAGGCGTATCGACAATCAGCTGCGCGGCCGCTCCGGCCGTCAGGGCGACCCTGGCTCATCCCAGTTCTTCATCTCCATGGAAGACGACCTGATGCGGCTTTTTGGTTCTGATAATATTCTGGGTATTATGGAAAAACTTGGCCTTGAAGAGGACGTGCCCATTGATCACCCTTTAATCAGCCGCGCCATTGAGAACGCCCAAAAGCGTGTGGAATCACGCAACTTCGATATCCGCAAGCACATCCTTGAATATGACAACGTGATTAATGAGCAGCGGGAAGTCATCTACAGCCAGCGCCGCCGGGTGCTGGAGGGCGAGGATCTGCGCGGGCAGGCCATGGATATGACTTCAGAGCTTATCGACGAAGCCATTGCTGTTTATGCCAATGAAAAAGTCTACGATGACGAGTGGGACTTAAATGAATTGCTCAAATATGCCGAAGGAGTATTTCTGCCTCCCAGGCACTTTAAAGTACAGGACCTCAAAGGGAAAGACAGGCAGGAACTTCATGAGATGCTATATGAAGCGGCAAAATCTTTTTATGCTCAACGCGAGGCTAAGCTCGGCAGTGAGACAATGCGGGAACTGGAACGAGTTGTGCTCTTGCGTACTGTGGATACCAAATGGATGGACCACATCGACGCCATGGATGATCTGCGGCAGGGTATAGGATTGCGGGCTTTCGCCCAGCGCGACCCGCTGGTTGAATACAAGTATGAAGCCTATGAAATGTTTCAATCTATGATCAGGTCTATCAGGGAAGAAGTGGTGGGCCTCCTTTACCGCGTCCAGGTTGCCTCGCCGCCTAAACGTCAGTCAGTGGCAGTTGTCAACGAGACCCCTCCCAGTGACGGGACTGCTGTACACGGGCCGGCCCGTGCCGCTGCCAAGCCCGGACGCAATGACCCCTGTCCCTGCGGGAGCGGAAAAAAATATAAGAAGTGTTGTGGAAAGTAGGTGCAGACCGTGTCTTTGGAATTAAAAAACATATGCCAGGGTTTGCGGGAGCGTCATACGGAAATGAGTGTTTCCCTTTGACGTTGCTGCCAAGAGTGAATTAATCAATAAACTGGAAGAGAGTACGGCAGAGCCTTCCTTCTGGAATGACAGTGAAAACGCGCAAAAGGTAATCCAGGAACTGAAGCAGTTGCGCGAGGAAGTGGACCCTGTCCGGTCTTTTGTTGAGAAGCTGGATGATTTGGAACTTACTGTCTTTTTGGCCGAAGAGGAAAGCGACGAAAGTTTGTTTAGAGAAGCGCGGGATAAGGCTGGCAACCTGCTGCAGGAGATTGGCAGGCTGGAGCTGGCTATTCTTTTCCGCGGCCATTATGATTCACACGCGGCCATTATTTCCATCCATCCCGGCGCAGGAGGCACAGAGTCGCAGGACTGGGCAGCCATGCTTGTACGCATGTATGCGCGCTGGTCGGAAAGGAGAAATTACCAGGTAGAAGTTTTAGACCTTTTACCCGGTGATGAGGCTGGTATAAAAAGCGCTACACTGCTTGTCAAGGGTAAAAATGCTTTTGGCTATTTGAAGGCGGAGCGCGGTGTGCACAGGCTGGTGCGCATCTCTCCTTTTGACGCCGCCAAGAGACGCCATACTTCTTTTGCTTCCCTTGACGTGCTTCCGGAAATAGAGGAAGAAGACCAGAATGTGGCAATCTCGCCGGATGACCTCAAAATCGACACTTTCCGCGCCAGCGGTGCAGGCGGCCAGCATATAAACACCACCGACTCTGCTGTGCGTATCACCCACCTGCCTACCGGTATTGTGGCGCAGTGCCAGAACGAACGTTCACAGCACTCCAACCGGGACAGGGCAATGAAGATCCTGCGCGCCCGCCTGGCGGACCTCTATGAACGCAAGCAGGCTGAGGAACTGGCCGGCCTGCGCGGCGAGCAGAAGGAAATCGCCTGGGGAAGCCAGATTCGCTCCTATGTTTTTCAGCCCTATACTCTGGTCAAAGATCACCGTACCGGAGTAGAAGTCGGCAATATTGAAGCAGTGATGGACGGTGACTTAGACCATCTCATTGAATCCTACCTCCGCCAGACGGCGGGCAGGAAATAACCGGGGCGGTGATACCTGTTGACCAGGTGGCAGCTCTTTAGAGAGTATATTCTTGTCCTGCTTGGCACCGCAATCATGGCGGTTGCCTTTAACATTTTTCTTATCCCCAACCTCATCGCAGCGGGCGGTATCAGCGGTATCGGCATCATCGTCTATTACCTGTATCGTTTTCCTGTGGGTTTCACTATACTGCTCCTTAACCTGCCCCTGTTTTTATTCGCCGCCCGTGTTTTCGGCTTTCGCTTTATCTTCCGCGGACTGTTTGGCGCAGTGTCGCTCTCAGCATTGATTGAGCTGCTGGCGCCCCTCCCTGTGGCCACCGGCGACCTGCTTTTGGCTTCTGTCTACGGGGGGATCCTGATGGGAGTGGGAATTGCCCTTGTTTTCAGGGCGCGCGGCTCCACCGGCGGCACGGTGCTGGCAGCCCAGATTCTGAATAAAATGTTCGGGTTTACCAGCGGGCAGAGCCTGCTGGGAGTGGATTTTCTCGTTATTGCCCTCGCCGGCATTGTCTTTAACCTTGAGCTTGCCATGTACGCGCTGATTTCACTGTTTGTCAGCAGCCGCGTCATCGACCTTATCCAGGAGGGAATCAGCAACAGCAAGGCCACCCTCATTATTTCAGACCAGACTGAGCTGATTGCGCAAAAAATTATGAGCGACCTCGACCGCGGCGCCACAGTGTTTACAGGCAAAGGCGCCTTTTCCGGGCAGCCAAGAGAAATGGTGCTCACTGTAGTCGGGCAGTCCGAATTGCACAGGCTTAAAAGTACCGTCCATGAAATCGACCCCCAAGCCTTTGTCATCGTCGGCAACGCCCACGAAGTCCTCGGCGAAGGCTTCCGCAACCCCTAGAGAAACTCATCTTGCAGGTGGGAGAGGGAGGAGGGGTTGAAGGGACGGGTGCAGAGGGGGTCGCCCTGCAGGAGGGGGAAATTGGACTCGAAAGTGGGGCGGGGGACGCTGTAGAGGATGCCGATTGGAATTTTGTCACCCCACTGGCGGGCGAGGTCAAGGGCGGAGTTGAAGTCGGACGGGTCATGGCCTTGGGGCTTGTAGGCCCTTTTTTTATACCAGGCGAAGGTATTGACTTTGTTGAATGTAACGCATGGCTGGAGAATGTCAATCAATGCATATCCGGGGAAGAATTTTATGGCCCACCGCAAGGCCTGTTTCGCGGCGGAGCAGGGCGGCGAACTGTCCTGTGGCGTTGTTTTCCGCCATCAGCGAGAAACCGCCTCCGGAGGTGGAAGTCAGGGAGCGCGCTCCGGCAAATGAGACGCCAAGGGCCATGTTAATAGCAGCGATTTCATCTTCGGCCTGTTCCACAATCACATCATGAGAAATCTGCTTGCCGGCGAGATAGATCATTACCCCTGTGGCCGGTGTCATTGGATATGCTGACAGGAAGCGGCAGCCGCTGGCCAGGGCAGACATGCCCAGGAGCTGGTTGCCGTCTATGAAAAGACTGCGATTTAAATCTTCTGTTTTAGGCGGCAATTTGAAGCACGGCGCGCAGTGTGCAGCAGCTGCCGCATAGCCCAAGCGCAGGGCGGCGGTGTTTTTTTCCGACATCCCTGGTTTATCGGCAAATGTTTCTTCCAGTCCGGGAATAATGAAAAAATATGGCGCAGGTAAAAGGTTTTTTAGAAATGGTGTCGAATTTATGTTAAGTACAATTTGCTTTGACTGTACAAATCAATGCCTGTAGGCAGGACGGGAGCGCCGAACAGCATGATTGAAATACAGCAGGTTGGGATGGTTTATCCCAACGGCGTTAAGGCTTTGGATAGGGTTAACATTAACATCGACCGGGGAGAATTTGTTTTTATGGTGGGCGAGAGTGGCGCCGGTAAATCCACCATTATCAAGCTTTTGTGCAGGGAATTTCTGCCAAGCAGCGGCAGCATCAGAATGTTTGGACGTGACATAGCCCGCTTCAGGAGGCGTGAAGTGCCGATGCTGCGACGCAGCATCGGAGTGGTGTTTCAGGATTTTCGACTTTTAACAAACCGCACTGTTTATGATAATGTGGCTTTTGCCCTGCAGGTAATAGGCGCTTCAAGCCGTGAAATCCGCAAACGTGTGCCTGATGCGCTTGAGATGGTGGGCTTGACAGAAAAAGCTCACATGAAGCCGCTTGAACTTTCCGGCGGCCAGCAGCAGCGTGTCTGCCTGGCGCGGGCTATCGTCAATCAGCCTCTGCTTATTATTGCCGATGAGCCTACGGGCAACCTGGATCCCAAAACATCACTGGGCATCATTGATACCCTGCGAAGCATAAATATTCGCGGGACAACAGTGGTCATGGCCACACACGACAAGGAAGTTGTGGATCAAATGCGACAGCGTGTCATTGCCCTGCATGCCGGCCAGGTCATCCGTGATCAGCGGGGGGGGGCTTACACTTATCATGGCGTTTAGGACATGGATTTATTACATAAAAGAAGCTTTCTGCAGTATTTTTCGCAACAGCTGGATGAGTATGGCTTCCATCGGTGTGGTAGCAGTTACACTCTTTATCCTTGGCAGCTTTATGCTGCTTAATATCAATGTGGACCACCTGACAGATGAGATTAAAAATCAGGTAGAGATAATTGCTTATGTAGAAGAGGACACGCCCGCAGACGAAGTGGACGAGCTGCGTGTGGCCATCATTCAGCTTACAGACGTGGAGGAAGTACGCTTTGTTTCCAAAGACGAAGCACTGGAGCGGCTGAGGGAAAAGCTGGGGGAGATGGTTGAGGGATACGGCGAAGGAAGGCGCAATCCGCTGCGGGATTCTTTTGAAATCCGCACTATTATCCCTGAGGATATTCCCGCTGTTGCAGCACTTCTGCAGTCTATGCCCGGTATTGCACGGGTAAACTACGGTGCTGAAGTGGTAGAATCACTCTTTATATTTACAGGTGTACTCAAATGGATAGGTATTGCTTTTATGCTGGGACTTGCCCTGACGGCCGCTTTTCTGATAGCAAATACCATTAAACTGACTGTCAATGCCAGGGCCGGCGAGATTATGATTATGAAATACGTAGGCGCCACAGAGTGGTTTATCCGCTGGCCTTTTGTGATTGAGGGGATTCTGCTCGGCAGCATCGGCGCCCTCATACCTAAGCTTATCCTGTCCTACCTCTACGCGCAGACTGTCTCCTGGGCCCAGTTTAACCTGATTTTTTTACCGCTGGTGAGCCCGGAGTTAATTATGGGTCAGATGAGCACCATTATGCTGACTATCGGTACTGTCATCGGCTGTCTGGGCAGCCTTGTCTCCATGCGCCGCTTCCTTAAGGTTTAAAAGCGTACATATTTTTCACTGTAGTATGGGAGGTGCTGAATTTTGTCCATACGTACAAACCGGCTGTCTCAATTTTTAATTGCTGTAATTTTGCTTGCAGCTTTTGTGCTGCCTGTCTTTGCCAATCAAATTCAGGAGAAGCACCAGGAGCTGGATGCTATCAAGTCAATGCAGGAAAGAGTTCAGAAAAAAATTGCAGATTATAAAAAACAGGAAAAAAGCCTGCTTGGAGAGCTGCGGTTTTTGGAAAGCAATATCAGCAGGGTGCAGACTGAACTGCGTTCCTTAAACAATAAGATAGGCGACACTGAGAAAAAAATTAAGGTGACAGAGGATGAACTGGCCGCAGCCGAGGAGCAGATAGCCGCCACGGAGGATCTGCTTGCCGTCCGCTTGCGTGCCATTCATGAGCACGGCAATATAAGTTACCTGGAAGTATTGTTCAACAGTACCACCTTCACTGAGTTTCTCACACGCTACAACGACCTGCAGATGATTGTTGGCCAGGACAGGGAACTCCTCACTGAATACCAGGCAGAAAAAGAGAGAATCGCCGCCATCAAACAAGACCTGGAGGGCCGCAGGCAGGATCTTTTGGCCCTGCGCCAATCAAATCTGGCCAAGAAGCAGGAATTGGAACTGAGCACAATGGAGCGGGAGATGATTCTGACCGCAGTGCGTGATGAACTGGACGCCGAGGAAGAAGCCATCAAACAGCTGGAAGCGGAGGCCAAACAGCTTGAAGAAATCATCAAACAGCTGCAGGCCGAGGCTGCCAGGAAGGGCAACGTTTACCTGGGGACAGGAAAGTATCTGTGGCCTGTGCCTGAGTTTGGCCCAAGCTGGATCACATCCGGCTTTGGCTACCGCATCCACCCGATTACGCGCGTGCGCGGTTCTTTCCACGGCGGAATAGATATCGGGGTCCCGCACAACCGCTGGCCCGGTTCACGCTCTTACATCGGCAGGCCGGTCGAGGTGGTGGCGTCTGATTCAGGCATTGCCTATACATATCGTATGGGCGGCGGCTACGGCAATCTGGTCATTGTGGACCACGGTGCAGGCATAGCTACTGTTTACGCGCACAACCACAACTTCCTGGTGGCAAATGAAACTCAGGTTATACGCGGCCAGGCCATTGCCATCGTTGGCTCCACCGGCGCCTCTACAGGCCCGCACCTGCATTTTGAAATCAGGATTAACGGCGAGAGGGTAGACCCGCTGCCCTACGTCAGGTAGGGTAAAGGTGAAAAAAACCATAGATTGTTCAGCCAAATAGATTTATAATTAGTGTTAGCGTTATAAAACGGCTGAAAGTTGGTGTCTTTTGTGAAACAGAGGACTGCTGTCCTGCTGGTGTGCCTGCTTCTTGTCAGCAACATGCTGACTTTCACGGCGACCAGAGGATTTTATCAGTGGAGGGCTGAAACCCCTCCTTCTTCATCTCCTGGGCCAAAAAACGGTATCAATAATTCAAAAGAGCTGGAGAACTTTATCAGTGTTTTGGAAATTCTGTCAGAGCGTCATCTGGAAGAAGTGACTGTTGAAGAACTGTTCGAGGCAGCAATCAATGGCATGGTCGGCATCCTTGATGAGCAGACACGTTATATGACCACCAAGGACTGGCAGAGGATGATGGAGCAGACAAGCGGCAGTTTTTCAGGCATAGGTGTGGAGATAATGTCTGTGGACGGTTTTGTTACTGTTGTCGCCCCCATCAAAGGGACGCCGGGCGAGCGCGCCGGGCTGCAGCCTGAAGACCGCATAGTGGAAGTGGATGGGCAGGATATCAGGGGTATCTCGACCATGGAGGCGGTGGGCCTGATACGCGGGCCGGAGGGTACCCAGGTCACTCTGAAAGTTCTGCGGGGGGAAGAAGACAGCGAGCTTTCTTTTGACATAATACGCGGCAATATAGTGGTGGCCAGTGTCTTTTCCAATATGCTGGACAAAAACATCGGCTATATTGAAATCAGTAATTTTGACGAACATGCAGGGGAAGACTTTAAAGTGGCCCTGATGGAACTGGAAAACCAGGGTATGGCCGGGCTCATACTTGACCTGCGGGGCAACCCGGGCGGACTGCTTACAGAGGCAGTCAGCATCGGCCAGGACCTTTTACCGGCCGGCCCCATTACTTACATGGTGGACCGGGACGGAAAAAAGATGAACACTTATTACTCATACGGCGCCGCCAAGCCTTACCCCATTGTGGTGCTTGTCAACAGGGGCAGCGCGTCTGCTTCTGAGATTATTGCCGGCGCCCTGCAAGACACAGGGGCGGGAATACTGGTGGGCACCAGGACGTTTGGCAAGGCCACTGTGCAGCACCTGGAGGGCTTGGGAAACAGCGGCGGGCTCAGCTATACAGTTGCCAAATATAGGACGCCGTCGGGCCGCGATATTCATGAAGTAGGGCTTGAGCCGGACATAGTGGTGGAATTGGAGAACTGGATCCATCTGCACCCGCTTACCCTGGATATGAAAATAGGCGATGAAAACCGCAATGTAACTTTCCTGCAGCAGGTTCTGAAACTGCTTGGCTACCAGGTGCCCGAGTCAGGCATTTTTGATGAAGCAACTGAAGAAGCCGTTAAGATTTTCCAGAGGTCACAGGGGCTGCCGGCCACCGGTATTGTCAAACAGGATACCAGGAAAAAACTGCAGGAAGCCGGAGAGGAAGCACAGGAAAAGAATGACACTCAAAAGCAAAAAGCAATTGAGATTATTTTAGAAAAAATTTCTTAGGAGCATAAGTGATGGACTTTAGATTACTGGTCCGCATATTTATACAGACATATTCTCTTTTTCTGCTCCACCCACTGTTTTGGCTGGTTGTGTTCCTGGTTGGCATGCAGTACAATCGCACCATTAAGACTGAAAAACAGGTTTTCGGCTCTGCAAAATTTTCTTTATGGCAGCATACACTGATTGCGGCGCTGTCGGGACTGCTTGGCGGTCTGCTGGCCAGCGCGCTCCTGGTGTTTTCAGGCATTTCGCTGGTGGAAATAGGCATTTATTATGTCTGGCCTCTGGCCCTGCTGTTTCTGCTGGTCAACCCCCGCTATCTCTGCTTTGCCTATGCAGGCGGGGTGGTCGGTGCTTTATCTGCACTTCTGCGCTTGCTCGGCGCTTATTTTCCGGTACTCTCCAGCGGACTGCCGGCTGATTTTGCAGCCATAAATATTCCGGGGCTGCTGGCGCTAATTGGGATTCTGCACCTGACAGAAAGCTTTTTAATCGCCATCAGCGGCCATCTGTATCCCAGTCCTCTTTACCTGAAGACAGAAAAAGGAGTAGTGGGCGGCTTTTCGTTGCATAAATTCTGGCCCCTGCCACTGGTGGGGCTGGTGGCAGCAGCCGTGCCCGAAGCTGCTGCGCTGTCGGCGGAAGCCGCGCGCATGCCACAGTGGTGGCCGGTATTTGCCAGCAGCACAGCAGTACCGGCCGGCCAGGCGCTGATGTATATGATGTTCCCCATTGTGGCCGGCCTTGGCTACGGAGACCTGGCAGTTTCCACGGATCCAAAGCAGAAAAGCAAATCATCGGCGCTTAATCTGGGACTATATAGTATTGTTCTGATTGCTTTGGCCTTTTTGGCGTTGCACTATCCGCCTGCAATTATTCCGGCGGCATTGTTTGCACCGCTTGGGCACGAGCTATTAATTATTCTTGGCAATAAAAGAGAGTTTGCCGGGGCGCCACTCTTTGTTCCGCCACTGCAGGGCGTGCGTGTGCTTGATATTTTTCCGGGCTCAGCCGCGGCCAAAGCAGGGTTGCAGGGCGGTGATATTATCCTTACAGTTAATGGCCTGGAAACCGGAAACTATTACTTTTTTCAAAACCTGCTGCAAAACGCGGGCCCTTTTCTCAGCCTCCGTGTCATACGGGGCGAGGAGGAGCACAGCCTGCTTATTAAGCGCCGTGCCAGTGAAAAAGCCCATGCAGGAATAGTTATAGTTCCTGACAAAGGCGTGCCAGCCTTTATGGAGGTCAGGCAGCTCAATTTCTTCTCGGCCCTTTCTGAAAAACTGCGCAGATTCACGAGCAAATAAGACAGGGGGACGGTTCCGCTGTCTTCCCCCTGTCTTTAATAATAAGACAAGAGAACCGTCCCCCTGTCTTGTCTGACAGGGGCTTTTTGTTATGATATAATAATGATGTTTATAACGAGGAGAGAACTTTATGGGACAGTTTCGGCTAAAGACAGAGTTTAACCCGTGCGGAGACCAGCCAAAAGCCATTGCTCAGCTTGTTGACGGTCTTTCAAAAGGTCTTTTGCACCAGACACTGCTTGGCGCCACAGGTTCAGGCAAGACATTTACCATGGCCAATGTGATTGAGAGTGTGCAGCGCCCCACACTGGTAATCGCCCACAACAAAACACTGGCTGCCCAGCTTTGCAGTGAGTTCAAGGAATTTTTCCCCCACAGCGCGGTAGAATATTTTGTGAGTTATTACGACTATTACCAGCCTGAAGCCTATATCCCCCAGACGGACACATTTATAGAAAAAGACGCTTCAATCAACGATGAAATTGACAAACTGCGCCACTCTGCCACCAGCGCCCTTTTTGAAAGGCGAGATGTTTTGATCGTGGCCAGTGTCTCCTGCATTTACGGCCTGGGTTCACCGCAGGAATACCGCGACCACGTGGTTTCACTGCGCGTGGGGATGGAAAAGAGCCGCGACGATGTTTTAAGGCAGCTGGTAGCCAACCAATATGAGCGCAACGACATGCAGCTGGAGCGCGGGCGCTTTCGGGCGCGCGGCGATGTTTTGGAAATTTATCCTGCTTCTTTCAGTGAGAAGGCTGTCAGGGTGGAGTTCTTCGGCGACGAAATTGAGAGAATAAGGGAAATAGATACTGTCACCGGCGAAATACTGTCTGAGAGGCAGCATATCGCCATTTTCCCGGCTTCGCACTTTGTCACCTCGCGGGATGTGCTTGACGAGGCCATGGCCGATATCCGCCTGGAACTTGAAGCGCGCCTGACAGAACTGCGCGCCCGGGGACGGCTGCTTGAGGCGCAGCGGCTGGAGCAGCGGACCAGGTACGACCTTGAGATGATGAATGAAATGGGCTTCTGCCAGGGCATTGAGAATTACTCGAGACACCTTGACAGGCGCCCGCCGGGCAGCCGCCCGTCTACACTGATAGATTATTTCCCTGCAGACTTCCTGCTGATGATAGATGAGTCGCATGTGACACTGCCGCAGATACGCGGCATGTACGCCGGCGACCGCTCGCGCAAGGAGACACTGGTGGAGTATGGCTTTCGCCTGCCATCGGCAATAGACAACCGTCCCCTGCAGTTCAGTGAATTTGCTTCCCTGGTGGGCCAGGCGGTCTATGTATCGGCCACGCCCGGCCCGTATGAGCTGGAACACAGCAACCGGGTGGTGGAGCAGATTATCCGTCCCACCGGCCTGGTGGATCCTGTGATTGATGTGAGGCCTGTCAAAGGTCAAATCGACGACCTCTACGGGGAAATTCGCGCCACAGTGGAGCAGGGAGCCCGCGTGCTGGTGACCACCCTCACAAAGCGGATGGCTGAAGACCTCACCGATTACCTGCGGGAGCTGGGGGTGCGCGTGCGCTATCTCCACTCTGAAATTAATACACTTGAACGGATGGAGATTATCCGCGACTTGCGCCTGGGTGAATTTGACGTACTGGTGGGGATTAACCTGCTGCGCGAGGGGCTCGACCTGCCCGAGGTATCACTGGTGGCCATCCTCGACGCCGACAAGGAAGGGTTCCTGCGTTCGGCGCGTTCACTGATACAGACTACCGGCCGCGCGGCGCGCAACCTGGATGGCAGGGTGCTGATGTATGCCGATACTGTTACAGACTCCATGCGCTCGGCCATTGATGAGACAAACAGGCGCCGGCGCATCCAGGAAGACTACAACATTGAGCACGGCATCACCCCAATCTCTGTGCGCAAAGCTGTGCGCCAGGTGATTGAGGCTACCAAGGCGGTGGCTGCCCTGCCCCGTGAACTGAGCAGGGAAAAGGTGGAGGCCATGGGGGCCGCAGAGCGCAAGCAGCTAATTGAAAAGCTGGAAAAAGAGATGAAGCAGGCTGCCCGCGCCCTGGAATTTGAGCGTGCGGCCGGGCTGCGCGACCTAATCTTTGAACTTAGAAAGAAGTGACAACAGACATGGTCCAGGATAAAATTCTTATTAAAGGCGCACGTGAACATAACCTGAAAAATATAGATGTGGAAATCCCCCGCGACAAACTGGTGGTCATTACAGGCGTGTCGGGTTCGGGCAAGTCTTCGCTCGCTTTTGACACCATTTATGCCGAAGGGCAGCGACGCTACGTGGAGTCCCTTTCCGCTTACGCCCGCCAGTTTCTCGGGCAGATGGACAAGCCGGATGTGGACTATATTGAAGGCTTGTCGCCGGCCATTTCCATCGACCAGAGGACTACTTCACGCAACCCCCGCTCTACGGTAGGTACGGTGACTGAAATCTATGACTACCTGCGGCTTCTTTTTGCGCGCACAGGCAGGCCGCACTGCCCGCACTGCGGCATAGCCATCTCCCAGCAGACTGTGGAGCAGATGGTTGACAGGATTCTGGCGCTGCCGGAGAAGACAAAAATCCAGGTGCTGGCGCCTCTGGTGCGCGGCCGTAAAGGCGAGTACACAAAACTGCTGCAGGAGGTGCGTGCCGACGGCTTTGTGCGTGTACGCGTGGACGGCCGTGTCTTTGAGTTGGAAGAAGAGATTACACTTGAGAAAAACAAAAAGCACACCATCGAAATCATTGTGGACAGGCTTGTTATACGTGAAGGACTTGACAAGCGCCTCGCCGATTCCCTGGAAGTGGCGCTTAAATACGGGGACGGGCTTGTAATTATCGAGGTTGTCGGCGCTGAGGAAATGCTCTTTTCCTCAACTTTTGCCTGCCCTGAGTGCGGTTTTTCCGTGGAGGAACTGGCGCCCCGCATGTTTTCCTTCAACAGCCCTTATGGCGCCTGTCCTGAATGCAGCGGCCTCGGCAGCAAGGCGGAGATTGACCCGGACCTGGTTGTACCCGACCGCAGGCGGACACTGCAGGAAGGAGCCATCGCGCCGTGGCGCCCGGGCAGTCAGGGTTATTACCAGCAATTGCTGAAGGCTGTGGTGTCCTACTTCAGCATAGATATGGAGATACCTTTTTCGGAACTGCCGCAGGAGAAGCAGAGCCTGCTTCTCTCAGGCAGCAGGGAGCGCGTGCCCTTTACCTACGAGGATGCCAACGGCCGTGAGCACCGCTACCAGTTAAAGTATGAAGGCGCCATCCCCATCCTTGCCAAGCGCTACCGTGAGACCACTTCAGACCAGATACGCGAGGAACTGGAGGGCTATATGTCGCATAAGCCCTGCCCCCAGTGCGGCGGCGCCCGCCTTAAGCCTGCCAGTCTGGCCGTCACTGTGGGCGGAAGAAATATTTCAGAGCTGACCTCACTTACCGTGGAAGCTGCCGGCAGCTTTCTGGAAAGTTTAAAACTTACCGACAAGGAAAGGCAAATCGCCCGTCTGGTTTTGAAAGAATTACAGTCAAGGCTGCGATTCTTAAAGAATGTGGGGCTCGAGTATCTGACGCTTGACCGTGCGGCCGGCACTTTGTCGGGCGGCGAGGCTCAACGTATACGCCTCGCTACGCAAATCGGAGCCAGCCTCACCGGGGTGCTTTACATCCTGGATGAACCGAGTATCGGGCTGCACCAGCGCGACAACGAGCGGCTGATTCGCACCCTTGAGAGCCTGCGCGATCTGGGCAACACTGTAATAGTTGTGGAACACGATGAGGAGACAATAGAGAGGGCTGACCATGTCATTGACATCGGTCCCGGCGCCGGGGCCTGGGGCGGCTGGATTGTGGCAGCCGGCACTGTAAAAGAGGTAATCGGCGTTGAAGAATCGGTTACAGGCCAGTATATGTCGGGCAGAAAAAGCATCGCCATACCTGACAGCCGCCGCCTGCCAAACGGCAACTGGCTGGAAATCAGGGGCGCGCGCGCCCACAATCTGAAGAATATCGATGTCCGCCTCCCGCTTGGAGTTTTTACCTGTATCACAGGTGTTTCCGGTTCGGGGAAAAGCACTCTTGTCAACGAGATTCTTTTCCGCCGCCTCTGCCTTGAACTGCACCATGGCAGGCAGAAGCCCGCGAAGCACGATGAAATTATGGGGCTTGGCCACCTGGATAAGGTCATTAATATCGATCAGTCTCCCATCGGGCGCACTCCCCGTTCCAACCCGGCCACCTATACAGGGGTGTTCGACCATATCCGCGAACTGTTTTCGCATACCAACGACAGTAAAATGCGCGGCTACAAACCGGGACGCTTCAGCTTCAACGTTAAGGGAGGTCGCTGCGAAGCCTGCAGCGGCGACGGCATACTGCGCATTGAGATGCATTTTTTGCCTGACGTCTACGTACCGTGTGAGGTGTGCCGCGGCAAGCGCTATAACAGAGAGACACTGGAGGTCCGCTATAAAGGCAAAAATATTGCCGATGTGCTGGCAATGACAGTGGCCGAGGCGCTGGATTTTTTTGACGCCATCCCCCGTATTAAGCGCAAGCTGCAGACTCTTTTTGATGTTGGCTTGGGCTATATCGGACTTGGCCAGCCTGCGCCCACTCTTTCCGGGGGTGAAGCGCAAAGAGTGAAGCTTGCTACCGAGCTTTCGCGCCGCAGCAACGGCAAAACCCTTTATATCCTTGATGAGCCGACAACCGGGCTGCACAGCGACGATATCAACAAGCTGCTTGCTATTCTGGACCGCCTGGTGGAGAACGGGGACAGTGTCCTTGTCATTGAGCATAATCTGGATGTTATAAAGCGTGCCGATTATATTATCGACTTAGGGCCCGAAGGCGGCGACGCAGGCGGGTATGTCATCGCCTGCGGCACGCCTGAGGAAGTGGCGGCAAACAGCGATTCCCATACCGGCCGCTTCCTGGTAAAGGCTCTGGCGGGGAAAGGCGCCGGGCCTCGGGCGGAGGTGCGTTATGGATAAAAAGCTCCCTGCTTCTCTGGCGGGGAAACTATCCAAACTGCCGCGCCGCCCCGGTGTCTACCTGATGAAGGATGAACGGGGCAAGACTATCTATGTCGGCAAGGCCGTGGATCTGCGGCAGCGCGTCCGCTCCTATTTCCAGGCCGGGCAGCAGCAGCCGCCCAAGGTGAAAATTCTTGTCGGCAAGATATGCGACGTTGACTATACTGTAACAGATACAGAAGTGGAAGCACTCATTCTGGAGAGCAACCTGATTAAGGAGAATAAGCCGCGCTACAACATTAACCTTAAAGATGATAAGCACTACCCGTATCTGCGTGTGACTGTGCAGGAGCAGTTCCCCCGCCTCCACGTGGCACGCCGCGTGGAAAAGGACGGTGCACGTTATTTTGGCCCTTACCCCAACGCAGGCGCTGTGAGGGAAACAATGCGCCTGATTAAAAGCCTGTTTCCGCTGCGTCACTGCCGGGGGCCCATTGAAGTGGGAAAGAATAAGCGGGCCTGCCTGAACAGGCATATTCACCGCTGCCTGGCACCGTGCACAGGTGAAGCCGATGGCACTGAGTATATGCAGATGGTAGGCGAAATCTTGCTTTTTCTGGAAGGGAAGCAGGAAAAGCTGTTAAAGGCGCTGCGTGAGCGTATGGAAGAGGCTTCAGTGAACCTGGAATTTGAAAAGGCGGCACGGCTGCGCGACCAATACCGCGCAGTGGCGGCGGTGGGAGAAAAACAGAAGATAGCTGTGGCCGAAGGCGGCGACAGTGATGTGTTGGCACTAGCCTGCGCCCGAGAGCAGGGGTGTGTGCAGCAGTTCCGTATCCGGGGCGGAAAGCTGACCGGACGGGAGCATTTTTTGCTTACCAATCCTACCGGAGAAGAGGATGGCGAGGTGCTTGCCGCCTTTTTGCGCCAGTACTACGCGCAGAATGCCGATATCCCGCCTGAGATACTGCTCTCAGCCGACATTGCCGAGAGTGAACTGCTTGAGCAGTGGCTGTCGCTGCGCCGCGGACGGCGCGCCAGGCTGATTGTGCCAAAGCGCGGCAGTAAGAAGGAGCTTGTCAGGCTGGCCGCGGATAATGCCAGATTGTTCCTTGACCAGGAAGAGTTAAAAGATAAAGAACGCGACCCGAAGGTCGCTCTGCAGGCGCTGGCAGAGCATCTGAACCTGCCGGAGGCGCCATATCGTATCGAGGGCTATGATATTTCCCACTTCCAGGGTGAGGGCACTGTTGCAGCCATGGTAGTCTTTGAGGGCGGCCTGCCAAAGACGTCTGACTACCGCCGTTTTCGCGTCCGCTCTGTCGACAAGCCCGATGATTATGCTTCAATGCGCGAGGCATTGTCCAGGCGGTTTGCCCGTATAGCGGCAGGAGAATCATACACGGGCAGCAGCGACCCGTTTTTGCTCCTGCCCGACCTGCTTTTAATTGACGGTGGCCCGGGCCAGCTCGGGGTCGCGCTGCAAGCACTGGCTGCTGCCGGCCTGGAAGTAATACCTGTGGCTGCACTGGCCAAAGAAGAGGAGCTCATTTATCTGCCGGGCAGAGGCGAGGCGCTGCGGCTGCCCCGCACATCACCGGCACTTCAGCTGTTGCAGCGTGTCCGTGACGAGGCTCACCGCTTTGTGGTCACTTACCAGCGTACACTGCGCAGCCGGGCGGGACGTGGTTCGGCTCTGCTTGATGTGCCTGGTATCGGTGATAAACGTCGCAAGGCGCTGCTTAGGCATTTCGGCAGCATGACGGCGATCCGTCGCGCCACAGCAGAGGAGCTGGCGTTGGTGGAAGGGATGACAGTGTCCGCGGCGGCAAAGCTGTATGAATACCTGCATAATTGAGTATTTATATCAGGTTGCTGACGAAAGCAGCCTGGCAGCAAAGCGCTGGGCAAACCTTTCCGCTGCTTGTTGGCGCAGAGTCGGGCTATGGGACTGCTGCCGGCGACAGGCGGAAGCAGCATAAAAAATATGGCCGAATTCATGGAGCAGGCAGCACAGCTGTTCCTGCTCATCGAGAGTTCCCGCGCCGCAAATTATAGTGTGCGATGGCAAAAGATAGTATGCCTCGTGCGGCAGGCGGTAGTCAAGGCAGTAGATATGGAGGCGGCGGCCGGCCAGATGAAGGCGGTCAAGCATTCCTTTACTTGCCAGAATCTCAAGCGAGCGTTCCAACACGCCGGCTGATGGCGGTTTCTCCTCCAACGGCAGGCGAAAACTTTTTAAGAAAGTATGTTCATCGGCCAGGCGTCTGCCCGCAGCGTGATAGACAGCCGCCGAGTTATGCAGCGGACAGTGTTTTAGTGAAGGCAGCGCTGCCAGCAGCTGCCTGACTACAAAAAGGCGGGCCCCTTGGAGTCCTGCGGCGTAAAATACACTGACGCTGTCATTATTGTATCCCTCCAGCATCCTGTGCCAGACCTGATAGAGCTCTTCTCTTTCCAGGGCCAGAAGCGCGACGCCGTAGCTGCTCCGAACGGTGTTTTCTTCAAGTATTTCCATCAACCCCTGCAGGTAGTCCACTGCCCACTGCACAGGTTCTGCTGAAAAAAGACTCTTGCACCCGGTTGCGTCCATAAATTCTCCTTAACCAAAGTTTTTTCATATTATAGTATGAAACAGATGGCAAAGAGATATGAGGAGGCGGCAACGCCACCGAAAAAAATAGAGCTTAAAAGAGTTAAACTTTTGTATTCGTGGATAATTCAAGAGGAATCCAATGGAAGTACGTCGAAAAAAGTACTGTGAAAGGGGTGAATGTGATGCGGGGTTTTGTCTGGCGCTGGGTACTTAACGCAGTAGCGTTATATGCGACCGCTTACCTGATTGCGGGGATTGAGATTAGAGGTTTTGGCGCGGCTTTGATAGCGGCTCTGGCCTGGGGGTTTGTCAATACAGTTATTCGTCCTGTTATCAATATTCTCACTCTGCCTATTAACATTCTGACAGTGGGGCTTTTTACTTTTGTGGTTAACGGGTTTTTGCTGTGGCTGGTGGCTGATGCGGTTAACGGTTTTAATGTGGCAGGCATCTGGGTGGGAATTTTGGGAGCACTGGTACTTTCAATTTTCAGCAGTATGCTAAGCGCACTGGTGAATAAATAAAAACGTAATAGCCTGACTTTATCTGCCATGAAAGAGCTTATACCGGCCGGCGTGCATGCGCCGCCGTTTTATTGTCGTGCGAAGTGAAATAATACAAGAGAGATGTTTTACAAGTTAGAAACCGAGGTGAAGATATGTCCTTTAAATTGCTGGCGCTTGATTTGGATGATACGCTGCTAAATGAAGAATTCAAAATTTCGGAGCAGAACCGGGCTGCAATTCGCCGTGCTGCCGGGCACGGTGCTCTTATAACACTGGCTACAGGAAGGATGTTTCGTTCCGCGCTGCCCTTTGCCAGGGAGCTTGAAATAGACCTGCCCCTGATAACATATCACGGCGCTCTGATAAAGACGGCCGGGGAAGAAGAAACACTCTTTCACAAGCCTGTCCCCCTGCCGCTGGCATTGGAGGTGGCGGCATACTGCAAAAAACGGGGCTTTCACGTCAATGCTTATATCGACGATGAGCTTTTAGTGGAGGAGGAAAATGAGTTCTCACGCTTTTACCAGAGTATCGCCAACATAAAACTGACAGTGGTGGGCGACCTGATTTCTTATATGTCTGTTTCGCCCACCAAGTTAACAATAATCAATCGGGAAGGCAAGCTTCCTTCGCTGCAGGAGGAACTCATCAGCCGCTTCGGCAGTGATCTGGCAATTGTGCTGTCCCGGCCGCATTTCCTGGAAGTAACAGACCGCCTGGCAACAAAGGGACAGGCGTTAAAATACCTGGCTGACCTGCACGGCATTGCCAGAGAAGATGTTGCCGCCATCGGCGACAGCTACAACGATATAGATATGCTTATCTATGCCGGCACAGGCGTGGCTGTGGCCAATGCTCCCCAAGATGTGAAGTCTTTCGCTGATGTGGTGACCGCCTCCAATCTGGAGCACGGCGTGGCGGTTTTCATCAACAGGTTTATGTTTGATGAGGAGGGCCGGTGATGAACGAACTGAAGATAAAAGCGGCTGCACGCGAAAAGATGAAGGGCTACTGCAGGGTCTGCCCCAGGTGCGATGGTAAAGCCTGCGCCGGGGAAGTGCCGGGAATGGGAGGGCTGATGACAGGGACTTCTTTTATAAATAATGTAGAGTCGCTGGCCATGTACAACCTTAATATGCGCACCATTCACCAGGCCGCTGATCCCGATTTATCTGTCCAGGCCTTTGGCAGGATGTTTAAGATGCCGGTTTTTGTGGCGCCTCTTACCGGTGTTTCCTTAAATATGGGCGGCGCCTTGGACGAAGCTGAGATGGTAAAGAATCTTGTCAATGGGGCGCTGGCAGCCGGCAGCTTTTCATTTACCGGGGATGGCCCGGCAGAAGAGATATATACAGCGGGACTGGAAGCCTTAAAGAATGCGGCCGGCATGGGCATCCCTGTCATCAAGCCCCGCCATACCGAGTCAATTGCCCTGCGCCTGAAACAGGCCGAAGAAGCAGGCGCTTTTGCTGTGGGTATTGACATTGACGGCGCCGGACTCGCTGCCATGGCCCGCAGCGGTAATCCCGTGGGCCCAAAAACTTTTTACCAGCTGCGTGAACTGGTGCAGATGACTGAGCTCCCCTTTGTGCTTAAGGGTATCATGACCGCTCAGGAAGCGGAGATGGCCGTAGAAATAGGGGCGGCGGCCATTGTAGTCTCTAATCACGGGGGCAGGACTCTTGACTATACCCCCGGTGTGGCTGAGGTACTGCCTGAAATTGTGGAGCGGGTTAAGGGGGAGATTTTTGTGCTTGCCGACGGCGGTGTGCGCACAGGCGTCGATGTTTTAAAAATGCTGGCTCTGGGGGCTGATGCCGTCCTCATTGGCAGGCCGGCGTTGTGGGGTGTATTCGGCGGCGGAGTGGAAGGTGTGCGCCTCACGCTGGAAAAAATGGCGGCCCAGCTTAAGCATGCCATGTTAATGACTGGTTGTGCAAATGTTAAAGCCATAGATTATTCAATTATATACTAAGTAAAATATCCATAATATGCAGCATACTGGGATTTACGGAGGGTTGAAAATGAGCAGGAACCTTGAATACCTGAAAAAAGTCCCTTTCTTTACCGGGCTTACAGACTCTGAACTGGGCCTTGTTGGCGCGGTGATGATAGAAAAAAAATATGACAAAAATACTTTGATTTTCATGGAAGGAGACCGGGGTGAAGCTCTCTTTGTCATCCATCAGGGCAGGGTTAAGATCAGCAAATCAACCGCAGACGGGCGTGAGCAAATCCTGCATATTCTCAGGGATGGAGACATTTTTGCCGAAGTTGTCCTTTTTGACCGGGGCCCTTATCCTGCCACGGCGGAGGCTGTTGAAGACACTGTGGTCTGGCTGCTGCTAAACGCAGCTATGGAGCAGCTGCTGCAGTCGCATCCTCTGCTGGGAGTTAAGCTTTTACGGGTTATGAGTAAGCGCCTGCGCCAGGCTCAGCTTCTAATCCGTGACCTTGCCCTCCATGACGCTTACGGCCGGCTTGCCGGCTTGCTGCTGCGCTTTGCACGGCGGGAGGGCAAAACCACCAAAGAAGGGATAGTCCTGGACCTTGAACTTACCAGGCAGGAGATGGCCAGTATGATTGGCACATCGCGCGAGACCGTGGCGCGTATTCTCAGCCGTTTTCAGAAGGATGGCATCCTTCTTTTGGATAAGCAGAGAATCATCATCCTCGATGAAGAAAAATTACGTGATTGGACATAACGTTTTGGGCACACTAGCAACAGGAGGTGCCTTTTTTATGCGAGTAATTGCTGACTATCATACGCACACCGTTTACAGCCACGGTAAGGGCAGTATTGAAGACAATGTCCGTGCTGCCCTGTCTGCCGGGTTAAAAATAATTGGCATCACCGACCACGGTCCGGGTCATTTTTTTATCGGCATCCGGGGCGTGCCTGCTTTTAGGCGCATGCAAAGTGAAATAGAAAGGCTGCGCTATAAATACCCGGATATAGAAATACTCTTTGGTGTTGAGGCAAATATAGTGGATACCGATGGTACTATTGACGTGCCTGCTTCCATTTTGCGGGAGTTGGACATCCTGCTTGTGGGATACCATAAATTGGTCAAGCCGCAGAGCGCGGCTGCCGCTTTGCTCTTCATTAAAAATTTTATCGCCGGTTGGACAGGCGGCGCCGGAGAGTCACTGCGCCGGCTTAATACTGAAGCCATCACAGCCGCGGTGAAGCGCTATCCGGTGGATGCTATCACCCATCCCGGCCTGCAGATAGATATAGACACTTTTGAGTTGGCGGAAATTTGTGCGCAATACGGTACTGCGCTGGAAATAAACAGTTCCTACGGGGAGGAGCTGGACGGTTATATCGAAGCCGTCCTTACCACACAGGCAAAGCTGGTTATCAACAGCGATGCTCACACTCCGTCAAGGGTGGGTGACTTTAAAGAGGCTTATTCTCTTGTGGAGCGCCTTGAGATACCCCGGGAACGCATTATCAATCTGGAGGGTAATATGGCTTATAAAAGAAGGAGATTGGGCAGCTAAAGAGAAAATAGTTTACAGAGACGGGGGTGGAGACGGTGGAAATTAATAATCGCTTTGTTATCATCACAGGTATGTCCGGAGCAGGAAAAAGTCAGGCAGTCCACAGTTTTGAAGACCTGGGCTATTTTTGTATCGACAATCTGCCACCGCTTTTAATACCTAAATTTGCGGAGTTGGCGGCCCAATCAGGCGGGAAAATTAACCGCATTGCACTGGTATCAGACATCAGGGGCGGCGAATTTTTTGCCAGTCTCAGCGAATCTCTGCTTGAACTGGAAGAAGCCGGCCTTGATTATGAGGTACTCTTCCTGGAAGCCGACGATGACATCCTGATCAGGCGCTTTAAAGAGACGCGCCGCCGTCACCCGCTGGCCTCCCACGGCAGCATCACCGAGGGCATCAATGAAGAACGCAGGCTTCTGTCGGCCATTCGCGCCAAATCCGATAAGGTCATCGATACCAGCGAACTTACGCCACAGCAGTTGAAAGAGGAAATTACTGCGCTCTATGCACTTGACAGTGAGCAGGAGAATATACTGATTACTCTAGTGGCTTTTGGCTTTAAATATGGTATACCGCTGGACGCCGACCTTGTCTTTGACGTGCGTTTTCTTCCCAATCCTCATTATGTTGAAGCACTGAGGCCAATGACAGGCAATGACGAAGAAGTTAAAAACTATGTCTGGAAATGGTCACTCACACATAAATTCTTTCAGAAACTTATCGACCTCATAAAATTTCTTGTCCCCTGCTATGTCAAGGAAGGAAAGCCACAACTGGTGATAGCTGTGGGTTGTACCGGCGGCAAGCACCGTTCTGTCACAGTTGTCAACGAGCTTGAAAAGATACTTAAGGGGAAAAACTATAAAATAATCAAAGAGTTCAGAGATATTAACAAATCTTGAGGAGCGATTAATTCAATTGTACAAAGAATCTGCAATTGCAGCCATCGGGGGCGGCACCGGCCTCTCCACGCTTTTACGCGGCTTAAAAAACTATACCGACAAGCTGGCGGCCATCGTAAATGTAACCGATAATGGCGGAAGCTCGGGGATGTTGCGGGAAAATCTCGGTATGCTGCCCCCCGGCGATATCAGGAACTGCCTGCTGGCGCTGGCAGATACAGAACCGCTGATGGAAAAAGTGTTTCAGTATCGATTTACAGCCGGGGAGGGGCTAAAGGGCCACACTCTCGGCAACCTTTTTATAGCGGCTTTGACTGAGACGCTGGGTTTTGAAGGAGCGCTTGATGCAGCCAGTAAGGTACTGGCTGTCAAGGGGAGCGTCCTGCCGGTGACGCTTGAAAAGCTCACCCTGGTGGCCGTATTTGACGACGGGTGCGAGGTATACGGGGAAAGCCAGATAACAGCCGCCAAGCGGAAAATCAAGAGGCTCCGCCTTGACCCCCCATGCTCACGCGTTTATCCTGCAGCCGAGCGGGCCATACTCGAATCGGATATTGTGGTGGTGGGGCCCGGCAGCCTTTATACCAGTGTCCTGTCCAATTTGCTTGTGCCCGGAGTGACAGAAGCCCTGCGCTGCAGCCGCGCGCGCAGGATATATATCTGTAATGTGATGACCCAGCCCGGAGAGACTGACGGCTTCAGTGCTTCCGATCATGTACACGCCATTTTTGACCACGTGGGTGACTCAATTTTTGATACAGTCATTGTTAATTCCAACCGCTATGTACCTGCTGCCTTGCTGGATAAATATGCGGCTGAGGAAAGGTTCCCGGTAAACGCAGATGTGACTAAGCTGAAAAAGTTGGGCTTGGAAGTTCTGGCCGCAGACCTGCTTGCACCGCAAGAGTTGGTCAGGCACGACTCGAATCGTTTAGCCCGCCTGGTATTGTCTGATCTCAGGATGTCGCACTGGAGGGTGTGCTAATGACATATGCACTTCATGCAAAAAATGAACTTGCTCGCCGTGAGCTTGGCTCTGTCTGCTGTCAGTCTGCCGAACTGACGGCGTTTATCCGGTTGGGCGGAAATATTCAGATCACCGGCAGGCGTATAACTCTTAATGTAGTCACTTCAAACCCTGCTGTGGCACGCCGCATCTTTACACTTTTTAAGAATATTTTCAATCTCAGTTCTGAGATATTGGTAAGAAAGAAAATCAGGCTGCGCAAAAATAATGTTTACCTGATAAGGATCTCCGAGCCTGCAAAAGTTAAAGAGGTTTTGAGCCGCCTGGGCATGATGCGCGGCGGAGCCCTTATCCGTGAGCCGGACAGCCGCGTCGGCCAAAGCAAATGCTGCCGCCGCTCTTACCTGAGAGGCGCTTTTTTATCAGCGGGTTCAGTCTCTAACCCTGAGTCTTCCTATCACCTAGAAATCTATACAGATTACCAGGAGCAGGCAGAACAACTGGTAGGCACGATTGAAACATTCAACCTAAAAGCAAAGATAACTACCCGTAAAAACGGCTTTTTGGTCTATATTAAGGATAGTGATCAAATTGTGGAATTTCTGAGTGTTATCGGTGCTCATTCGGCTTTGCTTAACTTTGAAAATGTCAGGATTATTAAAGGCATCCGCAACAGCATTAACCGCCTGATTAATTTTGAAACAGCAAATGTGAACAAGACTGTGGAGGCCGCTGTAAATCAGACAGAATATATCCGGATTATTGACAGAGCCATTGGTGTGGAAGCACTCCCCGACCCACTGCGGCAGCTGGCCGAGCTGCGCCTGCATCATCCCGAGGCCAGCCTGCAGGAACTGGGTGAGATGCTGGCACCCCCGCTTGGCAAATCAGGTGTAAACCACAGGATGCGCAAACTTGAAAAAATGGCTGACAGATTTAGCAAAAACGGTTAGTAACCTTCCCATCCCAGGCAAGATAAGGAAAGGGATTAAAATTTTGAACTATTGGTACAGGCAGGACTTTGCCTGAATCTGACGAATAATTCATAAAAATAAAGTAATTTATTGTTTTTTGGCATACTGTTAAAGTTGAAAGCACTTTTGCATAGGATATAACAGCACTATAATTAATTTTAAGGAGATGCCATTTATGCGTATTTCCTATAACTTAAAACTGGAACAGACGCAAAAACTGATAATGACCCCTGAGCTGCAGCAGGCCATTAACTTGCTGCAGCTCTCATCACTGGAGCTGCAAGACTTCCTGCAGGAAGAACTGCTGAACAATCCGGTGCTTGAGGTCGATGAAAATGATGAGTCTGAGAAAAAGAACGACGAAAGCAGTGAAGCCGTTCATGAAAAAGACGCCATTGACTGGGATCAGTATTTTCGGGATCAGGGCCTTGACGTCATGCCGAGACTTAGCATACGTACTGATGAAAGCCCCACCTATGACCACTTTCTGAGTAAAGAACCCACACTGCAAGAACACCTGCTTTTACAGCTCGGACTGTGCAGACTAAGCCAAACACAAAAAAGAATCGGTGAGTTTCTGATTGGGAATATAGACCAAAACGGCTACCTGAAGGGGGAAGCAGGAGAACTTGCCCTGCTTTTGGGAGTGGATACCGAAGATATAGAGGTTGTGCTGGCAGTCATTCAAAAGTTTGATCCTGCCGGCGTAGCAGCGAGAAATCTTGAGGAGTGCCTGCTGTTGCAGATGGCAGAATGCAGGACAGTACATCCCCTGGCAGAGGTAATTATCAGGGGCCACCTGGCCGATGTAGCTGAAAACAGGTTTAAGAAGATTGCAACCGATCTTGGCGTGGAGCCTTGCGCAGTACAGGCGGCGGTAGATTTTATCCGCACACTTGATCCCAAACCGGGCAGGCTGGCAGGAGACAGCATGGAAACACGCTACATTGTCCCCGACGTGATCGTGGAGAAGGTGACCAATGACTACGTAGTGCTTGTAAATGAATTCAGTACACCGCGGTTGACCATTAACTCCTATTATCGTTCCATCCTGGGCAGGGAAAAAGAATCCGTAACAAGCTCGTTTATAAAGAGCAAGCTTGATTCTGCCCTTTGGCTGCTGCGCAGCATCGAGCAGCGCCGTTTAACACTTTTCAGGGTTACCGAATGCATTGTACGCATGCAGCGCCCCTTTTTTGACGAGGGCATTAAACTCCTGAAGGCTATGACACTTAAGCAGGTGGCTGAAGAAGTGGGCGTCCATGAGTCTACGGTGAGCCGGGCCACTGCCAATAAATATGTGCAGACTCCGCGCGGGCTTTATCTGCTTAAATTCTTTTTTGCTTCCGGAGTGGAAGACCAAGGCGGAGGCTCATCCATTTCATCCGAGTCGATCAAGAGCCATCTGAGGGAATTTATAGAGGCAGAAAATGTCTACCGCCCATTGAGCGACCAAAAACTGACTGAAATGCTCAAGCAGCGGGGCATAATGGTTTCCCGACGCACGGTGGCAAAGTACCGTGAAGAACTGGCCATACCAGCCTCCAATAAAAGAAAAAGACATTAAACAGTGAGCCTAAAGGCTTACTTAGGCCGTTGAAAAAGGCGCAGGCGTTTGCTACACAACCTGCATCCCCATAGTGAGTGTAAATAGTTGACTAGTGCTCTGCACCATGTTAGCTACTGTAACTCCGCTACGCTGGGTTAGGCCTACTTTGTCGCTGCGAATGCCCGGTATCCTCAACGTATATAAAATACGCCTGCGGTGCCGGACATTCTGGCTTCGCGTTCTGCATCCTTTTTGAACGGCCTGAAGTTTTCTAAACAAACCCAAAGAGCTAAAGGCTTACTGTTTTTCTGTTTCTTTTACACAGACGCACGGCAGGAATTTTTTTTCTGGACGTAGAATAGAGTTGTGTTGAGGTCGTTCGCCACAGGCGGGCGAAGTTTTTTGTCGTCTGTAGACTTCAAATGCAGTAATCTGGAGGGATTTGGATGATGGTTAAGCTTGGAGTAAATGGTTTTGGCAGGATTGGGCGGGCTTGTATCAGGGCTGCCCTCGACCATCCCGATGTGCAAGTTGTTGCATTTAACAGTACGCGGGACCCCGCATTTCTGGCCCACCTGCTTAAATATGACTCTGTGTACGGGCATCTTGGCTACGATGTGGAAGTCAGGGAGCGTTCTTTAATAGTGGACGGAAAGGAAATCAAAATCCTTGCTGACCGCGACCCGTCCAAACTTAACTGGGGTGAGCATGACGTTGATATCGTAATCGAGGCTACCGGGGAATTCAGCAAAGCCGAAGAAGCAAAAAAGCACCTTGGCGGCAGTGTAAAAAAAGTGATAATAAGTGCTCCCGCCAAAGGAGAAGATATAACAATCGTCCTTGGTGTCAACGAAAGCGAATACGATGCAGCTAAACACCATGTATTGTCCAACGCTTCATGCACAACAAATTGTCTTGCCCCTGTCTGCAAGGTGCTGGAAGAACAATTTGATTTTGTCAAAGGATTAATGACAACTATCCATGCGTATACTAATGACCAGCGGATATTGGACCTGACCCATAAGGATTACCGCCGCGCCAGGGCAGCCGGTTTGTCAATGATTCCCACCACCACCGGGGCCGCCAGGGCAGTCTCGCTTGTGCTGCCGGCTATAAGGTGCAAGATTGACGGCTTTTCTGTCAGGGTTCCCACGCCTACAGTGTCCATGGTTGACCTGGTGGCGGAGCTGGGGCAGAGGGTAACTGTGGAAGACGTCAACAACGCTTTCAGGCAGGCTGCGGCAGGGCCCATGAAAGGGATACTTGGCATTTCATATGAACCCCTTGTTTCTGTGGACTACAAAGGCGATCCCCGCTCCAGTGTGGTTGATGCCCTCTCCACCATGGTTGTAGGAGGAAATATGGTTAAGGTTGTAGCCTGGTATGACAACGAATGGGCTTATTCCTGCAGGGTGCTGGACCTTGCCGCCTATATTGCAGCCAAGGGGCTTTAGGAGGTCTGGTTTCAGGGTGAAAAAAACGGTTAGGGACCTGACTTTGGCGGGTAAACGCGTTTTTACCCGCGTCGATTTTAATGTCCCCATTGATGAAAATGGTGAAATCAGGGATGATACGCGCATCAGGGCCGGACTGCCCACGATCAGTTACCTGCTCGATAATGGCGCCGCTGTGATACTGGCAAGCCACCTGGGACGGCCCAAAGGCCGGGTCAAAGACAGCCTGCGTCTTAATGCCGTGGCCAAAAGGCTGGAAGAGCTGCTGGGGCGGCAGGTGCGCAAGATGGATGAGGTTGTGGGGGAGGGCATCTCCCGCGCAGCGGGGGAGCTCAAGGCGGGCGATATTCTGCTGCTGGAAAATGTGCGCTTTCACCCCGGAGAGGAAAAAAATGACCCTGAACTGTCCAGGGCATATGCCTCACTTGCCGATATTTTTATCTCCGACGCTTTTGGCGCCGCACACCGGGCCCATGCTTCCAATGCCGGGATTGCGTCATACCTGCCGGCGGCGGCAGGATTGTTAATGGATGCTGAGATAGTTAATTTAAGCAGGGCGATGCATAATCCCAGGCGGCCGCTGGTGGCCATTGTGGGCGGCAATAAAATAGCTGACAAAATAGGAGTGCTGACAAACTTTATAAGCCTGGCGGACTCTCTCCTGCTTGGCGGCGGGATGGCCAACACTTTTCTGCGCGCCAAGGACTATAACATGGGGCGCTCTTTGCTGGAAGAGGACAAGCTGACGCAGGCTGCTGAACTGCTGCGCCTGGCTACATATAATGATCTTAATCTCTGCCTGCCAGTGGACCTGGTGGTGGCGGATAAAGTGGACGCCTCTGCCGAGGCGGAAGTTGTAACAGTGGAATCGGTGCCCGACGACAAGATGGCGCTTGATATCGGCCCGAAGACGCGGGAAATTTTCTCCCGGTTAATCGCGGAAGCAGGCACCATTATCTGGAACGGGCCGCTTGGCGTGTTTGAAATCGATAAATTCGCGCAGGGCACTTTTGCAGTGGCGCGTGCCACAGCCGAGTCGGATGCATTTTCCATTATCGGCGGCGGTGATGTGGTCTCCGCTGTGGAAAAAGCCGGCGTTGCCGCCATGATTTCACACCTTTCCACTGGCGGCGGCGCAACGCTTGAGTTTTGGGAAGGAAAAGAGCTGCCGGGTATTGCTGTCCTGAATGACTGTTAAGTCCGGAGGTGAGAAATATGCGTATACCAATCATAGCAGCAAACTGGAAGATGAATAAAACAAGCGGAGAGACAAGGGATTTTTTTACGCGCTTTAGTGAGTTTCCAAAGCCCGGGCCTGTGGAGATTGTAATCTGCCCTCCCTACCCGCTCTTGTCTTTGGCAGCAGAATTGTGCCAAAGCGGTGGACTGCGACTTGGCGCACAAAATATGTACTGGGAAACGGCAGGCGCCTTTACCGGTGAAGTTTCCCCGCTCCTTTTGCGGGATCTGGAAGTCCAGTATGTGATAGTGGGCCATTCCGAGCGCAGGCAGACCTTTGCTGAAACCGACCAAAACGTATCGCGCAAAGTCAAAGCCGCTTTCGCCGCCGACCTTGTGCCTATAGTCTGTGTAGGGGAAACTTTGCAGCAGCGCCAGTCCGGGCGTACTGAAGCCGTGGTTGAGGAACAGGTGGCTGCCGCCGTTGGTGGTTTGGATCCGTCCCAGGTTCGCCGCCTGGTGATTGCTTATGAGCCGGTATGGGCCATCGGCAGCGGACTCCCGGCCAATGCCGGCGACGCCGAGCGCGTGGCCATCTTTATCCGCAGGCAGATTGGCAACCTTTTCAGCCTCAAGGTGGCCAGAGACGTGCGCATCCAGTATGGCGGCAGTGTTAAGCCGGAAAATATCGCTGATTTTATGTCCAGTGCCGAGATTGACGGTGCGCTGGTGGGCGGAGCAAGCCTTGATGCAGCTGTGTTTACCGCCATCATCGAGGCGGGCCTGGGAGTGCGGGCCTCATGAAGAGGCCAAAGCCGCTGCTCCTGGTTATCCTGGATGGCTGGGGGCTGGGTAGACGCAGAATCGGCAATGCCATCTTTGCGGCCAAGACGCCTTTTTACCACCACCTGCTGGAGAATTACCCCGTTGCCCGCCTCAAGGCCAGCGGCGAAGAAGTGGGCCTGCCCGAGGGACAGATGGGCAATTCAGAAGTAGGCCATCTGAATATCGGCGCCGGACGTGTGGTTTACCAGGAGCTTACGCGGATCTCCCTGGCCGTCAGGACAGGTGAATTCTGTGAAAACCCTGTGCTCCTGGCTGCCATGGCGCACGTAAAGAAGAACAGATCTTCGCTGCACCTGCTTGGGCTGGTGTCGGACGGAGGTGTGCACAGCCATATCAGCCATATCTTTGCTTTGCTGGAATTGGCCGGAAAGCAGGATATAGGTAAGGTCTTTGTTCATGCCATACTGGATGGGCGGGATGTGGCGCCTGCCGGTGCTGCTGCCTATCTTGACGCGCTGGAAGAAAGGATGCATGTGCTGAGGGTGGGGCAGATAGCCACAGTGTCCGGGCGCTACTACACCATGGACAGGGACAGGCGCTGGGAACGGGTTGAGAGGGCTTACCGTGCCATGGTCTACGGTGAAGGAGTGGCCGCTGCCACATCACTGCATGCCCTGGAAGCAGCATATGAAAGAGGCGAAACAGATGAGTTTGTCCTGCCAAGCGTGGTGATGGACAACCATGGATTTCCCACCGCTGTTATACATCAAAATGATGCTGTTATCTTTTTTAACTTTCGCCCTGACCGGGCGCGCCAGATTACACGCGCTTTTACAGACAGCGAGTTCAAAGGTTTTGAACGTGGCGAGCATGCCCCTTTGCCTGAATTTGCCTGCCTGACGCAGTATGACGAGAAAATAAAGGCTCCTGTTGCTTTTCCCCCGGACCATCCACGGCAAACCCTGGGGGAGGTGCTATCCCGCCACGGCCTGCGCCAGCTGCGGATAGCTGAGACTGAAAAATATGCCCATGTCACCTTTTTCTTCAGCGGCGGCGAAGAGAAGCCCTTCCCCGGTGAAGACAGGCTGCTCATCCCATCGCCCAAGGTGCCTACATATAACCTTCTGCCGCAGATGAGCGCGCCGCAGGTTACAGCGCGGGTGCTTGAGGAAATAGAGAAAGACAATTATGACGCTATCATTTTAAACTATGCCAACGCCGACATGGTAGGACATACAGGAATCGTGGACGCGGCTGTGAAGGCGGTGGAGGCAGTGGACCACTGCCTGCGGCAGATTGTAACTGCTGTGCTGCGGCGCGGCGGCGCAGCCATTATCACCTCGGATCACGGCAATGCCGAACAGATGACAACAGGGCGCACTGCCCGGCCCTTCACTGCACATACACCAAACCCGGTACCGTTTATACTGGCCTGCAGTCAAAACTGCCGCCTGCGCAAGAGTGGTATCCTGGCTGATGTGGCGCCGACTGTGCTGGATGTGCTCGGGCTGGACAAGCCGCCTGAAATGACAGGAAGTTCACTCCTGCAAAAACCGGCCCATGTCAAGAAAAAAGCTAGGAGGCAGAACAAATGACTATCATAAGAGAGATATACGCCCGTGAGATTTTGGACTCCAGGGGCAATCCCACCGTGGAGGTGGATGTGCTGCTGGCGAGCGGCGCAGCAGGACGCGCCGCTGTGCCGTCAGGCGCTTCCACCGGCGCTTTTGAGGCGGTGGAACTGCGTGATAACGACAGCAAGCGCTTTCTGGGCATGGGGGTGCTAAATGCAGTAGAAAATGTCAACAATACCATTGCGCCACTCCTGGGCGACATGGACGCTCTGAACCAGGCTGCCATCGACAGATTGTTAATTGAAGCCGACGGCACTGAGAATAAAGCTAAGTTTGGCGCCAATGCCATTCTCGGCGTCTCAATGGCGGTGGCTAAAGCCGCGGCAAACGCGCTTGGAATGCCCCTTTACCACTATTTGGGCGGCGTTAATGCACTGCTTTTACCGGTGCCGATGATGAATATCCTCAACGGGGGCAAGCACGCGGACAATAATGTGGACATCCAGGAGTTTATGATCATACCGGCAGGTGCGCCTACCTTCTCTGAAGCCCTGCGCATGGGAACCGAGATTTTTCACCATCTGAAAAAAGTTTTAAAGCGGCAGGGGCTAAACACTGCCGTAGGTGATGAGGGCGGTTTTGCGCCAAACCTGGCCTCCAACGAAGCTGCCCTGGAAGTAATAATGCTGGCAGTGGAGGCGGCAGGCTACAGCGCGGGCAGTGATATACTGCTGGCACTTGATGTGGCGGCCACTGAAATGTATAAGGACGGCTATTACCATCTTACAGGAGAAGGACTGCAGAAAACAGCAGCGCAGATGGTGGAATACTACGAAAAGCTGGTTTCTTCCTACCCCATAGTTTCCATTGAAGACGGGCTGTCCGAAGACGACTGGGAAGGCTGGAAAATGCTGACGCAGTCACTGGGAGCCAAAATCCAGCTTGTGGGGGACGACCTTTTTGTCACTAACATGAACAGATTGCAAAAAGGCATTGATTCAGACACCGCCAATGCCATACTAATCAAGCTGAACCAGATCGGGACAGTGACTGAAACACTGGACTGCATCGCACTGGCACAGCGCAACTGCTATAACACAATTATCTCCCACCGTTCAGGCGAGACCGACGATGTCACAATTGCCGACCTTGCCGTGGCTACCGGGGCGGCACAGATCAAAACCGGCGCCCCCTCGCGCGTTGACCGCGTAGCCAAGTATAACCAGCTCCTGCGTATCGAGGAGCAGCTGGGTGCAAGTGCACGCTTTGCAGGCCGCGCTCCTTTTGCAGTAAATAAAAAATAAGATGGTTTTTTGGTTTTGTTGTTTTTTCCATATCACTGTGGTAAAATACTAGTTGGCTGATTTTGCATTTCCCTTAGGATGCAAAACCATAATTTCTTAATATTTGGACAACTTTAGGCATTTAAACAGGCAATGAGGAGGTGTGTTAATTGACTACAGCATTAAATATTCTTTTTCTGGTGTCTTCCATTGGCATGATAGCCCTGGTGCTGCTGCAATCAGGCAGGTCCGCAGGACTGTCGGGTTCAATCGCCGGTGGCGCCCAGTCTCTGTTTGGCAAGAAAAAAGGGGTAGATGATTTCCTGGCTAAAATTACCGTTGTCGTTGCCGTGGTTTTCATGGTTCTCGCCATTGTCCTGGCTTCACTGGGCGTTTAGCTGTGGGCGGGGATAACGATACATTATAGAAGGAGGAGAAATATATGGGCAACATAGTGCTCTGGGCTCCAATCGCGGGAGTGATAGGCCTGATTTTTGCCTTTTTCCTGGCAAAGCGGGTTTCCAGTGCTGACCCCGGTAACGAAAAAATGCAGGAGATTTCCCACGCTATCCATGAGGGGGCTATGGCTTTTCTCAGCCGCGAATACCGCACCCTGGCCGTTTTTGTTATTATTCTCTTTTTTGTAATCACTTTTGCTATCAACTTCTTCACTGCCATCAGCTTTCTGGTTGGCTCGCTGGCCTCAGCCACAGCCGGTTTTATCGGCATGAACATCGCCACCAAGGCCAATGTGCGCACCACCAACGCGGCACGTACCGGTATAAATGAAGCGCTGACCATTGCTTTTTCCGGCGGCGCAGTAATGGGCCTCTCAGTTGTGGGACTGGGTCTGCTGGGCCTTAGCATACTCTATTTAATATTTAAAGATCCCGCAATTATAAATGGATATGCACTTGGCGCAAGCTCCATCGCTCTCTTTGCCCGTGTGGGCGGCGGTATTTATACCAAGGCCGCAGACGTGGGCGCTGACCTTGTCGGCAAAGTGGAAGCAGGCATCCCCGAGGATGACCCCCGCAACCCTGCAGTTATTGCCGACAACGTAGGCGATAATGTGGGTGACGTAGCGGGCATGGGCGCCGACCTCTTCGAGTCTTATGTCGGCTCAATTATTGCTGCCATTACTATCGGTATCGTCCAGTTCGGCATGGAAGGTGTTGCCCTGCCGATGCTGGTTGCCACCACAGGTATTTTTGCTGCTATCATCGGCACTTTCTTTGTTAAGGCGAAAGAAGGCGTCAAACTCTCTTCCGCCCTGGAGCGCGGCACACTTGTCAGCGGCGGCATTGTAATTGTTGCTGCTTATTTCCTGACAAAGAATTTCAGCGGAGCTTTCGGTGCGGAATTCGGCGGCCTCGGCCCCTTCTGGGCTGTAATTGCAGGACTGATAGCCGGTATTCTCATCGGCCGCATCACAGAGTACTATACATCGGACCACTATAATCCCGTAAAACAAATTGCCAAAGCATCTGAAACAGGCCCTGCCACCAACATCATTTCAGGCCTGGCAGTAGGTATGCGTTCAACAATGCTGCCCCTGCTTGTTATCGCCGCCGCCATCCTGGTAGCCAATAGAACCGCAGGGCTCTACGGCATTGCAATCTCTGCCGTCGGTATGCTGGCCACAGCCGGCATGACAATTGCCGTTGACGCTTATGGCCCCATCGCCGACAATGCAGGCGGTATCGCCGAGATGGCCGAATTGGACAAGTCTGTGCGTAAAATTACCGACCAGCTTGACTCCATGGGCAACACCACCGCCGCCATCGGCAAAGGTTTCGCCATCGGCTCAGCCGCTCTGACTGCTCTTGCCCTCTTCTCTGCCTACACGCAGGCGGCCAATATCCAAACAATTAATATTACCAGCGCCACTGTAATTGCCGGCCTGCTTATCGGCGGCATGCTGCCCTTCCTTTTTGCCGCCCTGACCATGGAGGCCGTTGGACGCGCCGCTTTTGACATGATCGAAGAGGTGCGCCGCCAGTTCCGTGAAATTCCCGGCCTGATGGAAGGCAAAGCCAAGCCTGACCATGCCCGTTGCGTTGACATCTCAACCAGCGCCGCCCTCAAGCAAATGGTACTCCCAGGCTTGCTGGCAGTAATAGTGCCCCTTGCCACCGGCCTCATCCTCGGTAAAGAAGCTCTGGGCGGCTTGCTGGCCGGCGCACTCTTGACCGGTGTGCTTTTGGCTATCTTCATGGCAAACGCAGGCGGCGCCTGGGATAACGCCAAGAAATATATTGAAGCAGGCGCTCACGGCGGCAAAGGTTCCGATCCGCACAAAGCCGCAGTTGTCGGTGATACAGTCGGCGACCCCTTCAAGGATACCGCAGGCCCCTCAATGAACATCCTGATAAAACTGATGAGCATCGTCGCTCTTGTCTTTGCCCCGCTATTCCTATAAACACTGCAACACCCCGGCACAAGCCGGGGTGTTTTTTTTGGTTGTCACGGGACGAGGTTTGTATTTTTCTTTTGTGTTATTGTTGCTCCGTGTGACTGCTTTTTATATTGCTTTCAAAAAAAAGAAATGCAACAAGTATTAGTCCACATACCAGTCTGTCAGGTAAAAAAACATCAAGGTATAGTATTTACAGGCGCCAGCATGTCAAAAATTCTCAATATGCAGGAATCTGCAGGAAAACAGTCGAATATTGTTTTAACGTGAAATGTGCTCATTATTTTAGGCAAAAACGTCAATACTACGGTTACTGGAAAGGGTGGACTGAATGGAACGAAGTGATGCTCTGGCACTGGTAAAAAAGCATGTTAAAAATAAGAACCTTGTCAAGCACATGATTGCCACTGAGGCAGTGATGGAAGCGCTGGCAGTCCATTTAGCGGAAGACACAGAAAAATGGCGCCGGGTGGGACTGATTCACGACCTTGATTATGATAAGACTGTTGATACACCGGAACAGCATGGCCTGCTGGCCGCTGGCATGCTTGAAGAATTGTCATTCCCCCCGGATATAATAGCTGCTGTGAAGTCACACAATGAAGCGCTGGGATATCCAAGGCAAAGTATGATGGATAAGGCGCTCTACGCCGCTGACCCCGTTACCGGGCTGATAGTGGCAGCAGCTCTTATCCATCCTGATAAAAAACTTGCCTCTATTGATACCCAGTTTGTACTTAACCGCTTCGGGGAAAAACAATTTGCCCGCGGCGCCGACAGAGAACAGATAAAAACCTGCAGCGAGCTGGGCCTTGGGTTGGAGGAATTCATAGCTGTCAGCCTCGAAGCGATGCAGAACGCTGCCGGCGAACTGGGATTATAAGTAAGATAGAAAAGAGGGAAACCATGAGTTTTCAGGAAAAATTGCTTGAATTCATGCGTGAGGCGGCCTACAGGCCGCTGACGATTGAAGAATTGGCCGGTAAAATTGGTGTTGTCTCTACCAAGCGCGATATTAAAAAATTTAACAAACTGCTGGAGGAAATGGAGCAGGAAGGTAAGATTATAAAGACCCGCTATGGCCGCTACGGGATTCCCGAAAAGATGAACCTCGTTGCAGGCACGCTGCAGGGTAACCAGGCAGGCTTTGGTTTTATCATTCCCGATGTCCGCACCCAAAGTGATGTATTTGTACCGTCAAACCAGATGAACGGAGCCATGCACGGTGACCGAGTGGTTGCCCGGGTGCTCGGAGGTGGTAACGGCAGAAAAAGCGAAGGTGAAATTATCCGTATTCTGCAGCGCCGTTCAAAGTATGTTGTGGGACGCTACGAGGCCAGCCGCCAGTTTGGTTTTGTTGTTCCTGACGACCAGCGTATTTCCCAGGATATCTTTGTGCCAAGAAGCGAGACACGCTCTCTGAAAAAAGGCATGAAGGTACAGGTGGAAATAATCCGCTGGCCTGAGAAGCGCCGCAACCCGGAAGGCACCATAGTCTCTGTACTCGGTGAGCCTGGTGATCCGGGCCTTGATACCTTAACTATTATTAAAAAACATGAGCTGCCTGAGGAATTTCCTCCTCAGGTAATTAAAGAAGTAAGAGCAATTGGGCAGGAACTAAGCGAAGACGACATGGCAGGCCGCCGTGACCTCCGCAGGCTGCCTATGGTAACAATCGACGGCGCCGACGCCAAGGATCTTGATGATGCCGTATCCCTTGAAAAGAGCGCTGACGGCTGGCTTCTCGGTGTCCATATCGCCGATGTGAGCCATTATGTGCGTGAAGGCACAGCTCTAGATAAAGAAGCACTATTCCGGGGAACCAGCATCTATCTGGTAGACCGTGTTATTCCCATGCTGCCCCCCGAGCTCTCCAATGATATGTGCAGCCTGAACCCGAAGGTGGACCGACTGGCCATGAGTGTGCTGATAAAACTGAATAAAGGCGGCCGGGTAGTGAGCCATGAATTTACAGCCAGCGTCATCCGTACACTAGAGCGCATGACTTATGACGATGTACGTGCCATTCTAGAAGATAAAGACGTGGAATTGCGTAACCGCTACAAGCCCCTGGTTGCCATGTTTGAGGGTATGGGAGAATTAGCCCTGCTGCTGCGTGCGAACCGTATCAATCGCGGTGCCATTGATTTTGCCATGCCGGAAGTTAAAGTAAAACTTGATGAGCAGGGCAAACCTGTTGATATAGTAAAACGCTCGCGTACAATTGCAGAGACAATAATTGAAGAATTTATGCTGCAGTGCAATGAAGTTGTGGCGGAGCACTTTTTTCGCCTGGGGGTTCCCTTTGTCTACCGTACCCATGAGCGGCCTGACGATGAAAAAATGCTGCATTTTCGCGACTTTGTCCATAACCTTGGCTTCTCAATCAAGGGCAAGCCTGAAAAGATCCAACCGCGTACACTCCAGGAAATGCTAAAAGAAGTAGAGGGCAAACCTGAAGAGAGAGTTGTTAATACACTTTTGCTGCGTGCCATGAAACAGGCCCGCTACTCAGCTGAAAACATTCCCCATTTTGGCCTCGCCGCTGAGTATTATAGTCATTTCACCTCCCCAATCCGCCGCTATCCGGATCTTGTTATCCACCGCCTCATGCGTGAATACATGAATGGAATCCCAGGCCCAAAACGAGTGGCCAGAATTGCTAAAAACAACGAATATGCTGCCGACCGTTCTTCCATGCGTGAGCGACTGGCCATGGAAGCCGAACGGGAAAGCGTTGATATGAAGAAAGTAGAATATATGGAAGGCAAGGAAGGGCAGGAGTTTGATGCCATTATTTCCGGTGTCACATCTTTCGGCGTCTTTGCCGAACTGGACAACCTGGTAGAAGGACTCATCCACGTCTCCAGCATGGATGATGACTACTACCACTTCCACCCTGAAAAACTGTCACTAATCGGTGAGCGCACAGGCAAAACCTTTCGCATCGGCCAACCTGTCCGTGTACTCCTTAAACGCGTCAGCAAAGAAGACCGCCAAATCGACTTCACCCTCGCCGAGGGTCGGGTTTAAAGATCAGAGCGGGACAGTTTTAATTTAAAAAATGGTAAAATATTGTATCTGAGTTGACTGTAAAACAGTGAGATGTTATAATCATATTACAGATTAGCATTGCATAGTGCCGTGTCTGCCCTATTTGTCTTTGAGCAAATAGGGTTCATTTATCCAAGAGGTCGAATAAAGTGGAGAATAAAACCTATGCCAAAAACCGCAAGGCTTATCATGATTATCATATCGAAGAGACCTACGAGGCGGGTATTGCCCTGACCGGCACTGAGGTCAAATCAGTACGTTCCGGCAAGGTTAATCTGAAGGACAGCTACGCCAGGGTTGAAAATGGTGAGCTTTTCGTGCATAATATGCATATAAGCACTTATGAACAAGGCAACCGTTTTAACCACGAGCCTATGCGCGTACGAAAGCTCCTGATGCACCGCCGTGAAATCAGCCGGCTGATTGGTCTGACAAGGGAAAAAGGTTATACGCTCATCCCCACCAAGCTTTATGTCAGTAAAGGCTTTATCAAAATGGAAATTGCCCTGGCACGTGGCAAAAAGCAGTACGACAAACGCGATGCGCTTCACGAAAAAGAAGCCAAAAGAGAAGTAGAGCGTGCCTTTAAAGAAAAGCAGTATCTTTAATCATGGGGGCGTTTTGGATTCGACGGGGGTTGTATGGGTAAGAGAAGCGGGTCCGGGACCATGGCCCGGTCAAAACATGGAAAGCGTTTTAAACGCCAACGATAACTTAGCTTTTGCTGCTTAATTAAAGCAGCCGTCTGACTGTCTTGAGCCTGCAGGGGACAGATCCAGGCGCCGACAACGCAGGCTACCGACTTCACGGTTTGTTCAGCCAAAGAAGAAGGGAATAACAACTGAACTAGCGCGACCGGATCTTGTCTTGGGGAGCCGGTCAAGCGAAACCTAACCTGAGACTACACCCGTAGATGCTCTTGCTGGTATGCTTTCGGACAGGGGTTCGACTCCCCTCGCCTCCACCAATACCATAAATAAAACTCAGGCTAACTTAGACCTGAGTTTTTTTATAAAGTAAATTATCTTACTCTTCTTAAAATAATTTCTTCCTATTTTCCTACTTCAATTTCAATTCGATTTAATTTCTCTGCATTTTGTTTATATCCGTCAAAAAGAGCTCCAAGTTTTTGACCGTGATCATTTCGATTCTTACTACTGTATCTTTGACGGTTTTGATTTCGTTTTTCATGACAGACATATCACTTTTGACTTCAGACAAATCATATTTTATATTCCCAACATCAGTTTTGTTGTCTTGAAGTTCTAAAATAGTGACTGCGCCTAAACATCCCGCCCGCCGCCAATCAGAAATATTAAATCTCTGCCGTGGGCCCTCAAGGGAAGCGGGGAAGCTGCCGAGGTCAAGTTGGGACACCCGAGATATTCACCACTGCCACAATATGGTATATTTAGATTAGGAGGTGGTAAGGTGTAATAATTTTACTCTTAAAGAGCATAAAAATTTTAAAAGAAATTAAATGCATTCAGAAACAAAGGAGTGGCGGTATTGAGTTTGTGCAGGGTCAGATGGATCTTGTTCCAGCTTTGCAAGCTCGTCCGAAGAAATTGTCAGGCGTTTGCGATTCTGTAATACCGGATCGTGAGCTTTTCCGAACTGAGTGCGTGCAGTACGGGCAATCCCAGAAGTTATCTTTCCCAGGCTTGCAGCCCGCTGAGCAATAGAAGCTCCTGTAGAGCTTAGCGCTGCAGAGACAAGCGGGCGTGTTCGGGGCATTAATTCTGCGATTGGTTTACGGGTTATGCGGATTAGTGCATCGCCAAGAAAGTGTCCATCCGGCCTGACACATGTTGCCCGCAGAAAGGAAGGCCCCCGGCCATCGCGCACACGTCAATCATTTCTTTTGCCGTATGCCAGACAACCGCCACATTTGTACCGTCAACACTCTTACCTGGAACACCAGGTCCGCGGGCTCTCTCTTCAAGGTCACCGCCTGTGACAGATGGCGAATGTGTTGTGATTGCAATCCCGTTGTCGCGGTAAACGAACAGGACAGGCAGCCCCAGGCTGCAGCAAGATTCATTGACTCCATCAACATGCCCTGGTTCATTGCACCCTCACCAAAGAAAGCACTTGTTTTTATCTCAAAATAATGCTATATTTAATGTACATATATTGATAATGGGAGTGTTGATTATGCCCAAAATAAGACCGATTTCAGATCTGAGAAATAATGCCAACGAAATTTCTGAGTACTGCCGCACTGAGCGAGAACCGGTTTTTATAACAAAAAATGGTGTAGGAGATATGGTCGTAATGAGTATAGAGGTATATGAGAGACAACAGGCTCTGATGGAACTTTACGGAAAACTATCGGAGGCTGAAGCTGAGGTAGCAAACGGGGAAAAGGGCGAAGAATTTAGAAGCTTTGCAAAGAAGCTAAGGGCGAGTGTTCGTGGAAAACTATAGGATTATTATTCTCCCGTCTGCCCAGAAAGATCTAAAAGATATTGTAGATTACATTAATGAACTGTCTCCTGACGCAGCGCTAAAACTATATGACGAAATTGTAGATAGCATTATAACATTGGAGCATATGCCGCTACGTTCTCCCTTGCTAAAAATCCCAGAGCTCCGGGCAAAGGGTTACCGTGTGCTGGTTGTGCAGAACTATTTAGTCTTTTATATTGTTAGTGACAAAGCCGTGGAAATACGTCGAATCCTTTACGGGCGGCGGCGGTATGAAGATATATTATAGTGTTAAAGAATCAGCGGGTCCGGGACCATGGCCCGTTTAAAACACTGAAGCGTTTTAAACGCCAACGATAATTTAGCTGTCGCTGCTTAAATAAAGCAGCCGTCTGCCTGTCCTGAGCCTGCAGGGGACAGAACAGCCAGACGCAGGCTACCGACTTCACGGTCCCTCCGGCCAAAGAAGAAGGGAATAACAACTGGACTAGCCGAAGCTGATCCGGCCTCAGGAGTCGGCTGACGCGAAACTTAATAGGCCTAACCCAGTGAGCGCAGCGAACGGAGTTACTGTAGTCAGCATTGTTAGTAGGATATATAAACTATTTGCACTTAAGCTATGAGGAAGCACGTTTTGTAGCAAGCGCCGAGGCTACACCCGTAGATGCTCTTGCTGGTATGCGCATCACGCAGGGCTTCGACTCGCTCGCCTCCACCAAATAGGTGGTAAAACTCAGGTATCAACACACCTGGGTTTTTTATTTTTAGGGAAATAGGGTTCGATAGGGGTGCAGACAGGCCTGATTAGTAAAAAATATGTAATAAAGAAAAGACCTGGCTTCCCATAAATTGAGGGGATGCAAGGTCTTTGTGCTTGCCTCTGCATGAGCGATAATCTAGCACGAGGGTTGGCTGCAGTAACTAGTAGAAGATAACGGACATTGCAGCTATAGGTACAAGCTTTAGATTGCATACCGCAACTACAACGTGGCGTGGAATAACCCCAAAACCACACCTATTTCACGTAAGCCTTCTTATGCCTATTACAAAGGGCCATACCCTGAATCAGAACCGGAAGCAAAGGTAGTTGCAAACTGGATACGTAATAACCGTCCAAAGCTTTTGCTTGACTATCATTCCAGCGGAGAAATTTTTTTCTGGTATTATAATCAAACCGGTGCAGCGCTGGAAAGAGACCGGAAAATTGCCAGAGCAATGGCAGCTTACTCAGGTTACGCAATAGAACCCGTGAACCCGAATAAAGTCCCCAGCAGCAACTTAACGCGCTGGGCTTCACAAATTATGCAAATACCAAGCATATGCGTGGAAGTGGGAACAGGCCCCTCATACAACCTTACAATGGAAAAATTGCCTGGTATTTTTACCAAAACTAAATACCTGCCCCTTATTGCGGCAATGAACTTGCCTGACTATCAGCCTTATGTGCCGGTGAGTTCTGTCAGATTATCGTCCTCAACGTTGTTAGCTGTCCCTGGTAGTGCTGAAACACTAACTGCCACTGTGTTTCCGGCAAATGCCAGTAATAAAAAAGTAATATGGTCTTCGGGCAATCCTCAGGTTGCCTCAGTTGATTCAAGTGGAAGAATTAACGTATATTCACTAGGTAGCACCACCATTACGGCAACTACGGAAGACAAGGGGGAGAGTGCATTTTGTTCAGTTACGGTCTACCCCAAACTGCCAAGACTTCAGGGCACCGATCGCTATGTTACCGCTGTCGAAATAAGCCGTTCAGGTTGGGATTATACACAAAATGTTGTGCTTGTTCGCGGTGATGACTTCTCAGATGCGGCAGTTAATGGTTACCCGATTCTACTAACTGGTAGAGATAAACTCAGTCCGGAAACCCTAGCCTATATTTCAGAAGCTGAAATAACACGTACACTAGTGATCGGTGGGAACTCAGCAGTCAGTGAGGCTGTATTTAGGCAACTTCCCCAGCCTCACCGTATTAGTGGCGCAACGCGTTATGATACGGCCATTGAGGGATATATACACTTTTATCCTCTTAGCGATAGCCTTTTTGTCTCTACAGGACATAGCTTTGCCGATGCTTTAACGGGTGCTGCCCTTGCGGCTAAACATGGTGCAGGAGTACTGCTCGTAGGGAGCCAGATTCCACAAACATTAGATCTGCTCATCACTGAAAAACAGATAACAAGCTTAACTATATTCGGAGGTTCGGGAGCAATTCCTTCTTCAGTAGAGGCCAGCATTAGTCGAATGTTACAAAAGTAAGTCTGTACCATTTTCTCCAGATTCATGGGTATATAAAAATAATATAAAGTGAGGGTGAAAAATGAGGAAAAAATATCTGGAGGTTTCCCCCGAGCGAAACCCATGGCTGGCGGATCCGCAGATTCCGGAATGGAAATACCGTAAGCTGCTATTGGCAAAGCGATATTTGCTAATATACCAGATCAAGGGAGATACAGTTCATGTGGATGCCGTGGTGGAGGTGTCATAGTTGCCATCCGGCACAACGTGTATGCGCAACCAGTGTATTAATTGTTCTTCAGAAATTCTGCTGTCTGCAACCCCAAGCATTAAATCAACAACTTCAGGTTCTGTTGCTTCGATTTCATAACCATTTAGGCCCAGGAAAGTATACATAGCCATAAAAGCGACTCTTTTATTACCATCAATAAAACAATGATTCTTGGCCAGACCATATCCATAAGCTGCTGCTAAAATTACAATATCTGATTCTTGTTCATATACCCAGCGATTAATTGGACGTGCAAGTGCTGATTCCAAAAGGTTTATATCTCTGATTCCATACTGTCCGCCATGTTCCCGAATCTGACTGAAATGAATCGTTTCGACGATTGACTTGGTCAAACAAATCGGTTCATTCATATCGGCACCTACTCAGAGAGTTCGCGAAGAGCATTGCGATATTTTTTTGCACCTTTTTCATAGACAGCCATGGCTTTATCAAAGTCGGGGTCGTAAGGTGTAATCAATATACCCCTGTCGGTTTCAGAAACAAACACTTCATCGCCTTTATTTAGGTGGAAACGCTCAGCAATTTCTTTAGGTATTGTGGCACCAATGGACCCGCCCATCTGACGTAAGGTAATTTTCTTTGCCAATTTTATCACTCCTTGGTTGAATAGTATGCCTATATTGTAGCATAAAAATGCTACAAATAAAAGTTTATTAAATTCGTAGCAAGTCCGGGCCCATGACCCGGTCAACAACGTGGAAAAGGCATGACTGCCAACGATAATTCCGCTCTCGCTGCTTAATTAGCAGCGTGTCCGCTAGTTCCGAGCCAGTAGGCGCTAGTCCAGACGCCGACAACGCAGGCTACCGACTCCACGGTTTGTACAGCCAAATGAGAAGGGAATCACAACTGTGCTAGCGTAAGCGGCCCTCGCCTTAAGTAGCCGCCCGCGCGAAACTTAACTTAAGGCTACACTCGTAGATGCTCTTGCTGGTTCGCACAACGGATCAGGGGTTCGACTCCCCTCGCCTCCACCAAAATGGTGGTAAGACTCGGTCAATATTGGCCGGGTTTTTTGTTTTTAAGAAAGTGAATTTGATTGTCAGTTTAGCAACATTTTCACGGTCCTCATCGGTAGCTGTAATATTTACATTGATATTTTACTTAAAATTAGTATACAATTAAGTAAAACATGGAGGTGATACAAATGCCAAATATTAAGCCTGTTTCAGATTTAAGGAACTATAACGATGTCCTCAAATCTTGCCAAGTCGGTGAGCCTGTTTTCCTGACCAAGAATGGCAGAGGGCGCTATGTGTTATTGGATATACAAGAATATGAAAAGCAACAGGCCGTAATTAAACTTCTGGCAAAGCTCTCTGAAGCTGAAGACGCAGTTAAGACAGGGGAAGAATGGAAGACACTAGATGATTTAAAAAGAGAATTGGATGTCTGATTATGAAGTACAAAATACGAATTAACCCTGTTGCAATATCTGATGTGCAGTTAATCAAAGAACACATAGCAGAGGATAGCCCTGATGCAGCAGCGAAGTTCGGAAATACTTTATACTCGAAGATAGAGAACCTTTCTGACTTTCCTGAAATAGGTACTTCTCTAAGCACCAGGATCAATATAAAGACAGATTACAGCTTCATTGTTTATGACAGACACCTAATATTTTATAAAGTTGAAGGCCAGTATGTTTCAGTCTATCGGGTTTTGCACGGAGCACGTGATTATTTATCAATTCTATTTACAGACGATCTTGGGGAAAGCAAGAAATAGCGGGTCCGGGACCATGGCCCGGCTAAAACATGGAAAGCGTTTTAAACGCCAACGATTACGCACTCGCTGCTTAATTAAAGCAGCCGTCTGACTGTCCTGAGCCTGCAGGGGACAGATCCAGGCCGCCGACAACGCAGGCTACCGACTTCACGGTTTGTTCAGCCAAAGAAGAAGGGAATAACAACTGAACTAGCCGAAGCTGATCCGGCCTCAGGGGTCAGCTGACGCGAAACTTAATAGGCCTAACCCAGTGAGCGCAGCGAACGGAGTTACTGTAGTATTTTCACAAGACTATTCGTTTTCTGGCTTTGTGTGCCTTCTGAGCCAAGCTGTCAGTTGTTCTTTCGAAACGCTGCTGTCTGCAACGCCAAGCATAATATCTACAACTTCAGGCTCTGTTGCATTAATAATTTCATAACCGTTCAAACCAAGAAAAGTGTACATAGCCATAAAGGCTACTCTTTTATTGCCGTCTACAAAACAGTGGTTCTTAGTAAGTACTATATTTTGCGGGCACTTTTACAAGAGGAGGTTGAGAAAGTCGCGGGTATGCTAAATGCCTAGCTGGAGAGACCTTCCCGCTCGGGGAAAGAAAATATCCTGTTGCCATTATTATTATTCCTGATTATTCTAGCATCTCTGTTAACTTAACATCCGGGATTTGTTTGAAATGTTGATCCAGGGAATATATAAATGCTTCATTATTGATTGATATTGCGGCAATCAAACAATCTGTTATTGGTATAGTTAAACCTTTTCTTCTTAATTTGAAAGATAATTCCCCAGCCAACCGCCAGTCTGCAAAATCAGTTTCAATAAAAGGCACTCCATCAATGCTATTATTCAAGGATTCAAAATCACTTTCGGTCTTGGCACCCTGTAAAATCTCAGAAATTACAGGCCCAACCATATATATAATTTCGGAAAGCAAGCCTTTATCAATTTTGTCTGCAATTTCAGGCTGATTTTTAAAATATTCAATCCAGATAGACGTGTCAACGAATATCTTCATTCACAAGTAGCTCCGCTTCTCTGATTTTTTGCGCGGCTTCTTTATCTATGGCAACACGACCCTTAAGATTCATAAAAGCCTTTAGTTTCTTGAGACGAACAGCCTCTTCAAGGGCTTTTTCCACTGCTTTGGAACGGTTTCCGGTACCGTAAAGATTTTCCACTTCTTTAACCAATTGTTCGGACAGATTTAATGTTGTCCGCATTGGCATCAACTCCTTCATCACAATAATACATCATATTATTATGAAAATCAAGATGAAAATAGAGTGACCAGGGGATGGCAGGACGTGTAAAAAAAAGGTAGTCAAGAATCCATTTACTGCTGGTGGCAATTTAAACAATTTATGTAGCTATCTTTACCAAAAAGGTCGGTATGTGACGGGGTAACTGCACTGTGGCAATTGAGGCAGTTTGCGCCTCCTGAAATTTTTATATAGTTTCTCCGGGCGCAATGCAAATTAGACATGAATTACTGGTACGAGCCCTAAGTAGGTCATTTAAACTACCAGGCATTGCCAAAAACTGCGGAAAGAAATAAAATTAAAGAGGCAAATTAAGAAAAATCTCTAAAAGAGGTGGTTACATGGGGTGCCTGCTTTGGGCTCTTTTATTTGCGTTGTGCTGGCCGTTGGCTTTACTTTTCCTCGTCTTATACCCGATTGTATGGCTGTTACTCCTGCCGTTTAGGCTGATCGGTTTTACCGTGGGATTTATATTGGAGTCGATTTGGGCGATTGTTACACTTCCTTTGCGCCTCTTGAAGAGAATATAATGATAGCGACACAAAGTTTTTAAACCCAAGCCAACGGCCTGGTTCATTAAGTAGGTAGTTTAATAGCTTAATCCAGACTCCAAGAGGGTGAAGCAGTTGCCAACGCTGGTATGCGCATCACGCAGTGTTCGACTCGCTGCCTGCACCAAAATGGTGGCCATAGTCAAGTCCCAGACTTGGCTTTTTTATTTTACCTAGGGGTCAGACCTGTTTAACATATTGGACGCCGACCTGCACAAAAAAATCAGGCTGGCTAATGCAACCTGATTATTAAATTTCACTTATATTTTTCTCTAACCATTCGGCAAGTTCTTCCTTGGAAAGTTCGATTATTTAGTATTATGCCTTGAAACCTTTGGTAAAAACAGGAGGCCGCCAAAGGCGTTAACTATGGAGACAACAATTGGTTAAACAAGGCATCCACATTTGCCGATAATCCATCAAAAACGTGTGACTTGGCAGCGGAGCCTTTTTCAAAAGCCTTGACCCGGTCGATTTCGTAGTCAGTAAAAGCATAAACCATTATACTCTCCTGCTTTGGATTAATAATCCAGTATTCCCGCACTCCCGAGAGCCTGTATGTATCAAGTTTGGTAATCATATCCTTGCTGCGCGTACTATCTGACAAAATTTCAACAATCAATGCCGGTGTGCCCATATACCGTCCTTTTTCCGTGATATTACCCTCAAGGTCACAGGCTACAAGCAGATCGGGCTGCATGACATCAGGCTCTTTAAAATTGTTCTTTTTAAAATGCACATCGAAAGGAGCAAAAAAAACTCTGCACTTATTGCCTTTAAAATAATCATTAAACGTTAAGTATAATCTTGCCAGAATCTCCTGATGGCCAATGTTGGGAGATGCTAATAGATAAATTTCACCGTTAATAAATTCCATTCTCAGTGTGCTTTTCTCGTAAATCTCCATAAACTCCTCATAGGAAACCTTTTTTCCGCCGTATTGGTAATCCAGAGCCTTTTCTCTTATTATAAAATACTGTTCAATGTCTGTTACATAAGGGGTTAAGCGGGCAATTTTATTGCCATTTTTTGTAATTACAACATCATTCTGCTGTTCAACAAGATCCAGATACTTCCCTAGATTTTGCTTGAGCTCAGTTGCTGTTATCACAACACCTTCTTTATAGTTAATTGATCCCACAACTAACCACCTCCGGTAATATTTTACCAGACAGGACATTAAATTGCAAGAAAAACGTACTTAATATTTCATAAATTTATACATAGTTAAGTATTATTCCGTACAGCAAAAATTAAAACACCGTTTGGTAGAGCCAAGTCAAGCGAACCTAACCTGAGGTCTAACTATAAATAACAGGCCCCGTAACACTATAAAAGTGTTACGGGGCCTGTTATTGTTTGGTTACAGGTTATCAGTATTTCCTAAGCTCTTCTAAGATATCGTCTGAAGGTTTGTTTGGTATGGATGCAATCTGTTTGCCGTGGTATTCAAAAACAACCCTGTCATCATTTGTAATTTCCCCGATGACGGTGGCTTTGGCATTTTTGGAACGGATGGCCGCAAGGACTTCATCAACATCCACAGGGTTAACCTGAAACTGCATCCGGGCCTGAGTTTCGCAGATCAAAATTTCCTCGGGTGTGATATCCTTATCCCTGACAGGTACATTGGTCAAGTCTACTTTTGCGCCAAAACCGCCGTAGCGGGCTGATTCACATACTGCCGCCCCTATGCCGGCTGCGCCCAAATCCGAGCAGGCGTTGATTTTACCTGTTTTAAAGGCGGCAATGCTGGCTTCCATTGTAGTCCTTTCTTCTTCAAACAGGGCGATGGCGGGTCGCATTTCCGAAACCAGGCCGGCTCTGTAGAGAGTGTCGTTACCGTCGGTGCCAGTTTCACCGACCACAATTATCTTGTCGCCGGCGTTCTTGGCAGGTTTGGTGAGAGGTTTTTCAGTTACCAGCTTGCCCACAACGGCAACCACGCAGGCAGGCACTATGTCGCTAAAGGATGTGGAAAAGCCACCGCCGGCAACAAACACATCCATGGTATTGCACATGTCTAAAATTCCTTTTAACATTATGTCCAGGCGTTCTTTGCTGGTCATAGTTTTGCAGTTGCCGCAGGTGCACTCTCCTTTGAAGCCGCAGGGGCCGACCAACACTTCCTGTTCAAGAGGACGGGTGCCGATAAAATCAAGAATAAAAAGGGGTCTTGCTCCCATGGCCACCACATCGCGCATGGCGCCGCCTGCTCCTGTGGCCGCAGCGTCATAGGGCCTTGGAACACATGGTGAATTGTGGCTTTCCATTTTCCCCACCACCAGCGTGCCTTCCCCCGGGATTTTTACTACTGCAGCATCATCATTGGCATCAGGGCCGACTAAAAGAGCGCCCGGCCAGGTTTTATCAACCTTTTCATTAAGCCTTTTAAATGCACCAAAATCAATAGCTTTATCAATATTGTGATGCAAATGAATAAAAAGGCCGTGCATTAGCGCTTTTTCGACTTTTTTCATTCTGTCCCTCCTTATGAGCACACTTATTTTACCAAATGTTTCATATTTGTTATATTATCTTTCGTCAACAAATGATTTATTCCTTCTGGTTTTAAAATAACACGGCGCTGGTATGCGTATCACGCAGCGTTCGACTCGCTCGCCTCCACTAAATAGGTGGTTAAACTCAGGTAATGATGCCTGAGTTTTTTTATACCGGAAATATAACGCTTTGCAGTCAGCAAGGTTGCAGCGGAAACCGGCAAAGTGTGCGTCAAGTGAACCTAATAAGAGCGACTTGCTTGTGAGAGTATATTTGAACCTCTCAACTAAAGAAGTCCAGGCTATTTTCTAAAAGCTGCAGATTTCAAATACTTGTTAACTAAAAAGGTCTTTGGTATATGCTGAGCCGTGACAATTCTTTTATCCGCTTTGATGAATGGTCACAAAGGTACACGATGCACAACATTTTTGCAGGTTATCTACGACGGCTCCTGGAGAATCAGGCGGACCAAACGGAAGTTTTTGGTATATACAGGCGCTCCGGCGAGTGGAATATCGCCAATGGGCACATTCTTACCGGAATTAAACTATTCCTGAAAGCCAAAGAATACGATCTCATTCTTGAAGAGTTCGAAAAGCCGGGAATTACCCACCCGGGGGTGGCGGTGGCAGTAAAACGAAGCCAATGGCGGTACATTTGATGGTAGATAGCCAAAATAGCGGTAATACCCGGTCAAATTCGACCGGGTATCTTGTTTTTTTAGAAACTGCGGTGATTGTCAACTTAGCAACACTTAAACGGATTCCTAGTAGTAGCTGTAATGGTTGTGTAGCAAACGTCGAGACTGCACCCGTAGATGTTCCGGCTGTTGTGCATCACGCAGGGGTTGGACTCGCTCGCCTCCATCCTGGTATAAATTAAATTAGGATTGTTTGACAGATGTAGATACAATGTATATACTTAAAATAAGAGGTGATTTAAATGTATTCAACCATTCAAAGGTGGGGGAATAGTCAGGCTGTTAGACTGCCTAAAGCAATTCTTGATATGGCATCTCTAAAAGAAAATGATAAAGTTGAAATAAAAGTCCAGGATGGAAATCTGGTCATTATTCCTGTAAAGAAGCATGTAACCCTAAAAGAGCGAATAGCAGAGTATAAAGGGGATTATCAGTGCGATGAATGGGATACAGGAACGCCGACGGGTAAAGAGGTGTTTTAATGAGCTATATACCGGAGCAAGGCGATATTGTTTATCTGGAGTTTAATCCGCAGGCAGGCCATGAACAAAAAGGGAAGAGACCTGCGTTAGTTATTAGCAACAAAACATATAATCTATTTACTAAAATAGCTATTGTATGTCCGATTACTAACACTAAAAAGGGATTTCCCCTTCATGTTGAATTAGATGAACGAACAGAAACAAAAGGTATAATTATGTGCGAGCAGGTCAAAGCGCTTGATGTTGTTGCCAGAAACATTTCTTATCGTGAAAAGGCTCCAAAGGATATAGTATATGAGGTAGCTGATATTATTATATCTTTTGTGGAAACAGAAAATATGTAATAAATTACGTCAACAACTTTGGAAGGCTCATCATCGGCCCCACGTTCTCAGTTTTCGGCGACGCTTAATGTTGTTAATAACAAAACAGCGGAAATACGTCGAATCCTTTACGGGCGGCGGCGATTTGGTATAGCGATGGTAGGTCGTTTCGGTCTTTAAGAACCGCGATTATTGCCGGCGGTTTTTTGCCTGGAGCGTAAATTCTCAAAATTGTCCCACGGCGTAGCAGCATACTTTGCGGTCCGCTGCCGCTGGTTGTCTAGATAGATTTCCAGTTGATCCCGCAGCCGCGGATCATTGGTGCTGCTATGAACCTGGAGCGCCGGTACCACCCCGGCGGGGCCTCCCCGGAACAAAATCTCCACATCAAAGCTGCTGAGTGTTCCCGCAAGGTAACGGCCCGCGTTGTATCGGGCAACAAACCCGGCAGGGTTTAACAGGCAAAGCAGGCAGAGCATCACAGCCCCCGTGACGGCAGCAAGCCTTAAAATAGAGAAATGCCTTTTTTGCATGGCGATCACCCCGGCGCAAATAACAGCCAGGAATACCAGAAAAACGCTGGGCAGCAGCCGGCGGACGGAAAGTCCGTATGCCCCGATATACAGGGCCATTTTACTGAAGGCGGTTGCAATAAGCAGTAAAGTGAGCAGCGCCAGTAAAACGTTGAAAGTTTTTAGTACGGGACTGCCCTGGCGCTGTTTTTTACTTAAAAGGTTTGCCCCCGCCAGCAACGATAAATTGATGGCCGTAATTGTACACAGTTCAAAAAATCCCCTGCGGGCGTATTCGGAATAAACCAGCCAGCCATCCGGCCGTTCTCCGACAAAAGCGGAGAAAAAATAGGGAAGTTGGCTGGCCATAAATACCACATACAGGCCGCATACCAAGCCCAGCAGGGTGTAGACCGTGGCCGCCGGGAGCAACCTCAGGGATAAGACATGCTTTTCAAGGTCGTCCTTTTTGAAGGTGAAACAACCTCTTTTATAAACAGAGCCTGCCATAAGTCCAAAGATATAGGCTGCTGTTGGAATACCGATAATCATGTTGAAGATAAGTTCTGCAACTTCGTTTCGCATGCCTTGAAAGTATTGCAAGACGCTGTTTGTAATTTTGGCGAATCCGCCGCTGTCAGCCTCTATCAGTAGCGGTAAAACCATTCCCCCGATTATAAAAGCGAAAACAATTCCCAGTGCGATGGAAAAAAACTGACTTACTGTCGCCCGTTTCTTTCTTCCCAAAAAGGCAAAGCTTTTAAACTGGCAATTAAAATTTTTAAATGGAATGAGTAGGCCGTTAAGAAAATCCAACCCAATGAAGTTGCTGGTTTTCCCCAGCAGTGTCAGGCCGGTCGCGCTTATCACCCAGTATACCGCGCTGGAGAATAGTAGTAAACTACGCCATGGTGTTCCAAGCCATGGTTATTCCACAGAGAGAAGCTTGCCCCGGTAAGTGCTGTAACCACCAGCCAAAACCATCCTTCCGCTGGAATCAGCACTCCTTTTTTTCGAAAATACATGGTTGTTGCCCCTAAATACCCGGCGGTAAAGACCGTTACGCTCCATCCCTGCCAGTAAAACAGCACCCAACGCGCGAAAATAAACCCCAATATAAAGACAAAGATGGCGAAAATACCGTCTTTTATGTCCGGTTCAAAAGGTTGTTTTAAAGCAAGTACGGGAACAGCAGGCTGTTCTCCGTGTTTGGCGCCGGGCTCTTTGACTTGCTGCTCTGTTTTGCCTGAAAAAACGTGTTCATTACGGGAAGGATCACTCATCTGATTTGCCGCCTTCCTCTCATTCTGCTCTGTATTCCAGGATGTCTCCCGGCTGGCACTCCAGCGCCTTGCATATTGCCTCCAGTGTGGAAAACCGAATCGCTTTGGCCTTCCCGGTCTTGAGGATGGAGAGATTGGCTGGGCTGATGCCTATGGTTTCGGACAGTTCGCCGGAGGACATCTTTCGCTTGGCCATCATCACATCCAGATTTACCACAATCGGCATGCCGTTTTCCCCCTTTTAGACGGTGTAGTCAACCTCTTTTTGCAGTTCCACGGCTTTTGCCAGCACATTTTTTACGACACGGACAATAAGTCCCATAAAGGCTGCGGCTACCGCCACAAAGATCCACGGGAAATAGTAAAAAGCCGAAAAAACACCGATCCCCGCCCCCGTAAAACAGCTCCAGGAAATCCGTCGTAAGTAATCTACGTTATCTGTGGTAAACACTTGCTCACGCTCAATCCCCCGCAGCAGGCCAAACAGGTTGTAGAGCAGGATTCCCGCGGGGATGCCTCCCACGTAGATTGTGGCAAGAAAGAACGGCTCAGTCCCCTGTAGTTCCGCCCGGGAAAATGCCAGAAACCATCGGGACAGAGAAGAATCTTTGTTTACTCCCACTCAATTGTGGCACAGGGCTTCGGACTTAAGTCATAGCAAACCCGGTTTACATGGGGGACTTCTTTCAGAATGCGATCTGTAATTTTTATGAGAACAGGCCAGTCAATTTGTTCGATGCTGGCTGTCATGGCATCTATTGTGTTGATAGCACGAATAATAACAGGGTATTCAAAGCTCCGGGCATGATTTTTTATACCAACAGACTTAAAGTCGGGGACAACCGTAAAATATTGCCACACCTTTTTATCCAAACCGGTCTTTGTAAACTCTTCCTGTAAGATAGCATCGGATTCTCTTACTGCTTCCAGGCGTTCTTTTGAGATGGCACCGAGGCATCTGACACCTAGTCCCGGTCCGGGAAATGGCTGCCTGTAAACCATTGCTTCAGGCAGGCCAAGTTCAATACCACAGGCTCTGACCTCGTCCTTGAAGAGATGGTAAAGAGGTTCTACCAGAGAAAACTTAAGATCCTCAGGCAAACCGCCTACGTTATGATGAGATTTTATAATACTGGCCGTCTTTGTGCCACTTTCTACGATATCAGGATAAATGGTTCCCTGAGCGAGAAACTCTATGCCTTCCAGTTTTCCCGCTTCTTCTTCAAATACGCGTATAAATTCGGCACCGATAATTTTTCTTTTCTGCTCGGGATCTGATACGTTTTCCAGCTTTTTCAGGAAACGTTCACTGGCATCAACGTAGATGAGGTTGGCATCCAATTGGTTTTTGAATACTTGAATGACGGTTTCTGATTCATCCTTGCGCATCAGGCCATGATTGACGTGTACGCAAACCAACTGCTTACCTATGGCTTTGATAAGCAATGCTGCAACCACCGAGCTGTCCACTCCACCGGATAAGGCGAGTAAAACTTTCTTGCCACCTACCTGTTTTTTTACCAGTTCAACTTGATCCTCAATGAAATTTTTCATATTCCAGTTTGGTTCTGCCTGACAGGTATTGAATATGAAATCTTTTAAAACTTCTTTGATTTCTTCATCCGTCTCGGGCCAGTTTTCTCTTTTGTTTTCGCACGCTGCTGACTCATGTTCAACCGACATAACAGGATAACCGGCTTCATAAGTACTATGGTTGACATCAATTTTTACGCCGTCGATCAGATTGTTTTTGCCCCCATTGATGATAATGCCCTTAATATTTGGCAACTGCGAGAGCTTATCCGGCGAGATATCGTGCGGGTGAATTTCACTGTATACACCAAGATCACGGACTGCTCTGGCAATGGCGGTATTATTTTGGCTACCCAAATCCAAAATGATAATCATATCTTGTTTCATCTTGTCCCCCTACAAGTTATTTACTGCATACGATTATAGCATTCCAGAGTTAACCTCACAAGATAATATAATAAATAAAGCGCTGGAGGGCTGGATTTCGTCCCTATTAATGTTAGTTTCCGGCATAAAATAAACGATAACGTAATAGCCATGAAAATAGACTTTTCGAAATTTTTGTCAGGGCAACAAAGTTTTAGTTGTAGTGTCAGAGGCTCGATATTTAAATTTATAAAATAGGTGCTGTCATATGCAAATCGGTACACTCTTTTCGACAAAAAGTGGTACACAGTTTCCATATTTGAGGGGCAGGATTGAATCTTGCATATTACACCATAAACTCAAATGTTACAGATCCCGTATTAGGGGGTAGGAACTGCTCTTTTAAGCATAATAACACCTTAAAAAGGAAAAATATAACTGGCCCTGAAAGCAAATATCGTCATCCTGAAAAGGAGAAAACAATGAGGAAAGCAAATGTTAATGGGGTTGTTTTTATAGTTGGTATTATCATTTTTGTATTCGTAGTAAGCTTAGTAGTTTCCACATTCTTTCAACCGAAGCGCGCTGAAGGAATACCTCCCTCTCCCCATGCTACTGAGGGGTACCTGGAGTCGGAATGCTCTTCCTGCCATTTAAGAGGAATCAGACAGGCGCCGATTTTTGACCCCCCCGAAAGAGAAAACTGCCTGACCTGCCATTAGAGTTCAGCTACCTTCACTATTTGCTTTATTATGCATCTCGTGTTATGATATAAACATAATATTGTTTTTTCAACTGCCTAACTCCGGTATCGGTAAACCGAATTCTGGAATTATAAGGCGGGAAACTCAAGTATTTATGAGTTTCCCGCCAGTTATTTTTGCATAGCGAATAATTGTGGACAAAGCTTGTAAATGGCATATCGGGCGGATGCATCCTAAATCAATGCTGTACCAGAGTAACCGGACAACAGATCGAACGAATGATAAAGAAGTGGCTTGCCACAAACGAAGGAGAAACATTAATTGAAATTTGAAGACCTGAAACTTATTGCGCCTATTCAAAAGGCTGTAGATATTGAAGGATATACAATACCTACTCCTATACAGGAAAAGGCAATACCCATCATACTTGAAGGAAAAGATCTGCTCGGGTGCGCGCAAACCGGTACGGGAAAGACAGCGGCATTTGCGATTCCCTTGCTGCAGATTCTTCATAATGATAAGGTAAATGAAAAAGAACCACGCAAAATTAAAGCCTTAATACTGACGCCAACACGCGAGTTGGCGATACAGATAGGTGAAAGCCTTGGTGCGTACGGAAGATACACTGGACTCAAGTATACTGTAATTTATGGCGGGGTATCACAAGTTCCCCAAACAAATACATTAAGATCAGGTGTTGATATTATCGTAGCAACTCCGGGTAGATTGCTTGACCTGGCGAGCCAGAAATATATCAATTTGAGCTTTCTGAAAATACTGGTGCTTGATGAAGCTGATCGTATGCTTGATATGGGGTTTTCCCATGATATGAAAAGAATATTTGCACTGCTACCGGTTAAAAGACAAACACTATTGTTTTCAGCAACAATGCCTCAGGAAATTATTAAGCTAGTTGAGTCAATTCTCAAGAATCCTGTTAAGGTTAAAGTAACTCCGGTTTCATCCACTGTTGATTCCATTAACCAATCAGTCTTTTTTGTGGAGCGCAAAGATAAAAAATCCTTACTTATACAGCTATTGAACAACAGAAACTTAGATTCTGTTCTTATATTTACGCGGACTAAGCATGGTGCAGATAAAGTGGCCAGAGATTTGGTTAAAGAGAGAATATCCGCTCAGGCAATTCATGGTGATAAATCTCAGGTTGCCCGTCAGCTGGCTTTAAGCAATTTTAAGGCTAAACGTACCAGAGTGCTTGTTGCAACAGATATAGCTGCCAGAGGTATCGATGTGCAGGAATTGTCCCATGTTATTAACTTCGACATACCAAATATCCCTGAAACGTATGTCCACCGGATAGGACGAACTGGAAGAGCAGGGATGGGTGGCACTGCATGGTCTTTTTGTGACACAGAAGAAAGAGGTTACTTGGTTGATATACAGAAACTCATCTCCAAAAGGATTCCTGTCGTTTCCCATTAATTCTTTGCGGGGGAACCGAGGCGTAAATGTAAATAAGCGGTAGTAAAAGGAGAGAGTCAACTCTCTTTTTTCATTGCAGGCAGGCAAGGAATGTATATAAAAGTGATAACGATTGGAGAGGATCTACAATGATTTATCCGTCAATGGATACATTATTAAAAAAAACCGAAAATCGATTTGCACTATGTATTATCACAGGTAAGAGAGCAAGGCAGCTGATAAGTGGAGCACATAGCCTGAACAACTACAGCTCTAAGAATGCGGTAACTATTGCAATTAATGAGGTAAGCGAAAACAAAATTCCCTATGTAAGTCCAAAACATCGCATTAAATAATCATCTGAAAAAAGAGGCAGTTTGTTTGAACCTATGAGATTCCCTGTCGCTGTTAACAGGGAATCTTTTTCTTTATTAGCTGTAAAGGGCGGCCTGCGGTGGTGGCGAATATATTAACCTCTGACAGGGATAATTTAAATAGGGCATGGAATTGATTGACAAAAACCGTTTGCCGGGATAAAAGGTCTAATAAATAAAAAGGAATATGTTGCTGAATGAAAGGAGGAGCCTATGGACTACCTGGAAACAGTACGTCTGGCCAGTAAGGGCGATGCGGGAGCGTTTAGCCAACTAATCCATGAACGCAAGGAGGATATTTACCGAATCGCCTACAGCTATGTGAAAAACAGAGAGGACGCCCTTGACATCGTCAGTGAAACAGTCTACAAGGCATTCATCTCGGTCAGGAAGCTTAAAAGCCCCGAGTACTTTAATACCTGGCTCACCCGCATCCTGATTAACTGCGCCATAGACCACCTGAAAAAGAATCGGAGAACCGTGAGTCTGGAAATATCAGCAGCAGAGATGGATGGCGTTGACAGGACGGAGCTTATGGATTTATACAGTGCCATTGACAACCTTGAAGAAAAACAAAAATCAGTTGTTATTCTGAAATACCTTAACGACCTGACTATCTCCGAGGTGTCCGAGATACTGCAAGTCCCGCTTGGGACAGTTAAGACTATCCTGCACAAGGCGTTGCGGGAACTGAGGCTGGAGTTAAAGGAGGAAGAACGATGAAAGACAGGATAGATGAAATGAAGAAATCTTATCGCGAAGTCGAAGTTACTCTTGACCTTGACAGAGTAATTGAAAACGCTGTGTTAAGAGGTAGAAAACGCCTGAATAGGAACGTGATACAGATCAGGGCTGCCGCAGCCGCAGTCACTGTCTTGGTTCTCCTAACCGCGGGGATTAATCTGTCGCCTGCTTTTGCTGACACTGCCGGCAGCATACCCGTGCTTTCTTCGCTGGTACGAATTCTTCAATTTGAGAAGGGCAAGGCTGCAGGCGGTGAAATTACAGACGGTAAGCAAATCGGACCCGTTGATTGGCAGCAAAGCGGGGGAAGTGAGAATATCCTAATCCCGATTTATGAAGAGGGCGCTCCCTCCAACACTGCAGCTTATTTTGAAGTGACATACAGGCAGTACCCGTATAGTTTGACTGTGGAACTTAATGGTGTCCGCTCACTTTTTGCCGGCGAAGAGCTTCCCTCTTTTGAAGACAGTACTCTTGTTGGTGCAATGTACAGGATTGTGACACTTGATGACTCAGCGCAGCGTTTTGTTATCACCTTTAAGGAACCGGTGGAGATAGAGGTAAAGGAAATGAGCGGCCCTGCGGGGATACTCATAGAGGCTAAGGCTTCCATTGCTGAGAACCTCCCCCCCGTTTACTCGGTCCGTACAGCATCGTATGATTACGGAGAGCATCCGGGGGTATTGGAGGGGATGCTCCTCGCGGCACTTGACTATAAGGTGGACACAGTACGAATGCTCCGTGACAGCGCAGGCAGGCATTTTGCTGAAGCAGGCTATTTCTTAACTGAAAGCGAGGCTGCTGCCTTCCGGGAACAGATTCTTGCCTCAGGAGAAGTTGACTTTAATCTGTATATTGAGCAGAGGGGTCCAGGCGATACGCCGGATACAATAAACGAGTGAAATAGACCCACCCGCACACACCGGGTGGGTCTATTTATCTACTTATAGCTTTACTTTTTGGAACAACACGGTGCAAAACTTCTGCCAACTCCTCCACTACTTTTTTCAGAATTTTTGCAAATACCCCTTTACAATGTGATAGCAGTATAGTAGAATTCTAAGCAATAACACTATATTTTCTTCAATGATGGGAGAAAGTAAACTGGAAAGAGCGGTTACAGAGAGCCGGAACGGAGGGTAGCCTCCGGCTGTGAGTCCGGTACTGCATCACCGGTTGAATGGTTCCCTGAGATTGCTGACCGAAATCCACGGGAGAGTAGGCTCGGACGGAGCTTTCACCGTTAACGGAAAGCGGGTATCGGAGATTTAGTGTGTTGCTCCTGCACCCGACAAAGCGGCCTGTTTAACACAGGCAATTTGGGTGGCACCACGGGAATCCCCGTCCCTTCGAGGACTGGGGTTTTTTTAATTCCATTAAAAGTTTGTGAAAGGGGCTGGTTGTTTGGGGTGGCCTTGTAAGGATAATTATAGATGGGATAACAAAAAATAAAACTGGAGGTATTAATATGAAAATTGATGTTAGAAAGTTTAACCTGTCTGATGCGGAGATTCCCCGGCAGTGGTACAATATAGCGGCAGATATGCCAAACCCAATGCAGCCGCCGCTGAATCCTGCTACCGGGAAGCCGGCCACTGCTGAAGACCTGGCTCCTGTGTTCCCCATGAATCTCATAGAGCAGGAGATGAGTACAGAGCAGTATATTGATATTCCCGATAAGGTACTGGAAAAATTGTTAATCTACAGGCCTACCCCCCTGAAAAGGGCTTATGCGCTGGAGCAGTATCTGAAAACCCCGGCCAAGATATATTATAAGGATGAATCCGTCAGTCCTGCCGGCAGCCATAAGCCTAACACCGCCATCGCCCAGGCTTACTATAACAAGGAGTTCGGTATCAAACGTCTGACTACTGAAACCGGCGCCGGCCAGTGGGGAAGCGCACTTTCCTTTTCCTGTGCCCTGTTTGGCTTGGAGTGCAAGGTCTACATGGTCAGGGTCAGCTATGACCAGAAACCCTACAGGCGTCTGATGATGCAGACCTGGGGGGGGAAATGTATCCCCAGCCCCAGTCAGGAAACTAATTTCGGCCGTAAAATGTTGGCAGAAGACCCAAATTGCCCCGGCAGCCTGGGCATAGCCATCAGCGAGGCCATTGAAGACGCTGTAACATCCAAAGACACACGCTACTCCCTGGGGAGCGTTCTCAACCATGTGATGCTGCACCAGACCATTATTGGCCTTGAAGCTTTAAAGCAATTTGCACAAATCAATGACTACCCTGATGTTGTCGTAGGATGTGTGGGTGGCGGCAGCAACTTTGCCGGGATTTCCTTCCCCTTCCTCAGGGATAAAATCTATGGCAAACAAGTTAAGGTGATCGCTGCTGAACCAACGGCATGTCCCACCCTAACCAGAGGACCCTTTGCTTATGACTTTGGAGATACTGCCGCCACTACCCCACTACTGCCCATGTATACATTGGGGCACAACTTCATGCCTCCTACTATCCATGCCGGCGGTCTCCGTTATCACGGCGCCTCCCCCCTGGTAAGCCAGCTGGTAAGGGATAAATTGATTGAAGCCAGGTCATACGACCAGTTGACGACTTATGAAGCCGGTATCCTTTTTGCCCGCACAGAAGGCCAGATCCCGGCGCCTGAAACCTGTCATGCCATCGCTGCCGCCATTGAGGAAGCCAAGCTGGCCAAAGAAGAAGGAATTGAGAAAACCATCCTCTTTAATTACAGCGGACATGGGCTGCTTGACCTGACAGGTTATTCTAAATATTTAGAAGGCGATTTGACAGATTTTACTCTTCCCGAAGAGGAAATCAAGCGGGCTATTGCAGCAATATCCGATTTGCCCCGAATTTAGTTCTCAGAGAGAAAACTGGGTAACGCTGATATGTCAAAGTTTTGACAGTTTATCGGACGTTACCCTGTTTTTTATACGAACATCCTTACTCTGTATGACAGTTTCAAGAATTTAGACAGGCAGAAAAACTGAACTACCCATGGTAGTGTTATAATTTTCTAAAAGAATGAGAGAAATGATAAGAGACGGTATTCGCCTGAGAAGTGATGCCGTCTTTTTATTTAAACTGAAAATAAAGAGGTAAGGTGGTAGAATAAAATGAGGATAAATTAGATTAATGTTTAAAACTATAAGCAGGGAAACTTACATTGATGAGCAGATAATAATATACAACTAAAACTAACACGCACCTCAAGTCTTCAGGGAAAATAAGCACACCCATGCGTGCTTATTTTCTTGTCGTCAAAAGTACTATTGTCAATTGCAAAAAGGCTATAAGTTCCAGTCAAAATTTTATGCTTTTTACACTTTGGCTAATATGCCGAGGGAGAAAGGGATTTCTCTAAGCATTCGGATTATATTGATAGGGTTAGCAGGATTAGGTTTCCTGCTGATTTATGATATTGTTTCTTTAATGATAGAAGCCGTGATGTGGCTTCTTTTTTGCGTTAAGGAACTTAAACCACGAATTAGGACTTACTGAATAGCTGGCAGCGGCTTATTCCATAAGCCCAAATTACTGGCATTATTTACTTACTGCTTTTACACGCCTAATTATGTTAACATTGTTATAGAATCTTAACAATTAGAATCAGAAAGGATGTATTTGGAATGCACTTAAAGCAATCAAGGTACATAACTGTCTTTGTTTTAGCAGTTTGCTTAGTTTTCTTAACATTTTCCTTCCAGTCTGTATCAGCTTCCTCTTCCCAGTCAGCAGAGATTGTAGTTCAGGCATTAAATGTCCGTTCAGGGGCGGGGACAAGCAGTGAGCGAATCAACACTGTGTCAGGGGGCACTTTTCTAAATGTTCTTTCACGTCAGGGGGATTGGTTGCGGGTCAGGCTCCCCCAGTTGGGTGAAGGCTGGATTTTTGGCGGCGGTGGGTATGTAGCACTACATAATATTAAAGGGAATGTAAGTGTAACTATTGATGCCCTTAATGTGCGCTCAGGCCCGGGAACAAGCTTCACCAGGATTTCTCAGGTCACAAAAAGTATCATCCCTTTCCTTGAAGAAAGGGACGGTTGGTACAGGATTGTCCTGCCGGAAGGAAAGGCAGGATGGATCTCAGGTCAGTATGCCAGGCCAACTTCCCTGGATATAAACAGCAGCAAAACTGCTATGATCAATGTCCCCATCCTTAACATAAGAAGCGGTCCTGCAACCAGCTATGGCATTATACGGACAGGCTCATTAGGGGAAGAGTTTAAAGTTGTCAACTCTGTTCCTGGATGGCTGAATATTATTTTAGATAAAAGCAGTACTGCCTGGATTTCAGCAAGCCACACTCTGATCCGGGATGCTGACGGCGGCAGCGGTGCGCCAGCTTTAGCCGGCAAAACTATTGTCATAGACGCCGGCCACGGTGGCAGCGACCCCGGTGCTGTGGGAAGAAATCTCAGGCTGGCGGAGAAATTTGTCAACCTCGATACAGCTTTGCGCGTTGCACAGATGCTGGAGAATGCCGGGGCAAAAGTCATACTCACCCGCAACACTGATGATTTTATCACCCTTTCACAGAGGGTAAATATCGCCCACGCTAATAACGCTGATATTTTTGTCAGCATTCATGCCAATGCACACACCGACAGGTCCATAGGCGGTACGGAAACATACTACAATACAAGTTTCCGCAGCCAGGACAGTTTCCGTTTGGCGAATGTGCTGCAGCAGGAACTTGTGAGAGAATTAAAGCTAAGAGATATCGGTGTAAAAACAGCCGGATTCCACGTTATTCAGAGTACACGGATACCTTCCGCTTTAGTTGAACTGGCCTTTTTGAGCAACCCCAAAGAGGAAGAACTTTTAAACCAAGCCTCTTTCCGCCAGAGAGCGGCAGATGCGGTGTACCGGGGGATCGTTCGTTATTTTCAATAAGACTTAACTATTGCTGTTGCCTGTACTTTTTCTTCCACTCCTCAAAATTCCAGGCTTTTAAAAAGCCTCTTGCTGCCCTCTCACCATTGGCAAACAGCAGGCGGCTTTCTTCCTGAGTAATATCAAAATCAGTTGTTTTAATTTCCTTTTCCGCACCGTTAATATTGATCACTGTGGGGATTCCTACCGTCCTGTCGTAATCTCCTTTTGCTTTGGATATGTGCAGTTTATCGTGAGCGTTAATCATTGTGGCAACGAGCGCTGACAGGTAGCTTACAGGGTTACTGATTTTATTTTTAGTTCCCTTTTTTAGTTCTCTTGTATTTTGCTCAATAAGTTTAAAGCCGAATGTCGGCCACGGCGGGTTGGCAGTGCCGTCATCCAAAAGCCAGACAGGGTAGTTGCTTAGTACTCCCCCGTCCACAATGAGATGTATTTTTCCGTTGTTGTCTTTTAGCCTTACAGGTTTAAAAAACACAGGGATGCTCATACTCATCCTGACTGCTCTTGATATACTGAAAAGGTCGGGGTCATATCCGAACAGCTTCAAATCATTGGGGAGTACCAGCAGTCTTTCTTCTGTAATATCGGCAGCGATTACCTGCAGCCTGTATTTATATTTTTCTTCCGGGTAATTTGTTTTTATTTGGCCAAAAGTGGTTTTTCCCTTCGCCTGCAGCAAATTCTCGAGCCAGGTTTCAAAATATTGCCCGTTGTATATGCCATACTTAAAAGCAATCCTCATGCCTTTTCCGATAACACCGAATTTATTCAGACAGCCTTCATCCTTAAAGTTATTATAGTCCAGCTTCTCCAGTTCGTTTTTTATCTCCGCGGCCGTGTAATTCACCGCCAGCAGCGCGGCAACAATGGCGCCTGCCGAGGTGCCCGCCATATTTTCAAACACATAACCTTTTTTTTCTATCTCGGAGACCGCACCGACCAAACCAATCCCTTTAACACCGCCACCTTCAAAAACAGCATCTGCTTTCATTACAGGACCTCTCTTATATTTCTTCCCTTTAAGAAATCGTCTATATTCTCACCAGACTCTTTGCTGTATTAAATTCAGTAGTATACCTGTATTAAATTCAGTAGTATAATAGTAAATAACATAGAGTGGAGGAGCTTATATTGCTGAAAAAATACTTTTTTATGATTTTTGTAATCTGTGCAGCTATCGCTGTTGCCGGATGCGCTAAACGGGCAGCTTATAGTGAAATGACCGCGGCGCAGGTGCTGGAGATATATGAACAGGAGAATATTTTGCTTATTGATGTGCGCGAAGAATGGGAGTTTAGAGAGGGAAGAATTCCGGGTGCAATCCTGCTGCCCTTGGGAAAGCTTGATAAAAATTATCAACAATTGGGCACCGATGCAAAAATAATACTTGTCTGCCGCAGTGGGAACAGGAGCGGCACAGCTGCTAAATTCCTGGCTGAAAAGGGGTATAAAAACGTATATAACATGGTGGGTGGTATGCTGGCGTGGAAGGGTATTGTGGAAACAGGAGATTAAGTGTTGTCTTATGCAATTGTTTAAAGCCTGAGTTTTTTAAAACTGGGGCTTTTTGTCTGTCTTTTACAAATGTTAGTTTATTCTATGTTGCAAAACACAAGAAATTGATTTTCTTGGTTGACAGTGCAGGAAGTTATTTGTATAATAAAAATGTAATCAGTACAAATTTGTAACTATTATAACTATGGGCATAAAGAAGGGATAACAGTGGTCCGCGAATATTTAATAAAAAAAAATATAAAGCCTTTATTCAACAGAATTAAAGTGTTGGAATACTTGCTGTCACATCGGAATCACCCTACAGTTGATGAGATATACAATGGGCTTGTAGGGGAGCTTCCCACTTTGTCAAAAACAACGGTCTATAATACTTTAAAGCTCTTTGTCAATTCAAACCTGGTAAGGCTGATTACAATTGAAGATAATGAAACGCGGTATGATGCTGACGTCTCTGACCATGGTCATTTTAAATGTGAATCATGCGATCAAGTCTCTGACTTTTCAATCGACACCGACAAGCTTGATACAGCTGACTTAGATCGATTTAAAATTGTGGAAAAGAATGTTTATTACAAAGGCATCTGTCCCGGATGCCTTGATAATAAAAAATTAAGAATTCAGGAGGATGTATAGTTTATGAAAAGTTTGTATGGCACGAAAACTGCAGAAAATCTTTTAAAGTCTTTTGCCGGTGAGTCCCAGGCGCGCAACAGGTATACCTATTATGCTTCAATCGCTGATAGTGAAGGTTACAAACAAATTAAGAATATCTTCATCGAAACTGCGGACAATGAAAAAGAACACGCCAAGAGGTTTTATAAGTTTCTGCTTGCAGGCTTAGACAAACTCCCGGCTGTGATTGAAATTAACGCCTCTTATCCTGTTGCCCAGGGAAATACTCTTGACAATTTAAAGGAAGCCGCCAGCGGTGAAAATGAGGAGTGGGCAGAACTCTATCCCGCTTTTGCCAAGGTCGCCGAGGATGAAGGATTTCCGGAAATTGCCTATGTATTCAGAATGATAGCTTCTGCTGAAAAAAGGCATGAAAACAGATACAAAAAACTAGCTGAGAACATTGAAAATGGAAAAGTCTTTACCAAAGATACTGCTATTCTTTGGAAATGCGGCAACTGCGGGTATGTCCACGAGGGTACAGATGCGCCTGAACTATGCCCCGCGTGTATTCATCCTCAGGCTCACTTTGAAGTTTTCGTTGAAACGTATTAACCGCGTAAATCGTCAGGAAAAGGGGGTTGGCAATGAGACTGATTTATACAGGCAAAACAAAAAATGTTTATGCGCTTGAGGATGGCAATTACCTGCTCAAATTTAAGGACGACTGTACAGGAGAAAACGGTGTATTTGACCCCGGTTCCAATACAGTGGGGCTAACAATCTGTGGTGTAGGGAAAGCCGGACTTAGGTTAACAAAATATTTCTTTGAGCGATTAAAAGAAAAAGGGATACCAACACACTATATAGATGCAAATATCGATGAAGCAACAATGACAGTAAAGCCGGCCGCCGTGTTCGGCCAGGGGCTTGAAGTTATCTGCCGCTACAGAGCGGTGGGAAGCTTCTTGCGCCGTTATGGCAAGTATGTGGAAGAGGGACAACCTTTAAACGCTTTTGTGGAAGTTACTCTTAAAGATGATGAAAAAGGAGATCCCCCAATTACTGACGATGCTCTCGCAATGCTGGGCATACTTTCATTGGAAGAGTACGAGGTGTTAAAAAGCCTGACAAAAAAAATTGGAAATGTTGTCAAAGAAGAACTGGCTAAAAAAGATATTGAGCTCTATGATATAAAATTTGAATTTGGTAGGGTAGGCGAAGACAAACAAATCGTATTAATTGATGAAATATCCGGAGGCAACATGAGAGCGTATAAAAATGATATCTGCATAGAACCACTGGAATTAGAAAAACTGATATTGACATAGATAAAGATGCTTTCAGGCACAGAGTAAACTGACCCTGTCAGGTAGACAGTGGAAAAAAGTAAAACCCAGATACCAATCATTCAATTATGGTTGGTGTCTTTTTTTATCGTCAAGGAAATTATATCATACCTTTTAACTTTCTTTCCTTGACGATGGGGGTTGTTAAGGGGGACTCCCCCTTAATCTTGCGGGGTGCTCAGGGTCCGCAGACCCGCCGAAGGGGGCGCGCCCCCTAGCGGACAAGAAAAACGCGACCTCTGTTAAAAAGCGCGAAGCGTTTTTCTTGTGCTGCTAAACTGAGATGGTTTCGTCTGTACTCCAAAGAGGTCACTAAGAAAGATCATATCAACCTCGATGGCATAACCTTCTGAAGGATGGAGCTCTAGAAAAAACTTCAATTTGTGTCTCATTGTGGTATTGCATTTAGTATTTATTGGTGGTAAACTCTATATGTTTATGGAAATATTTTACCTGCACTATAATTGTATAGTGTTGCTTTTATTCAGATGGGGGGGGGAACCCTTGGATATGGAAACGGCAATCGAAACGGTTATAGAGAAAAAGCCGATACACAGGAATATTAATTTTATACTCCTGATATTGGGAGGATTTGTATCTCAGGCAGGGGATAGCATTCATGCCATAGCACTGACATGGTGGGTATTAGAAAAAATCGGAACAGGAGCGGCCATCGGAACACTTTTAATTTTTTCCTACTTACCCAGCGCAATCATCGGGCCTGTCGCGGGTGTTTATGTGGATAAGTTAAACAAAAAACATATTATTGTTGGCATGGATATAGTAAGAGGGATGCTGATAGTTTGGGCTGCTTACCTGTTTTTCAAGGACGCTTTAACCCTTCCTGTACTGATGCTGATCACCGCCTTGAGTTCCATATGTTCTTCTTTTTTTAATCCTGCCGCACTGTCTGTTGTACCGCAAATACTTGATAAGGATGAACTGGTCAGGGGAAATTCCTTATACCAAAGTATAGAGCATCTGACCGGTGTCCTGGGGCCTGCCATCGGAGGTATACTGATAGTAATTTTCGGGATTGGCGGAGTTTTTTTAATTAATGGTATTTCCTTTCTGGTTTCGGCTTTTTCGGAAGCTTTTATCAACCTTCCCTTTAATCCGGGGGATAGAAAAAAATCACTGGGCTTAAAGGATGTAATAAAAGACCTGAAAGAAGGATTCAGCTATGTTTATTCCACAAAAATACTATTTGGCCTCGTCACAACTGTAGCAGTTCTCAATTTTTTCTCCTTCCCCCTTGGGCGTATTGCCCTTCCCATCCTTATCAAGAATATATTGTCGCTGGGTTCAGAAAAACTAGGGTTTATTTTCTCATCAGCTTCTCTGGGTGCGCTGCTTGCCGCCGCCATTCTGATAAAATCCGGAATTATAAGAAAAAAGTCCAGATTAATTATTACTGGAGTGGCTGTCACTGGCGTCTGTTATATGCTGAATTCAACATTGGCGGTTGGGTATAGACTTAATATCCTCACGCCGCAGTTTATTTTTATTTTCCTTTGTTTTTCCTATTTTTTTGTAGGAGTCAGTGTTTCTGCTGTAAATATAGGCATGATGGCCCTGGCAATGGAAATAATGGCGGAAGGTAAGCGTGGCAGGGTCTTTGCGTTTATCTCCGCAGTCTCCCTGGGACTGGCCCCCCTGGCACTTGGCATCTATGGCATCCTGACAGATCTTTTGCCTAACGGGGTAATATGGTTTAGCAACGGGTTGATGATTATGCTGGGCGCGTACAGCCTGAAATATGTCAAGGGCTTTATGGATGTGTAGCATTAAGCGCGTTATTTTACACGCTTTTTCTCTATATATATGTGCAGGAGCAAGGGCTCTTCCTGGAACCCGCTTAAATCAAGTTCCCGGTTTTTAAATACCAGGCGCTCTCTTGTCAGTGGTGAAACAAAAAGGCTTATTTTCTCCCTGGGTTCCTCATCGCGAAAAACAGATTAAGGCAAAAACTGACAATCCCAGGACGTCGGAGACAAGTGTGGGCCAGACCATTGAGATTGAGATAGCCAGCAGCACAGCCATTTCCCAAAGCCGGAGCTTTGTAAAAAGCCAGCGCTGGATTACCGCGGCAAAACAGTACATTTCAAAAAGAGATGTACCGGCGATTAATACTGCTTTATACCAGGTGGTGTTAATAAGCAGCAGTTCAGGGTTGTAAATAAACAAACATAGTAATAAAACTTTTTGCTTGTATAGAAAGCGATTGCCCCGATAATTTTTACATAGGGGATGCCGGTGAACTCTGCCATAATGAATGCGGCTGCTCCCATCACAGGGGGCAAAAACTGGCCGTTGGTGGAGGCCGCCGTTTCCACCGCGCCTGCTACTTCCGGCTTAAAGCCGGCTTTTTTCATGACAGGGATTGTGAGTGAGCCGGTTATAGCAGTATTGGCCACTGAGCTGCCCACTACACTGCCTAAAAAGCCGCTGGCCAGGACGGCCGCCTTGGCAGGGCCTCCCCGGAAACGCACCAGGACGGCATAAGAGAGATTAACCAGCTAAATGCCGCCCCCGGCTTCCTGGAAGAAGGCATTGCCTTCTGTACCGCTGCCGAGAGGACCTACCGCCACTCAGAAATACCACCAAAAACAGGCTTAATCCTTTGAATTTTTTCAACTTAACCCCTCCAGTTTAATTTTTTTTGAGATAGTGACGTAATTTTAGTTATATTTCACCCCCCTCTATAAGATAGCAGCAAGTGAAAGCATCCTTTTGCAAAGCAATGAAGTACTTAACTAAACACTGTTTCAGCTTTTGACAGTGCATTGGCGAGCAGATGAAGCATGGTGTCTGTTTCTTCCCTCGTGATAATAAAGGGGGGCGCTATTATCAGATAGTCTCTGGCTGTGATATCAGCCGATGCGCCTACTCCTGTATAGAGGATCAGGCCTTCTTCCATACATATATTTCTGACTCTTTCTGCAACCTGCAAAAGACTTGTGGAATGATTCTTTCTTTTCTTTGTCTTTAACCAGCTCCAGCGAGCTGCCATGATAACTTAAGGTTCTGCCGATAATTTTCCATTTGCTTGCTTTTGCTCTTTGTATATGGTATTGCAGTGCCATACTGAAAGCGGTTTCGTTAGCCTCAGTCCCGCCGGATACAAAATAAACATAATTAAGCCCCTCTGGCGCCAAGTCAGAACAGCAAATATTTCCTGCAAGGAAAAAATTATTATCAAGAAATAATAGATGATTTAAGTTTTTGGATAGCACATTGTGGCGGAAGGAATACTAATCACATCAATGTCTTAGGTTTGTAATTTTAAAGGAGGAGAAGAATGGATAAACATAATGGGACTATGATAAATGAGCGCAGTAAAGAAGAACAGTTGGCGTCGTTCCGCAAAGAGCACGACGGAACAAGGCTTACAACCAATCAGGCGGTGCCCGTCTCTCACACCGACGATTCTCTAAAAGCAGGTTCCCGTGGACCGACATTGATGGAGGACTTCCATTTCCGTGAAAAGATGATGCATTTCGACCATGAGCGTATACCTGAGCGTGTTGTGCATGCCCGCGGCTTTGGGGCCCACGGTTATTTTCAGGTCTACGAGCCCATGACCGAGTTTACCAGGGCTAAATTTCTGCAGGACGCGTCAAAAAAGACTCCTGTCTTTGTCCGTTTTTCCACTGTGGTGGGATCACGCGGCTCAGCCGATACAGTACGCGACGTCCGTGGTTTTGCCACCAAGTTTTACACCGAGGAGGGCAACTACGACCTGGTGGCTAACAATATCCCTATTTTCTTTATTCAGGATGCCATTAAATTTCCGGATGTTGTTCATGCCATTAAGCCGGAACCGCACAATGAAATGCCGCAGGCTTCAGCCGCTCATGACACTTTCTGGGATTTTGTGGTTAACACGCCTGAGCTTGCTCATATGATTATGTGGCTGCTATCCGACAGGGCTATTCCACGGAGCTACCGCATGATGGAAGGCTTTGGCGTCAATACCTTCCGTTTTGTCAACGCAGAGGGTAAGGCGCGGTTCGTAAAGTTTCACTGGAAGCCGATGCTTGGTGTTCATTCTCTTGTCTGGGATGAGTCGCAAAAGCTGGCCGGTAAAGATCCCGACTACCACCGCCGCGACCTGTGGGACGCTATCAACAAAGGTGATTTCCCTGAGTACGAACTGGGGGTGCAGATACTGGAGGAAGAGGATGAGTTCAAGTTTGATTTCGATATCCTCGATGCCACCAAGTTCTGGCCGGAAGAATTGATACCAGTCAAACTGATTGGTAAAATGACACTGAGCCGCAATGTGGACAACTTCTTCGCTGAAACAGAGCAGGTTGCCTTTCATGCCGGGCATGTGGTTCCCGGCATAGATTTCTCCAATGACCCCTTGCTGCAGGGACGGCTGTTTTCTTATCTCGATACACAGCTTATCCGCCTTGGAGGCCCTAATTTTCACGAAATTCCTATTAACCAACCTGTTGCCCATGTCCACAATAATCAACGTGACGGCTATCACCGCATGTCCATCGACCACGGCAGGGTAAGCTACTTCCCCAACTCACTGCAGGGGAACACGCCGCAGCCCGATGCCGAAAACGGATACATCCACTATGCCGAAAAAGTCGACGGGCGCAAGGTTCGTGAGCGCAGCGAAAGCTTCAAGGACTTTTACAGCCAGGCGACACTCTTTTGGAATAGTATGTCGATCGCCGAGAAGCAGCATATTGTAGATGCTTTCCATTTTGAGGTGGGTGGAGTGATGGATAAGCAAATCAGACAGCGCGTGGTGGACATGTTTAACAATGTGGACGGGCAGCTTGCGATCCAGATTGCCCAGGGTATCGGTGCAACCCCTCCGGCTAATCCCGGCGGGACAGGTGTCAAAACTTCGTCACCTGCCGTTAGCCAGGAGAACACACCAAAGAGCGCACGTACAAGGAAAGTGGCAATCCTGGCTGATAACGGTTTCAATTTCAATGAGGTGACTCAGGTTATGGAAACCCTGAAGCGAGCTGGAGTTCACTGTGAAGTTATCAGCAAATACCAGGGCATGCTCACAAGTGTGGATGGACGGCAATTGGAAGCCAACCAGAATTACTTTACCGCCGGATCGATAATGTATGACGCAGTCTATGTTGCCGGCGGCAGGCAGTGCGTGGACACTTTGCTGAAACAGGGTGACGCGCTGCACTTCGTCAATGAGGCATTTAAACATGCCAAGGCAATCGGCGCCACAAACGAAGGCGTTGACCTGATCGCCTCTTCCCAACTACAGGGCGTACCCACAGCAGGAACCCAGACTCAGGCACAGCTTGTGAATGAACTGGGAGTTGTTACGATTCGCAACGCCGCCGATATGGGCTATTTCAGTCAGAAGTTTATTGAAGCCATAGCCCAGCACCGCCACTGGATAAGGCAGAAGCAAAAGGAAATGGTACCGGCCTGAGTATCTGGCGTCACTTTACACTGTAAACAGTTTCATAGACAGACAAAACGCCGGCCTCTGCGCAGAGGGCGGCGTTTTGTCTGTATGGTCATAACAATACATACAATACATACATAATTTCTTTTTATATATCTGTGGCAGCATCGCTGATTTGTCTGATGCCCGGTTTTTTAATCAATTCCTGCACACTTTCAGACCTGGGGCTTGAAACATGGATCTTGGGCGGCAGTCTGATAAAACCACCGATTTGGGCAAGCTTAGGCTTTAGGTCCTTTATATAGTCCCATTCGGCCAGTTCCGGGTGGGTGGCGAGGGGAATAATTTTTGAAGAGAAGCGGTAGAGCTTAACATTATGTGCTTTACAGTGCCGCAGCAGGCGGAGTGCATTTGTAAGATTCTCACGTGACGTCCGCCTGACCAAATCTTGTGCCGCCTCAGGGTCTGCCAGCCGTAACCGCCTGTAAACCTTTAGTGTCACTGTTTTTGAGGGAGAAGCATCGACAAGTTCTACCGACATTGCCACGAAACCAAAACGGACCAGCACCATTGCTCACTCCCTCTCTGTAAGGTATAAGAAACTCAGGCGCGCCTGAGTTTCTTTATCGGCATTAAAGTTTATTGAATACTGCGCCTCCCTGCCACTTTCAGCCGGCCTGTAAGATAGAGGTAGGCT
>JAGXRN010000026.1 GCA_018335875.1 Dethiobacter sp.
TCTGAAGTTCTAAAGCTTACATGATTTGGTTTGCTCTTTGACAAAATGAGCCGGATAGTCAGGTTGATTATTTTCCATCAGGGCACTGACCCCGCTAAGGAGCATGACTGACATCCACCTCATGGACAGACAGGACGAAGGAATTTAGGGCATTGACCCTGCGAGAGATGGGAGGTTTGTCGCCAAGAGGTATGTGGATTATTCACGGCCGCAATACACATAAAAGGGTAGTTCTGCTTTGCACTACGCATCTACTTCCATAATTTTATACTTATGTGTAAATCATCCATACGGCTTATTTGAATAAAAGCGAAATGCTGTGATTTATTGAGTATTCGGAAGAAAATCTACAATTATAGAGGGAGGAGACTCGCTTACGATTTTCCGAGAAAGTACGGCAAAGAAAGGAGGGGTAAACCGGGATAATTATGGTTTTAATCATTTAAAACGTCCGATAATACATATTATGTGAACTAATTGAAAATAACCCGATGTACATCAGCCCTTTAATTTAAAGGTCGATTAGTACAAAACTATCTGCTTTCTTCTGTGTTGCACATTTAACTAAACCTGCTAAACCTAAATTATTCTGCATAAGTTTACGCGCTGATGTCAATATATCAAAAAATCTCTGGTCTGACAAACCAAATTATCGCTACAGGCACCCGCAAGATATCCACCATAAGATACCAAGTTATCGGCTAAATCGCTTTTACTGTTATAATGCCAGCCCTCCCTGCTCGATATGTTATGTTAACTATCGTTGATAGACGACAACTCATGATGTATTTAAATCTGCAAAGCTACGCCTTTGGTAATTCCCCGATCACATCCATTTGTTTGGGTACTGCCGCCACCACGATGTAGCAGCCATTTTGCGCACTTTATATAGAGTTTGATTACATTCGGAATATCATGTTGTGACTACACCCTTGCTAGGGCCACCAACCGATTGGCAGAATGGTCATAAGGAGAACCATTCAGGCTGCCGTAAATGTCGACGGCCTTATAACCACTGTTCTCAAGGAGCGTCACAAGCTCCACAGCTGAATAGAGTCGGTGCGATACAAGCACCTCTTGTCGTTCACTTCCTTTTAGCAAAGTCCAGCGGGAGTCTATCCATCCCCAGTTGCGACTTAACTTGCGTTCTTCCAAAATGATGGTATTATCAATCCTGTTCCAATCTCTCTCCTTGAATATGCGAGCCAGGATCTCTTTGCTCATCAGGTCAAGCAAAAAGGTCCCGCCCGGCTTCAGCGACTGACAAACATTTGAGGCGACTTTGTAGTCATCTTTCTGGTCCTCAAAGTAGCCGAAAGAAGTAAACATGTTAATCACAGCATCAAAACTTTTTTCCCGGCGGAAATGCACAGGGTGTATGCTGCTGAACTGGCTTATCCAAAAACTTTTCAATCCCTTCAGGCGACTGAAACTGCCGTCCTGATTGGGTGAAAAATCAAACACGCCAACAACTGCATATAGTAATCCTTCCTCTCTCCAATCTTCTATACCGGAGGGTGTCTATTCTCGTCAATTCAGACCGGCGTTCCTGTGCCATCCGGCCAAGCATTCCCGAAATATCCGGACAACCGTTCCTGCGGTATCGGCCAGCGTTCTTATCTTATCCGGCCAAAGGCCGGCACCTCATGCATGGAGTGTAACATAGATTATTAGGTTTTACCATCACCTCCGTCATTTGGGGGATTGTGTGGTCTCAAGCTGGGGCCTTTTAGCTCTATTCTGTGAGCGTTATTGACCAGTCTATCCAGTACGGCATCAGCAATAGTGGTATCTTCAAAAACGCTATGCCAATTTGCCACCGGGAGTTGAGCAGAAATGGCGATGGATTTTTTGCCATGACGATCGTCAACCACTTCCAGAAGATCACGGCAGGCGCCAGGATCAAGAGGTGCCATGCCGAAGTCATCCAAGATGAGTAAATCCGGTTTTTTCAGATCATTGAGTAACCGATTGTAGGAACCATCGCCCCTGCCAATCGCTAAGTCAGTTAAAAGTCGGTTTACCCTGTAGGAGCGGACCTTAAAGTTTTTTCTGCAGGCAGCATTGCCAAAAGCACTGACGAGGTAAGTCTTGCCGGTGCCGGTAGCCCCGGTGACGATGAAATTTCTGCCCTCTTTAATCCAGGCACAATCTGCGAACCGGGCGACAGCTGCTTTATCCAGATTCCTCTTAGATAGTTATAAGCACAGGTAGCGCCGCTTCCAAAAGGCAGAGCCCTGTCAATGAGAATGTTTCTCCTGGTTTAATGACCACCCTGTTTAGCTTATCGGTAGCAATTTTAAGATTATTGATTTTGTTGTATTGCATCCACATATCCACATTTTTCAATTTCCTTATCAAAGGAGTTTTATGTAAAAAAACAACTTCTTTTAAATTACTGTCAATACGGGTCTTGGTTCACTTTTTATCGCCAAAATACCATTTCAGGTACCTTTTTAACCGGTAGTAACAACTGCCTAAAAGCAACCGGTATCTGGTTCTTACAAGCGGCTTTTTCATTTAATACCACACTCCCTAAAGAGCCCTTAAACCTTGCCGTTTTGATTTTTCTTTGACATAAATAGCTGCACTTATAAAAATGGATAAGGCCAATGAAGCTATTAGCCTGTTATATTTTGGCATCTCGTCAATTTCTATCAACTACCTTACCGGTATACTTTGATAAATTGATTCAAACTGTTAATAATCAAACGGTGCTGTTTATACCCGCCGACTGGATCTTTCTCATAGCTCTATCCACAAATTGCGTCATACAGCAGAAAAATAACCATGCATTCAAGTCACTTCTTCTAAGATCCCGCTAGCCTAATTATCACTTGATAAAACATGAACAACTTAAGATCGAGTAATACGGCCTTTATCAGTATTCCGGGAGCGGCCAGTGCCAGCTGAAGATATTAAAACAGCTGTCATTAAACCATGCCGTGTACAGGCCGGTATCACAGTAGTTTTTAATAACAAAATGGTCGGGAGGAAGCACAAAACTTGCAGCTGCCCGTTTCCCCTCCTGATAGACAGCCAGATGCTGCGATAGTCCGTCGCCATCTGTATAACCTGTGTAACAGAGCAATGAGCCGCCGGGGCCGGCATAAATCAGTGAAGGTACAGGCAGAAAGATATTTCTGATCAAGGTAAAAGAGCTGTTTTCCAGGGAAAACTCCCGGCTGACAAAGAAATCGCCATAAGGCATGGAAGGGGTGAAGACACGCCCGTTGTCTGAAAATATCAGGCTGTAAGCCTCCGTATCCATGCGTTGCAGTGAGCTGTCACTGTCATACATAAGTACCACATTGCTTGGGGGAAGCGCGTAATCCGTGCTGTAATAAAAATATACAAAAGTCTGGCCTGAAGGTGACATGGCGGCTTCGGAACCGCCGTATAATATCTGGTCGCGCCTGATCTCCAGGCGTATCAAAGCTTCACTGACAGGATCTCTTTCCTGGAGGTGTGTACCGTCAGTACTGTATGACCTCAACTTGTCACCATACGTGATAATAGTACCATCAGCCAGAAAACCGATCGGACTGCCGGTTAGCCTGAACATGGGCAGTCCCTGCGCATCAAAATATGTCGTCTCTCCCATGGATAGTTCAATGGCATAAACCGGTCCCGGACCAACCATAATGGCGCCGTACCAGTCAAGGGGGTGACGCGGTGTATTCGGATCCGGAATCGCCAAAACCCACTTGAGTTCCGGACTGACCTCTGTCAATGCAGTATCAAGAAAACTGATGTCATCTCCGGTGGCCACCACAACCCCATTGTAAGGAGCAGGCAATAGTGGAGTATAGCCGTTATCATTGGCTGCCGGCGGCTTTGCTGGAAGCGGCGTATTTCTGGCGGAACATCCCAATGTGCCCGTCAGTAAGATGATTAAAGCAATCAAAAGAGCTGTTTTACGCATCCAAAACCCCTCTTTTAGTTTGTTGGGAATATATAAATCCGAACCATCCGAACTTATAACAGGCGCTTGTGTCACAGAACTTCTACTCAAAAACTACATTTAATTAAGTTTCCTACGAATCTTTAATAAATGGCACAATGCCAACAACAGAATCTAGATTTAATTCCCATACACATGAGGATATCTTATCCTGACTTTTTAGCAAGGTCGGGATATCTTTGTACAGTTGATGAGTTTCGATCTGATATGATATTTTTTCTCCTATTGTGGTGAGCGACCGTCTCCGATTAAATCTCCGTACCAGCAAATTCCGTCGGCTAAGTCGGAGGGATTGCTCCCTCCTTCTCGCCTAAGAACTGTACGTGTCCCTTTCAAGACATACAGCTCAAGCTCTCATTTATCCGTCTGTCTTTATGATATTTCCGCAAGACATTCGGCACGGAATATCCGCTGTCGCAATCTTTCTACATACCTATTAACGTGAAACTAATCAATTAGTTTCCACTGGGTATCGCGAGATAATGAGGACTTCATATAATTTGAAGTTTTTCGCATCTGTTACCTCACTTTTGAAAGCTTGCTTTTCGTTTTATACCGTGTTGATTGCCGGTTGGAAGTCAGCACCCTTTCGGGTATGTTATCTAACACTATTCGCCCAGTTATTTCTTGTTCCTGTGGGTTTGCACCCTGGCGACCTTTGCTTTCTCCAACGCTCCTTTATCCTCTGGAGATTGTATCTTCCTTGCGGTCGACCTACCAAAAATGGACTCCATAGGACTTACCAAGTTCAGCTTCTGTTAGATACGGATGGGTTAGGTTCATTCAATACACCGGCAGATATGTAGGTAGTAACATACGCACATCGGAAGTTGCGTTTTCTAATCTGCAATACAATGGCAAATATATCCCTACCATTGCTGCTAATTTGGTGTTTTATCAATAAATTGCAGTTCGTATTCCAGGTCTTGGTTAGTTGGTTTATAAAATATCCATACTTTCAAATCTTTATCATTCAATGTAATAAGTTCCGCTTCACGCTTTCCTAATTTAACAGAAGTGACGTTCATTGTTGTTAAACCATAATATTCGCCGCCTTTAGCACTTCCTACTGTTTGAGAACCATCTGCATTTCTGACATCTATACTTAGACCAAACATTTTGACAAAACTCCAACCGTTATTTGCTCTTTCAAATTCAGATACCACAAAAATGTCTTTGGGACTATCTACTTGTGAATAAAAAAATATATAAGCATAGTCATCCGATTCTAATATTCTGGCTTACCCAGGTATTCATCCAATAAATTAGAATGCTCATTTACAGTCATATTCCTTGTATAAAAGACAATCTTATTAAATGATTCTCGGGGTAGGTTTGGATTTTCTTGCCTGGTTTCATTTGAATAAAGTTGGCTGTGTAGATATTCAAGGTGTTCTCTGATGCCTAGCAAATAAACTTTTTCACTCTCACTTAGTTGGCTTTCCAGCCCAAACGGGGCAATATGGTTTCCCCTATGTACTGTTCCAAGTATGATTGTGTCAGCGGCTATGCTGAATAGATTGCTTTCAAAATTATAATGAACTCCGTCTACAAATTTTGCAGCGATGCTTGCATAAGAGTTAAATCTATTTAGGGAGCGTGCCAACCCCTGAAGCGCGAGAGTCATTTGTTCCCCACTTCGCTTTTCATCGAGTATATAATCTAAATTTCTTAGTGTACTATTAACTGCAAAATAATAGTTGTTTACAAAAGTCCGGTACTGATTTTGTTGTTTTCTTACCTGCTGAAGATTAAAAAACAGGCTTATTATAAGCGACAGGACCAGAATGCTAATAGTAGTTTAATTAATCGTATTCAAGGATTGTCTATCTGGGGAAATCATTTTTAGTCTCATCTACTCACCTCTATTTTACATTGTTACTATATTATGGATCAGAGTAGTCATACTTTTTCGCCAGGGCCACTAACCGTTCTGCGTTATGGTCGTAGGAACATCCGTCGAGTTCGCCGTAATTGTTAACATATATCGACTATCACTGTATCTTTTCAGCTATTGAATCGAAGATAACTTGAAGGCAGTCCGACTGAAACAGGTAATGGTCTATAATAAACCAACCATCATGTGGAGCAACATATGAAATCAGGAATTGCCCGTTTTCACCGAAGGACAGTTTATAGATATGAACCCATTGCTTATCTTCAGCATTAATACTGATGGCAAGGCCGGGAGACCAGCCTTCATCGCCAAAAACAAATGGCCTAATTGAATCAAAGCCTTCGTTGAACGCCTTTTTAACGGCAGCAATATCGTCGCTCTTTAGCTCAAGTAAGACCTTATCTCCTATTTCATTAAAGACAGCAGCAAATTCAACATCTTTTAACTGGTATGGTTTTTTTACTACAAATTCTTGGCCGGATACGTTAAAGACAAGAAAAGAATTATCTGCGACATATTGTAAAATATATATATACTGTCCGGTTGATGTGTAAACGGCTTCTACCCCGTGTGCAGAATCACCGGTTTCATTGCTGTTGAACATTTCTCCCGTTTCGATACTCTGCGCTTTCCAGTGTAAGTCAACATCCTGAAAAACCAGGTAATCGCCGGCCAACTCCAGGGTAAAGTCAATGATTGTTGGGATAATTCCCTGCGGTATGATGCCGGAGGCGGCGTCATAGTCCGTGGAATACGACTGCAGTATCTTTACTCCAAGCGGTGGGAAATTCTTGTCTATCACGAGCAGATCTGAGTACTGCATTTTGTCAGTCTGGCTGACTAAACTCCGGTAACCCACAAGATAACTCATGGCGGACGCATTAAAGTACTTGAAACCAAGCGAATAGCCCAACATTTCTTCTGGAAAAAACATATCAACCTCAGACAGCACCTTTTTTCTCTCATTGATGTTTATGCGCTTTGCAGCAAGTTCGGCTTTCGTGCTCATCCGGCTGTGGTATAACAGCAGTTCAGCTTCACTTCCTACCAGAGACAACAGGATTCCGCTGTCAAAACCATACGCTTCCGCTATCTCAAGCAGTTCATTCATTATAAATGATCCCTGACTGAACAAAGTCAAGGGTTTATCGCCAACCGGCTCTTCAAATGCGCTTTCGGCTTTCAGCTCCGTATATTTTGCCAGCAAAAAGTCCCTTAACTTTTCTGACACCGTAACTGATGTAACTTCATGCCTGCCGGGACTGCCGGGGAATACCCTCTTGAGAAACACGCTGTCCTCGCGCAGCAGTAACTCATTGCTTCTTAATTCAAGCAATACTCCTTCATTTGACAGCCTTCTCACTATGATCATCAACTCATTATTCTCTGCTGAAGGAGATGGCTGCAGCCTGGCCAGGTCGTCGTCTCCGGCCAGGTAATCATGTATTTTCCCTTTGCTAAACTCCTTTAAAATAAAGTCAATCTCTCGTTTATTCTGCGACTTTTTATAAAGCCAGCCGACGTTTGCCCTTGAATAATACTCGACCTGCATCGGGTGCCTGTAATTCTCCGTTGGCAGTGGCAAAACATCGTTAAGTATAAATAATCCCGGAAAAAAAGTATAAACACTGTTATGGAAAACCACCAAAACTGATAAGGCTATTAATAGAACGATTCCAGGCAACACAAGTTTTTTGTCCATGCTTCTTTGTATCACATACTCGGCCTCCTCAACAAAACCCACCGGTCTGAGAAAAAAACGTATTTCTTCGTATTGAGGAAAAGTGGGTTAGTTATGCGCTTTTTTTAACTTTTACCAAGTATGGCTCTCGCGTCATTTGCATCTGCGTCTGCAACCTGTAGTTGTACCGGTCCCACTAACAGATTATAGCCAGCTCCAAGGCTGCCGTATCCGAACAGGTTTTGAATTTTCTCTCCTTTAGCGAAGCAATAGATTCCTTCTGCCTCCAAAAGAGATTTGGCAATCATGAGCTCGCCCATATCACGGGTTACCAGCACCGTTACCAGTTCTACATATTCCGGGTTAGAATTGGTTTCAGTCTTCGGTACCTTTTCAATCAAAGACACATTGCAATCAGGGCATTCTTTGACACGGGGAATAAATTCATCACCACATTTGGGGCAAAACATCGTTTCTCTCCTTTGCTTTTATGATACTTTATTTATGTTATTACGGGATAATGTGCTCGTTTTTTTGAGCCTCAAGCATATTTAGTTTAAAAATAAGGATAATGTGAAGGTCATGTATATGTAACATGCTTTAACTATTTCACTCTAGTGACTTCAAAAACTTCCACTTGTCCGTTCCAATTTACTACTACTGTTGCCGATGAAGACATATGCTCCAGTTGATCATCCGGAATTATTAGGGCAGACCGGGTTCAACCGACACAGGAGGTGCTTCCTCGGGAGTGACCTCCATGTTTGCCGGTATCACCGATTCAATCGGCGGGGGCTCCGCCGATTTATTATGCGTCGAGCAGGAAACAGCGAGCAGCGAGAGTACCAGGGCAAGCACAATTAGCCTCTGCAGTTTAACCACCCACCTTGGCAAAGTTAAAGCAACTTAAAGCAATCTTGTAGTTATCACAATATCTAAAACAATCTTTGTCACTATCGCCATTTTGCCAGTGAGCCTTCACACAGTTCAAGCCGTTCATCCGTCTCCGCATTCCACAGTCGGATAAAACCGTCGTGGCCATACAGTACATATTTCATGTCAGGCGTGACTTCATGGGCTCTTCGCGCCATATCCTCCGGGACGGGAAGGCTGTACAATTGTTCTGTTTCTTGCATCGTACCGTCGGAGAGGTTAATTTTTATATATTTACTTGTGTTTTCGCCAAAATGAATTTTTCTTACAACTACAGAGTCCTTATCTACCCACCTGTAAGGAGAAACCCAAAATTCGGTAGTCCCTTGAAAAACTATTTGTAGATCTAAGTTGCCCTCTAAATCTATTACAGCGGCAGACGACGATTCCCCTTCGCCGGCAGGGGTTGGCGGGTCAACTAATTCTTCAATACCAACGAGCAATCTATTCCCATCCGGTGACCAGCGGTATCCCCCAATTGGCATCTTAACCGGTGTCAGAGTATCAGTCAGCACATCATATATTTCAATACTTCTCCAGATGTATGTGCCGCGGTCAAGCACCAGATACCTTCCATTGGGTGACCATTCTACTATGCCGATGATAGCATTGTCACCAACGATTTTATAATCTCCTGTTTTAAAATTATAAAGGATGAATTTTACATCCCCGGGTTTAATGTACGCGACGAATGCAATTAACTGGGCGTCCATGTGCACATCGTAATTTTCAACCATAAAATTACCTGCAATAATGGTTTCATCGATGTCGCCTGTGATATTCCTCTGCCTCAGTTTTCCCTCTTTGTCAACATAGAAGAATTTATTCGGACTGTCTGCCGGCACTCCTGTTTCGGTAATTTCAATTTTGACCTCAGCCGGTTTCTCTGTCTCGGAGACTTTCTCATCACCTGTTGGAGGATTGAAGTTATCGCCGGGGCTGCTGCCAGTGTTATTATCCTGGTATTCTGCAGGAGGCTCCTCACTGGCTAATACAGGGTTGTCTAAGTGGCCGGGCGCTACACTTTGATTTTCTGTTTTGCAACCTGCAAGCAAAAACAGGATAAGGAAAAGTATAAGACACGCTTTTAAACGCAAATTTCTCATGTTTCACCTTCCTCTTGATAAAAGCTTGTAGGCAGCTTAAATATACTATCCCCCTGCCTCTTAGCCAAACCATAGTGAAATACCTAACTTGGCAATCGCGGATACTTTCACTAACGCTCTTATTGATATCATATAATAAGACGTAAGTTAAATTGTAAAAGTTTTGTTAATTTTTAGTTAAATATGATCCACACATTTCAAGAGTCGCACTGGCTACTTGGGGGAAATTATGAAATATGGATTAGTGGTAGTTCAGGCATCACTACCTTGAGTCGTCCAAACCTGCTATTATACGCTCCCAAATCTTGACATCCTCTTTTATTTGATATATACTAAGATATATATCTTGAAAGGAGAATTATTGTGGATAAAGCAAAAATCTTCGAAAACGGCCGTAGTCAAGCGGTACGTTTGCCTAAAGAATATAGATTTGATGATTCTGAAGTATACGTAAAAAAACTTGATGATATCGTATTGTTAATTCCTAAAGATAGTGTTTGGAAAACCTTTGAAACAAGTGCAAAATACTTTTCTGATGATTTTCTAACTGACAGAAACCAACCGGAAATAGAAAAGCGAGATGAAATATAATGCAGTTTATGCTTGATACGAACATATGTATTTATATTATCAAGAAAAGTCCTCTTAAAGTTTTTGAAACCTTAAAGAAACTGAAAATAGGGGATGTGTGTATTTCATCCATTACTCTGGCAGAGCTTGAATATGGTGCAGAAAAAAGCCAATATAAAGAAAGAAATAAAATGGCTTTAGCTAGATTTCTGACTCCTATAGATATTTTACCCTTTACTGACAAATCTGCTATCAAATCTGGTCAAATTCGAGCAACTCTGGAGAGAAAAGGTCAGGCTATTGGTGCATATGATCTTCTAATCGGAGCTCATGCACTTTCAGAGAATTTAACCCTAGCAACAAATAATATGAAAGAATTTAGTAGAATCCCTGGCTTATCTGTTGTGAATTGGGTTGAGTAATATGGTGCAGCACCTTATTTCTTCCCCATTAAAACGGTCGCAGTAAAAAATTGCCTCGATATGGTGTTCCTGGGCAATATCTACGAATTGTTGTTATTTTTCCGTTACATTTAACCATTTCCAGAACATGAACCGAGACAGGTCAAGCCTGTACTGTTTGTCGCCGAGGGATTTGCTGACGTACAGTTCCAGACCCTCCAGGTCCAGTTTTCTATAACCGGAGGTGGTTTTTGGTTTGCCTGCGCCTACGGCGGGCTGCACAATCCCGCATCACCCGCCACCGCTTTGCAGTTGGTAAAGGGTAAACTGTTTTGACTTGGCCAGCATGAACTCACGGGCCGGGGCTGTTACTTCCACAACGGGCACCGTGCTCACCTCCGTTTCTTCACATCGAGATTGCCGCGTCTGGATACCGATTGTAGCAGCAGTTGACCCGCCCTCTCCTGGTCTACAAATAAGTTACCGCATCCATCAGCACGATTCTCCTCTTACCTTGCTCAGGTAGGTTAGATTCTGATTGTCCCTGTTAATTTCTCCAGCCTGCCATTGCTAAGTTTGTAGATTACAGTGCGAGGGAGGCCAGGGCGGGGTTGCTGGTCGCGGACAGCTGCTTTTGTGAGCTTAAGTAAATTAAATGTCTATGATAGCGGGATCTTTGTTTAATGGGGTGATCTTCCATTCCTGCGCTTCAACATCGAATTCGGACATTTTGTCGATGGACATTTTGAGGTATTTCCCATGGCCAGTTACAGCGATGTCACCGTTGGGAAGGATTATTTTGCCAGTACCTTCAAATAATCGTCTTGAATCTTTGGTTATCATACCGGTAACTTTTAATTCTTGATCAAGTGGAATTGGCTTTCTAAATTTTAAGTTCAATTCGACTGTGACACCAATCAGGTTTTCATCTTTAGTCATAATCGCCCGTCCGATGGTTTCATCCAGTATCGTGCCCGCTATTCCGCCGTGCAACCTACCGGGGTAACTCTGATGCTCCTGCAGTGGTTGAAATATGGCAACGACTTCGTTATTCTCCAATTCATAAAACGACGCTTTAAGACCAAATTCATTTTTCAGTCCGCAAACAAAGCATTTCTTACTGTTTTGCTGCTTTTTTCTGACTATGTATTCCATTTTTCCCTCCAACTATTTAATGGCAGGACGTTCAAAAACAGCTTGCTGCGAAAGCAAACGCTCACAAAGTATATTTTCCGGCTTATTCAGGCAGCAAAAAGAGAACGGTAAAAAAATGGCATATGCTCCCGGCTAACACAAAAAGGTGCCATACGGCATGATTATATTTAATTCTTTGCAGACCGTAAAAGATTGTCCCTACAGTATATAATATTCCACCTATTAGCAGTAATTTTAAACCAGCCTCGCTCATACCCGCTATTAAAGGTTTAATGACAATTATAATTAACCAACCCATGCCAATATACATAAGTGTAGATAAAACAATGAATTTTTTTATAAAAATTATTTTAAAAATTATTCCTACAAAAGCTATCCCCCAGATAATGCCAAAAATAGTCCAACCCAAAGTACCTCTTAATGTTATTAGAGTCAGCGGTGTATAAGTACCTGCGATAAGCAAATAAACACATGAGTGATCTATTATTTTAAAAATGTTCTTTACTTTACCCTTTGGGAAACTGTGGTAGAGGGTAGATGCCAGGTACAGAATAACTAAGGTTGAACCGTAAATACTGAAAGAAACTATGTGCCACACGTCACCGGAAATGTTTGCAAATACAACTAAAACGACCAGAGCTGCAACAGCTAACCCCACACCAATACCATGCAAAATAGCATTTGTAATTTCTTCACTTTTTGTTAGCTCCCTGATTTTAACCATTTCATTCTCCTTGCTTTCCCCAACTTATATATTTAACGATTTATCACAAATCTGATGGGATAGAAAGCTCCCAGCGTTCTTCTACCAGATCATTGCCCCTGTGTAATCTATTTAACCAGGTTTAATATCTCTTTAAACTCCTCTCCCCCGGCAATTCCCAGAAGTTCAAAAAGTACCGTTTCAGTAGAGGTTATATACGCTCCTCCCTCTTTCATCTTTTCTATCCCAATCTTTTTATTTGCAGATGTTCTCGAGGAAACAGCATCGCCTACAATATGAACTTCGAAGCCGCTTCGCAGTAAACCCATAACAGTCTGATAAACACAGATGTGGGTCTCCATACCTGTTATCAAAAGCCGGCGGCGCTGAAGCGATTCAATTGCCTGTAAAATATTTTCGTTCAGGCAGCCATTAAATGTAATTTTACCAATAGGCTGGTTTCCGTCTAAAAGCTCCGCTACCTCCGGTATGGTCGGTCCGAGCCCTTGGGGGTATTGTTCAATCCAGACGATTGGTATATCAAGGATTTTTGCGCCTTTGATCATTATTTGCACGTTTTTAAAAAAAGCTTCTTTTTCATGCATCATGTGTGCCAGGTTGCCCTGAATATCAATGACTATTAAAGCCGAATTTTCCGGGGATAGCATTTTCATCTCCGCCTCATTTCAATTTCTGTCCTGTTAGCCTTTGGGAGACTTTGACCGATGCTCAAAGCAGCAGAATGACCTTATTTGGTAATAAAAAACATTCACTAATTCTATAAATTCCCAATCATAAATGGGTTTATGAAGCGAACCCCCTCAACTATTTGCTCATGTGAAAAATCTTCACTCAATATCAGGCCCGCCTGATTAAGGCGGGCAGTTGCCCAAACCAGTGCATCCCAGCAGGAAAAGCAATGAACCCTAACACCTCTGATGGCTTCTAAGACTATCATCTCTGATATCTGCAGCACAGGCCAGATCTGACAAAAATTTACCACCCTCTCTTCCGCCTGTTCCACAGTAAGACGATCAGGGATTTTTCTTGTAACGGTAACAAAAAACTCTGAAATAATCTGTGTGCTGATTAGTCCGCTACCGGAGGTAACCAGGCTGTCAAGTAATGTGAGCGCTGTTTGTTGTTTTACAGGGTCAGAATGGTCGTACGCATAAACGAGTACATTTGTATCTATAAGAGTTTTATCTGTCATACAGGTCATCCCGTTTCCATTCACGTTGATTACTGGAATTCTGCTTTTTAGTCATTCTGTCCTTAATAAACTGAACTTCTTCCTGCCATTTCCCGGCAGAGCGCTTGGGGTATCCAATTTTATATATTTGACTATCGAGAGCCTCCCTGACAAGCTCAGCTTCAGTTACACCCAACTCGGCCGCCTTTTTTTTCAAAAGGTTCTCCTGAGACTTGGTGATATAGACCTGCTTGCGTACAAGATCGCTCAATTAAATCACCCCAGTTACTGTTATACATCATATTATACATCATCACATCTGCAATGGCAATATATGTATAAAAGGAATGTAACAGAATGATTATAACGGTACCAATCCCCCAAAAAGTTCTATATATTTCGCCCAGCTTAATTATAGATTTAACGATTTCTCTACCGCTTTTATAGCATGTATATATGTTGTATCAAATAAAGGTACTTTCGAGTCTTCCTTTTTCACCAACAGCGGAATTTCTGTGCATCCAAGTATTATTCCGTCTGCACCCATTAAAACCAATTCCTCAATAATCATTTTGTATGCTGACTTAGATTCTTGTTTAAGCGTACCGAGACATAGCTCTTTAAAAATGATCTCATGTACTGTTTCTCTGTTTTTTTCACTGGGTACAATAACTTGTATTCCTTTTTCTTCAAGCCTTATTTTATAAAAATCCTGCTCCATTGTGGGACGTGTTCCGAGCAACCCAACTTTCTTTATTTCAGCTTTAATTATTTCATCTGCTGTAGCGTCGGCAATATGTAATAATTCAACAGTTATTTCTTCTTGAATTTGCTTGGCAAGTTTATGCATTGTGTTTGTACACAAGATTATAAAATATGCTCCTGCTGTTTCCAATGTTTTAGCTGCCTTTACTAAAATCTCTGCTATAGAGTCCCATTGATTATTTCTCATATAGAATTCAATCTTGTCAAAGTCTACGCTATATAATAAACACTCAGCAGAGTGTAAACCTCCCAATCTTAGTTTCACTTCTTCGTTAATCAATCTGTAGTATTCAAGGCTTGACTCCCAACTCATACCTCCGATTAACCCAATTCTCTTCATACAGGCTTCCTCCAATTCGTATTCCTCCGCCAAGCGTACGAACAAACTACAAAGCCGCACCAATCCACTCAGGCTGGATTCGCGCTGTCACGCTGCATCCTGGCCGATATGGGTTAGAGACGATATGCTGCTGGATGCCTTAAGACTGTCTTCAGATTGTCTGGTGCTGTTTTTCTTGGATCGGAGAGGTATATCTCATGATGCTTCCTTTCACTGCCGGTCTCGTCTATGAGGTTATTATCAGCCATGAACGCACGCATAAGTGACACTGATTCAGGCTCAGTGGCATAAGGTCCTATGTGCATGATTTGAACACATAATCCTTCTGTTATAGTTTCAAATCTTGCCCTTGAGCTATCTACGTCCGGCTTTTTACGGCGGCACTCATCACAAGCCCAAGAATAAACTTCCGGCGTTACAAATTCAGGCTGACGTATCATAGAAGTCCATAACCAGTTATCCCGTTCCTCAAAATTAAACGCCCCTCCTGAAATCCACCATAGACCTTCAAGTGGTGGAACAACATATTCAAAATAACCCTGAGGCTGTTTGCCACTCATTTTACTCATTTTAACTGTAAACGTCAGAGCATAAAGAGCACCAATAGCCAGATGATATTCTTCATGTGATGGATCGCCCTTGCCATCTATCATGATAAAATTCATAGAAGGGACATCTATGATCGAAGGTTTTTTCTCAGGCAGGTAGAGATCTTTATACTCTTTTTTATAGTTGTTGTTAATTGCACATGTAATCTTGCGAGCGAGACTCATGCGTTAACAAGTACCTGAGGCGAGCCTGCTCTACTTCATTGCCATACAGCCTGACAAACGGAATCAGAATAAAGTGTTTCATATGGACTCGCATGTATGTAACCAACTATTTCATCAGTTAATTCTGCGACTAAAATGATATGCTCCGTATTTTCCAATATATAACGTATCCGCTGCTTAGTCTTTTCTTTTGGGTACTCATATCCCAAAGCACAATTAAGCTCATAAATGCTCTTATAGTCTGATGGCTCTAGTTTCCTTATTTTTATGTCCCCCATTTTATAGATCCCCTCATTTTAAATCGATTACACATGTAATTACAAGAGTAAATTAGCAGAGGTTGGTTACATCTACACCCTCGCCAGAGCTACCAACCGGGCAGCAGCATGGTCATACGGGCTACCATCGAGGCTGCCGTAAATGTCGACAGTCGTAAAGCCGCTCGTCTGCAGGAGCAACACAAGCTCCGTCGCTGAATAGAGCCGGTGCGACACAATCACCTCGTGGCGTTCGCTTCCCTTTAACAGAGTCCAGTGGGCGTCAATCCAGCCCCAGTTGCGGCTCAATTTGCGTTCCTCCAGGATAATAGTATCATCAATCCTGAGCCAGTCCCGCTCCCTGAATATACGGGCCAGGATCTCTTTACCCATCAGATCCAGCAAAAATATGCCACCCGGCTTCAGTGACCGGTATGTATTGGAGGCAACTCTGTAATCGTCTTCCTGATTCTCGAAGTATCCGAAAGAAGTAAACATGTTAATCACTGCATCAAAGCTTTTTTCCCGGCAAAAGTGCCTCATATCGTACCGGACAAACTCCACTTCCAGCCCTTCCGCTGCGGCCAACTCAGTGCCTTTTGCCAGGAAGCAACTGGTACGGTCCACACCAGTAACGTGGAAGCCGTGGCGGGCCAACTCCAGGCTGTGCCTTCCCTCCCCGCAGCAAAGGTCCAGGACGGTTGCCCCCGGCTTTAGACCGGTCAATTGGAGAAGCCGGCTAACCTCGGCTGCGGTATTTTTCCATCGGGCGGCGGGAAACAATATTGGCGCCATCGTTTGCCACCAGCTGTCATTCTCGTACCACGCTTTCTCTTCCTTCATAAATCTTTCTCTCCTTTAACTGTGTTACCTTACCTCACAAACCTTTTTCCTGACCGAAGTTGTTAAAAAGCATTAAAATCTTCTTCAGAAAGCTTCAACAGTAGTTCAAATCATACCGAAACGAATCAATGCGATTTATGCGTTGTTTGAAGACTTAGTTATTAATTTCTATTTATTGCTACTTTTACCTTTGATGGAAAAGCACTGTTTATGTCGAAACAGTTTAAGGTGTCTAACAAAAAGCTCCTGTTCATAATATTTGGATGAAGGAGCGCCATCCTGTTCGGGTACAGTGCATGCAATAGATATTATGCTATAATCAAAGAAGACTTTATTGAACAAGAATGGATGTGGGATAATGGATTCTGGTCTGTATGAAACTATTTTTGTACGGAAGTCTGTACGAAGATATAAATCAACACCGCTCTCTGACGGTTTGCTGCAGGACATTGTGGAGCATACCCGTAGATTGGAACCTATGCTTAAGGGCATTAAGGTTGAGTTTAAACTCGTACCGGGAAAAATGATAAAAAATTTGCTGCCAGTCAAAGCGCCACATTATTTTGCAATATTCTCAGAGAATAAAGAAGGCTATTTGACCAATGCCGGATTTTTGATTCAACAATTGGATCTATATCTATCTGCAAATGGCATTGGCAGCTGTTGGTTGGGAATAGCCAAGCCGGCAAAAGTATTAGAGGCGGCATCCGGCTTTAAATTTGTAATCGCCCTGGCATTTGGTATGCCGCTGCATTCACTGCACAGGCAGAGCAAACTTGAGTTTAAAAGAAAGCCTCTGGAGGCAATCACCAATATTCAGGGAATGGCAGACCTGTTGGAAGCAGTTCGCTTTGCTCCTTCGGCCAGCAATAGCCAGCCATGGTATTTTACTGAGTCTGAGGGATATATTCATGCGTTCTGTGTTAGGCCCGGTATGATAAAGGCTATTTTCTATGCCGGCCTGAACAAAATAGATTTAGGGATTGCCATCTGTCACTTCTCCATAGCCGCCAGACATTTTGGCAAAATCATTGAATTCTCGGATAATGAAAAAGGGAGGGCCAATCCCCCGCCTGGTTATTACTACAATGTCTCTTTCAAATTACGGGATGTTTAAAAGTATCAAATTATCTCCCTTGCACGTATTTTATTGTAAATAGATGCAAGGGGGATTTTTATGATTATCAGGGAAGTTGGCTGGATTCGGTCTCATGCCGATAAGCTTTGTCCGGTTCTTAGGGAAAAGGCTATAGGGTGGTACCGGCCTTACAGGTATGCCCCCTGTTTTACCCAGAAACCTTTGAGGTCGTTCAGGAGTCGTCGGCAAAAGATACCGGTCATAGTGCAGGGTACTGAAAACGGGTTCCGCATGGTATCGTTGGATTTAGTGGCCAAGTCTGCGGGCTGTAATGTTAAAAGAAAGCTTGCTTTGATTAACGCTTTCTCCACTGATGTTAATGCTCAAAGCCTTAAAGCTCTTGTGGAAAATGATACTGTCAAAAGGATATGGTATGATTCAGAGGTTAAGGCGGTGCTTGACATAGCATCGCCCACTGTGGGGTCATCATTGCTGTGGGATGATGAGATCACCGGAGAGGGGATTGTGGTTGCTGTTTTGGATACCGGTATTTACGCGCACGCAGATTTGGATGGCAGGATTGTAGGCTTTGCGGATTTTGTTAAAAACAGGACTGAGCCATATGACGACAACGGCCATGGTACTCATGTGGCCGGCTGCATTGCTGCCAGCGGCCGGGAATCCGGGGCGAAATACCGCGGGCCTGCTCCCGGGGCGCGTGTAGTAGGCGTAAAGGTGCTTAACAAGGTGGGGATGGGCTCATTATCCACTGTAATTGAGGGCATACAGTGGTGCATAGACAGAAAGAATATCAGAATCATAAACATGTCGCTGGGCAGCCCTGCCAATATGTCTTACGTAGATGACCCGGTGTGTCAGGCGGTGGAAAAAGCATGGCAGGATGGTATTGTTGTCTGCGTTGCCGCCGGTAATGAAGGTCCTGAGCCACAAACAGTGGGTTCTCCGGGGAACCACCCGGTGGTGATTACTGTGGGGGCTTCTGATGATATGAACACCATGGATACCTTGGATGATAAGGTTGCAGGTTTCTCCAGCCGTGGCCCCACCCGCGACGGCCATGTAAAGCCCGATTTCCTGGCGCCTGGTGTAAATATAGTTTCACTGCGTTCCCCCGGCTCATTTATTGACAAGCAGAATAAACAGTCCAGGGTCGACAGCTGGTATACTTCTCTGTCGGGGACATCAATGGCCACACCTGTTTGTTCAGGCGTGGCAGCACAGCTGCTCCAGGTTAACGGCAGTTTAAGTCCCGACCAGGTTAAATCGCTGCTGAGAGAGACAGCAATGGATTTGTTTGGCCTTGACCCCAATGTGCAGGGAGCGGGAATGATAAACGGGCAAGCAGCTGCCGCAGCCGCTGCTAAAAAGGAAGATAAATAGATATTTGCTTAAATTCTCCTGTTGCGTAAAATACTTCAGATTTGATACAATTAAACTGAAGTTTACATAACAGGAGAGAGGGTATATGATACTAAAAAGTATCTGGACAATCCAGAATGAAGAAAAACAACTGAAAGAAGAATTTTTCCGCAAGACTGATGCTCTCATCTTCCAGATTTTAACCAATATTCCGTCGGACAGTCTTATCCATGTCGATGAAAAAGAGCTTAAAGTTATTTATGCTGCCAATGACAGAAAATCGCTGCTGATGGAAAAAAGGCCGCTGGCGACTTTTGATGACTACGAGTGGATTGTAGACAATATTCCAGGGATTATCAGCGCTGTGGAGGAGATTGAAAAGATACAGATTGACGTGATGAGGCTCTATATTGATAAGACTAAAAAGGCTATAGAAAAAGTTGATAAGATACATTCAGCGCTGGAAGCGGCACTTTAAAAGTGCCGTTTTTTTGTTTTATGTCTGTCGCAGCAGGTTTAAAGCCAGGCCGTGTCTTATTCCGCGGTCGCTGATAACAAGGGTCTCATTTTGCAGCAACTCCATAATTATTTTAACTATACAGGCACCGGCCAGGATAATCGGTGCACGCTTTGGCTCCAAACCACGTATCTGTTTGCGCTCCTCAAGGGTTTTTGAGCTGAATTCTGCTATTTGCTCATTTACTTCTGAGAGTTGAAGAGTTGAACCCTGTATTGCTTCCGGGTCATATCTCTCCATTCTCTGTTTCACTGCTCCCATGGTGGTCACAGTCCCTCCTATGCCCACTAACTGTGGGACAGGCCCATTGATTTTATGTGCAGTTAAGATTTCTTTTATTTCACAGAGAGCAATTTCCAGCTGAGCCTGCGTTGGCGGGTCGGAGATAAAATACTCTTCACTGATTGTGATGACACCCAGATTTACACTTAATTTACGTGTGATACTTTCTCCTTTGCCAAAAATAAATTCAGTGCTCCCTCCCCCTGTATCAAAAATGACTGTCTCACAGTCGTGCAGTTTAATGCCTGATAAAGTTGCCAGGTAAGAGAGGCTTGCCTCTTCTTCCCCTGAAATTACCCTGATGTCAATGCCGCTTGTCGCTTTAACCATCTCAATGAATGCGCTGCTGTTTTGGGCGCCCCTCAGTGCCATGGTGCCGATGGCAATAATTTGGTCAGCTCTGTATTGTTTGGCCAGTGCTGCAAATTCGTTAATTGTTCGGCAGGTCCTCTCCTTTGCTTCCGGGCTCAGGCGTCGTGATTGTCGAAGCCCTTCGCCCAGGCCGGTAATGCTGGTGGTATCGAGGACTGTTTTCAAAGTGCCATTACTGCTATGTTCCGCCAACAATAATTTAGTTGAATTTGAGCCCACGTCTATAACGGCGACTCTTTGCATACGCCCTCCTGTTAAATAATTTCCTTTATTGACATTATACATGTTGTGATAATTTAACAATAGGCTTTACCGTAACTAATTGTAATTTCTGCCACTGGAAATTATAATAGACTTGTTTGAGGAAGAGAACTGACAGGAGAAATAGTTGATGCTGCACTATCTTAAAGGCCGCGAATTTTACAGTGTAATGTTTAAGATTGCCCTTCCCATTATGATACAGAACCTGGTTGCAACTTCACTAAACTTTGTGGATACCATCATGATTGGGCAGTTAGGTTCTACCGAGTTGGCCGCTGTGGGCATGGCCAATCAGGTTTTCTTTTTAATGGCGCTTTTTTTATTTGGTTTATACAGCGGTTCAGGAATATTTATTTCGCAGTTCTGGGGCAAGAAGGATATTAAGAACATCCGAAGAGTGCTGGGGATTGCTGTTATATCCGGTATACTGGCCTCTTCACTCTTTACTCTGTCAGCTACAGTATTTCCCCGGCAGATTCTGCGTTTCTTCATGAAAGACGGCGAAGCAGTTCGCCTGAGTATGGATTATCTGTCCATAGTCGCATTCAGTTATACTGCCACTGCTGTCAGTTTTGGTTATGGATTTCTGTCAAGAAATGTCGGCCAGGCGAAGCTGCCCATGTATGTCAGTATAATATCCCTTGGTACCAATACCCTTCTCAACTACATGCTTATCTTTGGCAATTTCAGCTTTCCTGCTCTTGGTGTGAAAGGCGCGGCCATAGCTACAGTAGTATCACGCTTACTGGAAATGTCGCTCTTATTATTTTTTATTTACACAAAAAAATATGTGCTGGCAGCACGGTTAAAAGAGATGCTCGATGTGACCATGTCCTATGTAAAAGATTTTTATAAAACCAGCGGCACTGTGATTCTCAACGAGTTTACCTGGGCGCTTGGTATCGTAATCTATTTTGCTATTTACGCCAGGATGGGTGAAGACTCTTTCGCTGCCGTCCAGATGGTACAACCGATCCAAAATATTTCCATGGTGCTCTTCTTTGGTCTGGCCAATGCCTGCTGTGTTATGCTGGGCAACAAAATCGGCGCAGACCACGAAGAGGATGCCTTCCTCTATGCCAAGAAATTCGCGGTTCTTGGGCTGGTGCTTGCTTTGGTAATTGGTGTCATTCTTTTTACTAACGCCTCCCGTCTTGTTGCAGGCTACAAAGTTGACCCGGCTCTAAAAGAAACAGCAGCCAGGATACTTGTTGTGTTCGCTTCTTATTTGACAGTGAGGATTTTTAATCTGATTAACATTGTGGGTATTCTTCGCAGCGGCGGGGATACAAAATTTACTCTTTTCCTGGACTCAGGTGTTGTCTGGTTTATAGGAGTGCCTTTGGCCGTTTTGGGTGGTCTGGTTTGGAGGCTGCCAATCCACCTGGTTGTTGCATTAGTGTCACTGGAAGAAATATTTAAAGCTATAATTGGCTTAAACCGCCTCCTTTCAAAAAAATGGCTGCATAATATCATAAATAATATGGGTGTATGTGAGGCGATTGTGGATGTTTATATTTCTCCCGACTTGGCAGACTAAAAATAAAAGAAATCAGTAAAAGAGGACATATGGAAATTAAATCATTCAAGAAACTTAAGCTATACGGCTTTAACAACCTGACTAAAACTCTTAGTTTTAATATCTATGACATCTGTTATGCCAAGAGCTCAGAGCACCGCAAAGGCTATATTGAGTATATTGATGAGCAGTATAACGCCGAGAGAATAACCGGCATCCTCACCAATGTGGCTGAAATCATAGGGGCAAAAATACTTAATATCGCCAAGCAGGACTATGACCCCCAGGGAGCCAGTGTTACCATCCTTATTTCTGAAGAACATGGTTATGTTGAAGAGATGGAACACTCACCCGCCAACAACGGCCCCGGCGAACTGCCCGAGTCTGTCATAGCACATCTGGATAAAAGCCATATTACTGTGCACACGTACCCCGAAAGCCATCCTGACGAAGGCATAAGCACCTTTCGTGCTGATATAGATGTGTCGACATGCGGACGCATCTCTCCTCTTAAAGCTCTTAACTTTTTAATAAACAGTTTTGAGTCAGATATCATGACCATCGACTACCGCGTCAGGGGATTTACCAGAGACGTCAGCGGCAAAAAGTATTTTATCGACCATAAAATCAATTCCATACAAAACTATATTTCCGGGAAAACCCGTGAACTTTATCAGATGATTGACGTCAACGTTTACCAGGAACACATTTTTCATACCAAAATGCTGCTTAAAGAGTTTGACCTTGACAATTACTTGTTTGGTGTTGAAAAGAAAGACCTTTCCCCAAATGAAAAAAGAAAGATAAAACAGCGGTTAAAAAAAGAAATGACAGAAATCTTTTACGGCCGCAACATCAGTAAGGTATAAATTTCAACCCCGGCTCACTGAGCCGGGGTTGCTTTCAGCGTGATAAAAGGGCTGCCAGGACCATGGCGGCGCCTGTCAGCTGATAAGTCTTAAAACCAATACCAGTTAAAACTTCCATTTAACCCGTAAGCGAGCGCTCCTCCAACAGCCATTGGGATAGTGGAAGCAATCCAGATTTTAGGGTCAGCAACCTGCCAGAAACCGCGCCAGAATCGTTTCAGATCCAATATATTCACTCCCAGAGCAGCTTTTACCTACAGTATGCCACATTTTACAGGGAATCTATAACAGCGCTTTTACAAAAACTCCTGATACAGGCCGGTAATGGCAAAAAAATAAAAGCGGGACAAGGTTCCTGTCCCCTTGTCCCACTGGTTACTATTGTTTAGCTTTGTTGCGTTCTTCTTCCACCAGAACTCGCCGCAGTATTTTCCCAATCATTGACTTGGGAAGGACAGTACGGAACTCAACCTGGGTGGGGAGCTTGTATTTGGCCATTTTATCCTTGCAGAATTCAATAATTTCTTCAGGTGTGGCCTCTTCGCCCTCTTTGAGCACACAGTAAGCTTTGACAGTCTCACCGCGGTGAGCGTCAGGCACACTGGCAACCACAACTTCCTGTACTTTTGGGTGTGTGTATAACACTTCTTCGACTTCACGGGGGTAAATATTGTAACCTCCGGCAATAATCATGTCTTTTTTACGGTCCACAATATAGAAATAGCCGTCTTCGTCCATTTTGGCCATATCCCCTGTAAACAGCCATTCGCCCCTTAGCATCTGGGCGGTTTCCTCGTCGTTCTGCCAGTATCCTTTCATGACTTGAGGACCCTTTACAGCCAATTCGCCTACTTCGCCAACGGGCAGGTCGCTTTCGTCTTCAAGGCTGACTACTTTGGCCAGTGTACTGGGGAAAGGAAGGCCGATGCTGCCGGGTTTGCGCTTCCCTGCAATGGGATTGGCGTGTGTTACAGGCGAAGCCTCAGACAGCCCGTACCCTTCCACCAACTTACCTCCCGACAGCTCTTCAAATTTAATCTGCACCTCCAGGGGGAGCCCGGCAGCACCGCTGATGCAGGCTGAAATTGATGTCAGGTCGTATTTATTGATTTCTGGATAATTATTAATGGCCACATACATGGTGGGCACGCCGGGGAAGAGGGTCGGTTTTTGTGACTGTATCGTATCCAGCACGTCTTTAAGTATAAATTGAGGCAATAAAATAAGTGTGGCGCCGGTCATGATGCCTAGGTTAAGGCAGGTTGTCATGGCATAGCTGTGAAAGAGGGGCAGCACAGTCAGAATAACTTCCTTCCCCTCTCTCATCTGTGTAAACCAAGTCTTTGTCTGGCAGGCATTTCCGAGCAGATTGCGGTGGGTGAGCATGGCGCCCTTGGGCACGCCTGTTGTGCCGCCGGTGTACATGAAGACTGCCAGATCTTCTGCCGGGTCTATTGTCACGGCAGGTGCTTTGCCTCCACTGTATTTTTTGAGCAGGTCAGGCAGCAGGTGTGTTGCGCCGTCCTTTGAGACTTCAACTCTGTGGCCGTCTTTTTTCTCCTTAAACAGTGTAAAAAGCACCTTTAATTTGCCCGGGAAAAACTCCTTGATGTTGGTGACTATTATATGCCTGAGCTTTGTATTAGTCCGTATTTTTGCAATCAGGGGATAAAATCTGGAAAGAGTAATAATAACTTCGGCGCCTGAATTGTTTAATTGAGACACCATTTCCCGTTCCACGTAGAGCGGGTTGCAGGGAACAATAATTGCCCCCAGCTTAAGTGTGCCAAAATAAGCAATCAGAAACTGCGGACAGTTGGGCAGGTGAATCGCCACTCTGTCACCTTTCTTTACTCCCATCCCAGCCAGTGCCGCTGCAAATGAGTTTGCCAGCTCCGCCAACCTGGGATAAGTAATTCCCGCTCCCATAAAGCTAACGGCAATATTTTGGGGATATTTTGCGGCAGACCTGTCCAGAATTTCATAGAGCGCTATTTCCGGTATCTCCGCTTCAGTCGGTACTCCTTCCTCATAGTTTTTTAACCATGGGTGAGTCATTTCTTTACACCTCCCTATTTTGTAGACAAAAAATGTATTTGATAGTATTAAATATTACTTTGTATAAATTTTATCTGAAATCAGCCATTTTGTAAATATAGTATTCTCATACTTTACAGAATATTTTTATATTTACTGCCATTTATCATAAGTTTTCTATCAGTATTGACATACCCATGCCGCCGCCCACACAGAGAGAAGCCATTCCCAGTTTCAGTCCCCTTCTCTTCAGTTCGTAGATAAGAGAGACAATTATCCTGGCACCGGTGGCGCCAACAGGGTGGCCAAGCCCCACCCCACTGCCGTTGACATTGACAATATCCCTGTTTAGCCCAAGCAGTTTTTCACAGGCAAGGTATTGGGCAGCAAAGGCTTCATTCAGCTCTATCAGCTCTATGTCGGCAAGGGAGACACCTGCTTTCTTAAGCAGTTTTTGCGTGGCAGGAACAGGCCCGTAGCCCATCAGCCACGGTTCCACGGCAGCCCAGGCGTAGGAAACGACGCGTGCCAGTGGCTTAATGCCAAGTTCACCGGCTTTTGTTTCCTTCATCAACACCAAGGCTGCAGCGCCATCGTTGAGGCCGGAGGAGTTGCCGGCGGTAACTGTGCCGTTTTGTTTAAAGACCGGTTTCAGTTTTGCAAGGTCTTCCCTTGTAATTTCAGCCCTCGGATGCTCGTCGGTGTCTACGACTTTAACTCCTTTACGCGTGGAGATTTCAAACGGCACTATCTGATCTTTGAAATGGCCGTTTGCTACGGCGTTTGCTGCGTTGATGTGGCTGCGGCAGGCCACTTCATCCTGCTCTTCCCTGCTGATGCCGTATTTTTCTGCCAGATTTTCTGCTGTCATACCCATAATGATATTGTAGTTGGGGTCGTGCAGCAGCTCCCACAGCATATCAGTCATCTCTCCGTGCTGCAGGCGCTGTCCCCAGCGGGAACTTTTAAGCACATAGGGAGCACAACTCATGCCCTCTGTGCCTCCGGCTACAACAATTTCGCAGTCTCCCAGGGCAATCTCCTGATACCCGCTCACCACAGCCTGCATCCCTGAGCTGCACTGGCGTTGTACTGTGAAAGCGGGAGTCTCCATGGCGATGCCGGCCTTCAGTGCCGCTACTCTGGCGATATTGGCCTCGTCAGAGCGCATGATACAGTTGCCGAGGATCACTTCATCAATTTGCGTCGGCTGCAGAGACGATCTTTTGACTGCCTCTTTAATTGCTGCCGCCGCCAATTCATTTGGCATCACATCTTTAAAAGCGCCGCCAAAGTCACCGATTGCCGTTCGTACCGCCGCTGTGATCACAATATTTTCCATGGTTTGCCTCCCGGTGTGTTTTATAGATTATTTCCAAATGATTGTAATGACTATTTTTCTATTTATTAATTCAATCTCCTTTAATATTAAGAAAAGTGTAAAAAAAAAGAGGCATAGCTGCCTCTAGCGGTAACGCGGTTGTTCGCCCACGGGCCTGCGGGGAATCATCCAGGGCGCTGTTATTTCATCTTTTTGTTCTATAACTGGGTGGTAGAGAAGCTCATAATATTCCCTGATCATGCGCAGCGATGAAAACTTATAATGCGACATGTCTATGCTGGCACGCATCATATCAACCCATCTGTCCCTGTCCTCATAAAATGTGGGGACAACTTCATTAAAAAGAACGTTGTAGAGCGCCTGCAGGTCGTGCTCATCCTGACCTTTAGGAGTGGGTTCTTTGACGTTGCAATCAAGCAGCCATCCTGAGATGCCGTGTTGAGGCCCTTCGCCAACCCACCCGTCAACAACGCTTAGATTGAGAACACCGTTCATGGCCGCTTTCATCCCCGAAGTACCCGACGCTTCAAGGGGACGGAGAGGATTGTTAAGCCAGACATCACACCCCTGCACCATCAGGCGGGCAATTTCCATATTGTAGTTTTCAAGGAATACTACTGAATCTTTATACTTGCGGTCCATGATTACAAGGTCACGGATAATCTGCTTGCCGTATTCATCATTGGGGTGTGCCTTGCCGGAAAATATCAGCTGTATCTTACCTTGCCTGAGGAAGGGGTCAATGGCCTCTGAGTTGCGGAAGATGAGGTCTGAACGCTTGTAGCCCGCAGCACGGCGCGCAAAACCCACAATCAGGGCATCGGGGTTGAGTGTGGCGTCTGTATGAGTGCGCGCATAGTTTATAAGCTCCTGTTTGCATTTCATATGCGGTTTCCAGAGGTCCTTGCCCTGTATAAAGGAATTATGAATCTCTTCAGATTGCCATGTGCGCACGTGAACTCCGTTTGTAATTGAAATAATTGGTCCTGTGTCGGCAACATGGCGCCACATAGACCTCGCGGTATGACCGTGCAGGTTGGAAACCGCGTTTGCCAGAGTGCAGAGACGAAGCGCCGCTTCTGTCATATTAAAGGGATCGCCGCCAAGCCTGGACATTTGTTCATAATTGAGGCTGGTGTATGCGCTCAGTTTCTGCAGTTCCAAATGGCTGTGTTTTTCATTCCCTGCCTCTACCGGTGTGTGGGTAGTGAATACTACCTGGCGCCTGGTAGCCTGCCAGGCTTCATCAAACGACATGCCCTGATCCATCTTTTCCCTGATCAATTCAATGCCTGCCAGGACCGCATGCCCTTCATTAAAGTGATACACATCAACATCAATATTGAGCGCACGCAGTATTCTTACACCGCCGATGCCAAGTAATATTTCCTGCGCTATGCGTTCGTGCGTGCCACCCCCATAGAGCCTGCCTGTAATCCATCCGTATTCGCTGCCTGGGTAATTTGTGTCAAGCAGATAAAGAGGGGCATTATCGTACTGGTCAACCAGCCTGATTTTACACTCCACTTCTCTGCCTTCAATTGTTACCTGCACTGTAAGGCCGGTATCCTTAACAAAGTCATAATCAAAATTCGGGTAAATATCATACGGCCAGCCGTCTTCACCGATAAATTGCTCGGTATAGTCGTGACGCCAGAGAATGCCAATACCCACCATGGGCAGGCCCAGTTCATGAGCTGCCTTCATGTAATCGCCGGCCAACACTCCAAGGCCTCCGGCGTAGATGGGGAGACGCGAACTTAGCCCGTATTCCATACAAAAATATGCAACTCTTGGTAATCCGCTTGTATACATGTTTCAGGCTTCCGCCATTACACCACCTTTTTCTCTACTCATGCTTATTGTGCTAAAGGGATGGTGATATTATACCAGAAGCAGGAACGTGCAGCCCGATTCAGGAATATTATACATTAAGAATACGTTATAAAGGGGCTGATACACAGTGGGTACTTTTGCTTTGGTATTAGCCGTAATTCTTTTTATCCTTGGTATGGTGGGGACGGTATTGCCTGTGCTGCCAGGTGTCCTCCTGATTTATTCGGGGATGGGTTTATACGGCTTGCTGACAGGGTTTGCGGGTCTTGATACCATGTTCTTTATACTGCAGAGCATGGCGGTTGTGCTTGTTTTTTCATTGGATTACTTAGCTGTTGCAGCAGGTACCAGGCGTTTTGGCGGCAGCAGGTATGCCGCCTGGGGCGCAGCTTTGGGTACACTGCTGGGCCTGCTGCTGTTTGGTCCCTTTGGCCTTATTATCGGGCCTTTTCTAGGTGCGGTTTTCGCGGAAGTAATATTGGGCAAAGAGCCAACCCAGGCCGTACGTATCGGATTTGGCACACTGCTTGGCCTGCTGGGCGGCACAGTCCTCAAGCTTGGCATCCAGGGACTTATGATTGCATGGTTCTTTTTAAGCATTTATTAGCCTTTAACTGTCTGTGCATATCTTTGCCAGTGCGCGGCTGTATGCGTCCAAATCTCTCTCGATACACATCTCAAAACACTATTCGCATTTAATTCTTTTACCAAAGAAGCCGACTAAAAGCACGCCTGCCATAAAGCCTCCCACGTGGGCCCACCAGGCAATGGCCACCTCAGCACCCACCGACGCCACTCCTGAAAACACCTGGAGTATAAACCAAAAGCCAAGGAAAATTACAGCCGGCAGTTCCACAGGTATCAGAAATATTATGGGGACAAGTGCCAGCACCCGTGCTTTCGGACAGCTTACCAGGTAGGCGCCAAGCACCCCGGCCACGGCGCCGCTTGCGCCAATGATAGGGACAGCGCTGCGCGGGTCCGCCATGGCCTGGATCAAGCCGGCCAGGATGCCTGTGAGCAGGTAAAAAACAAGGTATTTGAAGTGGCCCAATCTGTCTTCGATATTATCGCCAAAGACCCAGAGGTAAAGCATGTTGGTGCCCACATGGAACCAGCCGCCATGCAAAAACTGGTAAGATACCAGTGCTGACAGGCCAGCGAAACTGCCTGCTGAAGTTTCGCCAAGCAATCGCAGAGGTATCAGTCCATGGTTGTACACAAACATGATAAGCTGCCTGTCAGGCATAACTACCTGTTTGAAAAACAAAAAAATGTTCAGGCCGATTAAAACAAAGTTCACATAAGGGAAGCGTCGGGTTGAAGGCGAATCCTTGAGGGGAAACAAAAAAATCAACTCCTGTCAGGCTGCACGCAGCGTATAATAAATAAGCACCAGTACCTGCACAGCAATCACTGCCGGCATACCCAGGTAGAATTGTTTATGCAGTGTTTTATGCCTGAAAGCTTTCATGCCAAGCCAAACTCCCGCGCTGCCGCCAAGCAGCGCCAGGATAAGAAACATCTTTTCAGGCAGGCGCCTTGTTCTTTGCACCGCGAACCTTTTGTCCATTCCCATCATTAGGAACGTCAATATATTCACTGCTATAAACAGGGCCTCCAGTGATCTTAAAATAGTATACTCACCTGCTTCCTGTTCGTTTAGAATTCCTGTTATTTTAAGTTTGCCAATTTCCCGGCCTGAATCGTTATAAGTTTAAATCTCAATTGCAACTAAAGAACCAGAATCAAAATAATATAAGTAGGCAGCACTGACCGGTATTTTTAGGATTCTTGCCGCTGCCTCGGCATACAGGATTAGCTGCAGGCTGTGTTGGCGCGCTAAAGTATGCCCTTCCTCAGGCGCTTTTCCTGTTTTGAAATCTACAATGATGCAGCATTCTTCAGTTACTGCCAGCAAGTCTATTACTCCCTGCACCACCACGTTTTCATCAGGCGCTTCTTCCTGCGACTGGAATAACCGCGAGGCCGGCAGTGAGATAATAAAGGGCATTTCTCTTAGAATATGGGCCTTGTGTGCCAACACAAACCTACCGGCGGCTGTAGTGAAGAAGTCTGCAATTTTTTTTGCATCAATTTGTCTTGCCTCCTCAATGGGGAGGATTTTTTTTTCTATCAGGTGTGCAAGCTGTGGTTTTAACCCATTTTCATCAACCGGTAAAGAGAGGTCAAGATGCTGCATAACCAGATGATAAAGAGTACCACGCCTGTCTGCAGATAAAGTTTCCCCTTCCGTCATAAAAGAAGGTTGTGGCCAGGCCTGCGGAAATAGTATACTTGCCTGGAAATTATCCTCTTGTGCCGCATCTGAAAGCCGGTTTTTAGCTTCTGTCACCGAAAGTTTGGCAGGCAGCCGTGTGGACAACCTGTGCTTATATTTAAACCCCAGTATCTGCGAGATTTCTTCTCTTATTTCCAGCGGTGCCGAAGAGTTGGCAGGCTCTAGCGCCAAAAGCTCTTTCGGGGGCGGTGAAGAAGTAACTTCAGTTTCAGGTAAAGGAACTGTGCAGGCCGGTGCGTCTCCCCACAACTTAAGTTTCCAGCGAGAAGTTTCACCGTCCTGCCAGTTATATTGCCCGTCTTTGCCGTAAATATCGCTGTGCCTGGCAATAGCCATGCCAAGCCAATCAAGACAAGTCGCCGCCCGGGAAAGCAGGGCCGCCGGCAGCTGCTTTTCCTGCCAATCAAGATAAAACTGCCATTTTTCGCTTTCCGCCATGGGGTCTGCTGCAGAGCCGATGAGAATCAGCCTTTCCCTTGCCCTTGTCAGCGCCACGTAGAATATACGCATTTCTTCAGCCCTGGTCTCGTCCTCGGTCTTGAGGCGAAGAGCATGATAGGGCAGTGACGGGTAGCGCAGCCGGTTAACTGTATCAACCAGCAGCGGGCTGATGCCAAGCGTACGGTGGAGCAGTATTTCGCGGTGTACGTCTTGGAAATTAAATTTTTTGCCAAGTCCACAGACAAAGACCACGGGAAACTCCAGGCCCTTTGCTTTGTGAATGCTCATCACGCGTACAACATTTTCTTTTTCGCCAAGCACCCGCGGCGTTCCCAGGTCTTCCCCGGAGGCCTGCAATTGATTAATAAAACGCAAAAACCTGGATAATCCCTGCCGTGAAAAGCGGTCAAACTGGCGCGCACGGTCAAACATACTATACAGGTTTGCCTGCCGCTGGACACCATCAGGCAGTCCGCAAACATAGTCGGCTAACCCGCTTTCACTGTATACTGCAGAAATAAAAGCCGCCAGCCTTTCACTCCTGGCCAGATCCCGCCAGCGCTCCAGCCTGTCTAAAAATGATTGCACCTTTGACGCCAGCTCCGAACCTGCCTCAGCGGCTGCAGCAACAACAGCGTCATAAAAATCACCCTCCCTGCAATAAGTCCTCACAGAACCCAGTTCATCGGCGCTCAGGCCGGCAAGTGGAGAACGCAGTACTGCAGCGAGCTCTATATCCTGCCGCGGGTTATCCACCACTTTTAAAAGTGCAATCATTGTCTCAACTTCAACTGCAGAAAAATAGCCGGTGGAAAGTTCTGCATAGGCGGGAATGCCAAATCTCTCAAGCACTTCCACTATCTGATTAGCCCGGCCTGCCGCGGCCCGCAGCAGTATGACAATATCCCTGTATGCAAGCGGGCGATAGCAGTTGTTGCCGCTGTCAAAAATATGACAGCACTCTTTTCCCTCAACGGCTGTGCCTGTCATCTCCCTGATCCTGCCGGCAATAACTCTTGCCTCCATCTCAAACCCGGATATATCAGCGTCATTCTCGTCAGCGACGCCTTCAGCCTCACCGCCCTGGTCAGACATTCTCTCTCTGCTTCCAACCAGGTGCACCTCCACGGGCCACGACAACTGCATGTTATCGGGGTCGGGATAACAGGCGCCATAAACCAGCTCAGCCGAGCCGTCATATATCATTTCAGCCGACTCCGCTGTCATCAACTGGCGGAAGAGAAAGTTAACCGCCGCCACAACGCTGCTGCGGCAGCGGAAATTGTAGGATAAGGACAGGCGGCGTTCACTTGAACCAGGTGCATCCGGATATTTGTGATAGCGCATAAGAAACAGCCCGGGGTCAGCCAGCCTGAAACGGTAGATACTCTGCTTAATGTCCCCTACCATGAACAGATTTGGTTCATCCTGCCCCTGGCGTGAAACAAGATTCAGGATTGCGTCCTGCACAGGGTTAATATCCTGGTACTCATCCACCAGTACATACTCAAAGTTCTGACGGAGTTCAAAGGCGGCAGGTGATGGGACAGGGCCTGCTTCATTGTCGCTTTCAGTAATTAATATTCTCAGGCAAAAATGCTCCAGGTCGTTAAAGTCCAGCAGCCCCAGCATTTTTTTTCTCTCCGCAAAACGTGCCCCGAAGTCACATGTTAATTCAGCCAGCGCGGAAACAAGGGGCCCCAGTTCCCTTATTTCAGTAAGGTAATCAGTGTTGTCCCTTTCAAAATAAGTCTCTGCGGCGCTTCTGACAACTTTTTTTGCCTGGTCCCGCATGCGGGTTATTCTTTCTTTTAACTCTCCATCAGCATCCTTTGCCGCGGGAAGTACCCTGAAATTCGCCTGGCGCCAGGCTGCCCTGAGTATGTTCCAGGGAGCTTTGAGCATTGCACGCAAGTTTTCCGCCTGTTCCTTCTCGGCAAGCATAACATCCTTGTATACAACAGGCGCACCTGGCAGCGAGGCAAGTTTTGACGCCTTCTCAAGCAGGTAAACGGCAAACTCCAGTTCTACTTCAAGCCTGCGCCTGACCGGTTCAAGCCACGGCAGCAGCGCGCTGTCAGCGTCCGCGTCAGCGGCAAAGATAAAAGAACTTACTGCACTCTCCAGCCAGCTGCCTGGACGGGGGTTGCTCTGCATGAATGTGTAAAGGTCAAGTACAATGCCAGCCAGCTTGTCGTTCCCGCGATTACCGCCGCCATAACGGCAGACAAGCTCCAGGAAGGACTCATTGTCTGGTAATCTGAATCTTTCTTCAAGCACCTGTTCCAGCACATCCTGCTGCAGCATCACTGACTCCTGGCTGTCGGCAACCCGAAAAGACGGATCCATATCCAACCGGTAAAAATAGCGGCGTATTACATCCAGGCAAAAAGAATGGAGTGTAGAAATAGACGCTCCGTGCAGCATAAGAAGCTGACGGGCCAAAACGCCTTTAGGCTCATCGGCAATCTTTTTTTCAAGGACAAGGCCTATGCGTTCTCTCATCTCAGCAGCCGCCGCCTCTGTAAAGGTAACCACAAGCAGCCTGTCGATTTCAACAGGTTTTAACGGGTCAGTGAGAAGGCTGATTATCCTCTCCACCAAAACGGCCGTCTTGCCGGCGCCTGCAGCGGCTGAAACCAGCAGGTTCCCCTCGCGGGTCGTGATTGCATCCCATTGCTCACCTGTCCACGAATGAGTCATTTACAATCTCCTTGTGTTGGCAGTCATTTATTTTAGCCAGTATCTCATGGTGTGAATAAGTGCGCAGCACTCGGTAGCGGCTACCGCCTGCTGCCGATTCAAACCGGCAAAGTGGCCTAAAGGTGCAGAAAGAGCAGGCCTTTTCCCCGCTTTCTTTAAGGTAGGGGTTGATTAAAATATTTCCTGCCAGCATTTCTGCGCCAAGCTCAACCAGTTTCTTGTCCACAGCCAGGCGTAGTGCGTCCAGCTGCTCCGGCGCCGCCGCAGGAGTCCTTTTACTAAAACTGCCGTCCTTATTGAGAGAGCCCGGAGCCAATCCGGGGCCTCCCATCATATGAAATACTTCCTTTTCAGCAAGAATCAGGCCTGACATCTGCAGTGATTTATCTGCGGCCACAGTTCGCGGGTAAGGGTTGCTGACGCGCCTGTAAGGCCTGTCCACAGCAAAGTAGAGTGCTCCTGCTGCAAAGTGTTCTTGACCGCTATTGTCAGCGACAAGTTTTGCCGCTGCCCCAAGATATGTTAAAAGCTGAAGCGACAAGCCATGCCAGGTATCAGACAGCTTTAGAGAGGTTGATTTGCTTTTATAATCAATAATTCTTACATATCTGCGCCCTCCGCTGTCTGTTGCTGTATCCACCCTGTCTATTCTCCCTGTCAACTCAATCCGGCCTGTGATATCTTTACATGCTGCCTCCGGAAGTTCCTTTTCTAAACGAAAAGGAACTTCCACTCTTTCAGTGCGGAATGCACTTCGCTGTGCGTGGATTGTAAGAAGAGTTGCAGCGCTGACAAGATTTTCTTTAATCTGCACGGCCAGGTTGCGGTGACGGCCGCTGGAAAGCAATATTTCACCGTGCAGGCGGGGAACAAGCTTTTCTGCTATAGCCGTCATTCTTTCTGCCGCTTCTTCTGCCCCCAATCCACTCCACTCCAGGCCGTCGGCCATGAGTTCATCCACAAAGAGGCGCAGGGCTGCATGATATAAATTACCCATGTCGGGAGCATCTACCCTGTACTCCTTCCTGTCTTTAAGCTGCAGGCCATAGCGGGAAAAGTGGGCAAACGGGCACCTGGCAAAAAGCTCAAAGCGCGAAACACTTGTCTTCAGGGGCAGGCCGTAAAGCAAGGATACATTCTGCGGTGAGAGTTGACCACTCTGATTATTGTAGCTGAGGGATGGCCAAATCAACCGCATATGGTTGTAGATATCAGCAACCTGGAGCGCTTCATTGTAAACCGCGAGCCAGAATTCATTAATTTCGCCGTTTCCGGCTGCTGCTTTGACCCTTCCCAGCAGCATGGCGGCAATATTTCTGCCTCCTGCCAGGTAGTCATATTCCTGCCCTGCCGTTGCGCCATACCCGAAATTCTCAGGTTTATTTTCGGGAAACATATGGCAAAGCCTGTTGAAGACCGGCGATGGACGTTTGGATTTGCCATCCTCCCCTGAAAGCGGAAAGGAGGCAAAAACATACTGGCTGGCCCTGGTAAGTGCTATATATGACAGGTACTGTTCATTAAAAAGGCGCTGGCGCCGCGTAAACGACAATTCAGTCCCGACTTCGGCAAGCTCCAGCCGTTCCCGGTCTGAAAACATACCATCCTCATTCAGCCGTGCGGGGAATTCTCCGTCACAAAGCCCCAGCACATATACCGCCTTCAGTTCGGCTTGCCTGGACCTCTCAATTCCGCCCACAACAACCTGGTCAAGTGCCGCAGGAACCAGCCCTGCCCTCATTCCTTCCAGTCCGGACTGCAGAATTTCAGTGAATTCCTGCAATGTCAGTTCACAGTCACCCAGGGTTATTACCAATTGCTCAAACAGGGCCACCACATCTTTCCACACCTGCTGGTGGAGGGCGGCTTTTTCCAAATCTCCGCAGCTTCTCTCCCGGGCAGACCACTGCTGCAGCGTGGGAAAGGCGCCAAGGCTCTCCAGAAACAACCACAAAGCATGGCAGTAAACCACAGCAGTATGTTTTCCCTGCACCTTCACCGCTTTAAATAAAGGAAGAAAAGCCCGTCTGAAGCTTTCTCTTGCCTCATTTATCCCAGCCATATCGTGCTCGTCTCTGCTTCCTTCGGCTCCCTCGTCTTCCAGGGACAGGTCCCTCCGCCATGCCCAGGGTGTGTCATCAAGCCAGTGTGAGCCATATATACCATGTGCCAATACATAGTTTTCCAGTTTATCAACAGATGTCCGCGACAGCTTAAAAAGATCTGTCTTTAACATATGGAACACATCTTCATGCCTGAAATTGGAAAGAGCCGCACTAAGAGCAGAGCGAAGAAGCTCAACCAGCGGGTGATGGGTGGCGGTACGCCTTTCATCCAGGAAAAAAGGAATACCGTAATAATTAAAAACCGCTGTCACCAGGTCCGAATAAGGGTTGAGATCACGCAGCACCACCGCAATCTCTCTGTAGCGCCAGTCATTATTTCGCACTTGGCGCAGTATGTCGCGCGCCGCTGTCTCCACTTCGGCGCGGCGGTTAGAAGCACTGACCAGCCTCAGGTGCTCTGTTTTCTTGTCATAAATGCTGCCGGGGACGGTTAGAAGCACAGACTCCAAATGGGTAAGCGCCTCGCTTGCGGTAAATCTGGGCTCAATGCCTTTCTGCGGCAGCACAAGCATAGGCTGCGCTTTTACCCCGGCCTTTCCGGCCAACTGCCTCAGCTGCCTGTATGTATAAAGAGTTGGATAAAAAAGCTCATTCTCCGCCGGTGCATCCACAGGCCTTTCCGGGTCCAGGCAGAGAGTGATTTCAATCTGATGAGCTGTTTTAAGAAGTGCTGCCAGTATGCAGTACTCCTGCGGTGTAAAACCTGCAAAGCCATCAACCCATATGCTGGAACCGGACGGCAGTGCACCCTGCTCCAGCGAGGCTGCCAACCCGTCAAGGAAATCCTGAGGATCTGAAAATCGCCCGTCAATAAATCTTAGATAGTCGTCAAATATTACTGTCAGATCGGATATTTTTTCCCTTAAAGGCGTTGGGAAAGCCTCATTGCCAGCAGTTTTAAGCAGCATTTCAGGTGTTATCATATAGTTTTTAAACTCCCGCAGCTGGCTGGAAAGTTTTTCACAAAAACGCAGCTGGCGGGCAGCGCGGCCAAAAGCCCTAAGTTCGGAAGACCTCTGCTGCAGCAGCCTGCGCAGCACCATTTGCCTGCCGGTTTCATTTAGCTGCGTCAGGGAATCCCCTGCTTTCGGTGCACCGTAGCGGACAGCCAGACGCCGGAAAGAGAGCACCTGAAGGCGTGAAGTGGCGCCTCCGCAGCGTACAAGCAGCTCCTTTTCCATCTGAAATGTGGCCTGTTCGGGGACAATAAAAATTAAAGGAGGCCCCAGTGGTGCATGCCTTTCTTGCTTTGCAATTGACTCCAGGCAAAAGCGGGTTTTACCGCTGCCGGCCCTGCCCAGAATAAAGCGTACTGTCATCTTAGCCTCCGTTTGGATTTTATGTTGTTGTTTGTTTTCTGAGTTCAGTCAGTTTGCTGAGCTAAAAACAACTGTCTGCGTCTGCATATTTATATTGGCAACCCTGCGATTTGCGCTTTGCCAGATCCAGGCATGGGGCTTGTCGTCCTGCCACCACGAGCCAAGCCTCCTTGCCGCGCGGGGCAGAGAAACAGCAATAATTTTTTCTATCCCGGTGAAATTCAATTCCACAAATTTTTTATTCGCACCAGCATGCTTCAGATAATTTGTCAGTGGCCTGTATTTCTGTCTTGTCCACTGCGCCCGTTTAAGGTCAACGTGCTCTCCGTCCACAAAAGGCACCAATTCCCACTTGAGCATTTCTTTTTGTATGGCAATGCCGCCTGGGAAAACATCGGAGAGCCTGCCGTCACGGTGGACAAGGCGGTGTCCAAAAACTTCAGATTCTGCAGGCAACCTGGCCAGTTCAGACATCACCCTGTCTTCGCTCCACTGCAGCCCGAGCGCTTTGGCAACTTCGGCGAATGTGACCACCTCTCCGTAAGGAACCATACGCATAAAAGTATAAAGATGATTTGATTCATAGAGAAGGGGAATTATGCTTTCACTTTGAGCATCATATTCAAACTCGTCTGCCAGGTAAAAATAACCTGTAATGGCAGCCAGTGCAGCACCCAACGCCCCGTCCCCGCTTTTTCTTTTAATCTCCAGATTGTTTGCCCTAAACCATTCTGCAAGTTCAATGCAGGCGCCGGTAAGCCCAAGGGCCGGAAGCACTCTGTCCAGGCTTGTATATATAACTGTATCATATTCACTGCGCAGAAAGTTGAGGGATTTGCTTTGCTGCGCTTCGATATTTTCATCCAGGCAGACACAGATTGCGTGAGGCCTCACTGATGTCAGGAGGATGTTAATGAAATCCTGGTGGTTGGAAAAAGCCGCAGTTGTAAGCATCCTGTCACCTGTCCTGGCCAGGGCGCCCTGCCCCTCCTTGCCAGGGGTGAAAAAAACACCTGCAGTTTTTGGCAGACGTGTATACCTTTTCTTCAGGCGCACAAGCAGGAGTCCAATGTTTTGCGGCATCTTTTCACCTCCGGTCCGCATAAACTCTATTTCGCTGTCTGATAATCAAATCCTCCCGGCATTCTCTTCCCTTTTACTCCTGTTTATATTAAAATAGGTAAAGTATACTTTTTATTTACCATAATTTAATCTTTAGGAGGTTTTTCTATGTATAAGGTAGCTGTTCTACCCGGTGACGGGACAGGGCCCGAAGTAGTGCGTGAAGGGCTGAAGGTACTGCAGGCAGTGAGTGAAGCAGCCAATTTTGGCATCGATTTTGTCCGCTATGATTTGGGAGGTGAACGCTATCTTAAGACAGGCGAGATACTTCCGGAGAGTGTGCTTGAGGAACTGCGCAGTTTTGACGCCATCTACTTAGGTGCTATCGGACATCCTGATGTAAGGCCGGGTATCCTGGAGAAAGGCCTCCTGCTGCGCCTTCGCTTCGAACTTGATCAATATATTAACCTGCGGCCTGTGAGGCTCTATCCTGGTGTTGAAACACCAATCAAAGGGAAAGGACCTGCAGAAATCGATTTTGTGGTGGTCAGAGAGAATACTGAAGGTCTTTACGCCGGAGCCGGCGGTACCCTGCGTAAAGGTACAGCTGACGAGGTAGCCATCCAGGAATCAATTAACACACGTAAAGGTGTAGAGCGCTGCCTTCGTTTTGCTTTTGAGTATACACGCAGGCGCGGCAACAGGAACAAATTAACCCTTTGCGGCAAAACCAACGTGCTCACATTCGCCTTTGACCTCTGGGAGAGGGCATTTAACGAGATTGGCGCCTCTGATTTTAGCGATATCACCCGTGATTATGCCCACGTTGATGCAATAGTCATGTGGATGGTAAAGAACCCTGAGTGGTTTGATGTTATTGTCACAGACAACATGTTTGGTGACATTATAACCGACCTTGGCGCCATGCTGCAGGGGGGCATGGGAATTGCCGCCGGCGGCAACATCAACCCAACCGGCGTCTCCATGTTTGAGCCTATCGGCGGCTCAGCACCGAAATATACCGGACTAAATGTGGTAAACCCCCTGGCAGCCATAGTGGCCGCTTCTATGCTTCTCTACAATCTTGGTGAAGAAGCTGCCGCCGCCCGGGTAGAAAACGCCGTCAAGCGTGTCTGCGAAACACACCTTAAGAGCCTTGCCGCCGGTCAAATGGGATACAGCACTCAGGAAGTCGGTGACCTGGTGCTCAAGTACATTTAATGCCTGGTGACAGCAATTGGCCGGTAAATAAACCGGCCAATTTATTTTTAGATTAATTATAGCCTGTTTTATTGGACACCAGGGCCGAAATCAGCGACAGCGCCTCCTCCTTTGTCCTCACTCTTCCTGACAACTGTGCTGAGTAAGCTTCTTCCAACAGGCTTCCCACAAAGCGCGTGGGCGGCAGATTGAAATAATCCATTATTTCTCCTGCAGAAATGACAGTTTCGGGCAGATCCTTATAAGTGCCGCTGAAATACTCTCCCAGTATTTCAGCGCATTTTTTGTTACAGCCGCCCCTGCCGGCAATGCTGGCGGCCTTTAACAGCAAAAGTTCGGGGGCCAGATTTTTGAACTGTTGAAAAAAGCGAAAATATGAAGCCGGTTGATCATCTCTTAAAAAAAAGGGACGTGAATGATTGCGGACAAGCTGTGTCAGGTGATAATGTTCCTTCTCGGACAGGTTAAGGCGCTGAGACAGTCCATCAACATAAGTGTCCCCCGCCAGCCCGTGACTGAAAGAATCATGTCTCCCCCCCGCAGGAACTGGAGCATCAAGCTTGCCGATGTCGTGTATGATGCAGGCCAGTTTCAGGTAACACAGCCTTGTTCGCCCTTCTTCCAATTCCATGCTCAGGTGCATGTGCAGTTTGCCCAGGATCTGGGGGCAGAACCCGGTATCTCCTCTCAGTATCTTTTCAAGCTGCTCACAAGTTCGCAGTCCATGCTCCAGAAGACTTTCGCCTCTTTTATCCTTTTTCTCTGACATACCGGCAAAGGGCGCGAATATTTCTCCCAGCACGGACAACTCCGCATGCAGTATGCGCATACCTTCAGCGGCGTTTACTGCTGCCAGGAGCAGAAACAATTCGATGGCAACCCTTATCCTTGAAGTGCTCTTTATTGCGCGGGCAAACTTTCGCACAGCCTGGCGGCTGTTTTCATCTAAAGTAAGGCCAAACCTAAGCAGTAAACGAGCGGACCGCATCAAGCGGATGGGGTCATCTGCCAGGCTTCTCTTGCCCGTAATGCGCAGTAACCCTGCCCTAAGGTCATCCCTGCCTCCACAGGGGTCAATTATACCTGACTCCCATCCTTCCCCTGCCAGGTAATCTTTCAGGTTTACAGCCATGGCATTGATGGTAAAATCACGGCTTTTCAGATCAGCAATTATGCTGTTATTGCGGAGCAGCGAAAAATCAAGGTCGAGCATCTTGTTGCAGTAAGTCTTTAAACTGACTCTGGAATATTGTGCGGCGGAATCAAGCAATTTGTAGTCAGCGCGCAGCCGCCATGCTACCCTCTTGGCAAATTGAATAGCGTCTTCACTGACAACAAGGTCCACATCCCTTATTTCGAGGCCGGCCAGATGGTCCCGGACAAAACCTCCTACGATAAAAATTGTCCTTTTTTGCTCCTCTGCAATTTTTAACAGTTTAATCAGGGTGCCGTGCATACCACTTCACCTCACTAGTCATATATTCAATGCCACACCAATAATTTCCTTTCTGCGAAATAATTTTCACCATGCCCCCCAGCAGCGAGTAATATAGAGTACTACAGGCCCAAACACAAAACGGGGGGAGATTTAATGAATAATATCAAGGCCAAAGAGGATGCTGCCTATACTGTTGATGCCGCCGTGGCAAAACCGGTTAATTCAGGATTAGTAGACCCGTCTATACTTGGCGTCGGCATGGTCAGCGGCACTGCAGCGGTTAAACTGGGGCAAGGCGTACAAAAGAGCGGCCGCTCTACTGCAGTAACCAGCGGCCGGGTCACCCTGATTGGGGCTTCAGTTAAAGTGGGGTTCAGCAGCGGCAGGAGCGCTCTTTTCACAGGGCAGATCGTCACCACACGAATGGGAGCGTCAGGTGATAGTGGTTCCCTCCTTGTGGATGGGGCAAAGCGTGCTGTGGGGCTTCTTTTTGCCGGCAGTTCCGGGGCCACACTTTACAACCCCATCACTACTGTATTGGAGTCACTAAATGTAGATTTAGGCATTGACAGTAGAACGGACGATGAAAAGCAGGATGAATACCTGGTTGACCTGCGCAGGTTGTGCCGTGATAAAACACCAGCTATTCTTGCCCTGCCTAACGTTGTCGGGGTTGGTATCGGCCTTAAACGCAAAGATGGGGTGAAGACAGGAGTAATATCTCTGGTGGCCCTTGTCGAAAAAAAAGTTGCCGCCAATATGCTGCGAGAAGATGAGATAATTCCCCGCTTCGTAGAAGATATCCCAACTGATGTCCTTGAATCCGGGGAATTTAGCGCCATTGCCAGGCACACATGGTACGGCAGGCCCTTGAACCGCAAAATAAAAACCAGGCCGGCAAGGCCAGGTCTCAGTATCGGCCATTATCGCGTATCCGCCGGCACTTTCGGCGCCGTAGTCTTTGACCGCGACAGCGGGGAACCCCTGATTCTCTCCAACAATCATGTCCTGGCCAACTCCACTAATGGTGAAGACGGGATGTCTGAGCCCGGCGACCCCATACTGCAACCGGGCAAACAGGACGGAGGCAGCAATCCCCACGACATGCTCGGCACGCTTCTGCGCTTTACCCCCATCCGCTTCCTCTAATTAAAAACTCAGGGCGTCAAGCACCGCATGGCAGGCACACGAAGTGGCTACAATCAGCGAGTTGCGCCTTGATATGGTCTTCTCCAACAGCACTTTTAATTCAACAGGATTTAAGCCGCCAAGGCCCGGAAAGAGCTGGTGGCTCTGTACTACCTCAATGTCGAATCCGGGCGCAGTAAGTCCCGCTAACAGCCTGTGCAGCGGAACGGTCCTTTGTTCTCCCGTCACGTAGCAAGCCCCATCAGGCTCCGGGCAATCTGGCGGGCAAAGGTGTGAGGCAAAACTGGCGTAGAGAGCCCCATCTTTACCGCGCAAGGGGTTGGGCACACTTAGTTTCGGCACAGGCATCTGCCTGCAGGTGATTTCCATTGAATGGAGAACCTTTGCCAACCACTCAAATGCCACATGCATTGGCAGTGCCGGTATAATCCAGTCAAAGCTTTTAATTTCCTGTGCCACAAGGTATTCTATCCCCCCGGCGCAGACAGCGGTCAGATTGCTGCCTCTGAAAGCATACAGTGCTCTTGCATCCCTGTCCACAACAATAACTTTGTTTCCCGCTTCCAGTAAAACTTCAACCGCCCTTTTGCCAAAATTCCCGGCACCGAGAACAAGCATGTTACCCATGGCTTTTTGCCCTCATTTCCAAAAGCTGAATATTTTTGGTATATAGAAGCAAGATGATCCTGTCTTAAAGCCGCCTGCGGCAAAAGCTGCGGCGGTTTTTAGATTGTCAAAGAAAACTGTACAATTTTCATTATAGAGCTTGATTTTTATTTTTGCCAGGTATATAATGTATTCATATATATGTTATTTACACATAGGTGAGAGGTGATTGTATGAACAGGCCTGTCGATGAGCGCTGTCCGCAGGGTAAAATTGAACGTTTTATTGAACCCTGCCTGCTGCTTTTACTTTCGGAAAAGGAGGCCCATGGCTATGAATTGATGGAAAACCTTGACCAATTCTCCATTGACCCCCGCTGTCAGGACCCCGGTCAGGTTTACCGGTATCTGCGCCGGATGGAAAAGGAAGGCCTGGTGGAATCAAGCTGGGAGGCCGGGGAATCCGGGCCTGCCAGGCGCTCGTACCGCTTAACACCGGACGGTATGGCGTTGCTTGAAGCGTGGATGAAAACACTTCAAAACAGAATCAGAATCATTGAGAAAATGCTTAGCCGCTATCATGAAAAAAGCGTCAAAGAAAGTTAAGGAGGAAAATAATGTTTACTGTGTTTCTCTATTCGCTGGCTGTGTCAGGACTGTTGTTCTCTTTCATTAAAGACAGAAAAAAGACTAAAAAGGCTCTAATGGTGGCGAAAAAAGCTTTTTTAAATATCTTCCCCGAGTTATCGGCCATTCTTATTCTCATCGGTATTGTGCTGGCACTGCTTTCACCGCAGATAATAACTAAAATTATAGGCGGACAGAGCGGTTTTGTCGGCATGCTGCTGACATCGGTGGTAGGCTCGGTAACTCTGATTCCGGGGTTTATAGCCTTCCCCCTGGCCAAATCGCTGCTTGACTCCGGCGCAGGGGTCTCTCAGCTTGTGGTTTTTATTTCCACACTGATGATGGTTGGATTTGTCACTGCGCCGCTTGAAATCCGTTTCTTCGGTAAGCGGCAGACTCTGATCCGCAACAGCATGGCATATGTCTATTCCTTTATCGTGGCTCTGATTGTAGGGGGAATAATAAGATGAAAGAATTAAAAAGATACCGGTTGTCACTAATACTGCTGGCAGTGGCTCTCTTGATCTGGATGTGGCAGCCTCCGCTGGGGCAGGATATCAGTGTGCGCACTGCAAACATTTTCAGGGAGATGCTTGGCGTCCTGCCTCCGATATTTATCCTGCTGGGACTGCTTGAAGCATGGGTGCCAAGAGAAATGATTATAAAAAATCTGGGGGAAACATCCGGCGCCCGCGGCATTGCGCTTAGCATTTTTCTCGGCGCAGCAGCAGCCGGCCCGCTCTATGTGGCATTCCCGGTAGCTGTGACCATGCTCAAAAAGGGCGCCCGCTTTGGCAATATTGTCATCTTTCTTTTTTCCTGGTCTACTCTTAAGCTGCCGCTTCTTCTTTTTGAAACATCCGCACTGGGCTGGCAGTTTGCCACTGCCCGCGCAGCGGTTAATATTCCCGGCATTATTCTGATGGGATTATTAGTCGAGCGTCTAATCCCGGCTGAAGAAAAAGAAGCGCTTCGGCAGCGTCACATCCAGGAAGAAATATCAGGGCAGGCAGTGCCTGCAATGAGATAATTTCGCTGCAGCCTTACAATTCCCTGCATAACAGAAATGCTCTCTTTTTTCTTCACTGACATTGACAGAAGCCTGTTGCTGCGCTATCATGGTGTCTTGACAGGATGGTGAGGTATCATGAAGATAGGTATAATCGGACCGGCCATGGCCGGCAAAACTACGCTTTTCTCTTTGCTCACAGGCGGCACAGCAGGTGGTAAAGGCACTGTGCCCCAGGCGTCTGCCAGGGTGCCTGACCAGCGCATAGATTTATTGTCAGAAATATTTAAACCGCGCAAAATAACGTTCGCTACCGTAGAATTCGCCGACTTTCCCGCCCTCGGCAGCGGTTGTGAGATAGCAGGCGAAACAGCAAACCGACTCAAGGCCTGTGATGCGCTGACAATTGTTGTCCGAGCTCACGGTGATCCTACTGTTCCCTGGCCTGACGAGCCGTTGACTCCAGACACTTCCTTTACTAACTTTTTAAACGAGATGGTCCTAAGCGACCTTTGTCAGGTTGAAGCACTTCTTGCCAGGAACAAAGATAAACGCCGTTCCCAGGAAGAGACGCATCTTCTTGAGGCCTGCCAGTCTCTGCTGGAGGAAACCAAACCGATATCATCGTTGGGGTGGCTGCCTGAGCAGGAACAGATTCTGCACAATTATGCCCTTCTCTCTTCACGGCCTGTTTTGGTGGCAGTTAATCTGGATGAAGAGCAGCTATTAAACAAGGACTTTGAGGGCCGCAGCGCCCTTGTGGACGCCTGTGCGGCAGCTGGATATCCACTCATCGAGTTTAGCGGGCGGCTGGAGACAGAGATTTGCCGGATGGACAAAAAAGAGCAGTCCGCGTTCCTGGCGGAATACGGACTTGAGGAGTCGGGCATAACCAGATTGGTCACAGCGGCCTACAAACTGCTTGGGCTGTGTTCATTTTTCACTGTGGGGGAAGATGAAGTCCGTGCCTGGACTGTCCAGGCAGGCATCACAGCAAAGAAAGCAGCTGGAAAAATACACTCCGACCTGGAAAGAGGATTCATACGTGCCGAAGTCATCGCTTATGATGAATTTATGGCACTGGGGGGTTCTCTGAAAACGGCCCGCGACCAGGGGAAGCTTAGAATTGAAGGCAAGGACTACCCTGTCCGTGACGGGGACATCTTAAATATCCGCTTTAACGTTTAAACCCGGCAAATGCCGGGTTTTTTGCTGCATAGGAAATTATATTAAATTTCCTATGCAGCGGTTGTTAAGGGGGACGTCTTTTTTATTGTTAGAACAGCGATGGCCCAAAGCCGGGCAGGTTTAACTCCATTGAACCAAGAATATAGATAATGATTACACCCGCAGAAAGTGCTGCGCCATAAGGTATGGCTTTTTTTTGTGCCTCGCTTTCGTCCAGGCTGCGCAGGTATGCCGCTTGGTGGGTAAATAAGAAAAAGATGAATCCGGTAAAAAAGTTCCATAACCTACGCAAAATTCCCCTCCCCCTGATCATTGCAGCTACGGCAAACACGCCTCCTACCAGTGCTGACACCAGTAAAACCTCAACTACCTGGCCATGGCCTAAAAAGGCGCCTATCATACCCAGCATTTTTACGTCTCCCGCTCCCAGCCCGCCGGCAATAAACGGGAGAACCAGGAGAAATATACCTGTCAAAAGTCCTGTCAATGAAATTACTGCTCCCTCCAAAAGGCCCAACCTTACCATGTTTTGGAGAAAAGCTGCTGCTATCCCGCACACAATGACATTGTTGTAAATTTTTCTGTCCGCCAGGTCGGTGTAAAGACAGACAGCCACAAAGGGAAGTAAAAGCGCCATTAACTTGATACAGCTCCTTTCCTCTTCACAAGCGTAAGTGCGTCCCCGGTTTTGGTTTGGCTTCGCACCAATGTCCCCACAGGGAGTTCCACTGCGGCATACGCGCCTTTGACCATAGGCGATAACTTCCCCGGGGTCATCATGACGAAGCAGTGCAGAACATTCCACTTTTTATCCACAAACACCACATCTATGGGGTAGTTCATAAACATGGTATGTACAACATTACAGGGGCTAATAACCAAAGCACCGTACTCCCGGGGGAATGTGCTGCTGAACATCAGTCCGCGCAATCGCTTAAGAAAAGTATCCGCAAACCCCACTTTATCTGCCAGCACAGTGTCCGTTTGTACATTTAATAGGGACATGTCAGAATCCCAGCTGTTCAATCAGTTGAATTAAGGCCGGCCCCAACAGGATGATAAAGATACAAGGAAAGATAAACAAAACAAGGGGTATCAGCATTTTGACCGGCGCTTTCATAGCTGCTTCCTCAACTCTTTGCCTGCGTTTGCGCCGCATTTGCTCCGATTGATTGCGCAGTGTTTTGGCTATACTAAGGCCGAGTTGGTCCGATTGGACCATGGCATTGACAAATGAATTTATATCTTCAACAGCAGAGCGCGCCGCAAAGTCCCGTAAAGCCTCGCGCCTTGACTTGCCCATTTTGATTTCCTGCAAAATACGCTTAAATTCGAATGCCACAATACCGCTGTCTTTTTCCACCACTTTTGCCATCGCTCCATCAAAGCCTAGCCCGGCTTCAACGCTTACAGTGAGTAAATCAAGAATGTCGGGGAATGTTTTCTCCAATTCTTTGCGTTTTTTGGTTATTATGCTGGAAAGATATAAATCAGGGATTTTCCAGCCTATTATAAAGGCAGCAGCCAGTATCAGCACCAGGCGGGCCATGCCTCCGATACCGTTCACATTCAGTGAGTACAAAAGGGCAGGGATGCCGGTGGCAAGCAACGCTTTGATCCCAAGAATTTCCTTTGCTGACAGGCGTCCGGGATTGCCGGCCTGTAGAACTTTTGGCTCAAGTGTTTTGAGCATGCCGGTGGGGAGTGCCTTTCCTATAATGCCGGTTATTTTGCTTAAAAGTGGAAGAATCAGCCTCTCTATCAGCGGCCTGCGAAGTTCTTTCTCCCTGGTGTCCACTATTTCATTCGAGGATATAACCTGGCCCAATCGCCCGCGAATGTCTACTTTTGCTGTCTGATTTCTCGATAGAAATGCCTGCGAAAAGATATAGACTGACATAAAAACTGTTACCGGTATTAAAGCTTCCAAGTTTATCACCCCATTAGAACTCAATATTAACTATTTTTCTGATTAAGGCTATACCCACCAGGAGAGACACCAACCCTGCTATAAGCATGATTATGCCGAGCGGGTGTGTGAAGAGCATCTTTACATGAGCCGGGTTGGTGAAAAATATAAACAGTCCCAGCACCAGAGGTAATACGCCCACAATGATTCCTGATATTCTGCCCTGGGCGGTCAGGGTTTTTATTTCTCCCTTAATTCTAAGCCTTTCTTTGATTGTAAAGGCAATATTGTCCAGGATTTCTGCCAAATTGCCACCAACCTGCCTCTGAATATTGACAGCAACTATGATGAGGTCAAAGTCGTCACTTTTTACCCGCTTGGACATGTTTTGCAGTGCCTCTTCAGTGGGTGTGCCAAGCTTCATCTCACGTAAAGCACGGCCGAATTCCACGGATAGCGGCGGTGTGGTTTCCTTATGCAGTGAATCCAGAGTCTGCAGGAAGGAAAAGCCGGCCCGGAGTGAATTTGACATTATGCCTACTGCATCCCCAAGTTGGTCATTGAACTTTTTTTGCCTGCGCACCTTAGCCAGTCTGAGATATAAAGTTGGAGTAATGGCGCCGGCTGCAGACAAAATTATTGCCAGGCTCATATTTTCAAGAACACCTAGTGCAATAATAGCGGGAACAACTACGGCTGCTGCCTGAATAATAATCAGTTCCTCCGGCCTAAGCAGTATATCCGTCTGCATCAGGTCCTGCTCGGCTTTGTCCAGGATCTTTTTTGGCGTAAGGGCGCGAAAAGCATTCGCTATTTTACCGCTGGGCTTTTTATAGCCTTCATCTTTTTCACCCTTTTGCATTGTGCTGCTGTCGCGCGTATAAGTCAGCATCCTCTGTGCTATTTCTTCTTTTCCTCTGCCAAAGAGACTGGTCACGGCGCGCAGCCCTATAAAGGCGGCAAAAAATATCAGTATAGTAATTCTAACAGCATCCATCTAAGCACCTCGTTTTTTGTCAGAACCTTGAGGACGCAAACATAACAGCAGGCAGCTCAATTCCAGCTTCTTCAAGCTGCTTTATAAATTTCGGGCGAATCCCGGTAGCTACGAAATCGCCAATACACTTTCCATCTTCGTCAAGCCCGGACTGCTCAAATACAAAAATGTCCTGCAGTACTATAACATCACCTTCCATACCCTGAACCTCAGTAATGTGAGTAACTTTTCTTGAGCCGTCGCGCAACCGGCTTTGCTGGACAATGACGTCTATGGCAGAGGATATCTGCTCTCTGATAGCTCGTACCGGGAGATCCATCCCCGCCATCAGCACCATTGTTTCAAGCCTCGATAGGGTGTCGCGGGGAGAGTTGGCGTGTCCTGTGGTAAGCGAGCCGTCATGTCCGGTGTTCATGGCCTGCAGCATGTCAAGGGCCTCTCCGCTTCGTACTTCTCCAACCACTATTCTTTCGGGGCGCATACGCAAAGAGTTCCTTACAAGGTCCCTGATTGTTACCGCACCTTTACCTTCAATATTGGCTGGCCGTGTCTCCAGGGACACCACATGCTCCTGTCGCAGTTGCAGCTCTGCAGCATCCTCAATGGTTACTATGCGCTCATCGTTTGGAATAAAAGAAGACAGTACATTTAAAGTTGATGTTTTACCGGAACCTGTTCCACCGGAGACAACGATATTAAGCCGCGACTTAACTGCCGCTTCAAGAAATGCTGCCATCTCCAGATTAAAAGTGCCGAAACTAAGTAAATCATCAACTGTGAACGGTTCTTTGGAAAACTTTCTGATTGTTATGCATGGGCCGCATAAAGACAGCGGTGGAATAATAGCGTTTACCCTCGAACCATCAGGCAGGCGCGCATCTACCATCGGCATACTCTCATCGATGCGCCTGCCGATTGGCGCAACAATTTTTTCTATAATATGTAATACATGTTCATCATCACGGAATACCACATCTGTTTTAAAAAGTTTGCCGTTTCTTTCTATGTAAACCTGGTTGGGGCCGTTGACCATAACCTCAGTAATAGTTTCATCGTTTAAAAGGGGATGAATAGGCCCAAATCCCACCGCTTCGGCAACAATTTCTCCCACAATTCTTTGCTTGTCCCCACGCGGTATAAAGGAAACTTCCTGGTCAATGGAGTCTGAAACCAACTGCTCCAGCCTGGTTGAAAGTTCTTCCCCGCCGCCGCCTTCATCCTCTTTGTGACGTCCCAGTTCCTCGATCACTTTTTTGTGAACCTTTATTTTTAGCTGGCTGTATGGGTCTGTGCGCACAGCAGCTTCAGGTTTCCTTTCAGTTAGCACATTGCCGCCGGGCTTTTTTTCTGCCTGTTCCTGCTGCCTGACACGTTCCAAACGCTCTAACAGTGACATATTATATCACTCCTTACAGGCTGAAGATACGGTTAATCAGGGGTTTGTTCTGCTTTTCCTGAGGCAGACGCTTGCCGCTGACCATCCGTTCGCTCATCCGCCGGAATGACTTTGCCAACTCGGAAGATGAATTGCTAAGTACCACCGGGACACCTTTGTTAATCGCCGAGACAGCAGTTCGCTCATCACTGGGAATTTGATGGGATACCACTATTTCCAGCCCTTTTTCCAAGTCAGCCACATCAACACCAAGGTCCTGGTCGCATCTGTTTAACACTACACGGATTTTTTCCCTGTAGTTCAATGAGTCAAGGATATTGAGGCTGCTTTTGGCATTCTTGATTGTGGATATATCACGTGTCACAACCAGCAAAATCTGATCGCTCATATCAAGCGCCTGCAGGTTCAGGTCGTGAAACATTGGTGAAGTATCAACAATAATATAATCGTATACCTGCTTCAGGCAGGTTATTATTTTTTCCACATGATCAGAAGTTACATATTCGGCGTGCTGCGGGAAAACAGGAGCCGGCAAAATATCAATGCCTGTAAAATGGCGCAGCATATAATTTTCCAGCACTTCAACGGAAACCGTTTCCTGTTCGCGTACAAGTTCGCTCACAGTCTTTCCATCATTAAGGTTGAGCATCACCGCTATATCGCCAAACTGCAGATCCAGGTCTATGAGGGCAACCCTTTTCTTTCCGTTCTGTGCCAGAACCACAGCCAGGTTGGTGGCCAGTGTTGTTTTACCCACACCACCTTTGCCGCAAAATACTGTAGTTACCAAGCCGAGCGGTTTCTCATCTGCTGTACTGCCGGGCTTCTCCTGGCGCTGCACCGAAGAAGCGGCAGGGGCCTTCTCTGCAGCAGGTGGTGGAGCTAGCTTTTGTTGTTCTTTTTGCATAGAATCAGGCTGGGGCGCCGGTTTACTTATATTTTGTTGCTGACGCTGCACTGGCGAAGTGGCAGGAGTCTCAGTAACCTGCTCCGATTCTGGCTGAACTGGGTGCTGACGCTTTTCGGTTTGCGCAAAATCATGCTGTGGTGTCAACTCGCTGTAATCAAGCTGCGGATGTGTCGACACGTCATCCATATCCTCTTCCGGCATACCCTGGTATTTACTGCCGGCATTGTGTGAGAGGGTGTGCTGTGACTCAGTCTCCCTGTAATATTTCCGCGGTTGGCTTACAGTGCCTTCAATCTTGGTCCCTTTACCTTGATTCATATGCTGGTAATCAACTTTATGCGGCAGATTGTACTGGGGCGGACGTTCATCGCCGTATACAGAAGGCAGCGAATTATAATGATGTGATTCTACGCCGCTGGATGTCTGCTCTCCATATTCAGGTGTATCTACTGTATAGCTCTGTGCCTGCCTGGCTCTCTGCTTCAACTGTTTGTAGACATTGCGGATAGAACTGGCCATTTCTTCACTGCTCAGCGGTTTGACAAGGTAGTCACGTGCTCCTGCAAACATAGCTTTTTTCATGTATTCGGGTTCACCCTGGATTGAGATTATCACTACGGCAACAGTGGGATAGAGCCGGCAGATACGTTCTGTGGCCGAAATTCCGTCCATCTGGGGCATATTGATATCCATCAGCACTACATCAGGACCCAGTTCACTGATTCTTTTCAGTGCTTCAATTCCATCGGCCGCCTCGCCAAGGACTTCCATATCGTCTTCAAAGTAGAGCAGCCTAATGATATCCTTACGCGTCTGAGGGACGTCATCAGCAATCAGTAATTTTATTTTTTCCATCTTCATCCCTCCCTGTTTTTTATCGTGGCAGGAACTGTTTAAACTGGTGATCCGGCAGCGGTTTATTACTATCATCCACCGCCGGCCTGAGCACCAGGCGAATCGATCCTCTTTCGGCTGCCTGAATCAGTTTTGTTACATACTCATTTGGCACATCCAGTGTTGTACTGTCAGCCGGCAGCTGCTCCTTTTTCGGGTCGTAGATTTGCGCACCCATGGCCAGCACTCTGATATTTTGAACAACCACAGTTGTCAGTGTAATATTTTCGCTGCCTTGCTCCAGTTCCAGGGTTACCACCACATCCACCCTGTCTCCGGGCAGTATAAACCCGGCCACCCCTGTGACTGTACTGACAGGGAGTGTCAGGGCGCGGTGGCCTTCCGAAATCTTATACGACATGCCGGCTTTAGTCTCGCCGTATACAAGCCGGGTTTTCAGAACCTGCTCATTGGCAATCAGGCGTTCCAGTGCGAAAGCTCCCCTGATTTCTTCCCTGTTGACTATTGCGTCTGCATGGACAGAGGTGATCGAAACATTAACAGTTGTAAACATAGTCTCATCCAGCTTTGTCCTGGCTGGAATTTCAGCTTTTGCTACCACCACCGGTACCAGGTTGGCCGCCTGCTTGCTTGTCTCTTCCATCTCTTTCAGGTAGCGAAACACCAACCCCGCAGCAATTAAGGCCAGAATTACAGATAGCAAAAGCAGCTTTTTCCCTTTCATCCGCTCTCCCCCTAAAGAAGTGACTTATTTTATATGAACTTTATAATCGTAAATCTTTCTAAAAAAACCGGGGGCTGCCCGGCAGGGCAGCTTACGGGGGAGCTATTCTCCCGCCGGGCAAATATTCTCCCCGGGGAAACGCATTGTACAAAATTTATAAGCTTTACTGAATAAGCTTTGTTGTTGTCAACCCGTATTGGCTTTCTCCTTCAACGCTGGCAGCGGCATTTACGTGGGGCTTGATAAAATGACCCCAGACTTCTGTGTTTTCTCCCTGCCCCTGCAGCTTTGTAACGTAAAATGCTGCAAAATCGACTACTTCAACCTCATCTTTGACATTAGTTATGGTATAAATCGGTAATATCAGGACAAGAGGGCTGCCGTCCGGGTAATTGTCATAGCTGCTTGGTCCTAACTTTTCTGCCTCATCCTGCCGGTACTTAATACCATCCCTGATGGGCCCCATGTTGACTCCGCCTTTTGCCTGAACAAGATCACCTATTTCAATCAATCCCGGGTAGCCGTGTTTAAGAAATTCTCTGAAGATATTCGCCCCGGTCATATAATTTCCGTTTTCGTCTTTAAATGTTAAGGCGCCCCATTTCCCGCCTCCCAGCAGTTCACTGCTAAAAAGGTTTACTTCTTTTAAATAGTCAAGTGTAACAGATTCCTCCACCCCGAGGGGAAATACATCAAAAATAGCGGTAGGCCTCGTCTTGGCAACCCTTGCTCTCTGTTCCATCACGCCGTTTTCAGCAGCAAACAGCTTTGCAAAAAAGAGCCTGATGGGTGCCCTGGTTTTGACTGTCACACCGTTTTGCTCTTCGTCTACTTCCACTGTAACCATCTCTGCCAGGACGCCGTTTTTCTGCACAATCTCCAGTACCGCCGTGGTTATAGCCTCTTTTCCCTGGCCCAGCTTTGTCGCTCCGGCCAAAGCCCCGGCGTCGGCCGCCACCATAAGGTGGGCTTCCTTTACATAATTAACGCCCACATCGGCCACAAGGGCGCCCATTCCCAGCAATGCTGTCATGGCCAAAGCCAGAATCACAACTACGGAGCCTTGTTCCTTCTTTAAAATATTACCTGCCCGCATTAATTTGGCCACCAATATCACCTCACTCAAGTCTCATTACCACTGCACTTTTTACCAGCACCGGATTGGAAACAATCCCGGATAACACCGGTGTTATCAACTCGATGGGATAGGCCACTGTTACAGTGATGTCGCCGCCTGCAGAACGTATCAGAGGTTCAATGGTCACTGCAACTTTTGACTGATCGAGGGTAGGGGCCGCCTGCATTACCTTGTCTGTGATTTCTGTGTTGCTTCCCCCCACAGCGCCATACCTTGCCCCGTGCCTGGCGGCATGTGTTACAGTGAGGTAAGCATTGCCGACGCGCCCCATTTCAAATATCCCCATTAGCAGCAGGATTATAATAGGAAGGACAAGGGCCATTTCCACTATGGCCTGGCCTTGTTGGCTTTTCATGAGAGTGCGAAGGTACAATCCCATCACCTCGCTGATTTATAACTCAATGATTTGCTTTTGTAGTTAAAACGGCCCTGCCCTCTGCGGGCAGGGCCAACCTTGGGGAGGAGCAGACATGTTATGAGGGGGGAGTCCAACCCAGCGTCACAGCGATTTCCTGGAACTTAGCCATGATTGTTGTTCCCAGACCAGTTAAGGTAACAATTGCAACTATTGACACAAGAGCTAGAATTAGTGCGTATTCAACCATTCCCTGTCCGGATTCGTCTGTAAAAAACTTTTTCGCCAGTGCTTTCATATTTTTCACCTCCTAAAATATTTGAATCTTTTCAGAAAGTCTGTAACCCTTTATCCACGCTGCTTTAGGCATAGTGGATAAATATTTTTCACCCCCGTGTCGGGG
>JAGXRN010000027.1 GCA_018335875.1 Dethiobacter sp.
TGCCAGTTGCCGGCGCCGAAAAGTGCCGTTCCACCCTATTATTATATCCATGCGTAGCCTCGTGCTTTAAAGGAAGGAGGGCTTGCTTTAGCCTGCCATTATTGAGCTTACCAAAGAGCGTATTGCCATATGATGTTAATATTGTAATTTTTTGCAAATTATCCTTGGTTACCTTTAATATTTAACGAAGGGACTTTCTGATACTACTCTATTTTTTGTTAAATATTTTTAGTATTTTAAGTTTAGCATGCGTGGTTATTGTTGGGTATCAACCTCTTGGCTTAAATATGACGGGACAATGGTCCTGTTTTACTGTTTAGCCGGGCCCGCTTGAGAATGCATCAACTCCTTTATTCAAAAGAGCTTGAACAACCGTTCCCACGTGCTGCAACCCCAGCAGTGCCACCATAGCCACAAATGCCAGTATAAGTGCGTATTCAACCATTCCCTGCCCGGATTCGTCCCAGATTAGCGCGTGAACTTTTGTTAGCATGTTCTCACCTCCGGTTTCTAAGCCGATGTAATTGAGTTTATCATATACCATAAATTGGAGACAGGTGCTTCAAGTCCGGATTAGTATAGGACTATAGTCTCTTTTTTACAAAAAAACAAGCGATTAGGCATTTTTTTGCCCAATCGCTTGTTTGAATTCGACTTAAAGTTTTACCAGCTTGTTCTTTACGGCATAAAGTGCCGCCTGTGTACGGTCGTTGACATTAATCTTGCGAAAAATATTTGTGATATGGTTTTTTACTGTTTTTTCGCTTATGAAGAGTTCCTCACCTATTTCTTTATTGCTTTTTCCGCGGGTAATCATCACCAGCACTTCCATTTCTCTGCGGGAAAGAGGTTCGGCCAGCTTTGGCTGATTTGCCATTCTTTTAAATTCGCCAAGCAGTTTACTGGTGATTTTAGGGTGAAAGACAGTTTCTCCCCTTGATACGGCACGGATTGTCTCCACCAGTGAATTAGAGTCGATATCTTTGAGCACGTATGAGGAGACACCGGCTTTGACGAGTTCAAACACATACTCTTCCTCATCGTGTATGGTAAGGGCAATAATCCCGATAGTGGGACGTTCTGACTTAATGCGCCTGGTGGCTTCAATCCCGTTCACGCCGGGCATGTTGATATCCATCAGCACTATTTCCGGAGACAGTTCAAGGGCAAACTGGTAAGCTTCCTCGCCGTTTGCAGCTTCTGCCACCACAATAATATCATCATGAAACGCCAGTATTTTTCTTAATCCATCGCGTATCAGCGTGTGGTCGTCCACAATCAAAAGGCTGATCTGTTTTCTCGGCTGCACAAAATCACTCCTTTACAGGGATGGTTACCTGTATTTCAGTGCCCTTACCAGGCTTGGAATTTATTTTTATCTGTCCCGACAGAAGTTCCACTCTTTCTTTCATTCCAAGCAGGCCAAAATTATCTCTGTCCATTTCACCCATACCCATAATTCGCTGCGTTTCAAAACCGCAGCCATCATCACTGATAGACACATTTATCCTGCGCGGCTGTAATTCCAGCCTGACTACGGCACGCTTAGCTCCGGCGTGTTTAAATATATTATTCAATGCTTCCTGTACTATGCGAAAGACAGCCACTTCCAAAGGCCCCGGCAGGCGGTACTCCTCTCCGCTTAGCACCACAAGTTCAACACTGATTGGAGAACGTTTCTGGAGTTCAGCAATAAAGCGGCGCAAGGTGGGCACTACACCAAGGTCATCCAAAACCATGGGCCGCAGGTCGAAAATGATTTTTCTCACTTCATGCAGGCTCTCTTTTACCATTTCTTTAAGGTCCCGCAGCTCTTTTCTCACTTTATCCGGTTCGATGTCCATCAGCTTTTCACAAATCTCAGCTCTCAGAACCACATTTGCCATCAACTGTGCTGGGCCGTCATGTATTTCTCTTGCCACCCTCAGCCTCTCTTCCTCCTGGGCTTTGATGATGCGCATGCTTAACTGCTGGCGCAACTGAAGCTCTTCAAGCTTATAAGTTACTCCCTGCAGGCTGCCGGAGAGCAAGCTTAAACACATATTGACCTGTGAGGCCATTTTATCTGACCTTTCCACTGTTTCATTCAGACGCCGCAGCTCAACTTCCAGGTGGGCGCGCTTTTGCTGGAGCTCTGTCTCTCGCTGGCGAATTTTTCCCAGCCTTGTCTGCAGAGACTGTACATCTTTGTGCGCGTCCTGGATATCCTTTTTTTCGTAGGTTTGCATGTTGCGGCTAATCTCTGTAAGGTTTATACGCGCCAGTTTTTCTTCTTTTTCAATCCTGTCAGCTTCAGTGACAGCTTCAAGTATTTCAGCTTTATAATCAATAAGGACACTCAGCAGGTCATCAAATTCAGATCTTGATTTACTGCAAATATTGCTTATCTGACGGCTTCCTTTTTCAACCGCTTTAATCATAGTTTGGATAATCTCATCTAATTGCGTTATCCCCTGCAAATTTTCCACCCCGTTTTTGTTATCAGCACTATATTCGACCTTAAAATTGCCTATTCCTTCCTCATAACTCCTTTTCGACAAAATACAATAAATAATCACAACCCGTAGTAAGTCAAATTGATGCGCGTGGCATAAATAATACACTACATCTTAACACTAAGGGTAGAAATAATAATTGTTCACAATGGATTGCCTGAAGGTGAGTGAGCAGATGAACGATTTGCAAGACTTGTTCAATCCAAAATCGGTGGCAGTCATTGGCGCTTCAAACAAAGCCGGTAAAATTGGCTATTCAATTATGGAAAACATCAGACAAAGCGGTTACAGCGGTAGTGTCTATCCTGTAAACCCCCGCGAAAAAGAAATCCTCGGTTACCGCAGTTTTCAGGCCATGCCAGACATAAGTAAGCCGATAGATGTGGCTGTAGTCTCTGTCCCGGCACAGCTTACAATTGAAGTAGCGAGACAGTGCGGGCAGGCCGGGGTTAAATATCTGGTTGTTGTAAGCTCAGGCTTTAAAGAAATCGGCAATACCGGTCTTAAACGTGAAAAGGAGTTGCTCGCTGTTTGCAAAGAATTTAAAATGCGCATGGTAGGGCCAAATGTGGTGGGAATCATGGACACACACTCCCCCCTAAATGCCTCATTTGCGCCGGGTTTCCCCCTGCAGGGGGAAATCGCGTTTATTTCACAAAGCGGAGCGATGCTGCTCGCGATTTTTGACTGGAGCCGCAGCGTGGGCCTTGGTTTCTCACGCTTTATCTCCATGGGCAATAAGGCGGACTTAAATGAAACTGACTTTATCTGGACGGCTGCACAGGACCCCAAAACCAGGGTAATACTCTGCTATATCGAAGACGTGGTTGACGGGCAGCGTTTTCTAAAAGTTATTACAGAGGCCAGCCGCCGCAAACCGGTAATCATACTAAAATCAGGCGCCTCCTCGGCAGGCGCCCGCGCGGCATCGTCGCATACAGGTGCTTTGGCCGGCAGTGACCTTGCTTATGATACTGCTTTTCGCCAGTGTGGGGTGATCAGGGCGGAAAACATGTCAGATCTCTTTGATTTGGCTGTGGCATTTGTAAACCAACCCATCCCGGCCGGCAGGAATGTAGCTATTGTTACCAATTCCGGTGGGCCTGGCATCATCGCCACCGACAGTGTGGAGAAATATAATCTGAAAATGGCGCGTTTCGGTAAAGACACTATCGAGAAAATGCGCGTCGCCCTTCCGGATGAAGCTAACCTGTATAATCCTGTAGACGTAATCGGCGATGCCAGAACAGACCGTTATGTGGCCGCACTGGATGCTGTGCTTGACGATGAAAACACCGATAGTGCTCTTGTTCTGCTGTCACCGGCAGCCGTTACCGAACCGGAAGAGACAGCAAAAGCAATTGTGGCTATACAGCAAAAGCACCGTCAAAAACCTGTATTCTCTGCCTACATGGGCGGTGAGGGCTTGGCAGAGGGCACCCGCATCCTGACCAAAGGGGGCATACCCTGCTTTACCTTTCCTGAGCCGGCTCTAAAAGCTATCTCCGGCATGGTCAACTATTCTGCACTGCACAAACAGCTTTCTGATAAACAAAACTTTGCTGAGCGCACAAAAGTTGACCAGAAATCTGTCAAAGCTGTATTATACGATGCACTAAAAGACCGCAGGCTTGTCCTGCTTGGCAACGAAGCCACCCAGGTAGCACAAGCCTACGAAATCCCTGCTGCCCCGGTACACCTGGCAAGCGATGCAAAAGAAGCAGAAATCCTGGCAGAATCTCTCGGCTATCCCGTGGTGCTTAAAATAGCTTCACCAAAAATAATCCATAAAAGCGATGTGGGCGGAGTAAAGATAGGACTGGAAAACGGCAGGCAGGTGGCTAAAGCATTTGATTCAATTATGGAAAGCGTCAGGCATTTTATGCCAGCTACTCCCATTTATGGTATTGAGGTGCAGAAAATGATGCCCAAAGGCCACGAACTAATTATCGGCATGAGCCGCGACGTGCAATTTGGCCCGCTGCTCGCCTTTGGACTTGGCGGTATTTATGTGAACCTGCTGCAAGATGTGTCATTTCGGCTGGCTGAAGGGTTAACTACCAGTCAAATTGAGGAAATGATCACCGAAACTAAAGCTAATACTTTAATACGCGGCTACAGGGGCAGTGAGCCTGCAGATATCGGGACACTGGTCAGCACCATTGCACAGGTAGCACGGCTGTCCCTGGATTTTCCCGAAATAACCGAGCTTGACCTCAACCCGGTGGTAGCCTACCCGGATGGGGCGGTGGCGCTGGATGTAAAAATAACCGTATCCTACGGCGACAATCAGGAGGAGTGTTTGCCATGAAAAGTATCTATGTCAGCGGTATGGCCGGCAGCGGAAAAACAGCTATAGCTCTGGGCCTGGCTCTCAAACTGAGGGAAAACGGCCTTGCTGTCGGCTACTTCAAACCTGTCGGCTCTACAATCAGGCCCGGCAAGACTGATGATGAAGATGTCTTGCTCTTTAAACAGGTGCTGAATCTCAGTTACGACACAGACATCCTGTCGCCTGTGAGGATCAGCAAATACTACCTGTCAGGAGGAGTCAGGCATGACCCGGCGCCTCTTGCGCAAAAAATACGTGACGCTTACAACCAAGTTGCGCAGGGCATAGATGTTTTAATAATTGACGGCAAGTTGTCTCCCTTCACAGCCTCAAGCCTGGAGTTGGACTCCATTCACCTGGCAACTATGTTTAACAGTACCATCATTTATGTAATCAGGATTGAGGATGACTACAGCCTCGATAAAACCATTTTTTACAACAGGCATTTCCGCCACGCCGGAATAGGAGTGCTAGGCAACATTTTTAACAATGTGGAGCGGACTATCCTTGACAAAACCAAGGGCGTATACGCTCCAATCCTTGAAGAAATGGGCAATCCCGTGCTTGGTATTATTCCGCAAAAGCCTGAGATTGCCTCCCCGACTGTGGCGGAGTTTTATGACGCGCTTGGAGGTGAACTTCTTGCCGGGGAAGAACATCTTGCACGCCTGGTAGAGGAAGTCGTAGTCGGTTCAATGACTATCGAAAGCGCACTGGGTTACCTGCGCCGCGCCCCCAATAAAGCAGTAATTACAGGGGGTGACCGCTCAGACATGGCACTTACGGCGCTGGAGACAAGCACATCTGTGCTGATTCTCACAGGCGGGCTCTATCCAGACGTAGGGGTGCTGGCGCGGGCAATTGAAAAAAAGGTGCCTGTGATTATGGTTCACTATGACACCTTTACAGCCATTGAACGCCTTCACATAGTAGCAAGACGGATTCATCCCGGCGATAAACAGGGGATAGAGATCGCACACGCCAATATAACCAACCACTGCAATTGGCAGGCAATCCTGGACTATGTGAGAAACTAAAAGACGGTCAGCCGTCTTTTTTTTGTGTTAAAACAGGCGAAATACTGGAACTGCAGGAAGCAGAAGCCTATTTTATCGCAGACCGTAAGCTTGCCACTGCCGAGTGGGAGCGCCTGCAAAAAGACAATGCTCTCTTCGCAGAACTAACTGCCTCCCAGGTTAATGAAATAGCCAACCTGCCCGAGGTGGCCAATATATACGAAGAATACTATGTTACAATGGACAGCGCCGATGCTGAAGCATTTACCAGGCCCGCCGGCCTGCTGACAAGAGATTCTTTAGGACTGGTAAAAGAAATGGCAGCACCTGAGCTTGGAGGCTCTCCCCTCCGCTCTTTCTCCCCCTACTGGTACATCCTCGTCCTCCTCCTTATCCCCGCCGCAGCAGTACTGCGCCGCCGCCTGCAAAAACAATAATAGTGCAAACAGCAAAAAAGCGGATTAAAAAATCCGCTTTTTTTTGCCTAGGAAATTATATCAAATTACCTATGCAAGGGGGTTGTTAAGGGGGACTCCCCCTTAATCTCTCATTTCTTTATTACAATTTCATTCAACACTCATAAAAATTGTAATAGTTGTGCACAATTCTAATACAATGTAACATCTGTACATATTGTACAGATTATGCTAATATGGAGGTGAAGGGGGATGACCATGTTATCTGAACTTAACCTTACGGATGCCCGTAAAGGTTTCTCATCATTATTTGACGAGGTTTTTAACACTTTTAAACCAACAGTTATAAAACGCAAAAAAACTGAGGAAATACTGCTTCTTCGCGTAGATCTTCAGAAGATGCTTCTATCTCATTTTTCTTTAAGACCTGAAATTATTACTGAGGATGATAATTCTGCAACTTTAACACTTGATCAACTTGATATTTACGTTAATGGCACTACTTTGGACAAAGCAATTAATGAACTAATTGAGGATTTAAAATTTTATTCACAAGATTATATTCAGCGCTCGCAGTTATTTTTGCATGCACCCAACCGCCGTTCACATTTCCCCTATGTATTGCGCATAATGCTATGTGAAACTAATGAAGAAATCAGAAATTTACTGGAGATATAAATGTGCCGCCTAAGTTTAAGGATCTAAAAAAGTATTGCGATAAGAATGGTTGGGTAATGATTCGCAACACAGACCACTGGTACTATGAAAAAGTGCTTTCTGACGGTACTGTTCTACAGACAAAAATCAGCCATTCCACACATAGTGAAATACCCAAACACTTATGGGCGCATATTCTTAGCAAACAACTAAGAATATCTGAAAAAGAATTCTGGAATAGCCTTTAAATTGTTCTTATCCGTAATTTATATCTCATACAGCATACTTCGAGACCACGTGCGTGGTCTTTTTTATTCTGTAAACCCGAAATTTTCAGCATAGTATTCCAGCATTTTGCCGCGCGGGTGCTTTTGCGGGTAGAACGGCCCCACCCAATCAGGATAAGAATAGCCGGAAGTGGCAATGTGAATCACAGCACCGACTCCTCCAGCCACGAACGTATAAGTGTGATTTCTTCCCCATATTGGCGGTAATCATCCACAGGCGTCTCAAGCAGCATCGGCAGGTTGACAAACACCGGGTGGGTAATGAGGTTCAGCAAGCCGTCTTTGCCCAGGTAGCCCCTGCCTATTCTTTCATGGCGGTCTTTGTGACTGCCGGGGGGAAACTTGGAATCATTGAGGTGCAGAGCTTTTACACGGTTTAGGCCCACTGTGCCGTCTAAGTCGCACGCCAGTTTTTCAACATCATCTTTTTGCAGAAAGTCGTATCCATCCCCTGTCAGGTGGCAGGAATCAATACAGACACCAATTCCTTCCGGATTCCCCAAAGCCGAGATAATCATGCTGATATCATCCGGGGTCCCTATTTCTGAACCCTGTCCCGCCATTGTCTCAAGCAGCAGCACGGTTTTTCCCGCAAAAGGCATGAATGTTTCTTCCAGGCAGGCGATAATACGCCTTAAGCCTTCCTCTTTCCCTGAGCCGGCATGGGAACCCGGGTGAATAACCAGGTATTCTACTCCCACGCGGTCCATACGTATAAGTTCATCAGCAAGAATCATTTTGGCAAAGTTGTAAGCACGTTCAGCCGGGGCGGCCAGGTTCACAGTGTATGGCAGATGTCCGACAACAGGTTTGATATCGTATTCCTTGCTTATTAAACGCCATTTTTCGATTTCCGCTGCTTCAATGCTTCTTGCCGAGCCTCCCCGTGGGTTGCGTGTAAAAAACTGAAATGTATTGGCGCCTATTTCCCTTGCCAATTCAGCTGCGTTGTCAAACCCTTTTGATATTGAAAGATGAGAGCCAAGACGCATTATTCTCCCCCTTTTTACTTGTATAGGTGCTTATGTAAGTTATACCATGTCCGGGTGGCACTGGCAATTATCAACAGCCGGGAAAATACAAAAGTAAAGCTCCGGACCGGAGCTTCACAAGTTATCATCTTTTGCGCAATTTACTCTTATCCTGCTCTTCTTTACCCTGTTCGTCCCGCCGCAGCTGTTTTGACATCTGCCCTCCGACCTTACCGGTTTCCCTGGCGGTCAGGTTCTCCCAGCCGGATTCTTTTATTTTTTCGTCCAGGCCCAACTCTTCGGCTATTTCATACTTCATTTTCTCCAGCTGCTTTTCCCTTGCCGACATTTTTTCAGGCTTTTTCTTATACTTTGGCATACAATACCTCCTGTCAGGAAGAGCGTTTACCGCTAGTATGCGCAATCATCATCTTCTTATCCTTTTTGCCTACCGCTGTGGGCTTTCAACAGCCATAACCATCCGGTCCATGTCCATGTCGGTGTCACCGCGTCATCCCCTTGATGGCAGCTTTCTAATCACCGGTTTTATCCCGCCATAATTTTACCCGCTACACGGGTAATATTTTCACCGTCACCCGCCGCCGCCTCGCATAATCATAAAGACAGCCGCAATTACACCGGCAAACAGCAAGGCGCCAAAAAATTTTTCCACTGGTCCCACCTCCCCACATGAGCTTTGCAATCAATTAATATCAAGAACTGCTTTATAAATACCTTTACCATAACAAAAATAAAGGTATAATATTAATACATAAATATTTATGGAAAAAGGAGGAATAATCATGAACGAACTAACAGCGAAAGATTTAAGGAGCGGGATTGCGGGTTTCTCCAAACAGCAGCTCGAGGAACATCACGGCACACTTTACAAGGGATATGTAAATAAGGCAAATGAAATACGCAAGCTTCTCAAAGATGTGGACTACAGCAAAGCCAATCAGACCTTCAGCGACCTGCGCGCCATGAAAATTGAAGAGACTTTTGCCTTAAACGGCATCAAACTGCACGAGGCCTACTTTGACAACATGGGCGGCCAGGGCGGCAGGGCATCCGGCAGGGCGCTGGCAATGATAGAACACGACTTCGACTCTTACGAGAAGTGGGAAAAAGACTTCAAAGCTACCGGACTGGCAGTACGCGGCTGGGTTGTACTGGCTTATGACCTTGAAGACGGATCACTTCACAACTTCGGCAGCGACTCGCACAACCTCGGCGCCATCTGGAATGCCGCCCCCATATTGGTCATGGACACTTATGAGCATGCCTACATGATAGACTTCGGAGTGAAGCGCGCACCTTACATTGAAGCATTTATGAATACCGTTGACTGGGATGTAGTAAATTCACGCCTGGCGTTGTTCTTTTAAAGCCGCCGCAAGGCCAAAGCAGCCCATGAGCATCATATTTCCCTGCGGCGCGGCTAAATAATAGTCATTCCCCCACAGCAGCGAGCGCCGCGGGCCGGTGACAGTGGTGAGGGCAGGCTTTATCTTCTCCTGCGGTGGGACGCAGCCATGTCCGTTATCGTCGAAAACCTCTTTATTTGTAAGTGTTCCTGCCAGCAGGCGCTCCAGGTAGGAAACAAGTTTTTGTTGTGTCACTGCATTTGTATGGTGTTCAAACAGCCCCAGAATCCTCTCTCCCTGTACAATGGCGGCAAATGTATGCTGGTTTCCTATGTTAATAATGACAACACCTGAGCTGTGGGCCGCTGCTTTAACACGGGGGTCACACAAAGCGCCAAGCACTGCAGCGCCGCACGTATCCATCAGTAAAGCTTTCGGCACTGTTTCCTTTACTGACTGCATCCGCGTCAATGCAGCAGGCACATCTTTATATGCCAAGTCATTAAGTTTTCCGCCTGACGCCATAAATTGCTCCCAGAGCCGGAATCGAAAGACACGGTTTGATTCATACGGCGAATAGCCGTGATCCTGGACCGCCACGGCAAATCCCGCGGGCAGGTATTCACCTACTTCATCCAGCAAGCGCTTGTACATAGCAAGGTCAACATCATGCAGTTCAACAACTTCTGAACCTGCAGGAGGCTCACTGCCGATCCTTATGCCCAGCGCCTCGACCCGGTTGGGGTCATCATGTATGGTCAGAGCCGCCTTGGGAGTGGCCACCACGGCCAAACCCCGGGCCAAGTGCTCCCTGACGGCACGCACCGAAGGCCCGCCCCCCATCACACCACCCGTTAGAAAAAGGGATTTGTTTGCCGAGGTCGCCCTGGCAATTTTGGCAGCTACCAGCCGGGTAGGAGAAGGCAGCACCATTTGAATGCAATTTTCAAGTGCCTTGCTTTCATCATAGAGCAAAATGTCCTGTGTACCGCCGCCGATGTCTACAGCCAACAGCTTATTAATACGCTTTTTCCACTCCTGACTTCTTAACCATAGTATGATAAAATTTTATCACAAGACAGTACCCGGCTGTGGATTTGCAGGATCTTCAGGTTTAGTGATTTCACTTACCAAAGCATTGTCAGGGATTTCTTCTCCCGGTTTGTCGCACTGCTTCTTCAAGCGGCAGCGAATAAACCAGATTAAAGGCCAGATTACTACTTTCGGTATTATAAAAAGGGCAAGTACTAAAGTACGCAGCATCATTTCACCTACTATATTGTCAGATAGGGTAACTACATAGGTTAATTATATACCTCCCCTTTTTTAAAATAAAGCGTTAATGCAGGAAAAAATAAAAGATCGTAAAACAGGAGGCGAAATCAAATGGAAAAATGGGTTTGTACTGTCTGTGGTTATGTTTATGACCCCGCTGAGGGAGACCCCGATAACGGTGTGGCGCCCGGCACTCCTTTTACCGAACTGCCCGAAGACTGGGTCTGCCCGGAATGCGGCGTAGGCAAAGACATGTTTGAACAGGAATAAAAAAAATACAGCAGCTGACTGGCTGCTGTATTTTTTTGTGTCAAGGGGACAGTCCCCTTGACACACACTTGACACATTTTTTTGACTAAAGGGCCGCTGGGCCGCGCTCGCCGGTGCGGATGCGGATTGCATCTTCAACCGGCGAGATAAAAATCTTACCGTCCCCCATCTCGCCTGTTTTAGCTTCCTCAATAATCAGGGACAGAATTTCTTCCACTCTATCATCCGCAACAACCATTTCTATTTTGACTTTGGGCAGCAGATCCACGGAATAAAGGTTGCCGCGATACTGTGCGGTTTTTCCCTGCTGGTGGCCGCAGCCGATAACATGAGTGACAGTCATGCCCTTCACGCCCTCCCTGCCAAGCCTATCCTTAACCACTTCAAACTTAGCCGGCCTGATAATGCAAGTTATCTTTTTCATTCTGCATTCCTCCCTCGTATTTACCGGACTTGAGCCACCTGCGGCATCATAGCACTCTTGGCAAAGTCAGCATAAGCCTCCATACCATGTTCGCCGATGTCAAGTCCTTCTTCTTCTTCCTTGGCTGAAACACGAAGCCCCACAGTGGCTTTAATAACTCTGAACAGTGTAAATGATGTAGCCAACATCCAAGCGCCAACAGCCGCAAATCCAATTGCCTGCACAGCAAGCAGCGCAGTCCCGCCGCCGTAAAAAAGACCGCCCTCAGTGGCAAAGAAACCTACCATACCAGCCGAACCACAGTATAAATACCCCCAGAGCGCCGAGCGTGATATTATGTCCGGGGATTGCAGCTGGTTTTCCGTCGCTGTTATATTTACCGATACGGGGGCCCAGCACCGCGGCGCCAACCAGGGCAGCCCACCCTCCCACCGAATGAACCACGGTAGAACCGGCAAAACCTTGCAAGCACTATATTTGAAATAGCCTTTCGCAATATGAAATTATTTTTAATGGTTAGTATTAACACTCAAGTCATTTTTATGTTAAAATAACGTTAATTCTATACCAATATTTTTCGAAGCAGTTTTTTTACAGTTGGGCGAGATAATAAACCGTGGACGGAGGTTTCTATAATGAAAACGATTAAACGACTGGGGGTTCTCACAGGCGGCGGTGACGCACCGGGACTGAATGCAGTGATCAGGGCGGTGGCAAAGACTGCTTTTTACAGGTTTGAGCTTGAAGTTGTGGGCATTTTAAACGGCTTTGGCGGCATGATTAATAATGAGCATCTCCTTCTCGGCGACAGCCACGTCTCGGGCATCCTGCACCGGGGCGGGACCATACTGGGCACCACCAACAGGGACAACCCCTTCCGCTACCCTGTGGGCAAAGAAGACGGCCAGACAATCTGGCAGGACGTGTCTGAACAGGCAATGGACAACCTGGAGAAAATGGGTATCGATGTGCTGGTGGTTGTGGGAGGCGACGGCAGCCTTTTTATCGGCAATGAATTATACAAAAAAGGAGTCCCCGTGGTGGGGATACCAAAGACAATCGATAATGACCTGTCGGCCACAGATATTACTTTTGGTTTTGACACCGCTCTCAACACCGCCACAGACGCCATTGACAAGCTGCATACCACCGCGGAGTCTCACCACCGCATTATGATACTTGAGGTGATGGGCAGAAACGCAGGCTGGATCGCCCTCCAATCCGGCATGGCCGGGGGCGCCGATGTCATACTCATACCTGAGATAGCCTTCAGCTACGAGAGCATCATTGAAAAAATCAACTGGCGGCGGTCATTGGGCAAAAAATTTTCCATTATGGTGGTGGCGGAAGGCGCCCCTCTTCCCGGCGGAGAAACAATCTACCAAAAACAGATTGCAGATAACCCTCTCTTAAACAAGCTTGGCGGTGTGGCTGAGATAGTGGGCCGGGAGATAGAACACCGCTTCGGCCTGGAGACACGTGTGACCGTCCTTGGCCACCTGCAGCGCGGCGGGACGCCTACCCCCTTTGACCGCAACCTGGGCACCCGTTTCGGAGTCAAAGCTGTTGAACTCGCTGTCAGCGGCCAATACGGTCAAATGGCCTGCCTCTGCAGCGGAGCGATTCAATCTGTCTCCTTAGAAGCAGCAGTGGCAGAACAGAAGCGCGTCAAACCCGATGGCGAACTGGTAAGAGCAGCTAAGTCTGTGGGGACATCATTTGGCGATTAAAATCGCCTATTCTTAGCTGTATTATATAAGGCTATCTCTGCAAGTATATATAATACCAGAATACATAAGGAGGATTTTTCATGCGACGTGGAATAATAATTGGACTGGCAGGCCTGCTGATATTGATCTTTGCGCTTATCATGCTCAGAGGCGGACCAGGGGCTGAACCTGGCCCCAAGCTGGCAGACTTTTTCCCGCTGACACAGGGCAGCAGCTGGGATTACCTGGGAGAAGGTAACGAATTCGCCGCCCTCACCCGTGAGGTATTATTTACCCAAGGCAACAGGGCCCAGATTCGCGAGGATACAGGGGGTACAGTCAGCGCCTTAATCTTTGAGGTGACTGAAGACGTTGTCCGGCGTATCTACAATCAGCCGGAATTCTATGATAGAGTCAGTCTTCTCGACCAACCGGCCAATGATAATACAATTATTCTGCAAAGGCCCCTGGAGGTCGGCAACCGTTGGGGTTCGCCGGTGGAGAGGGAAATTGTCGCCACAAACGCAAGCGTTGAAACACCGGCAGGCCGGTTTGAAAATTGTATTAAAATTCAACTCACATTCGAGAACTCCATCCTTTTCGAGTACTACAGGCAAGGCGTGGGACTTGTGAAAAGAGAGTTCATAGCCGGTGACGACCGGATAACTTCTACACTTAAAACTTACCAAATTAAGTAGCGGTTGACAGAAAAAATCAGTCATATAAAAACTGAGTAAACGGGGATGTCGGAGAATCTCACCTGTCAACCTACGGCATGGTTGCAGGAATGCTGCTGATGGCAGTCAGTCTTTTGTTATTTATCTGATTTGCATTTTGTAGTAACCTTATAAAATTCTTTTTATCATAGCCATCCCCTGTTTAAAACCGGTTTAACTGGGATTTCCACCCTTACCTGGTGTGTCGTAAGGTAGGGGGATATACTGTACCGAAGCGCGGCTGCGCATTGGCTGCGGGAAAAGGTCCATCAGGTCGTAAAACTCCTTGGGCATAAGTCCGCAGGCCGGCAGCCCCATTGTTCCCAGCTCACTGCAGGTAATGGGGTAGTCATGGGTCCACTGTCCTTCTGTCAGCTGTGCCGCCATCTCACGCGCTCTTTCTTCTCCCATTCTTTCCAGCAAAATTTCATAAACACGGTTCTTTACCTGGTTTACCGCTTTTTCAGCCACGTCGCCAAGGATCAGAGTCTCATCGTCGAGTTCATTGGCATCTTTCCGTGAAATTGCCTTCAGGATGGATACTGCAGGATAGCGGCCTATCTGCGGGTCAACCGGCCCAAGCACTGCGTTGGCATCCATGATGATTTCATCAGCGGCCAAAGCGATTAGTGTGCCGCCCGACATGGCATAATGGGGTACAAATACAGTGACTTTGGCCGGGTGGTTTTTAATGGCATGGGCGATTTGCTCTGAAGCCAGCACAAGCCCCCCCGGGGTGTGAAGTAAAAGGTCGATTGGCATCTCGGGCGGGGTAAGGCGAACAGCCCGCAGTATCTGCTCCGAGTCCTCAATGTTTATAAAACGGGTCAGAGGTATCCCCAGGAATGACAGTGATTCCTGCCTGTGGATCATGGTAATGACACGGGATCCCCTCTTTTTCTCAAGTTCCCTGAGCACACGAAGCCTCATCGCTTCAAGCCTCGCTTGTTTAATTGCCGGGCTGAGTGCTGAAATAATAAAGAAAACCCAGATAATCTGAAAAAAGTTAAATTCCATCTTTGCTCCTCCGTTTCTTGTTCTCGTTATTTCAGGCAGAGTTTTGAAGTATTGCTGCAATCTTAGCCAACACTTCACCCGAGGAAGTGTGCATAACGTGCACAGCCCTGCCGTCAAGTGGTGTGGGCATTTTATTGATGATTACCAGTTTATCAGCCAGGCGCGGCATATCAGCAGCGGGGTAGACAGCGAGGCTGCTTCCCACAACCAGCATCAGGTCACACCCAAACGACAGGTCGTCAAGGGCGCTCAGGTAGTCGTCGGCCATCTGGTCGCCAAAAAGGACAATATCAGGGCGCAGCGGTTTTTCGCACGCCTCGCAAAGCGGCGGAATAATATCCCGGTCCAACTGCTCAAGCAGCACATTAAACTCAAAATGCGAACGGCACGACGTGCAGCGGCAGGTACGGATATGGCCATGGACCTCGTAAATTTTACGGGAGCCCGCTTTGTAATGGAGATTGTCAATATTCTGCGTGATAAGCCCCGACAGCAGGCCCATTTCCTCCATGGCTGCCAGTGCATAGTGCCCTGGGTTTGGCACTGCCTGCAAAAGTTGTTTGTAGCGTGTGAATCCATTGCGCCAAAAAAGCTCAGGGCTGTTCATAAGCACATCTGACGTGGCATATTTAGTCGGGTCAACCTTTTCCCACAACCCGCTGCCGGGAGTGCGAAAATCCGGGATTCCGCTTTCTGTGGAGATACCGGCGCCTGTAAATGCAAAACAGCGCTTGCTCTCCTTGATCAACCGGGCAATTTTTTCCTCCATAGAAACTCCCTCCTATTTCTATAGTATATAACTGTCGCCCGCAGCAGCAGCCTCCACGGCTTTGTATATCCCCTTAGCCTCAGCCAGTGCCGGAGCAAGACTCCCCGGCAGCAGGATACGGGCCAAAGCAGCCAAGAACTGTAAGCCGCATTATTTTCACCTCTGAATATTTTTATACCGGTAGGAAATTATAACGCTTTGCAACTTGCAAAGCTACAGCGGAGACCGGCACTGAAACGCGCGCGTTGAGGGAACCGAATTAGCGCGCCTTTCTAGTATCTATATTCTACCGCACCGCTCTGCTTTTTCTTCTTCAAATTAATAAAATTACCTGCATTGCATATTCTTTTTTTCTTTATCAAATACTAGGAAAGTAAAAATACGTTTTAAAAAGGAGGGAAACTATGCATCACCTGACGCAGCGTGAACTGTTGTACTTAGAGGACTTCCTCAAAAATGAGCAGCTTAACTACAAGTCAATGACATTTTTTGCTGAACAGTGTACAGACCAGTCCATCAAGCAGCTCTGCCAGGATGCAGCGCAGACTGCAAAGCAGAATTACCAGACCATGGTAAAGCACATCAATACCGGTACACTTCAATAATCTATCATAAGGAGGGAAATTATGCCCACACAAAAACTTACCGATCAGGATATTGCTCAATGTCTTTTAAAAGACCAAAAATTTATGTGCGATATGATTAACGGCTCAATCCTTGAAGCACAGAGCGAAAACCTGCGCCGCGATTGGACAACCTGCCTGCAAAACTCCTATCGAATTCAAAAGCAGGTATTTGACGCCATGAACCAAAAAGGTTGGTACCAGCCGGCAAAAGCAAATCAGCAGCAGCTGACCCAGGCACAATCTCAGTTTAATATGCAGCAAATGCAGCAGTAAAAGAAAGGGCGCTGCCCTTTCTTTTTTTTGAAGTTTTCTCTTCCTCAACTGCCAAAGATTAAGTGTAAATTTTTTATTGCTTAGTAAATACTAAAACAAGTGAAATCTAATTTTCTCAAGGGGGTGCAACCAGATGACCTTTTATCCGGAGCCCTGGAACCCTGAGAACCGTAATGATGATGTGGAGATTGCTGAAGATATGTCTGCCATGGAAGCTTTGGATCCACCGTTTGAACCAGCCGGAAACAGGCAAACATCTCTGTTTAGGCGTTACTGGGAAAGGCTGTTGCGCAACAACAGGTGATAGAATATGCCTGAAATCTGCATAGCCGTCCATAACGGAATGCTGTCTGCGGCACTTGCCGTCCGGGATCTCAATCATTATTACAGCCCTGTCGATACGAAGGCTATCCGGGAAAGGAAATACCAGGCCTGGGAGACAACATACCCGGCCTGGTATCTTTTCGGATCAGTTGCAAAAAACACTGCCGGCCTGGTAGAGCTTTACTCGCGTCAAGGGTTCGCTGTCTCATTATGCCCGCAAAGCGAGCTTGAACTGCAGCTAAATGCCGGACTGGCCCTGCTTGATGTGCAGTTTTGCACATTGGATGATTCACTTTGCCGGAAATTTACAGCTGCCAACACAAAAATCTCAGGCTATCTGCCTGCCATATTGGCAGGCAAAAACAAACAAACCAGCGAGTTTTACAGGCAAGGCCTATCTCTTTTCCTGCCGACACAAAAAAGCTATACATATAAGAGCGAACCTCTCCTGCCGGATTCGCAAAGCGAGGTCTGGATTGTAAAAGACGCAATTGGCTCCGACTGCCGGGGCACAGACGGGCTCCCTTATACAGTCTGGAAAAAAGACGCCCTGGCCGATGCACTGCCCGGCTTTCTTGCTGCTTTGCCTGCGGGCAGGGAGCTGGTTATCAGCGAATTTATTCATACAAGCGACCCTTATGCCGGATTGGCTGACCATGTTGTCCACAAAATGCATTTTTTTTCGTCCTGTGATGGAAGTGGCTTTGCTGTCAGGCCGTACGGAAGCAATTGCCAGAAAATAATCTGCGGCTGCAACCATTCCCTGCTCCAAGATAAAAGCTTCCTTCCTCTTAAAAAATACATCGGCCAGCGCCATTATACCACAGGCCATGTGGAGCAAACCGAATACTTCAACAGATTTCTGGCGGGACTTGAGTTTATGGCAGGGAGCAGGCTTATTTTTTCAGTTGATTTTATCATCCCCCCTGATGGCATCCCCCGTTATCTGGAAAGCAATAAACTGGCGGCCACTTTTGCCGAAAGTTTTGACTCCTCCCGGCCTCCGCTAATTGATGCCTACCCTTTTCTCCCTTTATAATACAAAGTTCGGGCTGTTTGTCGCAGCCCGGACTTATTTTATGAAGCTGTACCTTCTTCAGTCATTTTTAGCATTTTCTTTTGCTTTTCCGCGTCGCGCAGCTCAATGCGGCGAATCTTGCCACTGATGGTCTTTGGCAGGCTTTCCACAAACTCAATTTCGCGCGGATATTTATATGGTGCTGTAACTTTTTTTACAAAGTCCTGAATCTCTTTAACCAGTTCAGGTGAACCCTGATAGCCCGGTGCCAGGATTACAAACGCCTTTACAATTTCACCGCGCACTTCATCGGGGCTTGCCACCACTGCCGACTCGGCAACTGCGGGGTGCTCAATCAGCGCGCTTTCTACTTCAAAGGGTCCTATCCTGTAGCCGGAGGTGAGGATAACATCATCGGCGCGGCCCACAAACCAGATGTAATCATCTTCATCCTTAATGCCACGGTCCCCGGTCACATACCAGTCGCCACGGTAGGTGGCAGCAGTGCGCTCCGGCTCATTATAATATTCCTTGAAAAGGCCGACAGGCCGCACAGGCTTCACCCTTACTGCGATATCCCCTTCCTGTCCTGCCGGTGCTTCATTACCTTCATCATCAATGATGCCGATATAAAAAGTGGGGCTCATTTTACCCATGGACCCGGGACGCACTTCGTTGCAGGGGAAGTTGGCAACCAAAAGCACTGTCTCTGTCTGGCCGTAACCGTCATAGATGGTGTTGCCGGTGGCTTCTTTCCAGACATTGATAACCTCGGGGTTTAGTGGTTCGCCGGCGGCAACACAGTGCCGCAGGGCCTTAAATGTATATTTTGTAAGGTCTTCCTGCACAAACACCCTGTAGGCGGTTGGAGGCCCGCACAATGTTGTAATCGGGTATTTATCAATCATGCCGAGCACCTGTTTGCCGTCAAATTTGCCCGGAGAGTTATGGGCAAACACTGCTGCGCCACAGTTCCAGGGACCAAAGTAACTGCTCCAGGCGGCTTTGGCCCACCCGGTGTCTGACAGATTCCAGTGAATATCATCGGGAGTAAGGTCAAGCCAGAATTTGCCGGTGATTGTATGACCGATGCCGTATGTTGCATGGGTGTGCACAGTCATCTTTGGCATGCCGGTGGTGCCGGATGTGAAGTAAAGTATTGACTGCGTGTCGCAGGTTGTAGCGGCGGCCTCAAAATCGTCCGCGGCCTTTTCGACTTCTTCGTCAAAAGAAAGCCAGCCTTCACGGCTGCCGACCACTATTTTAGTAGTCAGTGTCGGGCATTTGTCTGCCACAGCGTCAACTTTGGCGGCATTGCCCTCATCGCAGATCATCGCCACAGCACCCGATGATTCAAACCGGTACTGGATATCTTTCGGTGTCAGCTGTCCTGTACCGGGAGAAACAATGACCCCCGAACGCAGGCAGGCCAGAATGGAAATCCACCAGGCAGGCAGGCGCCCCAAGATGACGATGACTTTGTCGCCTTCTTTGATATTGTTGGCGCTGAATACATTGGCAAGCTTTTTAGATAGCCTTGTCATCTCGGCAAAAGTAAACTTCTCCTCGTTGCCAAAATCATCCACTACCCACAATGCCAGTTTGCCCCGATCCTCACCCCACTTGTCAAATGTGTCCCTGGCCCAGTTGAAATCTGCCGGCACTTCGAACTTGAAGTCAGCATAGGTTTGTTCATAATTCTTCATGTTTCCCAAAAATTATCACTCCTTTTTTTCTAATGAGACAAAACAGCACAAAAAAACGCTGATCCCCCCGTCTGAACAAGTAAACTGATAACAGTATTTTATGAATGGTTTATATCTTTTTAATTCTGTTAATTTTCCCACAAATGATGCCAAAAAAAGCGCATAAAGTCATTCCTGCATGTAAAGTGTACATTGACATCAAAATATCTATTCGCCGCTTCCCGGAAAAATCCTTCCTGTCCTAAAATTTTCTATGCTGATAAAAACTTTTCAGATTGTAAACAATATAGTAACAAAATGAAGGGAAGTGTCGATAAATGCCAAGCAATATTCAATATCTGGTGGAAGAAACAATCAAAAAATGCCAGAGTTCGGCAGCCGATATGCGCACAGCCGCTCACACCACTGACAACAATGCAGCACGGAATTCTTTTGAACAGACAGCGCAGCAGCTGGAAGAATGTGTGCAAAAATGCCGCAGCGCCCTCAACCAACTTGTTAAATAAGACAGGTCGAAATAGGTGGAAAACAGTTGCATTTGCCCGAACCCTGTTTTATAATTTTCTTACCATACAGAGGGAGGGCTTTTTTTGCACATAACACCCGTGGTATTTCTTGGCGCCAACTATTATACAGGCCTAAGCGGTATTCGAACTCTTGGCCGCCGCGGCATTGGCGTGATTGCACTTGATTATGATTTTTCAACCGCTTACGGCTTGGTTTCACGCTATGTCCAGCGCCGCCTTCTCTGCCCCAATGTAAATACTCAGGAACATGAACTTGTAGACTTCCTAATTAAGTTGGCTTGTGACCTGGGCACAAAACCTGTGCTCATACCATCCCACGACGCCTACGCTCTCATGATCAGCAGGCACAGTGAAATACTGTCGCAGCATTATCTTTTTCACCACACTGCACAGGGCCTGCTGGAACAAATAGTTGACAAGAAAAGCCTTTACGTCTTAGCCTGTGAACACAACATGAGGATGCCTCTGACCCTCTTTCCCGCCGACAGTGAAGAGGACGAAGCAGCTGCCGCAGAAATGACCTATCCCTGCCTGGTTAAACCCTCAATTTCCCACCTTTTTGTCAAAGTGTTCAGACGTAAACTTTTTATTGCCAATAACCGAAAGGAGCTTCATGAGGCTCTACGCCTTTCCAGGGAAGCCAACCTTGATGTGATGGTACAGCAGTTGATTCCCGGCTTTGATGACAGGATGTTTGTCCTTGATGTCTTCATAGACCAAGCAGGGCAAGCCACCCATACCATGACTGCACAAAAGCTACGACAGTTTCCCGCCAATTTCGGTTCTTCCACTCTGACGCACCAATACCCCGTTCCGGAATTGCTGGAACCGGGGGTTTCTTTCCTGCAGCGCATCGGCTATCGCGGCTACTGCGAAATAGAATTTAAGCGTCACCAGGAAAGCGAAGAGTTCTATATGATAGAGATAAATGCCAGGCTCAGCACTCTCAACTCACTATTTGACGCCTGCGGCATAGAATATCCGTACATTATGTACCGCGACCTCACCGGTGACCCGCTGCCGCCTGTAAACCTTGACAAACATCTGAATTACGCTTTTTACCATTTTTATGAAGATATATTTTCAGTCCGCCAATACCTGAGGACAAAACAGCTGACATGGAAACAAGTTGTAAAACCGTTTTTTGCCCACAGAAAAGTCTATGCAGTATGGTCGCTTGATGACCCTCTGCCATCATTATTCTTCTTCAAACTTATTTTTGCTAAGGCCTGGCGAAAAATCACATCTCCTTTTAAACCCAAAGGCCCACAGAAAGCATAATTATCCCGGCGTGCAAGCGCCGGGATTTTTTTATCTTGTCTTGGTTTTGGCAGGATGTACCACCTGTGCTATAATAAAACATACACATTGCTCTTAAATATGCCTTGAAAGGAAGTTTTCTCTGCATACACTAATGCTGACAGACGACTGCACCATCCATTACGGCAGGCTGTGGGACGGCATCTCCGACACTCTGGCCGGGCCGGGAAAACTCTGTATATCAGGCGGCCATATCGGTGGGCCTCCCGCTCTCCTGCCACAGCAGGAAATTGACTTGTCACTCTTCACTCTGCTGCCGGCGCTTATCGACTGCCACCTTCACCTTGCCCTGCCTTCCGCTGAAACATCTCAATTACACAAGAGGGCTGCGGGCCTGCTCGCAAGCGGCGTGGCGGCGGTGCGTGACGCCGGCTCTCCGTTTTTTCCCCTGCCGTCCCTGCCTCCGCTTTGTGTCGCTGCCACCGGCACCGGTATTGGCCGTGCCGGCAATTATGGCGGGCAAATCGGCAAACTAACCGCCTCAAAAAAAGAAGCCGAAGGCCTGGTAGACAGCCTGGCTGCCTGTGGTGTCAGGCAGATAAAAGTGATTGCTTCCGGGATTTTCAGTTTCTCCAGCTACGGTGAGGTCGGGCCTCCATCTTTTTCAGAAGAAGAACTGAGCTCCATTGTCAGGAGGGCACAACATCACGGCCTGCCTGTCATGGCCCATGCCAGCGGAGACGAGGCCGTCCGCCGCTGCATAAAAGCAAAAGTCCACTCCATAGAACACGGTTATTTCATAACTGAAAATACCCTCCATCTCCTGGCGGAGAGCGGCATTTTCTGGGTACCCACACTCTGTCCTGTCTCGGCTTTCCTTGAGGACCATTCCCTGCTTTGCGGACAAGCATCCATTGCTGTTATACGCCGGTCACTCCACAGGCAGATGAAGCTGGTGTCCCTTGGCGCACAGCTTGGCGTAACTATTGGCGCCGGGACTGATGCCGGCGCGCCGGGAGTGACCCACGGCCCTTCACTGCACCGTGAACTGTCACTGCTGATTGAATGCGGCCTTTCCGTGCCGCAGGCCCTTCGCGCCGCCACTTCATCCGCCGCCCGCATCTGTGGCCTTGAGCGCGATATGGGAGCTGTGCTCCCCGGGAGAAAGCCCTACCTGCTTGCAGTGCGGGGCAACCCGCTTGAGAGCCTCAGCCTGCTGCCCGGCATTGAACATATCCTTCTTCCTTCATAGCGCTCTTTGCACTGGGCAAACTATCCGCAAAACCTAAAAGGACTGTTGGTATGGAAAATATCTGCCCCTACTGCAACGGCTTTGAGACCCTTTCAATCTGCTGCCCTGCCTGCGGCAGGGTGATGGAAGACATCGGCACCCTCCAGGACTCACTTGGCCCCTACTCGCCGCACGAGGAAAACAGCCTTGTCCATGCCCAGTATGGCTGTGTTCACCAGGTTTTCTGCCAAAACTGCCAGCAAGAATATTTTTATTCTGTCACTTCCCCATCAGGCAGTCCGCCTATGCCTGATCATGGTATAGAGGACGGGGATAACCAGCAGTGTTAGCAGTGTAGCACTTAACAACCCGCCTATTACCACTGTTGCCAAAGGAGCCTGCAGTTCGCTCCCCTCGCCCAGTTTTGCCGCCAGCGGCAGCAGCCCGAGAATTGTGGTAAGTGCAGTCATCAGCACGGGGCGCAGCCTGAGCCTCACAGCATCCACTGCTGCCTCCTTTGCGTCGCTTCCCGCTGCATACAGCTTTTCCATCAGGTCAACAAGCACGATGCCGTTATTAACCACCACACCGCCCAGTATAATTATTCCTATGTAGGCGGTAATACCAAGGGGAGTCCGTGTCAGAAGCAGGGCGCCCACCACGCCTATGACTGCCAGCGGCGCTGTGAAGATAATGACAAAAGGTGTGCGCAGCGATTCAAACTGGGCAGCCAGCACCATATATATCAGCACCAGTGAAAGCAGGAAAGCCTGCCGCAGTGAGGCAAAACCCTGCTCCATCAGGAGAGCGGCACCGGCACTCCTCACCTCGTAACCTTCCGGCAGCCCCATCTCATCCACGCGCTGCTGCAGCTCCGTCAGCAGTGTACCTATATCCCTGCCCTCAATCTGCCCGTTTATTTCAATGCTTTCACGCTGTTCCTCCCTGGTTATGGTAGCCGGACCGCTGCCTTCAGACACTTCAGCCACAGAACCAAGGGAAACCAGCAGCCCGGGAGCAGCTGTCTCAAGCGGTATTTTCTCCAGGTCGTCAATTGTCTGCCTGTCGTCCTCCTGTAAAATGACGCGAATGTTAAGAGCTTCTTTTTGGCCCCTTAAACGGCCAACTACCTGGCCGCGCAGTGCCCTGCTCACTTCCTGTCCCACGCCAAAAGGTGTCAGGCCGTATCTCAAAGCGTCATCTCCCTTCACACGGACGTGGAACTCCGGCAGAGTAACATCCAGGTTGGTTTGCACATTAGTCAGCCCCGGTATGTCTGATGCCACCTTAACTATATCGTTTGCCAGCTGCTTCAGCCTGGCAAAATCCGGTCCGTTGACTGTAAGCTGCAGCAGGTTGGCGCTGTTGCCGGGCGCAAAAAACAATGAAGAATAAAGGTTTAGCACAATTTCCTCGTCATCCTCTTTGCTGCCCAAAAGCAGCTCCCTTGTTCTGCCCATCACATCAAGAGTGCTCCGCTCTCCAGGCCGCAGTGTCACAATCAGCTGCGCGCTGTTTGACGCGCCGCCGCTGAGAGCTGTCCTTACACCGCTGAAAGTGCCTCCTGTGCCTACCTGTGCCGTCACCCTTTCTACTTCCGGCACAGAGCGCAGTTCATTTTCTATCCTTTCCGCCCGTTTTGAGGTCTCAAGCAGCCTTGTCCCCGCCGGCAGCCGCAAATCCACAGTAAAGATGCCCTCATCCACTGCCGGCAGAAATTCAGTGCCGATACGGGGCACAGCAGCAATGGAAAGACCGAATAAAAGCAGTGCTGTTGCCAGTACCAAAGCCCTGTGGGCAAGCCCCCACAGCAGCAGCCTGCGGCCATATGAAAATATTACCCCCATACTTTTTCGCCGCCTCACTACACTCCCCTCTTTCAGCCAGCGCGAGGCAAGAAGCGGTATCACTGTCAGTGAAATCAGCAGTGAGGCCAGCAGAGCATATGTCACAGTCACAGCCAGCTCCCTGAACAGTGTCCCCGTCAGCCCTCCGACAAAGACTACCGGCAGAAATACCACCAGCGTTGTAAGAGTTGCCGCCGAGATGGCGCCGGCCACCTCGCTGCACCCCACAGCCGCCGCCTCCTCCCGTTTTTTTCCCAGCTGCAGGTGCCGGTAAATATTTTCTATCACCACGATTGAATTGTCAACAAGCATGCCCACACCAAGCGCCAACCCGCCCAGTGTCATAATATTGAGGGTCATTCCGCTTAAATACATGAGCGCAAAAGTGGCAAGGATGGAGAACGGGACTGCAACTGCCACGATAGCAGTGCTGATGATGCTGCCAAGGAACGCCATCAGCACAAGCAAAGCAAAAAAACCGCCAATGAGAAGGCTGACGGCAGTGGAGCGCAGGGAGTACTCAATAAAGCGGCCCTGGTCAAGCATAACCTCTATCTGCAGGTCGGGCAAATCTGCGGCAGCCTGCGCCAGCGCCTTGCGCGCATTCCCGGCCACTGATACTGTGTTGCTGCTCCCCTCTTTTTGAATATGAAGCCCCACAGCGGCACAGGTATTGAGGCGCGTGATTGAGTCCGTGGCCACAACAGCTTCCATTACCCTGCCAAGGTCATTTACCCTCACCTGCAGCGGCCCTGCAAACGCCACTACCAGCGCTGCGATGTCATCACTGTTTTGGGGACTTGATACCAGCCTTACATTTATCTCCCTCTCGTCGTGGCTGACACTGCCTGCAGGCAGGTTTGATGCGGACTGGGCGATTATCCCCGCCACCCTGCCAAGGCCCACACCGTGGCTGTAAAGATTGTCTCTCTCCAACTCCACTCTTATTTCCCTGGCAACTCCGCCGTTAATGCCCACAGACGCCACGCCCGGTACCGCCTCCAGCCTTGGCTTTATCCTTTTTTCCACCACTGAGGTGAGGCTGTCCAACTCCATATCCTCGCCGGCGGCCACAAAGACCTGCATCAGGGGCAAAAGAGACGGGTCAAATTTGATTATACGCGGCTTTCCGGCGTCATCTGAAAGCGGCAGCAGGTCGAGTTTTTCCACCAGTTCAGTCCTTGCCTCCGACATTTTTGTGTCCCAGTTAAACTGCAGTATGACAAAGGAAATACCCTCACGTGTAATGGAACGCAGCTCTTTAATGCCTGCCGTAGTCGCAGCCACTGCTTCCACGGGCTCTGTGACCAGTGTCAGCACCTCCTGTGCTGATGCGCCGGGCAGCTCGGTGATTATTGCCAAAACAGGCGGGTTTATAGCCGGCAGCATATCAAGCTGCAGGTTCCACAATGCAACACCGCCAATCAGCATTATCACCAGCATGGACATCAATGCTGCCACCGGCCTGCGGATTGCCCAGAGTGTTAGCGGCATGCGTTTCTCCTTTCAAAAGCCTTAAATATATTTGTTCATGTCAACACTACTTACTGTTGACTGTTTTCCTGATTGGTATTCTCAAAAAGGGGTGATGGAATGAATTGGCGGTTAATCAAAGAAAGCGAGTCGGCGCGCTATGACAGTTTTTTAGCCGGCCTGGACTCAGGCGACATCATGCAGTCCTGGTCCTGGGGCGAAGTAAAAAACGACTGGCGAGCCCACCGCGGTGTGGTGGAAGACAAAGACGGCCAGATACTTGCCGCTGCCTCGCTGCTTGTACGCAACCTCCCCCTGCCCGGACGCACAGTGGCTTACGTGCCGCGCGGCCCTGCCCTTGTCGACTACAGCGACAGCAACCTCCTGGCCTTCACCCTTAACTCCCTTGCCGGACTCGCCCGCAAGGAGAAAGCCATCCTGCTAAAAATTGACCCTGCAGTGCCTGAGCACTCCCCCGCAGTGCTTGAAACTCTGAGCAACATGGGCTTTACCCGCACCCGGCAGACTGGTGAATTTGGCGGCCTGCAGCCGCGCCATACTTTCCGCCTTTCTTTAGACAATTCAATTGAAGATATCTTTTCCCGCTTTGCCAAAAAAGTACGCTATAAAATAAAATATGCCCCACAGAGGGGGCTTGTCTTTAAAAGCAACGACGAGACAAGTATTGAAGATTTTTTTCGCGTCCTGGCCAAGACCGGAAACCGCAGTGATTTTATCGTGCGCTCACCGCAGTATTTCCGCCGCCTCTACCCGATTTTAAAAAAAGAAGGCCGCATCCTCCTGCTTACCGGATACATAGCAGAAGAACCGGTCGTCTCATCGCTCACTCTCATCTTTGCCAAAACCGCCTGGGCTGCCTACGGCGGCCAGGACGACACCCACCGCAATCTTTATACTTATCACGCCATGAATTGGGAACGCATTGCCTGGGCCAAAAGCCGCGGCGCCAAGTGGTTTGATTTTTACGGTGTGCCGGGTATTGTGGGTGAATCCCATCCGCTCCATGGCCTTTACCATTTCAAGCAAAGCTTTGGCGGCGATTATGTCTCCTATATAGGAGAGTGGGACCTACCCCTCTCCAAGCCGCTTTACCTCCTGTGGGAGCTTGGTGTGCCGGCCTACCGCAGCACTGTGAGCCGCGCCCTTAAACTATTCAGGAGATAAAAAATGTCTCCACCGCCCTGCGGTCCGAATAAGGCACCTGCTCGCTCCCCATCAGCTGGTAGTTTTCATGGCCTTTGCCCGCCAAAAGCACAATATCTCCCTTGCCGGCGGCATTTAAAGCATAGCGCACTGCTTCTTCCCTGTCGGGAAGCACCACAGGCCGGCCTGACATTCCAACCAGGATGTCCCTGATAATCGCTATCGGGTCTTCCGAGGCCGGATTATCTGAAGTCACCACCACCAGGTCACTGTATTTTTCAGCGATGCTCCCCATAATGGGGCGCTTGGCCTTATCCCTGTCTCCCGGACAGCCAAACACTGTTATCAGGCGCCTGTGAGGCGCCTCTTTCAGTGTCGCCAGCACTTTCTCCAACCCGTCGGGAGTATGGGCAAAATCTATAAAAATATTGTATTCCTGTTCAAAGTTTACCGCCTCCAGCCGCCCGGGCACAGTGCGCATCTCGTCAATCCCCCGCGCGATAACCTCCGGCTCAATATTTTCAGCCAAAGCCACCGCCGCAGCCGCCAGAGCATTCTGGGCATTAAAATCGCCGGGCAGGTGGACTCGCAGCAGAAACTGCTCTCCTCCCGCGCGTACTTCCAGGTCGGTCCTGTTCACCCCGCGCGCAAGCATGCGCCCCCTGATGTCCACCCCTTCTCCCATACCAAAAGAAACAACAGGCGCATCCACCATCTCAATCAGCCTTCGCCCGTATAAATCGTCGCCGTTAATAACAGCCCTCCCCCCTGCTGGCAGCAGGTTAAAAAGGTGGGCCTTAGCCAGAAAATACTCTTCCATGGTACGGTGAAAGTCCAGGTGGTCATGGCTGAGGTTTAGAAATACCGCAGTTTTAAATAAGACATGCTCCACGCGCTGCCAGGAGAGTGAATGGGAAGATACCTCCATGGCCGTGTGCTTTATCTGCTTCCTAACCAGCTCATAAAAAGTGCGGTGCAGATCAAATGCCTCCGGTGTTGTCATCCCCGCAGCCCTGTACCTGTCGCCTGTTTTAATGCCCACAGTGCCGATGACGGCACAATTATTGCCCGCCGCGCGGTAGATGGCCTGCAGGAAATGAGTGGTCGTAGTCTTGCCGTTTGTGCCTGTCACACCCACCACATGCAGCTTCCTGCTCGGGTGCGCAAAATAACGGTCAGAAAGATACGACAAGGCGTGCCTGGTGTCATCAACCACCAGTACAGGCACACCAAGCTCAAGTTCACGCCTGGCTACCACAGCCGCAGCGCCTCTTGCCACCGCCTGCGGCGCAAAAATATGACCGTCCACACGCAGGCCTTCCAGGCAGACATAAATATCACCTGGCCGCACTTGGCGCGAGTCATGCCTGATGCCTCTGATTTCTGCGTCAAGCCCGCCGCGCGGCCCCCGGTAGTCATAAGTTTTAATAATTGTCTTTAACTTCATTTAATCGCCTCTTTCGGGCTTGTCCACTCCCACACAACAGCAGATAGAAATCAGACACCGGTTTTCACCGGTGTCCTGTTGTCACATAGCACCTTTGCTCCTGTGTTTTTCCCTCAGGTAATCCTCGTAGATATACATTACCTCTTTGTCAAACAAAGGACGCTTCATATCCACGGCAGCAGAACGCACCATGGGCAAAAGCTCAGCGGACTCCTGCTCCGACAGCGTGATGCCGTACTCCAAAAACTTAACCTCAATGGACTTGCTTCCGGAGTGTTTGCCGATGATAATCTGCCTCTGCATACCCAACACTTCAGGGAAGATAACTTCGTAGGTGGAGGGGTTCTTCATGACGCCGTCGGCGTGGATCCCCGACTCGTGCGCAAACATGTGGGTGCCTACGATCGGTTTGCACACCGGCAGCGCACGCCCCGAGGCCAGCGCCACAAATTCCGAGATTTCCCGCAGACTCAAAGCCTTGCAGTTTACATCAATGTTAAAGAGATACTTAAGAGCCATGGCCACCTCGGCCAGAGGCGCGTTGCCCGCCCGCTCGCCAAGGCCGTTGACAGTGACGCCAACCATGGTAGCCCCGCCTTTAACACCGGCCAAAGCATTGGCAGTGGCCATGCCAAAGTCGTTGTGAGTGTGCATCTCAATATCCATGCCCGTGGCCTCAATCAGCCTCTTTACAGTTTCCACGGTCCCAAAGGGCTCAAGCGTTCCCACAGTGTCGCAGAAACGCAGACGGTCCGCGCCATACTCTTTCCCCTTCAGTGCAAACTCCACAAGGAAATCAAATTGAGAGCGCGAAGCATCCTCGGCGTTTACAGACACATACTTGTTGTGCTTTTTGGCAAAGTCGACCGCCCTTGCCATATTGTCCAGCACCCACTGGCGGGAAGTCTGCAACTTGTGTGTAATATGAATGTCGGAAGTGGAAATCGAGATGGCAACAGAATCGGTCCCGCAGTCTATTGACTCTTTGATGTCTTCAAGATTGGCCCTGTTCCAGGCCATGATGCTTGCTTCCAAGTCAAGTGCCACAATTTTTTTAATTGAATCTTTCTCATCGCCGCCCATGATAGGGATGCCCACTTCCAACTGATGCACACCAAGCGCATCAAGCATCTGTGCGATTCTGACCTTCTCTTTATTGGAGAAAACCACCCCGGCAGTCTGCTCTCCGTCCCGCAAAGTGGTATCCACCAGCATAATCTGACGATTGGCCAAACCCTCGGTAAAACGATTCATCATAAGCCCTCCTCGCTGTCTATTAACTATAGGGTAAAAAAACTCCCCCGCAGGAAGAGTTAAATTCTATTGCTTCTCTCATGCTACATACAAACAAAACTTATATTAATTTTATCCAAAATACCCGAATATGTCAACTTACCTAACGGATTTGTCCATCACCATTGATGACAAATTTGGTGGATGTGAGCGCCACCAATCCCATGGGCCCCCTGACGTGAAGCTTCTGGGTCGAGATGCCCATCTCAGCGCCAAGGCCAAATTCAAACCCGTCTGTAAACCTGGTAGAAGCATTGACATAAACAGCCGCAGCATCCACCCTGGCCTGAAACTCCCGCGCATTCCCGTAAAGCGAAGTCACAATGGCCTCCGAATGGCCGGAGCCGTACTTGCCGATATGCGCAACAGCCTCCTCCAGCGAATCAACCACCTTAACCGCCAGAATCAGATCCAGGTACTCCTCGTACCAGTCATCCTCCTCCGCCGCCTTTACCCTGGAATCAAGAGCCTGCACCCTCGCGCAGCCCCGCACCTCCACCCCGGCGGCAATAAAACTCTCCAGCATGCCGGGCAGGAATTTGTCGGCCACAGCGCTGTGAACCAACAGTGTCTCCATGGCATTGCAGACACCGGGCCTGTGTGTCTTGGCATTGAAAGCAATCTCCCCGGCCATTTTTAAATCAGCGCTTTCATCCACAAAGGTATGGCAGTTGCCCACACCCGTTTCTATCACAGGCACACTGGCGTTCTCCACCACAGACTGGATCAGCGACGCCCCTCCCCGCGGAATCAGCACATCAAGATACTTATTCAGCCGCATCATCTCAACCACGGCCGCCCTCTCAGTATCCTCGATCAAAGTCACAGCCGACCCAGGCAGCCCCACACTCTCCACCGCCTGCCTTAACACAGCAACCAGCGCCTTATTGGAATTAATAGCCTCCGAACTGCCGCGCAGCACCACCGCATTGCCCGCCTTCAGCGCCAACCCCGCCGCATCAACTGTCACATTGGGCCTGGCCTCGTAAATAATACCGACCACACCCATGGGCACCCTCACCTGCCCCACCTGCAGGCCATTTGGCCTTACCCACATCCCTGTCACTTCACCGACAGGGTCAGGCAAAGCAGCCAACTGCCGCAATCCCTCCATCATATCTTCAATTCTGGCCTCAGTCAGCTTCAGCCTGTCATAGTAAGCTCTTGAGTACCCTTCTTTTTTCTGCAGAATTTCCAGATCAATTTCATTGGCAGCCAAAATCTCTGCTTTTTTGTCTCCCAGCAAACCCGCCATCGCCAGCAAAGCCTCATTTTTCAAAGATGCAGACGCCCAGGCCATCCGCTTTGAAGCTTCTTTGGCCTCAGCCGCCCTCTCTGCAACTGTACTCACATGCATCCCCCTTTCACGAAGACACCACCATATTATTCCTGTGAATCGCCTCGCTGCACGGCCTCTGCAGCTTCTCAGCAGCCTTTTCAGTCCTCATGCCCCTGATCATTTTAAGCTCAGGCGCACTATAATTGACAAGCCCTCTGGCAAATTCAGCACCATCCCGGTCAAAAATCGCCACCATGTCCCCCTGCTCAAATTCCCCGCTCACTTCCACAATCCCGCTTGGCAGCAAGCTCTTGCCATCTTTCAACAACGCCTTCCTCGCGCCCGCATCAACCACAATTCTGCCCTGCGCCGACTGAGCATAAGCGATCCACCGCTTCCTCCCGTCCAGACAATCCTCCCTGGCACAGAAAAGCGTCCCCACTTCCTCACCATCGAGCACCCTCTGCAGGATATCCTTCTCTCTCCCGCTCGCAATCACCATGGGCACCCCGGAGTTCATGGCAATATCAGCCGCCAGAATCTTTGTTACCATCCCACCGGTGCCAAGCGTATCCTTGGCAGCACCGGCCCACTGCCTTACCTCCGGCGTTATCTGCTCCACCATACCCACCAAACAAGACCCTGCCTCCTTGGGGTTTCCCGAATAAAGGCCGTCAATATCGCTCAGTATCACCAGCAAACCGGCATCCATTAAACTCGCCACCAACGCCGACAAAGTATCATTATCACCAAACTCGATACCCTCCACAGAGACAGTATCGTTTTCATTAACAACAGGCACAACGCCAAAGTCCATCAGCGTCTGCAAAGCATTCCTCGAGTTCAGGTACCTCTTCCTGTCATTAAAATCATCCCTGGTCAAAAGTACCTGCGCCACCACCAAGCCGTACTCGCCAAAAAGCTTCTCATACATCTGTATCAAAAGCCCCTGCCCCACAGCAGCCACAGCCTGCTTCTCCGGCGTCGACCCCGGCCTCTTCTCCAGGCCCAGCCTCCCCATACCGGCCCCCACAGCGCCCGAAGAAACAAAAATCACATTCTTGCCCTGGTTCTTCAAATCAGCCAGTTCCCTGACCACTTTTTCCATCATTCTAAAATTCAGCTTACCAGTCCCATGTGTGAGTATCCTCGTACCAACCTTCACAACCACAGTCCTGGCATCCCTCAATCCTTCCCTCGGCTTCAACTTCCCAGCTCCTTCGACCTTTCAGTTGCAGCCCGTACCGCCCTCATCACAGACGCCCGCACACCTCCGGCCTCCAGCTCAAACAAACCAGCCGCAGCAGTACCTCCCGGCGAAGCCACCTTCTCCCGGAGCAGCGCAGGATGCTCTCCCAATTCTTTCACCAATTTGGCAGCGCCAAGCACTGTCTGTACCGCCAGTTCAGTAGCCATACCCCTTTGCATGCCGCACAACAAACCTCCGTCAGACAAAGCTTCTATTAATAAATATACATAGGCCGGCCCGCTCCCGCTCAATCCGGTAACCGCATCAAGCAAATTCTCAGGCACCACCCGTACTATACCCAATCCCTTAAGCCACTCAACAACCATATTCAAATCTTCCTCAGAAACCCTGCCACAGCTCAGAGCCATGGCGCCCTCTCCCACCAAACACGGCGTATTGGGCATCACCCGAATCACCCCGGGCCGTCCTCCCAATCCGCTCTCTATTCTCACAATAGGAACTCCCGCCGCAATGGAGACAACCACATGCTCCTCCCCAATAACAGGCTCAAGCTCCTTCAGTACAACACCCATATCCTGCGGCTTCACAGCCAAAAAAATAATCCTGCAGGCTTCAGCAATCTCCCGGCCACCGGCAGCCTTTACACCATAACGCCCAGCCACCTCCTGCAGCCTCTCTTCGACCGCATCGCTTATCATGATCTGACTAGGTCGCACGCCTCCCCCAAGAAGCCCCTTCAACAAAGCCCCTCCCATAGCGCCAACCCCTATAAACCCAATACGGTCCTGCATTGCCACACCTCCAAGAATATTTCCAATCCCTAAAAATATATATAGTTATTGTATTATAGCCACTTTTTTTTTGCAAGGAAATCTTAACCTTTAAGGTAATTGAGGAAATCGGCAACCTTAACTATCATTCCTGAAAGGCAAACCCTCCGAAAGGCGGGGACGCAAAACCAACGGGCCTAAAGCTGTACAGGCAAAGGCCAGGTTGCCGGGATTTTTTCCCCCAGCAACTCCGGCTGTTATCTTTTCTTAATAATTTTTACTAAAGTGTCTAAAATTTCCCACTTCGGGTATAACTCTATTACATAAAACATCTACATATATCTCCAGCTCAGTAAGCCCGTTATATCTTCAATTTCTCACCATTCCTGATAAAGGCAAACCCGCCGAAAGGCAGGGACGCAAAACCAACGGGCCTAAAGCACACAAGCAAAGGCGGCCGGGTTGCCGGGATTTTTTGTCCCAGCAATCGCGGCCGTTTTTATCATTTTAAGTCTGTCGTAAACCCGAAACCATTATTTTTGAAAGGAGCGTGTTCTGGGTGGGGATCCTTCCACCATTACAAGCCGAAAGCAATGACGTATAGTCATACGGGTTCCTGGCTATACAAAACAAATGGGGTATCGGCCACTTAGTATAAATGATGTATTACAAAATTAAAATCTAAGGAGGAATTTGTTCATGAGAAAATTAATTTCAGTTATTCTTATCATCACCCTTGTTCTGAGCCTTGCAACAGTTGCAAGCGCTAAGGGCAACACTAAAGCACCTGAATATAAGTCCGTCGATTTTTTTGAAATGACTGCTTCTGCATACGAAGTTATAAGCGGAGGAACAGTCGACATTACTGTCACTTTTACTAAGCATGGCGCTTTCTTATCCTCTTTTGTAATCGATGAACAAGCAGTAGTGGATCCAGTGTGGGAAGTTACTGATGAAGGCTTGATTACATACACCTGGACCTGGACTGCACCAACTGTTACTGTAGATACCCCTGATACTGTAGACTTCAAATTCGTTATGCAAGCCGGTAGCAGTCATATCTTCTTTGAAGCTGAAGGGTCAGTTGATATTACTGTTCTCGCTCCTGTTACTGCTACCCCCGAAATCACACATTATGAAGTAAGAGATTGGGAGATAAGCAACTATTACTATCCTGCACGCGATGAAACTAAACCTTTCAATGCGTATGATGGTTATGGTGAACTTTGGGCTGTCTATGATTCTGGACCAGGACCAAATTCCCCTGAGGACGATAATTATTATTTCCGTGCAAACAAAAATGGTGAACTCACACATGGTACTGATACGTACAATGAATATGATGTCGTTCTAATTCAGCCAGAGTAAAAATATTTTATAAAATTAATCTGTAAAGGGAGTGTTGCAAAACTACCCTAAAAAGTAGTTAGCAACGCTCCCTTTTTGCGTATGTATCTTTGTTTTTCGATGGTTTTCACGTTGGTATTGTTGAAAAATAAAGCCCCTAGATTTTTAGGCATACTTAAATAAGCCTTTAATCTGCCGTTGTACAGTGAGTAGTAACAAAAAAGGGCGATAAACGCCCGGGGGAATGACAAGGGGACGGGGTTGGTGACAACATTACAGATATGCGAGGAAGTCAACAGCTTTTAGTAAAAGCAGATTTCTGGCTTAAATAGGGGCTGCTCAACACCCCAAAATTTACATTAACAACGCTAAATGGCCAACTTTAACTCGGAAAAATGCGCTCTCCAAAAATGGGCAAAAAGAATCCGGAGTCTGCGTTCCAGATTCATGACTAAGAATTGCATGGCGATTTCGGTCTCACTGGTTTCCCGGAGACGTGCCATGATTCTGCCCAGGCCGTAGTGGCGCTTTCCTTTACCAAATACCGCCTCAATCCGATTTCTGACTCTGGCATCCTGTCTTTCTGCAAGCCTCTGTGCTTTTAGTAAATCAGGGTCTTTGGCCGGACGCCCCAGAGGTGGACCGGAAAGCCGCATGCCTAATGATTTGCAAAAACTGATGTTTTTCCCGATTTCGATAGATTTTGTCTGCAATTACTGCTTTTGGATAAAATCCGAACCTTCGATAGTAGTTGTTAGGTGACTGGGGGTTGACAAGGGGACGGGGTTGCTGACAACATTCCCGATATCGGGATGTACCAACAGCATTTGAGAAAAAGCAGTATTCCTAGCATGAACAAAAATCATTACATTGAGCGTCAAAATAGCCCCTTGGAGTTCATTTTGATATGCTCCCCTTGTGGTAGACAGTTGAAATAACAAAACTGTTTATTACAAGGAGGAGCATATCATTTCTTCAGGGGGCTTTCTCCTTGCCTGCGCACCAGCAGCTAAAAGCGAACCACATTTCTCCCGTCTATTCACAGCAGAGATGCAGGCGAGCCTGTCCGTCTCGCTGGCTTCGGCACCTTCGACGTCCGTCACATCGCAGCTACCGATGTTTTAATTGACAAGTAGCTATTCGATGCTCTTGCTTTTTGTTACTACTAAATAGAGGAACAGGGTTTTATTAATTTAAGTAGAATTGAACCAGTAGAGAATCATGAAAAGGAGCTACTAATAGCGTTTACAAACATCGTCTCAGACAGCCTTGCCAGCGGTGAGCCTGGGTGCGGCACTTTCGATGTCAGACACGAAGCAGCAAGAGAGACAAGAAATCCTAAGGCAGGTGAACCTGCCAAGTTCCTGCCACACACTACCTACCTTCCGGGAGATGAGTGTCAGTTGGCCGGGAGGTGTGATGCCTGCCTTCGCTATGCAATAAGTTTCCGGGTAAAATAGCCAAGCCAGCATTGCACTCCGGCGCTTTGTGTTGTGTCAAGCGAAATGGTCAAGGGTGGATGGGCTGTGGTTCGTTTTTAGTTGCAGGTGAGCAGGCAAAAAGAAGACCCCGGATGCCTCCGGGGGTCAGGGTGCACTTCTATAGGAATAAGGTTACTACGGGCAAAGAGTTTGCTACTTCTTATTGCCTCCACCGGTTCCGGCTGGCGGGGTGTGAATCATGATGCTGCCACCGCCGAGTGCAGTAGCCGGGTCCGCAGAATCTGAAGCGCCAATCTGGTTGTCGTAGACGATCGAACCTTCCGCATCCCAGATCTTGATGCGGAACCTGTCTACCTCACCGCCTCCGTCCACGCTCCCATCAATGGCAGTGAGCATAAAACCGTAGCCGTCCGCACCGTTGAGCCTGCCAACTCCCTTATACTGAGCCCTGGCACCGGCAATGACCAGCCACTCATAGCTGGTGCTGTTGAAGTTGAGGCCGCCAGCTTGGAACACAAATTGAGTATTGCCAGTGGGCACAATGACGTTCCGGACGTACCTGGACACGAAGCCGAAGTTTGCCCTGCCGGCTAGGCCGGGATCAGCAGTATAAGCACCTGTTGGTGAATCAATCCAGCCGACGCCGGTGACGAAGCCGGCATCGCGGTCATATACGGCTAACAATGTTGACACAGGCTCGAGCTCACTGGTATTGCCGGCAACGTCCCTAGCGTAAACCTGGATATCATAGACCCCGACGGAAAGTGACGGGATAGTTGCGGAATAATTATCTGTTCCGATACGCGCCATACGGCTCCAAGACACTCCATCAATGGAGTACCAGACTGAGGCTGCGCCTGAAGTTAAATCAGTAGCGGAAGCACTAATGGTTATTTCTTCGTCAACCGCAGCGGGATTAGGTGATGCTGTTACATTGGTTACCTCGGGTACTGTTTTATCAATTTTTATTCCCAGAATATTTTTAGGATAATCAGTATTGCCGGCAAAATCTATTGCCCAGTATACAAGTGAATTTAGCCCTTCAGTAGTGATAGTCAGGGAAACTGAAGGGGCTTCTGTAACTACAGCGACTTCGTTATTCAGTATGTAATGAATCTCTTTTACACCGGAGCCTCCATCATTATCGGTTGCTGTTATTTCTATATCAACATCAGTTATATGCCAGTTGTTGGAGCCCAGTATGCCGCTTGTGATTGAGTGGGAAGAAATTGGGGGAGTGGTGTCAAAAGTATCAATAACAGTAATATAAATGCTGGGCGCACAAAAAACCACTTGCTTCTCTGACGACAGTGCAATAATTTCTGTACAAGACAAAGGGATAGGAATACCGGAAAGGCAGTTTGATAGCAACCCCGTCCCCGTGTCATCCCAGCTACGTGTTGGGAGGAAAATTAGGCCGCTCCCTAAGGATGTAATGGAAAGGGCAGGCACGCAGATGTTACAACGGTTAAACGTTGAGATAATATATTATCATTTTTTAATCTTTTCAGAAGTCTTTAACAGTCGGTATCCATTGACTTTACTGGTATTTTCTGTTAGCGTTAGTATTAGATAATGTTAAATGTGTTTACACATTTTATAGCAGCTTAAAGAATATCACAGGATATTTTAAATTTAGATGAGGGAGTGAAAGAAGCATATAATCAATCCTGTGTTTAATTCCCTCTTTAGAAACGGCAAAGGTGCACTTAAGGCAAACGGAAGCGGAATGTATATTGCCAACTTCAAGACAAAAGGTTTGGGTTTGGGCACTTACACCGCTATGGTTTATAATTCAGACGCGTTAGTTGATCAAATATCGTTTGTAGTTTTAACAAAAGGTAAAAGCCAGGGCATCGGTATTCTCAAGAAATAAGATGTGTTGCGCTAAGGTGTAAAATATTACAATAATACAGAGCTTTACCAGCCCACCGCTTGGTGGGCTTTTTTATCGGAACCCGGTATAAACAGGGCTTTTGTATCTCTGCAGCAGACCTTAAATAATTTGACAACTCCCCTCTCTTATCCTATAATATATATTGCACGCAGGGGTGTAGCTCAATTGGTAGAGTAGCGGTCTCCAAAACCGTTGGTTGCGTGTTCGAGTCGCGTCACCCCTGCCATAAATAGATTAATAACCACGGTCTTCCGTGGTTTTTTCTTTACCCTTGGTACGCTTGTATAGGTTTTAGCACTTGAAAAGCATAATAATGCCCGCTCATAGCGCTATGGGCAGGCATTATTATGTAAACCTTCTACGGGATAAAATGATTATAGAAATGATAGTCTATCCGTTTCTACTGGGTGGAGTCGGTTCTACATTCGTTTTTTGCTAAATGACGCTTCAATAAGGTCAGCTGCTTCGCGGTCACTTCTGAGATTTTGCAGTAACTACAAGTTCTTTTATCTCAACAGGTTTTACGTGGTAGTAGTGTTCATTAGTTTTTTTTAACCAGCTTTCGCCTAAAATGCTGAAATCCCAGTTGTTTTAAGTGATAACGTACTGTTCGGGTGCTTATCTTGCTTTCAGGGAAACACTCGTTTAAGGCCGTAGAAATATCTTCGCTGGAGAAGGTTGTATTCTCCCGGACTTTATTGCAAATTTGGAAGAGTATCTCGGCCTTTACTTCCGGAGTAACCTTGTAATCACTCTTTTGCCCCTGACGCTGGTCAATTAAACCGTAGCTTCCTTGGAATCTGTACTTTTCACGTAA
>JAGXRN010000028.1 GCA_018335875.1 Dethiobacter sp.
TTATGGCAATGTGGTTGTCCAGCTTTTTTTCCTTAGCTATGCGTTTCCATTTAATGGTACATAAAAATCAATTACACCCGAAAAGGGAGAAAAGGTATTGGATGGAAGGTTTAGAGCATTGGGGAGACGGTGTCCAGGCGGGGTGCGTGGCCCCAGAGCCGTTCCAGGTTGTAAAATTCCCGTTCTTCGGGCTGGAAGAGGTGGATGACCAGCGAACCGTAATCAAGTAGGACCCATAGACCTTCCTGGTATCCCTCTCTGTGCAGGAGGGGGTATCCTTCTTCTTTAAGGTTCTGCATTATGTGGTCGGCAATGGCCTGAACCTGAATTTTGTTTGCGCCTCCGGCTATCATAAAGTAATCAGCCACAACAGATACTTTGCCAATTTCCAGTATCATGATATCCCGCGCTTTTTTCTCCGCGGCCAGGTTTTCTGCCAAACTAACCAGCCTTCCTGCCTCTTGAGACAATCAGATTCCTCCTTTTAATTTTGAGGATAGTTTTTACCTATAATAACTGTTACCATCACATCGGAATCGGCAATTTCTTCTTTGCGCATATCGGCGCTTGGAATAAGTGTTGCTATTTCTTTAGCTGCATCCATGCCAGGAACCCGGCTAATCACCTGTGAGATAAGGTAGTTGTAATGGTCGGCGTTGCCGTACCTTACAACTGTGAAGCCTGCTTTCTCGAGTATGGAGGCGGCATGGGAAGCAATACCTTTAACGCCGGAGCCATTTAAGACCTCTACTGTAACCTCACTTGGGCGGATATGTAAATCAGCTCCGGATAGCCAGGCTGCAAGCAGGGGGATGCGGTCGATGTCAACCTGCCAGAAGCTGCCTTCAGTCATTATAATTTCGGAGCCGTCAATTTTTCTGATATTGTCCGGCCCTTTATATTTAACTTCTTTTAACGATTCAATTGTCAACAGCAGTTTACGCCAGGTGAGGTTGGTGGCTAAAAGTGATGAAGCGCTGTGCAGTGTCTTTATTTTTTGCCACCAGTTTCCGCCGGCAACCCTGTCAGCCATGGCGGTGAGCACAATGCGCCTGTTTTCCAGTCTTTCGGGGGAGGTAAGTCCTTCAGCATAGATTGTGCTAAGTACATCGCCGCCATTTAGTATGGCTTTTTCTTTAAGCCCGCCCAGCTGGTCAACTGTTTTGGGAAGCATATCTTCATCTATTTCCATAAAATAATGGATTGGAATATCCATAAGACGGCTTACTGTATCTACTAAAAGTTCCCTGCCTCCGGCACTGTATACTTCACCTAAGCTTCTGGGGCCGGGGCTTTCATCTTCGACCAGTGTTTCAACAGGCAGGTAAATAGCGCGGAAGTCCTTTTTCTGAGGATGAAAAGCAACTAAAACCACTTCGGCGGTATGAGCACCACTGTCTTTATCAGACACTACAAACAGCAGCAGATTTTCTTTTTTACCCTCTACAGGACGGGGGAGGGATGCTGCCCACGAAGAGTTGTCCTGCAATGAGTTAAGCACACCGATAAAACGTATGCTAAAAAGAACAGTAGCCAGGAAGCCGCATAAAACCAAAAGAAAAAGTAAGCGGCCTGTTTTAACCCGCTTGCGTCTAGTTTTTATTTGATAGAGCTGCCCCCGGCCCATAATATCACCCCTTTACAGGGTTATGTCAAGCAACCAGTTCCAAAAAGAAACTGTCGACGGATGGACGGCTTGTTTTCCTGACATTATGTAGCTAATTGAGTGAGCTACAACATCAAGGAGGCCTGAGTGAAAATCGTTGCATATTTTTACGCGCAATTGTTCTACTCCGGGGTAATTACGTCCTGGTTCGATTTTATCAGCTGCATAAAGAATACGTCCAAGCAGGCTCATTCCTGGCAGTCCAAGTGTATGGCAGCGGATAGCATCCAGTACTGTTTCATCATTGAAACCCCAACTGCGGGCAATAAAAGCACCAATTGGAGCATGGAGCAGGACCGGGTAGCGGCGATGAAACCAATCCACTTCAATGTCATTGGCCTCTGCAAGAAAAAAGAGTTCGCCGGGCGATAGATGGCGGGCACAATCATGAAGCAAACCGGCCAATTGGGCCTGTGATTTGTCTGCCCCGAGATCCGAGGCTAATTCCACGGCTGTTTTGGCCACACTGGAACAGTGCAGGAAAAGTGCGGGCGGTAATTTCTCCCGGAGCAGTTGGATTGTTGGCTCAACCGGCATATCTTTCACCTAACATAGTCTTTCGACAGCCTGTTTTATTTTTCCTGCATGCCAGTGAAGCAAAAAAGGCAACGCAATGTTGCCTTATTCTTCGGGACGGGGCTTAGCCTCGTTTACTACCAGTTTACGCCCGCCCAGTTCCTTACCGTTCATTTGTTCCACAACCGCTTCTGCATCCTCTTCCGCCACTTCCACAAATCCATACCCTTTGGAGCGTCCGGTTGCCCGCTCTGTGATAATTCTGACACTTATAATCTCGCCGACTTCACTAAAGTAGGTTTTCAATTCATCCTCGTTGGTTGTCCAGGGGATGTTTCCCACATAAATTGTTTTGGGCACGTCTGATATTCACCTCGCTTTTTGAAACTAATTTTAGTATCTGAAGAAGCGCAGGTTTTATACCTTATTCATTAATACTACAGTAAAGACGATTTTTAAAAATATACTCGGTGACCGATTCAGGCGTCAGGTATTTAATTGTTTTTCCCTCTGCCACACGCCTTCGTATTAAAGTTGAAGAAATGGCAACTGCAGGAATCTCCAGAATATCAATATTTTCCATTGTTTCGGGACAGGCTGAGCCAAGAGTGTCTTTTAACTTGTTTAGGGAATAGCCGGGTCTTGTAGCGGCAATAAAAGTGCAGATGGAAAGAAGTTCACTGTAATCTTTCCAGGTTAAAATCTCTAGGATAGCATCAGCGCCGGTAATAAAAAACAACTGTACTTTTTTGCCGAAATATTCATGGAAATAACGGACGGTATCAATGGTATAAGTGGGCGCTCCGGAAGGCTGGTCTATTTCCACCCTGGAGACAGTAAAATATGGATTAGTTATGGTGGCTACCATTGTCATCAGATAACGGTGTTCTGCTTCGCTGACAGTACGGTTTTCTTTGTGCGGCGGTTGCCCGGAAGGCACAAATATGACATGGTCAAGCCCGTACTGGATGCGGACTTCTTCGGCGGTAACCAGATGCCCGAGGTGGATCGGGTCAAAAGTTCCCCCCATTAACCCTAATCTATGTACTTTCTCTCTGTCAGGCAGGTTCAGCATTCTGATTCCCCTTTCATGCCTAAATTACCATGAATAAATTGTTTTGTAAAGGAAAGAAGAACAGCCCGGTGGAAAGCCGGGAGAGAAGACGCAGCGAGGCATTTCTAACAGGCAATACTTGGGACATTTAAGCATTTTATACCATGCCGGATGATTATTGCGTTTATACCGTATGGTTAACATAATATTAATTTTTATTAACAATCTGGCCGTGTCAGAGTAGATTTACGCTGTTGCCCATTTCTTTCTTTTCTGTCTATAATAAGCCTGTTAACATAATATCAGCTCATTAAGACAGAAAGAAAGGAGTACTTAACTTATGGGGAAAAGGCTTCTGATTTTTACTGTTTTTGTATTGGCGTTTCTTCTTTTTGCTCAGGCAGCGTTTGCTTCAGGTATTTATCTGGTGCAGCCCGGAGACACATTATGGTCAATCTCACAGCGCTATAATACCACGGTAAGCGCTCTGGCCGGGGAAAATAACCTGTCTGACCCGGGATATATTGAAGTGGGGCAGAGGTTGGTTGTCCCCGGAGCAGAACAAACAGTGCATATTGTTTCGCGCGGGGAAACACTGTGGCAGATTTCGCGCAACTTTAACGTTACAGTGGACGCTATTGCCCGTGAGAATCAGCTCACAGATATCAACCTCATCGAAATCGGGGACAGGCTTGTTATTCCCAAAGCAGAAGAAATGCCTGCTGAAGTTAGCATTCAGGCAGCGTCACGCGGTGGCCGCACTTTTTCAGCTTCCGAGCTTGAATTGTTTGCCCGCCTGGTTCATTCTGAAGCGGCAGGTGAACCTTATCTTGGCCAGGTGGCTGTTGCTGCTTCGGTTTTAAACAGAGTGGACAGCTCTCGCTATCCAAACACTCTGTCAGGAGTAATCAACCAGGTAGTCAATGGCTTCTATCAATACAGCCCGGTTCTTGACGGCCGCATAAACATTCCCGCCTCTGAAAGTGCCAGGAGAGCTGTAAGTGATGCCATCAACGGTTCTGACCCTTCACTGGGTGCAACAGGGTTTTATAACCCGAGAAAAACAAGCAACCAATGGGTACGCCAACAGCCTGTAACTACCGTAATTGCAAACCATGTGTTTTTCCGTTAAAAAAACAGGCAGACTCTATAGTGAGGCCACGCACAACAAGCGTGGCCTTTTCTTATGATGAGCGAAGCAATTACGTCAAGGATGCATATTATCACGCGCAGGTTTGTGACGCAGCAGCTGTTATCATTCGCTTTTAGCTGGTGGTTGCCTGCAGGAGATTACATTTTTCTGTGGAACTTATGTAGAATATTGCAAGCTGTGCTCGACTTAAAGGAGGCCCACTTTTGAAGCTGTACCAGGGTTGGAAGGTGACACTTGCCGGCATGGGCATTAACTTTCTTGTCGGCATGTCTTATACATGGAGCATTTTTGGCAGAGGCCTGAGTACGCAGTTTGGCTGGACACAGGCTGAAGCGGCGTTACCCTACACTGTTTATATCTTTTGTTACTCGCTGATGATGATTGTGGCCGGCAGATTACAGGACAAAATAGGCCCTCGCATTACAGCCACAGCAGGCAGCATCCTGGTTGGGGCTTCATTTATTATAAGTTCCTTTTTTTTGCAGCCGTATAGTGTTGCCATAATTTGGGGCCTTCTTTTCGGTGCAGGGTTGGCCTGTTGTTTTGCTTCTGCGACACCGGCAGCGGTTAAATGGTTCGCGGCAGCTTTACACTGGCTTTTATCCTGCTCACACTGTTTTGCCTGACAGCTGTCATACTTTCACTGTTTTTAAAAGAGCCGGATGCAAAACTTTGCGAGTCCGCCGGTCAAACGCCGGTGCTTCACATGCAGTAAGGAGAGCATAATGATATGGTAAATGTACCACCATCAGTGAGCGTGCTTTATACGCTGTATGAGTCCTTTAACTCCAGTTTCTTTGACAGCAAACTGCCTGCAGCGGGCGAGGTTACAATTGAGTATTCCTCAAGGCTTACTGCGTCAGCGGGTATCTGCTATCCCGGGAAAAAGGTGATTAGGCTGTCAACCCATTACCACCTCAAATTCCCGGAGCAGGCCGCATCAACCCTGCTGCATGAAATGGTTCACTTTATTGTACCGGGACATGGTGCAGCTTTCAGGGAGTGGATGCGCAGGATTAATAACAGCGGGGGAAGTGTGGCACTGCGTTCAATTGAAAGGTCAACAAAGGCTTCCTTTAAGTGGAAATATGTCTGTACTAAGTGTAAAAAAGAATATCTGAGAAAAAGAAGATTAAAAAGTAAAGGTAAGCACTTTCTCTGCGGCAGTTGTAAAAGCAGGCTGCATGAATTAATGTTATAGATTAGTTGTCTTTAAAGAGGAAAAAGGACGGTTAACACGGAATAAATATACTGAAAATTCCAATTATAGGAGGCCTGTCTGTGGAATTATTACCTTTAAACAGTGTGGCTGAGGTAGATGCTGAGGCATTAGGAGTCGGGCCCGTTCGGGCCGTATTTCTTGCTCCTGAGGATCCCAGCTTTATGCTGGCGATTAAGCTTTCTTATGAGAAAGGCCTTGTAAGCCCAATTTTAATCGGGCGCAAACAACAGATGCTGGAGGCGGCGGTTAAAGCAGGATTTGATATCAGCCGTCAGAAGCAGGTCCATTTGGATGACCTGCAGGTTATTGCAAATCATGGCCTTAACATGCTTTTTAACGGTGAAGTTGATTTAGTCAGCAAGGGTCAAATGTCGACAAACTTTGTCTACAGGGCGGTTATTCAGAGTGAGAAAAAAAATGGCACCCAGAGGCTGATTGCGGTCACTTCTTTTTGGGAGATTGTTCCACTTAAACACTTTGTGATTCTGACCGACCCCGGCGTTAATATTGAGCCTGACGTACAGGCTAAGATTGAACTTGTGAAGAAGGCCATTGCTTATCTTGGCCTTTTTGGCCACCGGGAACCACGTGTGCTTGCTCTTTCAGCCAGTCGTGAGATAGACAGAGACCTCCGCTCTCATCTGGATGTTAAACAGATCAGAGAGGCTCTGGCTGCGGATGGGTATAACTGCAGCGTGGAAAGCGGCGGCCTAATTGATATTTTTGAGACAGCCGCTGACAAAAGGGCAAATATTCTCCTGATGCCTCACCTTGTGACCGGGAACAGCCTGGTCAAAATGGATTTTTGCCTGGAAGTGAAGCGGCGTGGCATTGTTATGACTACGCGGGGGCCTGTGCTTGTCCCGTCAAGGGCTGATTCGTCTTCACACCTTGTGGACGAGATTTCTCTGGCGGTGGCAGTAGCAACCAGGTTTAAGGAGGGATTTGATGAAAACCTTTGATGAAATTTTAAAATCCGCCCCGGCCAAACATATTCTTGTGGCCCCCGCACCCCACGGTAGTGTATCGCCTGCAGCTGTTGGCGGGGGACACAGTCTGACACTGCTGCCAGGCGGCGGTGCAGCTGTAAAAGAAGCCTGCCGTATGGTCAGGGAAAAAGAAGCCGATATTCTTATGCAGGGAGACATGCCTCTTGGTGAGTTCTTCGCCTTACTTGCAGAGGCGGGTGTAAAGAGGGATGCTTTGAGCTTTGTTACAGTGTTGGAGAATAAAAAACAAAATAAGCTTCTGCTCCTCACCGACACCTATATCCACAACTTCCCTACACTGGAGCAGAAAATTAAGATCCTAGAGAGGGCCATTGCTTTTGCCCGCCTGTTGGGAATTGAAACCCCCAAGGTAGCAGCACTTTCAGCCATAGAGACAGTAAACGCCGCCATCGTTTCCACTGTGGACGCAGCTGTCCTCTCCAAGATGTCACAGCGCCGGCAGTTTCAGGCCATGGTTGAAGGCCCGCTTGATATAGATGCTGTATTGGCCAGGGAAGCTGCTGTTAAGAAAGGCATTGAAAGTACTGTTTGCGGTGATGCTGACATTATACTCTGCCCGGATATTGAAACTGCTACTGTCCTTTCTCAGGCCTTTACTTTTATCGGTGCTTATCCCGCGGCAGGGGTATTGCTTGGTGCTTTCCCCCTTGTCATCAACCCCCGCCTGATACCTCCTGACTTTAAAGAAGTGGAATTAGCCCTCGCAGCTCTGAGAGCAGGTGATTTTCAGTGAGCAGCCCGCTAATACTGGTGCTCAATGTGGGGTCTACCAGCACTAAAGTTGCTTTGTATGGCGGCAGTGAGCAGTTATGCCAGGAAGAACTTCCTTTTTTGCAGTCACTGCCCCTGGCTGAACAATTTTCTCCCCGCCGCAGCCAGCTTTTGGATTTCCTGACGTTAAAAGAAATAAAAGCCTCTCAACTGAGTATCATAGTTTCGCGCGGTGGACTGATGAAGCCTCTTCCTGCCGGTACTTACAGCATTAATGCGCAGATGTGCTCAGACCTTAAAGCAGGCCGCTATGGGGTGCACCCCTCGGGCCTGGGGCCTGTTATTGCCCTGGAAATAGCATCGCCGCTTGGTATCCCTGCTGTGACTGTGGACCCTCCATCCACAGATGAATTCCATGAACTGGCCCGTATCAGCGGCCTTCCCGGGGTGGAGCGAAAGAGCGCTTTTCATGCTTTGAGCCAGAAAGCGGCGGCACGTAAAGCGGCCAAAGAAAAAAGCATGCGCTATGAAGACTGCAACTTTGTTGTTGCTCATCTTGGCGGCGGCATCACTGTGGGGGCGCACCTGCAGGGCAGAGTGGTGGACTGTTCTCACGGCCTGAGCGAAGGGCCTTTTACCCCTGAACGGGCAGGCGCTCTGCCAACTCTTGCCCTTCTGGAACAGTCTGCCGGAATTGAGGTGCAGGAACTTAAGCGCCGCCTGGTAGGCGAAGGAGGGCTTTCGGCTTATCTGGGCACAAAAGATGCCCGCGAGATTGAAAAACGTATCAATGCCGGTGATAAGGAAGCAAAGCTCCTGTTTTCCGCCATGGCTTACCAGGTTGCCAGGGAAATAGGCGCCATGGCAGCGGTACTTGGCGGCAAACTGGACGGTATTGTTTTGACAGGAGGGCTCTCCCGTTCTGCCATGCTGGTGGAATGGATAAAAGAAAGAGTATTTTTCCTGGCTGATATTTACATCTTTTCGGAAAATGAAATGGAGGCTTTGGCACAGGGAGCACTCCGCGTCCTGACAGGAGAGGATGAGCCTGTTTTATACAACTAAAATTATTTATAAAAAAAGAGCCTGAGCTCTTTTTTTATACTGTCTTTACCAATTGTGTTGAAAAAATTGCCTCCAAGTCTTGCTTTGGCGTTGAGATAGGCTTGATGTTAAATTTTTCTACCAGTATGTTGAGTACATTTGGTGTGAGGAAAGTAGGCAGGCTAGGCCCCAAATAGATATTTTTCAATCCCAGATGCATTAGGGTAAGCAGGATTGCCACCGCTTTTTGCTCATACCAGGAGAGGATCAGTGTCAGCGGCAGTTCGTTTACACTGCAGTTGAAGGCGTCTGCCAGTGCCAGTGCGATACGGATCGCCGAGTAAGCATCATTACACTGTCCCACATCGAGCAGACGGGGAATACCCCCGATACTGCCAAGGTCTTTGTCAAAGAAGCGGAATTTACCGCAGGCCAGTGTGAGTATTACAGTGTCCCTGGGCGTTTGCTCCACAAAATCGGCATAGTAGCTGCGCTTTGACTTAACGCCGTCGCAGCCTCCCACCAGAAAGAAATGCCTGATGGCCCCACTTTTTACTGCCCCGATAACTTTATCAGCTATGCCTATTACCGCCTGGTGTGCAAATCCCACCATAACACTGCCTTTATCCTTGTCACTGTCAAAGCCGGGCAGGGCGAGTGCTTTTTCTATTAAAGGTTCAAATTTGCCGTTGTCTACATGCTTTACGCCCGGCCAACCCACCAGGCCTGTGGTAAAGATGTTTTCGGCATAGGAAAATTGGGGTTTTTGTATGCAATTTGTGGTCATCAGGATGGCTCCCGGAAAACTGGCAAACTCTTTCTGCTGGTTTTGCCAGGCTGTACCGAAGTGGCCGTAAAAGTGCGTATATTTCTTTAGTTTGGGATAACCGTGCGCCGGCAGCATCTCGCCGTGGGTATAAACGTATATTCCTTTATCCTCTGACAGTGCCAGCAGTTCTGCCAGGTCTTTAAGGTCGTGCCCTGAAATAAGGATGCACTTGCCCTTTTTATGGCCAAGAGGGACTCTGGTTGGGACCGGGTGGCCGTAAGCGCCGGTGTTGGCTGTGTCGAGCAGTTCCATGGCACGCAGGTTCATTTCACCACACTTAAGCACCAGTTCCAGCCATTCATTTGTAGCAAGGTCACTCTTGGTCAACGCCGCCATTCCTTCCTGAATGAAGGCGTAAATTTTATCGTCTTCCTCTCCCAGTACAGCCGCATGATCTGTATACGCTGCCAACCCTTTAATTCCATAAAGAAGAATCTGCTGCAGCGATTGAATATCCGGGTCTGTTTCTCTGTCAGAATTAAGACTTACACCTTTCCCCTGTTCCACCAGTCCTGAAATATCTGCGGCAGGGCTAAAGTTTGCTGCAGGGTGGCCGATATTTATATTGCCGCCAACTTTAGAGACCTCTTCTTTCAGAGAATCCCTAAGGCGGACACACTTGGTGATATATTCCCGAAAGCGTGCGGGGTCAAAATCAACGTTTGTCAGTGTGGTAAAGATACCTTTAACTGTAAAGTTGTTAACCTCATTATTGTTTATACCAACTTTGCGTCCGAGAACCGCATATAGCGAAAGCCCCATGATGGCATGAATCAGAAGATCCTGCAGTGCTGCAATCCCCGGGTCTTTTCCGCACACACCCGCAGTAGTACAGGCAACTCCTTTGGCCGCCTGCTCACACTGGTTGCAAAACATGCTCATTTAAGTATTCCTCCCGGTATTATTGATGTTTATACTCTAGCGTTTCCCCAATACCCTCCTGTGATGTATATAATTAATTTATTAAAAAAAAATTAGATATTTTTTCTCAGAAAAGCAGGAGTTTCTAAATTTGTATCGAAACGGTAATAAAGTATCTATGGAAAATTATAAGTAAAAAATTAAATAATCGGTAGGAGTCTCCTATCCGACAAAGGCAAACCTGTTGAAAGACAGGGACGCAAAGCCATGGATCTAAGGGCGAAAGCCTATGATAGCCAGGTTGCCGAAGAGCGGAGTTTTTATTTTAAAAGCTTCAGCCAACGGCTGAAGCTTTTAATTTCGGCGGACGAGGTGGCTCCCGGAAACGGGGGACAAGCATGAAAAGATTTAGGATACTGGTATTCATATGCGCAGTACTTCTTATTGGAAGCAGCGCGTTTGCCACGCAGCAGCTCTTGCCGCCCCGTACAGCGGAGCCTGCAGCCGAAACTGCCGGGACATCCGGCGAGGTAGATTTTATTGACAAACATGGCATCATTAATGCGGAAAATGAAAACGAAGAAGATAAATCACTCCCTTTAACAGCAATTGAATCAGAAACTATACAGCCGGATGAAAATGCTGCAGCGTTACCCTTGCCGGCGGATGAAAATGACAAGCCTGAAGCGGCAGCCGGCACTGCAGCTGCTGTAGCGAAAACGTCAGCGCAACCCGGGCCTGTTGTAACTAATGCTGTAGCGGCGGCAGGTCCCCCTGCGCCTGCTGCAAGTAAAGCTGAAGCGGCAGCCCCGGAAAAGAAAGCTCCAGCCAGCCCCTATAGCCTCAAGTCTCCTAGGAATTATACATTTGTAACAAAGATTACTGTAAAAAATTCAGGAACAGCAAACTCCGGCGGCATACGGCTGCAGATTCCCCTGATGGCAGCATCTTCTCTCTACCAGGTCCAAAAAGATGAAAGCTTTTCCATATCGCCATCTGAAATTCAAAACCAGCAGGGCGCACGTATCGGAGTCTTTGTCATCGATGATTTGGCGCCGGGTGCAGAAACAGTACTGGAACTTCGTTATAATATTACTACTTCTGTCATAGAATTCTTCAGCCGCTATTTGCCGGTGGCATCAGATAGCCTGCCCGCCGTTTACATGGAACCTTCTAAAGGTGTAGAAAGCGATAGTCAGGCCATTATCAACCTCTCCTCTAAACTGACACAGGGTATGGGCACAGACTGGGAGATGGCCGAAGCAATCACAGCGTGGGTGGCAAAGAATATTATTTATGATGCTGCGGCTTCAAACCGCAACAGCGGGGCTCTCCAGGCGCTGCAGGCGGGGCGGGGTGTGTGTGAGGATTATGCGGCGCTCTCCGCAGCACTGGCCCGGGCGGCAGGAATACCTGCCCGCATAGTTTACGGATACACTGACAGAGGCAGCAGATGGCCCGGCGAAGGCGCATTTAATCTGAGCGGCTTCCGTCATGCCTGGGTAGAGTATTACCTGCAGGGGAGAGGCTGGGTGCCGGCAGAACCCACACGCAGCAACTCCAGGCTTTACTTTGGCACCCTTCCCCACAACCGGTATATTGCACAAAACTATAATGACATCTCGCTGAAGGTGAATTACAAAGGTGGTAAACTAGCCGTCAGCTGGACAGATTCCCTGGAGTAAGCGGAACCCCTATCACCCCCAAGTGATAGTTCCCAAAAAGAAGCCGGACTTCCCCGAGTCCGGCTTCTGCCTGTGTATAGGAAATTATGGTCTTTTGTCTCATTCTCCCTGGCTGGTTGTTTGTATGGTGTCAACAAGGTCAGCTTTTACAATCAGTCGTTTGGTGTTTGTGGTAAAAAGGCAGGTGGTAAGGGTGAGTTCGGGTTTACCCGTTGATTCTACTACGCTCCAGTCGCGGCTGTGGGTGATAAAGCTTTCCCGAACAATGTAGCGGTAGAATTTATCCCCGACTACAAGGGTAATTTCATCGCCTGTTTTTAGCTTGTCAAGGTTGCGAAACCAGGAGCCGTAAACTCCTCTGTGTGCTGCAATTGACACATTGCCCGTTTCCGGGTGGCTGCTCTGAGGGTAAAAACCTGGTCCGCGTTTTAAATCTGCCTCGCTCACACCATGTATAACCACTGCTGAAAGCTTGATTTTGGGTATATGCAGCATCCCGTCAGCATCGGGTAACCCTGTCGGTATTTCCTTCTTGTTCTCTGTGGGTACGGTTTCACCTTCAATCGGTTCCTCAAGAGGTTCAGCCTCAATGGCAGGCATCTGTTCCTCCCAGGCTACCATTGCCCTGTACTGATAGTAATAAGAAGCCCCCCACCTCGAAAGGGGCATGGCAACCAGGAGCAGTCCGATTATGATAATGACTGTACCCAGCAACCTGTTTCCCTGTCTCATGGGCGCAACCTCCTAAGAATGACGTGCTAGATAAAGAGCAGGCCAAGTGATATAATCACCCCGGAGAAGAGCATGGCCATGATGCAGTAGCCCATGATGTCGCGGGCGTTGAGGCCGGCGATGCCCAGTGCGGGAAGGGCCCAGAAGGGCTGGACCATATTGGTCCAGGCATCCCCCCAGGCAATGGCCATGGCGGCGCGGGCTGTGTCTGCGCCCAGTGCCGCACTGGCAGGGAGAATGATGGGTCCCTGGACGGCCCACTGCCCGCCGCCGGAGGGGACAAAGAAGTTTACAATACCGGCTGAAATAAAGGTGAAGAAGGGGAAGGTAAATGCGGTGGAAAAGCTGACAAACCATTGTGATATAACTGCGGCAAGGCCTGAGGATACCATCATGCCCATAATACCGGCATAGAATGGAAACTGGAGGATGATGCCGCCGGAGCTTTTTACTGCTGTGTAAAGGGCATTGATGTAGCGGCGCGGAGTCCAGTGCAGGAGGACGCCGCTAAACATGAAAATGAAGTTAACTATGTTCAGGTTGAGTGTGCTGCCCCTGCCAAAGTAGTAGATGAGATAGATGAGGGCGCCCAGAGCAAGCAGAAGTGAGATTACAGGGCTGTTCTCAACCCTCTCGGCAGGAGTGGATGCTTTTGGAATAACAACTTCTTTTTCTTCCAGCAGGGCGGGGTCCACTTCTACCACTTCTTTGGGCATCATCAGGCGAGCCAGGATAGGCAGGGTGAGGATAAGAACAGCGGCGATGATAAGATTAAACGGCGCAAAAATTGTCTGGCTGACATTGATACCGCCTGTTAGAGCATAAGACCAGTCGCTTGCTGTGGCAAGAGCCAGGGGGATTGAGCCTGCCAGGCCGGCATGCCAGACAAGGAATCCCATGTAGGCGCAGGCTATAATCAGGCGGTAGTCCAAGCCTTTGACTTTGCGGGCCATCTCACGTCCAAGCAGGGCGCCCACTACAAGGCCAAATCCCCAGTTAATCCAGCTTGCTATGGCTGCCACAAAGCAGGTAATCATGATAGCGCTGGCAGGGGTTTTTGCCAAAGAGGCGATAGCTTCCAGGACCTTTTTAACCGGCGGGCTGTTGGCAAGGGCGTGGCCGGTCACCAGCACAAGCACCATCTGCATGGAAAACGCCAGCAGGTTCCAGAAGCCGTTTCCCCAGTGCTGCACCATTTGATAAGCGCTGTTGGCAGTGAGTAATATTCCGCCGATGAAGACAATAAATGTCAGGATTGCGGCAAACAGGAAGGGGTCAGGCAGATACTTCTGGACGAGGTTTACAAAAAAACGCGTCATCTTTTGAAACATAAACTTTACCTCCTTTTTTTTATCCGTTTGCAAAGCTGTCTTTCCTGCTGTCATTTATCACCTCCCTCATACCAAAATAATGCTATAGAGTAAGTATATAGACAAGCTTATTATATCATATCCCTACATTTTGTTGACAGAAAAAACATATTTTTTTACTCATAAGGCTCTAATCAATTCTATTCATTGACAGGCTCTCTCATGTAACTATTATTTGCAGCAAACAATTCAGACAGATTTGATGCAAATGTGAATCAAGTTATGCAGTATTAAATCATAAAACCGGTCTTAAAGAAGATTTGAGCCTGCAAACTAAGTTGTCTTTTCCAACAAGGTCGGCAGGTTGTGATGTGTATGATTCTCAGATATTTTTAGTGCAGACTGCGTCTTTGGTATGCGAATTGCATAAATATTATAAAGCACAAAATTAATCATGCTTATAATAGTGTTATAAAAATACAGGCAGGAGGTTGAGAGATGTCGACACTTGAAGAGAAACGGCAGATAAATTACGAGTTTTGGCTGCAGCAGGATCAGGAGCTTCTGGCAAGACGTGGGGAGGCTTATAATGTAGGCGGGCAAAAGCAGGCGGAGCGCCTGGCCAAACAGGGAAAACTGCCTGTACGCCAGTTGATAGAGATGCTGATCGACCAGGGCAGTGACTTTTATGAGCTTGGGATTGATGCCGGTTATAATATCGGATACAAAGAGCAGCCGCACATACCTGGAGGCGGCCTGGTGACAGGCGTGGGTAAAGTCCATGGCAAAGACTGTATGATATTTGGCAATGAGAGCAGGATGACTGCCGGTACTTATTACCCCATTACGTTAAAAAAGCACATGCGGGCACAAAAAATCGCCGAACAGTGCGGCCTTCCATGCATATATATTGCTGATTCGGGCGGTCTTTTTCTGCCTCTGCAGCTTGGCGGTTTTGCCGATGAGGGTATGTTTGGCTCCATGTTCTATAACATGACACGCATGTCGGCCAAAGGAATCAAACAGTACACCCTCAGCACCGGGGGCAATACTGCCGGTGGCGCATATATTGTCTATCTGGCCTGTGAATCGATCATGATTGATAAACTGGCCTACGCCTTTTTGGCCGGGCCGCCCATGGTGCGTTCCGCCATCGGTGAAGAGATTTCTGCAGAAGATTTGGGCGGTGCATATGTTCATACACAGCATTCAGGCGGCTGTGACCATTATGTGCGCACCCAGGAGGAAGGGGTCGCCAAGTTGCGGGAAATCATCGCTTTTGACCCGCCGCAGAAATTTTACTCTCACCGCTATGAACAGCATGAAGAACCTCTTTACGGGTCGGAAGAGCTCATGGCCTGCATGCCCTCGGACCCCTACAGGCCCATCGATGTCAGGGATGTAATCAAGTGTATTGCCGATGGCAGCTACCTGCAGGAATACAAGGCCAACTATGCACCGGGCAGGGGCGACAGTATTATCTGCGGTAAGATCTGGCTAAAGGGCATGCCCATCGGTATTGTGGCATCCAATAAAACCGGTGTTATTTTTATTGAGGCAGCCCGCAAAGCAACCGAGTGGGTGGTGCGCTGCGGCAACGATAAGACACCGCTTTTATATATCCAGAATTCGCCGGGCTACATGGTGGGTAAAAGTGAGGAATGGGGCGGTATCGGAAAATACGGGTCGGACATGGTGCGCGCCTGCGCCTGTGTGGAAGTACCAAAGATACAGTGGGTAATCGGCCCCGACCACGGCGCGGCCAACTACGGGATGTGCGGCCGTGCTTACAATCCCCGCTTTGTTTTTCATACCATGCGCGCCAGGACTACTGTGATGGCAGGCAGGACTGCAGGCTTTATCCTGGAAACCATTGAAAGAAAAAACAAGAGTATTAAAGGAGAAGCGGTGGACGAAGCAAAGATGTCTGAATTCCGAAGTGAGATGATTGAGCGCTATGACCGTGAGGGCCATCCCTATTTAACAGGATCACTCCTGTTCCATGATGGTATAATCACCTGGTCTGAGGCCAGGGACAAAATAGCCAGGGGGTTTGAACTGGCACTGCACCGGCCAATCCCCGACTCCACCTTCGGCAACTTCAAATTTTAAAAGATTTGTCCACCCAGCTTAATAATCAGCCTGGCGGTTTCCCGGGAGTCACTGAGGACCATTTGGGTAAGTTCGGTAAATCTTTTTTCCAGTCTGTCGTCTTTCACGCGGCAGGCAACTACAGCATAACCGCCGGCCGCCAGGTTATTGTCCTTGTAGTAATCGTACAACATGTCAATGTCTTCCAATTTACCTGCCTCCTACCCGGTCCAGTTCTTTGCGCAGGGAAGAATTTACCTTCTTTATCATCTCTGCCCTTGAGACGAAGAAATCCCTAACTTCCTGATCTTTGGCAAGGCCTGCATAAAGCTTGAGTTTTTTGGTGGTGACGTCAGTCATTGTGATGGCGGTTATGAGGGCAATCTGGTCGTTGGCTTCAAACAATATGTTATTATCCAGCATTTTAACACCCCGGTAAATGTGATTAATAATAGTATCTGCAGCCAGTTACAAAATATACCACTGCTTGGCGGGATTGGGTGAAGCTGTTAGTCTTGCATTTAATTGTTTCCTGCGTATATAATAGTAAGAAAGCCTGTCCACAGGCTTTTATTGCAGGTATTAAAGTATAGGAGGCAGTCAGGTGGCCGATTATAATCCGCGAAAAATTGAACCAAAATGGCAGGAATACTGGGAAGAACACAATTTTTACCGCACTGACGACAGTGCTGGGAAAAGGTATTATGTATTGGAGATGTTCCCTTACCCCTCAGGGAAGCTGCATATGGGGCATATGCGCGTTTATTCCATTGGGGACGTGCTGGCAAGGTTTTTGCGCATGAGAGGGTACAGTGTACTGCATCCCATGGGCTGGGACGCTTTTGGGCTTCCCGCTGAAAATGCTGCCATTGAACACCAGGTTCACCCGCTTGAGTGGACAAATGCCAATATCAAAGCTATGAAAGAACAGCAGCGCGCACTTGGCATCAGCTATGATTGGGACAGGGAAGTAACCACCTGCGCACCTGATTATTACCGCTGGACGCAGTGGTTGTTTTTACTTTTTTACAAGCGCGGCTTAGCTTACAAGAAAATGGCTTCAGTCAATTGGTGTCCGGGATGTGAAACCGTGCTGGCAAATGAGCAGGTGGAAGACGGCGGCTGCTGGCGCTGCGGCAATGAAGTGGTGATGAGAGACCTGGAGCAGTGGTTCCTGCGCATCACCGACTATGCCGAGCGGCTGCTTGACGACCTGAAGCTGCTGTCGGGCTGGCCTGAGCGCGTGCGTGTTATGCAGGAAAACTGGATAGGCAAAAGTACCGGCGCAGAGATCGACTTTCCCATCACGGGCAGAGATGATAAAATAACTGTTTTTACAACCCGCCCCGATACTCTCTACGGCGTTACATACATGGTACTGGCGGCTGAACATCCCCTGGTGGATGAACTGACCAGGGGCACAGAGCATGAGGCAGCAGTCAAAGCTTTTGTGGAAAAGGCCCGTCGCGTCAGTGAGATAGACCGCACGTCGGAGGAAATGGTAAAAGAGGGCATCACTACCGGGGCAGCATGCATAAACCCTGTCAACGGCGAGGAAGTGCCGATTCTTGTGGGCAACTATGTGCTGATGGGCTACGGCACCGGCGCTGTGATGGGAGTGCCCGCCCATGACCAGCGTGACTTTGAGTTTGCCGTAAAGTATAAGCTTCCAATCAGGGTGGTTATTAATCCGCCGGGACGCGACCTGCGCGTGGAAGGACAGACCGAGGCCTATGAAGATGAAGGCGTAATGGTTAATTCAGCGCATTTTGACGGCCTGCCAAACGTGGAAGGTAAAAAGGCTGTCACCGGCTACCTGGATGAAATGGGACGTGGAGGGTCAAAAGTAACCTACCGCCTGCGCGACTGGCTGATTTCCCGCCAGCGCTACTGGGGCGCCCCTATCCCCATTATTTACTGTGAAAAGTGCGGCGCAGTGCCTGTACCTGAAGAAGACCTGCCGGTGGAACTGCCGCCCGATGTCACCTTTAAAAAAGGCGGCCAGTCGCCTCTTGGCGGCCACCGGGGATTTCTTAATGCGCCCTGTCCCGGTTGCGGCAGTATGGGGCGGCGTGAGACAGACACCATGGACACTTTTATCTGTTCTTCCTGGTACTATTTCCGCTATACCGACCCGCATAACGATAAAGAAGTTTTCAACCGCAAGCGCTGTGATACCTGGATGCCGGTGGACCAGTATATCGGCGGCATTGAGCACGCCATCCTTCATCTTCTGTATTCCAGGTTCTTCACCAAGGTGTTAAATGATGCCGGCCTGACCTCGGCCGTGGAGCCGTTTACACGCCTCTTGGCCCAGGGCATGGTCAACAAAGACGGCGTCAAGATGTCAAAATCCAAGGGCAACGTTGTCAGCCCGGACGAGATCATTGACAAGTACGGCGCCGATACCGGCCGCCTTTTTATCCTCTTTGCCGCGCCGCCGGAAAAGGGGCTGGACTGGAGCGACCGCGGTGTGGAAGGGTGCTTCCGCTTCCTAAAGCGCGTCTGGCGCCTGGTTGACCAATATGGCGGGATGCGTGGCGGCAATGGCGACTTTAAACAACTGGACGCCGCTGAAAAAAGTGTGCGCCGCGCTGTGCATGCCGCTTTGAAAAAAGTCACCGAAGATATCGAGGAGCGCTTTAACTTCAATACAGCCATTTCAGCCATCATGGAAGCTGTTAATGCCTGCTATGCCTATGTCAACGAAAAAGGCAGCCATATTCACGGTCCCGTGATGGCGGAAGCGCTTGAGCTTGTGGTCAAAATGCTGGCGCCCTTTGCTCCGCACCTGGGGGAGGAGATGTGGCAGCGCCTGGGGCACGCAAAGAGCGTCCACCTGCAGTCCTGGCCGTCATATGATTCATCGGTGCTTCAGGTGGAAGAAGTGGAGATAGTTGTCCAGGTTAACGGCAAGGTGCGCGGCCGCCTCACTGTGCCCGCCGGGCTGAACGAGGGTGAACTGCATGCCCTGGCTGTTTCCAACAGCCGTATTGCCGGGCTGCTTGAGGGCAGACAGGTGGTAAAGGCCATAGCCGTGCCTGACAAGCTGGTGAACCTGGTCGTACGCTGACATTTCCCGGGAAATATTGTCACAAAAATTGCGCCTCCAGGCAGGAAAAAATGGTTTTCACAGCGAAAACTGGAAGAAAATGCCGGGAGGCATCTTTATGTTCAATTTTACACGGCGTGAGCAGCTGGGAGCTTTGGTGCTGGCCGGGCTGCTGGTTGCAGGACTGCTGCTGCGTTTTTTATTGCTGCCGCGCTCCGGCGGCGGGGTTATCATTGAGCCTGCTGCGGAGCGTGGTGCACAACAGGAAACAAGCAGGGAAATTGTGGTGCATGTTACCGGGGCTGTCAAAGAGCCGGGTATCTACCGCCTGGCTGAGGGCGCCCGTGTTTTTGCGGCCATCGAGGCGGCAGGCGGCGCGGCAGCTGATGCCGATATTGAAGCGCTCAACCTGGCGGCGCCTCTTTTTGACGGCCAGCAGGTGCGAGTACCGCGGCCGGAAGAAGGAGAGAACGGCACCGCCAGAGGCGACGGCAGAGTAAATATCAATACAGCTGCAGCCTCGGAGCTGGAAAAGCTGCCAGGCATCGGGCCGGTACGGGCGGCGGCTATCGTGGAATACCGCAACAGGAACGGTCTTTTCAGGAGCCTGGAAGACTTGACCGGGGTCACCGGCATCGGGCCTAAGACTCTTGAGAGCCTGAGGGAATTTATCACCCTGTATTGACTACAAGATATCGAAGATTGCGTTTATGAGGTCGTTGGGGTTGGGCAGTTCCAACCCGGTCACAGCAGCCACGGCCATAAACGAGCCGGCGGACCAGATGAGGAGAAGTACTGCCGCCTCCCTCCACATTCCTTCTTTTACCAAACGCGGCGCATCGAAGGAAAGTACAGCCAGCAGGACCGTCACTAAAAGTATGATAAACAATGCAAATCACTCCTTGGGTAATGTCAGCGGTTAATGGGGGCCGGACGGGAAAGCTGCCCGGTGCGGCGGATATGGGCGGTAACGTGGATGTCAAACTCAAGCTGAGTGAAAACCTGCGGCCAGTTCTCACCAATCTCTCTGAAGACCTGCGGGTGACTGCGGTTTAGTATGGCGCCAAAGCCGACAATGTCTGATTCCAGTTCCTGCAGTTTTTGCAGCGCTTTTTCAATTTCAATTTTTATGGCAGCCGCCTTGGCGCTCCCCAGCTTTTTTAACATCTCCGGTGCGGACAAGTCGCTTTCACTTCTCTGGCTGGCCAGGTCGCCTTCTGCCACCACTTCGATGCTGAATGACACCTTTCCGCCACTAAGCACCGGTGTGATTGTGGCCTGGGCGCGGGAAACAGTGAGGACAACTTTTTTTTCAGGATTAAGAGGGTCCGGGACGACAATGGCAGCCAGCTTTACGCCGTTTTTCAGCAAGAGAAAACCGCGCGTTTCGATGGGGTCAAGGAAACCTCTCAGCACGTCGCCACAGAAGACGGCCGCGCCGGCCAGTGTCAGCTCTTTTTGCGGTACCACTTGCTCTTCGGCTCCGCCTGCACCCTGTCCCTGTGACTCCTGACTTCCTTCGTCCTGCCCTTGCTCCATCATTTCTTCCCGGAATTCGGGAATAACTTCAGTCAGGTGCGGGCTGATGCGAAGCACCGGGGCGTGTGTGTCCTGCCCCGGCGTGCTCATCTGCCGCTGCATCCTGTAGGCTTCCTGGGGATCGGCCTCGGAAGACGTCCTTGCCTGTGCCAGCAGGCCGAGGATTTCGTCGGCGATGCCTGTTTCCAGCCGCTCCGGTGCAGCCAGAATGTCGTGTGCCATCCCCGGCGCCACAAGCACAAAGTTGGTCAGGCGCATCTGATTGTCGCGCATGATAAAGTCCATGACGCTGTGCAGGCCGTGCTTTGCCATGTCCTCGCTCACAAGCACCAACTCGTTGTGTGAGAGGAAGATGCGCCGTGAAATGTTAAAACTCGCCTGCTGAATAGCAAGATCTATGGTGGCGCCGTTGCCTGTAAAGAGGCGTGTGGGACTGCCTCCACCGCCTCCACCTCCGCCGGCGTCACCACCGCCGGCGATGTCGCCGGGACGGATAACATCCATTGTGACAAGAAAGGGCGCTCTGCGGTCAGGCAGGTAGTCTATGGCGATGGCCCTGACAATGGCGAGGTCGTCTATTTCCACCTGGCTCCAGCAACCGGGCAAAAAGAAAAGTGGGAGCAGCAAAAGCAGACAAATGGGCAGGCGGCGGCTACCCATCCTGCTTGTCCTTTCCCTGCGCTTCTCCTGACAGCTTTCCCCGTACCAGGCTTACTGACAGCAAAAGAAGCGGCAGGCCCAGGGAATACATGCTGATGCTGTAGACAGGCCAGGCGTCCCTTAGGAAGTGGGCAAGTTCTGCCACATCGCTGTAAAGGGTGATGGAAAAGACAGCTATAATCAGACCCAGCGACAGCACTACAGGCCTGTACTCACTGAGGCCGAATACCTGCGCAATGCCCAGTGCAGCACAGTAATAAAACACAGAAGTCTTGATAAATACACCGGCCACCCAGATGATCATAATTACCACTTCAAAGCGCGTGAGGATACGGCCGATATTGATGGAGCGCACAAAGAGGTGGATGGGAAAGTGCATGGATGCGGTAAAGTCCGGGCCAAAGACGGATTGGACGGCGATGAGGGCAGTCGTCAATAGTGCGGTCGAACCGAGCACGGCGGCGGCGCCGCTGACAAGGGCGCCGCGCGGTCGGGTGAGAAAGGGCATAATTACTGCCAGGGCGACTATCTCGCCGTGCCAGGCCGCGGGGACGATGGCTCCCCTGGCAATGGGAATAATACCGCTGGCAAAAACAGGAAAAAGGTTTTCAATCTCCCAGATGGAAATTGAGAGAGAAAAAATTGCCAGCAGGGAACTTACCACCAGCAGTATAATAAATTCATTCATGCGGGCAATCACCTCAAGGCCGGACAGGACTGCAATGGCAGCGAGAAAGATAAGGGTGAAGTTAAAGACAGACAGCGGCGTCTCAGGCAAAAAAGATGTGGTGAGAAAGTCGCCAAACTGGCGCACCACCGTGGCTGCCAGATGCAGGAAGAACCAGACAAAGGAGAGCGCGACAAGTTTACCTAAAAACCTGCCCAGGATGTCCTCGCTGTATTGGAAGATGGTCCTGCCGGGGTACCTGATGCCAAGGATAAAAACTAACAGCACAGTAACAAGGCCGAAAAGGGAGCCTGCCGGGGATGCAATCCAGGCGTCGTGCCCGGCCAGTTCCGACGTGATGGCAGGGACAAAAAGGATTACTGTGGCCATGATGGTGATAAACATGAGTTCTCCTGCCTGGCGCGGGGAGATCTTACCTTTTTCCAGCATTTTTTTTCACCTCCTCATGGAATAATTCGCGCTCGTCAGGGGGCGCCGGGCGGAACCCCGCGCTTGACTTTTGGCGCACCCTGTCCCGGGTATTCAGCATTCGCGGGCGTTTAAACGACATCCACCACGGTATGCGGGCAAAGGTCTGGATGGCGTCGTCAGCTGTGCCGTGGACAAGCGGCGCAAGATAGGGGATGCCGAAGGATTGCAGGCTTGACAGGTGGATGAGGATGAGCAAAAGCCCGAATATCAGGCCATAAAGGCCCATTACCCCAGCCAGGATAAGTAGAGGAAAGCGCAAAAGCCGCAGTGAAATGGAAGCATTGAAAGCAGGGATGGCAAAAGAAGAAATGGCGGTGGTGGCTACCACTATCACCATGGCCGGTGAAACAAGCCCGGCGCGGATGGCGGCATCGCCCACCACCAGGCCGCCCACGATGCTGATGGCCTGGCCCACGGGTCTTGGCAGGCGTATACCCGCCTCCCGCAGCACCTCAAAAGTAGCTTCCATCAGCAGCGCTTCAGCCACCGCGGGAAAAGGGATGCCCTCCCTGGCGGCGGCGATACTGAGGAGCAGGGATGTGGGCAGCATTTCGTGGTGAAAGGTGGTTACTGCCACATAAATTGCCGGCAGCATGAGCGCTATCTGCAGCACAGCGATACGGAGCAGGCGGAGCAGTGTGGCGCCAATGGCCGGTCGCTCATAAAAATCTTCGGCAGCCTGGATGAACTGGAAAAAAGAGGTGGGAATAATCAATGTAAACGGTGTGTTGTCCGTTAAAATGAGCACGCGTCCCTCGAGGATGGCGGCGGCGGCTTTATCCACACGTTCTGTGTGCTCTATCTGGGGGAAAACAGACCAGGGCGAGTCTTCGATAAATTCTTCGATGTAGCCTGATTCCAGGATGCTGTCGGTGTCGATGGCGGCGATTCGCCGCCGCACTTCCTCCAATACGCGGCGGTTGACGATGTCGTCGATATAGACAAGGACTATTTCAGTCCAGGTGCGGCGGCCGGCTTTCATCGATTCAAAGCGCAGCCCCTCGTGGCGGATACGACGGCGCAAGAGCGAAGTGTTGACGCGCATTGTTTCAGTGAAGCCTTCACGCGGGCCGCGCACCACCGATTCTGTTGCCGGCTCTTCCACAGCGCGTGACTGCCAGCTGCGCGTGCCAAAGACAAGGATTTCTTTTTCCCCGTCAATCAAAAGGATTGAATCTCCGCCCAGCATCTGCCTCACGGCCTGCGAAAGGTCAGGCACAGTTGATGTCTCGGCGAATTCTGAGAGGTGTTTTTCAATGGCTGCCAGCGCGTTTCCCGCGCTTAAATCCTTGTTGAACTTAATGCTTAAATTTCCGGACTGGATGGGGCGGATAATAGTTTCACTGATTGTAGCCTTGTCGGACATGCCGTCTATAAAAAGAATCGCCAGCTTTACCATGTCGTTTCCGCTTTTAAACTCACGTATGACTATGTCCTTGCTCTCTCCGAGCAAATCTTTAACTGCCTGCAGCCGCTGCTTGAGTTCATCCGAGACGGCTAATTCAGACTTCGTTTTTTCCTTTTTAGGCCGGCTTTCTTCAGTGCGGCGCTTTATTTTCTTTTTTATTTTCTTCGCCAGGGCGAAAAAAGCGTTATTCATGGTGTCATCCCCTTAAATTAGCAATCATATAAACTATCTGCAATTAAGGTAATAATTATACTGAATTGGCAATATATATCGGCCGGGCAAACTTACAGACAAACAGAGGAATTTTTGCCTGAGTCAAGAATTAAGTAAGTAAGGGGTGATTATATGCGTTTGATGAAATGGCTTGTTCCGGGACTGGTAGTTCTCTTTTTCATTTTGCTTAACTTCAGCTCCCGGCTTTATCTTGATTGGGTATGGTTTAACCAACTTGGGTTTGCCGGTGTTTTTACCACCATACTCGGCTCTTTTTGGGCGGTGAGGCTTGCTGCCTGGCTTTTTTTCGCCGTTTTTCTTTATGTTAATCTTTACCTCACTCAGCGGGCGGTGCTCGATATGCCAAACCTGGTGCTGCGCCAGGTGCTGATGAACTCTCCAGGCGGCAACATGCTGACAAAAAGGCGCCTAAACCGCGTTTTCCTTCTGGCTTCCCTTCTTATTCCCGTTATTTTAACCTCCCACCTCGGCGCTGAATGGATGCGTATCCGTTTCTTCTTTGCCGGGGGCGAGGCCGGACTGGTTGATCCCATTTTCAACAGGGATGTGGGATTTTATATTTTCCGCCTGCCTTTTTTTGACCTGCTTTACCAGTACCTGATGGCAGTGCTTGTGGTGTCAATCATGTTATGCGGCGCCATTTATCTTTTTATCAACCCTCCGCAGCAGCTTGGTCTGCGCGGCATATTTGCCCGCCGCGGCCAGGTGCATCTTTCACTGCTTTTGGCGCTGACATTTTTAACACGGGCATTCGGCTACCACCTGCAGGCGCTGGGGCTGGTTTTTTCTCCGCGCGGTGCAGCTTTTGGCGCCGGCTATGCTGATGTTGCCGCCCAACTGCCGGCCTACCGCGTGCTGGCGGTTTTGGCGATACTTGCCGCGGCCGCACTTCTGGTCAACGCACGCCTGCGCAGCCCTCGTCTTATCGCCGGCAGCGTAGTATTGCTGGTTGCGGCCTCTGTTTTGCTGGGCGGTGTCTGGCCCGGCTTTGTGCAGAAGTTCCAGGTTGAACCCAACGAGTTTGCCAGGGAAGAGGAATTTCTCAGACACAATATTCAGTTCACGCGCATCGCCTATGGCCTTAACGACATACAGCGGCGTGAATTTCCACTCACAGGCGCCCTGGGTTACGGGGAACTGCTGGCCAATGAGGGCACAATCAACAATATCCGCCTTTGGGACTGGCGGCCGCTGCGGGACACTTTCGGCCAGCTGCAGGGCTTGCGGCCGTACTATCGTTTTTTTGATGTTGATACCGACCGCTACATGATTGACGGGCAGTACCGCCAGATTATGCTGTCTGCCAGGGAAATGAATGTTGATGCACTGCCGGCCCGCAGCTGGATCAACGAGCGTCTTATTTACACCCACGGCTACGGTGTGGTTGCCAGCCCTGTAAATGAAGTGAGCGGGCAGGGGCAGCCCAACTTGCTGCTGCGGGACTTTCCTGTTGCGGGCCCGGCTGACATCAGGGTGGATGTGCCGCAGATTTATTACGGTGAACTGACCAATAACTATATTTTTACAGGCGCTCTCACCGATGAGTTTGACTACCCGCAGGGCGAGCAAAATGCTTTTACCCGCTACGATGGGGAGGGCGGTATCCCTCTTGGCGGTATACTGCGCCAGTTGCTTTTTTCCCTTCGTTTCTCCGACTACCGCCTCCTTATCTCCTCAGAACTGCAGGCGGGGAGCAGGGTCCACTTCTACCGCAATATCAGGGAGCGGACACAGAAGGTCGCGCCTTTCCTGCAGTATGACGGCGACCCCTACCTGGTGATAAATAACGGCAGGCTGTTTTGGCTGATTGATGCTTATACCACAACCGACCGCTTTCCTTATTCCGAACCATACCAGCGGATTAACTATATCCGCAACTCCGTCAAAGTAGTTGTCGACGCCTATGATGGCACAGTAAAATACTATATTTCAGACCCTGACGATATTCTTATCCAGGCTTATGACAGGATCTTCCCCGGGCTCTTTACACCAATTGCACAGATGCCGGAAGGCCTGCGCAAGCATATCCGCTATCCTGAGCAGATGTTTAAGATACAGTCCAGGGTTTACGCCACATACCAGATGCAAAACACACAGGTTTTCTACAACCGCGAGGACCGCTGGGATTGGCCCAAAGAAATATACCAGGGCAGCGCACAGACCATGGAGCCTTACTATACCATTATCCGCCTGCCTGACGGGACAGCTCCAGAGTTTGTGCTGATGCTTCCCTATACGCCCTATAACCGTGACAATATGGTGGCCTGGCTGGCGGGACGCTCAGACGGCGATAATTACGGCGAGCTTATTGTTTACCAGTTTCCAAAGGGCGAACTCCTTTACGGCCCGGCACAAATCGAGGCGCGCATCGACCAGGATCCACGCATCTCCGAGCAGCTGTCCCTTTGGAACCAGCGGGGCTCCAGTGTAATCAGGGGCAATCTGCTTGTGCTTCCCATCAGGGGTTCCGTCCTCTACGTGGAACCGCTCTACCTGCGCTCTGACCAGAGCCAGTTTCCGGAACTGGCAAGGGTAATTGTGGCCTACGGTGAAAGGGTGGTGATGGAAAGGACGCTTGATGAAGCGCTGGCTGCTGTTTTTGGCCTGACGTTCGGCCAGGTGCCCGGCACACCTGAACCGCCTGTCACAGGCGAGCCCGTTATACCCGGCGAGCCTGTGGAAGGAGAACTGCATGAGCTGATTCGCCGTGCCTCCCAGGCCTTTATTCTGTCCGAAGAGGCAGTGAGGCGCGGGGACTGGGCTGAATACGGCAGGCTGCAGCAGGAACTGGGTAGCATCCTCATCCGCCTTGAGCAGCTTGGTGCTGAATAATGGTATGGTCAGGCGGGTAAATAAGCAGGCAACTGCTGTTTCGGAGGTAAACCAAATGAAAGAAGTATTGATTTATACTGACGGCGCCTGCTCAGGCAACCCCGGCCCCGGCGGCTATGCCGCTGTTTTAAGGTATGGAGGGCATGAAAAGGAAATATGCGGCAGTGAGGCCTATACCACCAATCAGCGCATGGAGATGAAGGCTGCCCTGGCAGCGCTTGAAATTTTAAAGGAACCCTGCCATGTGCTTCTGCACAGCGACAGCGCTTATCTTGTTAATGCTTTTAACCAGGGCTGGCTGGACAAGTGGCAGAGAAACGGCTGGCAAAACAGCCGCAAAGAACCGGTGGAAAACAGGGATCTCTGGGAGCAGCTGCTGGAGGCAGCCGGCGCTCACCGTGTGGAGTGGGTAAAGGTACGCGGCCATGCTGATGATGAATTAAACATTCGCTGCGATAAACTGGCCCGTGGCGCCTTAGAAAAAAAATAAAAAACAAGACAGAGCAAGACGGGGCACCCTCTGCGAGGACAGGCGGTTATGTTGTCTTCCTGCGCTGTGAACACTCTGATGGCAATTAACTGCCGGCCTTAACAGGGAACTTTTTACAGCTAAAGACCGTCTTAACAGGTAAAAAGAGGGGAGAGAAAACAATGCTAAAGAAAAAGACAATATTGCTGCTGTTGGCTGTACTCCTTGTATTGCCGGCCGGCTGTGGCTCTAAGTCAAGTGGTAATACTGCTGCTCCTGCACCTTCAATGCCGCCTAGTGGGCCGTCCTATGACCGGGCCGGGCCTGAATATGGTGAGCAGGGTCCGTATGCGCCGCCCTCAAAGGACAGCAGTGCGGGAGGGGCCGCGCAGCAGCGCATTATCCAGAATGCTGAGCGTTCATATGATGTTGAGGACATGGATAAAGCACTTGCAGAACTGCAGACTGCCCTGCGGGCAGCGGGAGGTATTGTGGCCGACTCGCATCAGAGCGGGAGGAAGGGTGAATTCCGCTCTGCCAGCCTGACGCTGCGTGTGCCTGCAGCCAGTTTTGATTCTTTCCTTGACGAGGTTGAAAAAGTCGGCAAGTTTACTTCAGGACGAAAATATATTCACGATGTGACAATGCAGTATATAGACCTTGAGGCACGTATCCGCAACCTGGAGCGTCAGGAAGAACGCCTGCTGGATGTACTTGACAGGGCGGATACAGTGGAAGACATTCTGCGTGTAGAACAGGAACTGTCGCGTATTCGCGGCCAGTTGGAGTCCTTTACTGCAGAGTTTCGCTACCTGCGCGACAGGGTGGAATACTCCACTGTCCATATTTACCTGCGTGAGACAGCTACAGCAAGCCCGGTGATTACCGGCTCAGGATTAAAAGGTGTCTGGCAGCGCGGAATGTCCGGCTTGATAAATTCTGTGAATTCTATGCTGACCGGTGTCGGTAATTTTATCGTGCTGGGCTTTAGGCTGCTGCCGTACCTGGTCCTTATCTTTGTGCTTCTGCTTCCTGTAGTATTGATTTTCAGGCGCCGTGGCGGCGGCCCGCGGGCTCCGCAGGCATAAATTTTCAGGAGGTTTGATGTGCTGCCTCTCCTTTGTGCCGCTTTCATGGGCGGGATTGTGCTGGCAGGGTTGCTGTCCCCGCCGTTTGGCCTGCTCGCCGGAATTACTGTATTGCTATTTATGATCAGTGGCGGAGCATTTTTTCTGCGCCGCCAGGCGGCGGTTACAATTCTGCTGGCGGCAGCTTTTTTAAGCCTGGGCATGCTTAATGCGAGCCTGGCCAGGGAAGAAATACATTCTTCGCTCACCGATTATCTGGGGCGCGAGGTTTTCATCACAGGCCATGTCAATCTTGTAGAAGATGTGGCGGATGAATCCTGCGCCTTCATATTTAGGGTGGAAGAAATAGCGGAAAAAGAAGGCGCACCCGCTTTAGCAAACGCTCTGGTCAGGGTGAAAATTTTTCTTCCGCCCGCAGGGTTCACCCCTTATTATGGACAGCGGCTGAGACTTGGCGGGCAGCTTTTGGCGCCGGCCGCAAAGCGCAACCCCGGCGGTTTTGATTATGCCTCATACCTGGAAGCGGCCGGTGTGGGGGCTGTGCTGTCGGTAAGCGGAAGAAGCGTAGAACAACTGGCGGGCAGAGGCGGCCATTTCGCCGCAGCTCTGGCAGAAAACCTGCGCGGCAGGGTCATCAGCGTGCTCAACCATCACCTGCCGGCTGCGGAGGCGGGCCTGGCTGCCGGACTGCTGCTTGGGACGCGTAAATACCTGGAGCAGGGGACTGCCGAGGCCTATCACGTCCTCGGTATAGCTCACCTGCTGGCTGCCTCAGGCCTGCACGTCGGTTTTGTTGTCGCTTTCGCCCTCCTCTTAATCAAGAGGCTGCGGCTAACTTCCCGGACAGGGATTTTGCCTGGCTGCCTGATAGTGCTTGCCTATGTCATTTTAACGGGCGGCAGGCCATCGGTATGGCGGGCCGCCCTCATGCTTGGAATGGGCCTGATTGCGCGCCAGTACGGGCGCGAGGCGGATATGCTGCAGGGACTCTCGGCTGCGGCGCTAATACTATTGATAATACGGCCGCTGTGGCTGTTTAGCCTGTCTTTTCAACTATCATTTCTGGCCACGCTTGGTATCCTGGTGCTGGCGCCAGGCTTGCAGAAAATCTTCTCCCGCGTGCCAAAAAGCGCTGTAATGCTTTTGGCAACAACAGTATCGGCTCAGCTTGCAGTTTTACCGTTGCAGGCAATGCATTTTAGTTTTATCCCTCTGCTTGCTGTCCCCGTCAACCTTGTCTTTGTCCCGCTGGTTGGTCTGGTTATGATGCTGGGACTTGCAGGAATGATGGCCGGGCTTGCCTATCTGCCCCTGGCAGCGCCATTTTACCTGGCGGTGCTGCCGGTTCTACATGTGCTAGAAAAACTGCCCCGGCTGCTGGCTGATTTCCCTCTGGCCGCACTGCGGGTGCACCTCCCGCCTGCAGTCTGGCTGGTTTATACCTTGGGACTCGCGCTCCTGGCAGCGGGTACGAGGCTGCACTGGACACGCGGAAGACGACTGCTGGCCGTACTGTTGCTGGTTAACATGGTTTTATGGGGGAACATTGCCGGCGCGCGTGCGCCGGGGATGCTTGAGGTCTCATTTATTGATGTGGGACAGGGACTGTCGGTCTTTATCCGCACTGAACAAGGCAGGACTATGCTGGTTGATGCAGGTGGAGGCAGGGGAAGCGGTTTTGACCCCGGCGAGAGGATCGTAGTTCCATTCTTGAGGCAAAGAAGGGTAAAAAGCCTGGACATGCTTGTGCTGACACATCCGCACGCCGATCATTACGGCGGCATGGCTGCTGTGGTAAAAAACTTTGATATTAAGTGTTTCGTCGGCAGCGGGGAAAGGGAAGACTCTCTTTCTTTTGCCGGGCTGATGGAGCTGCTGCAGGCACGCGGTGTAGAGGAAGCCACACTGTCCGCCGGCGACAGGATTATTCTTGACGCTGCCACTTCTGTGAGAGTGCTTTCCCCCCCGGTGAAAAAAATAAGCGGCACATCAGGTGATACAAATAATAATTCTCTGGTGATGCTGCTTGAGTATGGGAGTTTCAGGCTGCTTATCACCGGGGATGCGGAACGGGAGGCGCTGATACTGCTTGTTGATGGAAATGCTGACCTGGACAGCACAGTTTTGCAGGTGCCCCATCACGGCAGCCGGCATGCTCTTTTTGATGCTTTCCTGGAAGCAGTTAGACCGCAGGCCGCCGTCATACCCGTGGGATACAATACTTTCGGCCATCCCCATGCAGAAACCCTCAACCTGCTTTCGCTCTATGTCCCCTGTATTTACAGGACTGACACGCATGGCGCGGTTACTTTTTACAGTGACGGCGCCGGCTGGGATGTACATACTTTTACAGGTTTGGCAAAAACAAAATAGAAGTGCAAATGTTTTTCTTGGGCGCTTCATAAATACACCTGAGTTGGTTATAATAAGGAAATCTAATTCCAATTCAGGTGGTGATTTGAATTTGCGAGTATTGGTGCTTTCCTGGGAATTCCCCCCGCGAATAGTGGGAGGCCTGGCGAGGCATGTCCATGATCTGACTGTGGCGCTTGCTGACAACGGTGTGGAAGTAGCTGTTATAACAACTTCCGAAAACGGCGGCCGTGAGTTTGAGACCATGCATGGTGTGGATATTTACCGTGTCAAACCTTATTACCTGGTGCCGCGCGATTTCATTTCCGGCATCCTGCAACTTAACACGGCCATGCTGGAAAAGGTGATGGAACTGCTGCGGCGAGGCGAAACATACGACTTGATTCACGCCCATGACTGGCTGGTGGCGTTTGCCGCACGTGCTATCAAACACTCTGAACGGATCCCGCTGGTGGCTACCATCCATGCCACTGAATACGGCCGCAATCGCGGCCTTCATAATGATGAACAGCGGTATATCAGCGATGTGGAGTGGTGGCTTACCTATGAGGCCTGGAATGTTATCTGCTGCAGCCGCTATATGCGGCATGAATTGCAGAGAGTCTTCCAGCTTCCCACTGATAAGATCAGTATGGTACCAAACGGCGTTGACCCCAGGCAGTTTCGTGCCGGCAGAAATGACCCCGGCATGAGGGCGCGCTACGTGGGGCCAAAAGAAAAAATTGTTTTCTTTGTCGGCCGTCTTGTTCAGGAAAAAGGCGTCCATGTCCTGCTTGACGCCGTGCCGAGAATTTTAGCAAGTGTACCTGCAACCAAATTTATTATCGCAGGTAAGGGTCCGGCCTTAGAACACCTGCGCAATCACGCCCGCCATCTGGGGATTGAACAGCGTGTACATTTCACCGGCTATATCGACGACGTGACAAGAAATTCTCTTTACAACGTTTCATCGGTGGCTGTTTTCCCCAGCCTTTACGAACCCTTTGGCATAGTTGCACTTGAGGCCATGGCAGCCAGGGTGCCTGTGGTTGTGGCGGACACCGGCGGCCTGTCTGAAATCGTTGACCACGGGGTGGACGGGCTAAAGTGCTACGCCGGAAATGCCACTTCCCTGGCAGACCAGGTGGTTGCCCTCCTGAGTGACACAAATTTTGCCGGCCGCCTGTCCGCCAATGCTTATCAAAAGGTAAATACTCATTTTTCCTGGCAGGAAATTGCCAGGCAGACGATGAACATCTATCATGATGTGCTCGCAGACTATAAACAGAGTAACTGGACGCGCAAACAGGAAGCAGAGACTGAAATCTACCGGCACGCGCAGCGGGAAGCCTTGTTTGATGGGACTCTCAGGCCGCACTAGCACAACAGCGAAAGATATAGCAATATTGAAGCCAGAAGCAACCTCTTTCTGTAGTGTAAATGTATGGCTTAAAAATGATCAAGAGGTGAGGATGGGTGAAAGTCATCATTATGGCCGGTGGGGAAGGTTCCCGCCTGCGGCCGCTGACCTGTGACCGGCCCAAGCCAATGGTGCCGATTATGAACAGGCCGATGATGGAACATATTGTGGCTCTGTTGAAGAATTATAACCTGACTGAGATAGGTGTAACACTGCAGTATCGCCCTGAGCAGATTAAAAAGTATTTTGGTGACGGCCGTGAGTTTGGTGTTAATATAAGTTATTTTGTTGAAGACTCTCCTCTGGGGACGGCAGGCAGTGTTAAAAACGCCGGTGATTTTCTCGATGAAACTTTTCTCGTCATCAGCGGTGATGCTCTCACTGATTTTAATTTACAGAGAGCCATTGATTATCATCGCGCCAAACGCTCCATAGCTACACTGGTGCTGACCCGGGTGCCGGAACCTCTGGAATATGGTGTGGTGATTACGGAAAAAGACGGGCGCATCATACGGTTCCTGGAAAAGCCGGGTTGGGGGGAAGTCTTCAGCGATACAGTGAACACCGGTATTTACATACTGGAACCTGAAGTACTGAGGTTTTTTGAAGCAGGTGTAATGTTTGACTTTGCCAGGGACCTTTTTCCGCTTTTGATGAAAAAAGGGCACTCTCTTTTTGGCTATATCGCAGATGGCTACTGGTGTGATATCGGCAACCTGCATCAGTATCAGCAGGCCCATCTTGATATTCTCCAGGGCAGAGTCAGGGTGCAGTTTATGGAGAGGGAGGTTTCACCCGGCGTTTATATGGGTGAAAATGTGGTTGTTGCCCGGGATGCGGTTATTAACGGCCCTGTCCTGATAGGGAGCGGGTCTAGAATAGGCAGCGCCGCCAGGATTGAGGACCATACAGTCATCGGCCCCAATTCACAGGTGGACGCCTATGCGTCGCTTAAGCGCGGCCTGGTCTGGCGCAGCGCCTTCATCGGCCAGAGAGCCGAGGTGCGCGGTGCAGTACTTTGCAACCGGGTTCAGGTCCAGCAGGGCTCATCTTTATTCGAAGGGTCAGTGGTGGGGGACGATACAATTATTGAGCAAAACTGCACAATCAGGCCCAACATCAAAATTTGGCCGCATAAACGCGTGGAAAGCGGAAGCCTTGTTACAGAGAGCCTGATTTGGGGCGCCAAACCTGTGCGCAGCCTGTTTGGCTATGACGGTATCAGCGGCACTGTTAATCTTGAGGTAACACCGGAGCTTGTAGCCAAGCTTGGTGTGGCTTACGGTTCACTCTTTGCCGAAGGCAGTCAGATTGTTGTCAGCAGCGACGACTGGAAAGCCTCCCGCATGCTCAAAGACGCCGCCATGGCAGGCCTGCTTTCAGCGGGAATCAAGGTGTATGACCTTGGTGTCACTGTCACTCCGATCACCAGGCAGGCGGTTAAACAGCTTGATGTCAGGGGCGGTATACATATCCAGCTTTCCAGGGAGGCCGACACCAATACAAAAATAAAATTTTTTGACGCCGGCGGCCTTGACCTTGCCAAAGGCTGGGAGCGAAAAATAGAGCAGACCTTTTACCGTGAAGATTTTAAGCGCATTAAGGGTATTGACGTGGGAGAAACAGTTAAGCTTGGCAACTACTCTGAAAAATACCTGGAAAACCTGCTTGGCTCAGTTGAGATGGCAGTGTTTCGCGATGTGAGGACAAAAGTGCTGCTTGCTTATCCCACACCGTGGCTTTATACACTTCTTGTCCCCCTTCTGCAGCGGTTGAATTGCGAGGTCTATACAATGACTGCCCCTGCCACAGGGGAACCCCTTACACTTGATAAATTAAGCTTGCATTTTGATGAGGTTGCTGCCAGGGTACGCGGCTTTAACGCCGACCTCGGCATTGTAATGGACCCCAACGCCGAAAAACTTGTGCTGTTTGACGAGCAGGGGCGCGCAGTGGCTGATGACCTGTTCCTGGCCCTTACCTCACTTTTGGTTTTTAAAACAAGTGCGGGCTGCACTGTAGCGGTACCTGTCACAGCCCCGGATGTAATAGAAAAACTGGCAGGGCTGCACCAAGGGCAGGTGCTGCGGACCAGGACTGCGCCCCGTTTCCTGATGGAGGCACTGGCCGCGGAGGGGCTGCAGAAAGGAAAGCTGGACCAGTTTATTTTTTCTTTTGACGCCATTGCTTCGCTTGTTAAAATCATGGAGTACCTGGTTGCAAATGACACCCGCCTCTCAACCCTTTTGCAAGACATCCCTAATTTTCACCTTCACAAGCAGGATGTGGATTGTTCCTGGGGCGCCAAAGGCGCTGTGATGCGCCGCTTGATTGAAGAAACAAGCGGGGGCGATGTGGAGCTTTTAGACGGAGTAAAGATAAAACACGATGCAGGATGGGCGCTGGTCCTGCCTGACCCCGAGAGGCCGGTCTACCGGGTCTACGGGGAGGGCTATTCGGCTGAAATGGCCGAGGAACTCACAGACCTATACGTGAAGAAGATTAAAAAAATCCAGCTGGAGCTGGAGAAATAGATGCAAAAAGCGGCTCGCAGAGTCGCTTTTTCGAATAAAGCATAAGCTTTTAGGAAAACATAGTAAAACATGTAAAGCTTTAATTGAGGAGGAAAGTGATGGACAGGTTAACCGCGGGCTCAGTGGCAGGGCTGGCTTCCGGTATTGTTGTGGGGACTATCTCTCAAATCCTTCATGCTCTGGGCATCTGCAGAATGTGTCTGGTTTCAATCGGAGGCGGAATGTTTCTGCGGGAAATGCTTGGTGCAACCGCCCCTCTATACTGGCAGTTAGTCGGTTGGGCCACACATTTGATTATAAGCGGCTTACTTGGTGTGTTTACTGTATACATACTGGTCCTGACCGGAAGGGAATATGCCCTCTGGAAAGGCCTGTTGTTTGGAGCCGCTGTCTGGTTTCTGAGTATAGCCTTTATTTCCCCACTGGCCGGATATCTCCCCCGCAACGCAAGCCCGGCAGACTTCTTTATCGTGCTGGCCTACCACCTCCTATTCGGTGCACTCACGGCATGGCTGCTTGTGAGGTATGCGAAACATGCCTTGATGAGAAAAATTGATTCAACTTAAAAAAGAGCGTCCCCGTAAATAACGGGAACGCTCTTTTTTAAGTCAAACTCCCCCTGCAATCGGAACCGCCACTTTTTCAGTCCTGTCAGGTGGTGCATAGATTCTGTAGTCCAGTGCCGGGAAGATATTATCTTTTTCCTGCAGGATGCGCAACCAGTTAATATCGACAGTATGGTTGTAAAGCTGCTCGTGCAGCCGGAGGAAGCGGACAAGGTGGTCTGTGGCGCGCTGGTTGGCGTAGCTGACCATGGTGCCGCTGGCCATGATAAAGGGCCAATCGCTGGCCTGGGCCAGCAGCAGTTCGCGCGCCAGCTGGTCTAAAGCTTCCTTTTGCACGCCGGAGGCAGCGGGAAAATCTGCTGCAGCACGTGTCATGCGGCTGGCTGCTTCGTGCAGGTGCCTGTAGAGCCAATCGTTGCTCTCGTTGAGCCAGACTTCATGGTAGCCCTTGTTTCCCCAGCTGGAAGGATTAGGCTCCGCTTCCTGCAGCGGCAGGGGCAAAGCGAGGTACTCGCTGGGTGTAATTGGGCGGAAAACATTCTGGTCACTATCAATCTTGCGGAAAAGATCCTCCAGCCAGTCGGGCCCTTCATACCACCAATGGCCGAACAGCTCGGCATCATAAGGCGCCACTACTATTGGCGGCCGTCCTATCTGCTCAGCCAGGTATTCAATCTGCTTTTCTCTGTTAAACATAAAGTTGCCTGCATGCTGAGTCAGGCGCTGGTGCGCCCTCTGAGGGCAGTAGGGTTCCTTATGGTTTGTTTTGCCTGTAATGCGATAGTATTTAAAGCCGGTATGAATACGTATGCCGTCTGGGTGGATATATGGTGCGATGTAATCGTAGGGCAGGTCAAAGCCGATATCGCGGTAGAAATCACGGTAATCAAAATCGCCCGGGTAGCCTTCGGCTTTGCTCCATACCTGCTTGCTTGACTCCGGGTCGCGCCCGAATGCAGCCACGCCCGCTGGAGTAATAATAGGGCTGGATACTCCGAAAGCAGGCCTCGGCGTGGCATAAAGCAGGCCGTGGCTGTCGAGGAAGAAATAGTTAATACCAAGATCGGCCAGCATGGAATCCAGGCCGTGCTCATAAGCACATTCAGGCAACCAGATTCCTTTTGGAGCCTGGCCGAACAAACGTGTGTGCTGCTCCACCGCCAGGGACAACTGGGCATAAACGGCTTCGGGTTGGGTTAAGAGGAGCGGCAGATAGCCGTGTGTGCCGGCGCAGGTTATCAACTCTACTTTGCCTGTGGCGGCAAGGTTGCGGAATGCCTTAACTATATCACCGCCGTAAAAGTTAAAAAAACGATGATAAGACTGCTGCAGGCGCTGCAGGTACATTTGGGCAAGGCCTGAGAACTCAGGGTCTCCTGATGTGCGGGCTACCTCTTTTTCGCCAAGTTCCATCAGCCTATTCAGATAACCGCGGTATTTTTCCTGCAGGTAGACGTCCTGCCACATGGCTGTTAGTGTTGGCGAGAGAGACATTGTAAGCCTGTAATCCACGCCATCTCTATTGAGCCTCTCCAATGCCGCCAGCAGCGGCAGGTAGGTCTCTGTCAGCGCTTCAAAAAACCACTTCTCCTCCAGCGAAAAAGAATATTCAGGGTGTTTAACATATGGCAGGTGTGCGTGTAAAACTATGGTCAGATATCCTTTAGTCACGGTATACCCCCTTGCTTTCCGGTTGCTCTGTATGGTCGAAAAGTTCGTATGAGGAGAGGCCCACTACCATGTAACGGAAGTAACGGTTTTGCCAGAAAGCAAACATTTTCCAGCGCGGGTCCAGAACCGCGGAAAGAGAATCACGGGGAGTACGGACAGCATTAGATGTAAGCATGGCGATAAAGCGGCCGTCAGCCAACACTTTTCCTAACTGCACGTGATAAGAGTGGCCGGAGCTCTCTACATTAAAATGCCAGTTTCCCGTTTCAGACAGGTTTACGACAATATCTTTAATGCTGCCGGCATCATTGTCATAAATGCGAAGCACATTTTCTCCCGCTGTCCAGGCGCCGCCGTACTCATTATGAAACCTTTCAGCCAAATCCGGCGTGACTTCCCAGTAAGCAAACAACCAGTATGGATCCCTCGGTAAAACTACGATACGATCTGCACCGTATGTTGCGGGCAGTGTATACCCTGCGTTTAGTTGCTGACGATCCAGTCTATGCATAAATGGCCTCCTGCAAAAAAAGTAAGAACAACTTATATTATTGACTATTACAGTACTACTTATTTATAGATTCCCAAACTTTTACCGTTTGTATAAAAACAGTTGCCTGTGGCATGCTATCCGTGCATGTATTGCAAGATTATAGCATTACAGCGAAAATTTTCTGTGCGGAGCGAAATAGCACTATTGCATTTTTTCACCTCGCGAACCGCGTACTTGTGCTGCACCGGAAACAGTGCAACTTTCGCCTGAAGTGAAGAAAAATTAGTGGAGGTTGAATTTTGAGCGGGCAAAAAACTAACAGTATCAGTTTTATTATGGCTTTGCACAACCACCAGCCGGAGGGAAACCTGCCGGAGGTTTTTGAACGCACTTTTGCCTCTGCCTATGAGCCCTTTATAAGTGAACTGGAAAACTTCCCGGAAATTAAGGTTACACTTCATTACTCCGGAATCCTTTTGAATTGGCTGCTGTCAAGGCGGCCGGAGTTTTTAGCACGTCTGCGCGCGCTGATTGATAAAGGCCAGGTTGAAATGATGGGCGGGGCTTTTTATGAACCCATCCTGGCGATGATTCCGGATGAAGATAAAGTGGGGCAGATCAGGAAGCAGAACGATTTTATAAGGGATAATTTCGGCGTGGAGGCTACGGGCGCCTGGCTGGCGGAAAGGGTGTGGGAACCCCACCTGGCTTTGTCCCTGGCTGCAGCGGGTATAAAATATACCGTCCTTGATGACGCCCATTTTCATAATGTGGGTTTTAGCGAAGAAGATACTTTGCACTATTATGTGACCGAGGAAGGCGGGGCCCGCCTTGCCATTTTTCCCATCAGTGAGAAATTGCGCTACCTCATTCCTTTTGCCGAGCCCCATGAGACTATCGATTATCTGAGGCAGGCAGCCACTGCCGCCGGGGAGCGAGTGGTGGTCCTGGCTGACGACGGTGAAAAATTCGGTTCGTGGCCGGACACCGCTCAGCATGTCTACGGGGAAGGCTGGTTGCGGCGTTTCTTTTCGCTGCTGCGGGAAAACAGCAGCTGGATAAATGTAACTACTTTTGATCATTTTATGCACCGCTTCACGCCGGCTGGGAGAGCTTATCTGCCTGCTGCGTCATACCGTGAAATGATGGAGTGGTCAGGAGGATTCTGGCGCAATTTCTTCGTACGCTACCCTGAAAGCAACCAGATACACAAAAAGATGCTTCACGTGCGGGAGAAATTATCTGCTCTGCCTGAGAGCGCGGTAAAGCAGGAGGCGCTTGATTATGTCTGGGCAGGCCAGTGCAACTGTGCATACTGGCACGGTGTATTCGGCGGGCTCTACCTTAATTTCTTACGTTCCGCTCTTTACAGCCGCCTGATTGCAGCAGAGGATTTGATTGACCGCGAGCGTCACCACGGCAACCAGTGGGTGGAGCTTGAAAGCAAAGATTTTGATTTTGACGGTGATGAAGAAATAATGGTCTCAGGTGAAAAACTGGGGCTGATTTTTGCTCCGGCCCAGGGAGGCGCATTAATTGAGCTGGATTATAAGCCGCGCCGGTTTAATCTGGTGGATGTATTAACTCGCCGGCCCGAACCATACCACTGCAACATCTTTGAACTGGCCGAAGGCCAGTGTGCCACAACTGAAATCAAGACCATCCATCATATTACAAAAGTCAAAGAAGCAGGCCTTGAAAACCTGTTGATTTATGATACCTACCGCCGTGCCTCACTTGTAGACCATTTTTTCACTGACGGCGCTACCCTCGATGACTTTGCTTACAACTTCGAGAGAGTGGAAGAGGGGGACTTCGTAGGCCGGCCATACCATGTAGTAGAAGCAGTCGCCTCTGACAAGGCCAGGGTAGTTATGGCAAGACTTGGTACAGTAAACAGTAACGGCGCCTCCTGCGCAGTCAGTATCACAAAGACAGTGGAGTATATACCTCAAACAGGGTTAATAAACTATGAGTATATGCTTGTTAATTCAGGTGAGGCGCAGCTTGACACTACTTTTGCCGTCGAGTTCAATATTAATTTTCTGGCTGGCAGCGCCAAGGACCGTTATTATAAAATACCGGGCATTGAAATGAGCGACAGGCTGCTCAATTCACGGGGCGAAGTTCGGGCTGTGAGGGAGTTCGGCCTGGTGGACGAATGGCAGGGAATAAGCACTGAGTTTGGCTTAGACCGCCCGGCGGACCTGTGGCGGCTGCCCCTTGAGACTGTCTCCCAATCCGAGGACGGCATGGAACGTATTTATCAGGGCTCAACCATAATGCCCCTCTGGCAGGTTTCGCTTGAACCGGGCCGGCCGTGGCGGGTAAACATAACACAAAGGGTGGGAGAACCGGCAAAGGAGATGAATTAAATGGCAAAGCCTCTTTACCTGGCTTTTGTCTGGAACCAGCACCAGCCTTTTTATCAGGACACGGCAAAAAAAGAATATATCATGCCCTGGGTCAGGCTGCATGCAACCAAAGACTACTACCAGATGGCCGCAATCCTTAAAGACTACCCCACTGTGCGCCAGACTTTCAATCTGACACCCTCGCTGCTTGAGCAGCTGGATGATTACCTGGGCGATGCCCGCGACTACTACCTTAAAGTAATGAAACCTGTCAGCCAGTTGGGCCGTGAGGATAAGCGATTTCTGCTCCAGCATTATTTCGATATTCACTGGGAACGGGTAATTGACCGCTGGCCCCGTTACAGCAAACTTCTCACTATGCAGGGGCGGTGCCGGGAACCACAGTCGGTTGATGCGGCCGTGGACAAGTTTTCAGATCAGGACTTTCTCGACCTGCAGGTCTGGTTCAATCTGGCCTGGATTGACCCGGAGTACCGGGTCAAAGACGCCCAACTGGCCGGACTCCAGCAAAAAGGTGAGAATTTCAGCGAAGAAGACAAACAGTTAGTTCTCTTCAAGCAGTGGGAAATAATCAGGCAGGTTGTCCCCATACACCGCGAAATGGCTTCACATGGCCAGATAGAGTTGATAACGACACCTTACTATCACCCTATCATACCCCTGCTGATAGATACCCGCAGCGCCCTGCGCGCCTCCCCGGGCCTGCGTCTTCCCGAAACATTCTCATACCCTGAGGATGCAGCAGAACAGACGGTGAAGGCTATCAACCAGTATCGGCGCTTTTTTAATGACTGGCCGCGCGGGATTTGGCCTCCGGAACAGGCAGTCAGTCCCGAAACTGTATCATTTTTTGCCGAGCAGGGGTTTAAATGGACAATAGCTGATGAAGATATTCTGGCACGATCGCTTCACCGCGAAATCTACCGTGATGGCTTTGGACATGTCCTAAATGCAGATGACCTCTACCGGCCATACCGCGTGCTGGTTAATAACAGTGAAATAAACATGATCTTTCGTGATCACCATCTCTCAGACCGCATCGGTTTTGTCTATCACCAGATGCCTGTGGATCACGCAGTTGACGACCTTATACACCGCTTCCACAAGATCAGAGAGTCTGTAATTCATTGTCACGGCCCGCACCTGGTGACTATTGCCATGGACGGTGAGAACGCCTGGGAGTGGTATCATGGCGATAAGACTGAATTTCTCCACCGCACTTACCGCAGGATTGCACAGGACCCGCTGCTGAGGGCTGTCACAGTATCTGAATTCCTGGAGGAATACCCGCCGGCCAGGGAACTGACAGAACTTCATACAGGTTCCTGGGTGGACCACAGCCTTACACGCTGGATTGGCAGCGACAGTAAGAACAGGCTTTGGCAGATGCTCCTGAATACCCGGCAGATGTTGGAGGATGTCCGGGGCAGTGTTCCGCCGGGACGTTTTTTGGCCGCCAAGGAGAATCTGCTCATTGCCGAAGGAAGCGATTACACCTGGTGGGTGGACAGCATGCCCTACTACCTGGCGGCGCCTTTTGAGGCACTCTTTCGCAAACACCTGGTGAATGTATACCGTGAAGTGAACCGCACACCTCCAAGCTATCTGGAAGATCCCGTTATTAAGCCTCATCACGGCGAGTCTGTCTGGGTGGACGACCCCCTGGCCGGCCCCACTGCCATGGTACAGGCTAACAATCAAAATACAGAGGCTGGGAGCTGTTGACCCAGGAATTATTTCCTGGGTTTTTCTGGTTTTTCTTGTATTCGTTTTTTTCTCTTTTATGGAATGGACAGGCAGGAAAACAGTGTAATAATGTCGAAGCGCTATTATTGGCTTCTCCTAGATCAAGATATAAGGCTGGAGGAAATATGAAAGTGAATCAGCAGGAGCTGGACTATTTTCGGCTAAAAAAAGAAATTAAAAACGGCAAACTGAGAAGTGTCTATGTTTTTACCGGCAGTGAAGATTATTTGATGGATGAGATGGCATCAGAAATTTGTGCCGGTATACTTCCCGCTGAAGCTTCTGCTACTAACAGGGTAAACGGAGGCGACCTTTCGCTGGAGCAAGTGCTTGACATGGCGGAAACTGTTTCTCTCTTTGGCGGTGCAAGGCTTGTTGTGGTCCGCGCCGCTCCTTATTTTGCCAAATCATACCAGGGAGAAGGGTCATTTCCCCGGCTTTTGACTCTAAACTCCAAGCCTGCCGATTCCGCGCACCTCATCATATATGCCAGTGAGTTTACCAAGACCACAAAGGCCTGTAAGGAACTGGCGGCCTCAGGTGCTGTCTATCGTTTTAATCAGTTTAAGCCGGCTATGATTTATAGTTGGCTGCGGGAAAGAATGGCCGTGCACGGTAAAACGGCGCCTCATGATGTACTCGTAACTTTTGTGCAGCGTGTGGGGCGAGACCTGCGCCGTCTGTCAAGTGAAATGGATAAGCTGATTACATATATGGGTGGCCGGCGGGAGCTTGACGAACCCACTGTGCTTACTGCCACTGCCCGTTCACTGCAGGGAGACATATTTGCCCTCACAGATGCTGTCATCAACGGCCGCACTTCCAGGGCGATGGCACTGATGCAGGACCTTCTTGGCGCCGGTGAACCGCCGCTTAGAATCTTGGCTATGCTGGTCCGCCAGTTTAGAATGCTTGGCGAGAGTGTTGAACTGCTGCAGGGGGGTTGTGCTCTCGATGAATTGGCAGTAAGGCTTGGCGTCTATCCTTTTGTTGCAGAGAAGCTTGCCTCCCAGGCGTCAATAACCAGCGGCGATGACCTCTCCCGGGCGGTGGATCTGCTGCTTCAGGTCGACCTTGATATCAAACGAGGCCGCATCGAACAGTCACTGGCACTTGAGACTTTAATTGTGGCGTTGGGCCAAAAAAGTGCTTGACAGAGTGGGAGTAGTTGGATATCATTTAAATGAGAACAAGTCTCACCCTTTCTTTTTGGATATGGGTGATAATAATTATCAGTTGAGGAGGCGCCGTCATGATTATGCTTGACCAGGTAAAAAGAGGTCAAAAAGTGGAGATTTGCAGAATCCCCGACGAACTTGTGCGTGCACAGGCAATACGCTTTGGTGTGGGGGAAGGTACTGTTGTTACCTGTGCCGGGAAGCTGCCGGCAGGTCCGGTCATAATCAGCAAGGGGAATCAGGAACTTGCCATCGGGCGGGGTCTTGCCAGAAAGATTGCGGTTAAGGAGGCTTCATAACAGCTATTACATAATAACAACGCCTCTTTTTTTCACAGCTGGATGAGAATCTTTATCAATCAAGAGCGGCCCCGGCCGGAACGGAGGAAAAGAAATGCAGCGCCACTGCCATAACCTCGCAGAAACCATTGAAATACCAAGCGGTAAACGGAGCATAGTCCTGGTTGGCAACCCCAATGTGGGCAAGTCAGTTTTTTTTAATGAACTCACAGGCCGTTATGTTGATGTCTCAAATTTTCCCGGCACCACTGTAGAGATTCACAGGGCACAGTACGGCGGTGATGTTTTAATTGATACACCGGGAGTATATGGTGTCTCATCCTTTAACGATGAGGAGCGTGTAGCGCGTGACATTATACTGCACGCGGACACTGTAATAAACATTGTAGATGCACCTCATATTGAGCGCGACCTTTTTCTAACTCTTCAGGTAATTGACATGGGTATTCCTGTGATTGTTGCCTTGAATATGATGGATGAAGTGCAGGGAAGAGGCATGACTATTGATGTGGAAAGACTCAGCAGTCTGCTGGGTGTGCCTGTTATCCCCACAGTGGCGGTAGAGAGGAAGGGCATCAATGAGCTCAAAGAAGCCATCCCCCGGGCCTGCCGGGGTAACGCAGACCCTGAGCTGGAAGAAAAATTAAATGCTCTCGTAGCCGGCCAACTTGGGCGGGGTGATGCGCTCCTGGTTTTGGAGGGAGACGAAGAAGTAGCGCGCTGCCACGACCAGCCGGCGGGAAATTTGCGTGAGGAAATATACCTGCGCCGCCGCAGCCGGGCTAATAAGATTCTGGCTGAAGTTGTGTCAACCACACTCCTTGCAAAAAAATGGAATAAGACGATGGGGCAGTGGATGACGCGACCGCTGACAGGCTTTCCCATTTTGCTTCTTTTTCTCTATGCCATGTACTGGTTCATCGGTGTATTTATTGCGCAGACAGTGGTGGAGATGACGGAAGAACTGATTATGCAGGAGTATTACGGTGAATGGGTTATATCCCTGATTGGCCGCTTTTTCCACGAGGGGACTTTTCTTGGTGAACTGCTGACGGGAGAGTTCGGAGTGCTGACCATGGCTCCCATCTACCTGCTGGGACTGCTCCTGCCGCTTGTTATCGGTTTTTATCTCGCATTATCTGTGATGGAGGATTCAGGCTATCTGCCGCGCCTGGCCACCTTGGTGGACAGGGCGATGACAGGGCTTGGGCTCAACGGCCGCGCCATAATTCCTGTCATACTGGGGTTTGGCTGTGTAACAATGGCTACCATAACAACACGCCTCCTTGGCTCCAAGCGTGAAAGAATCATCGCCACTGTACTGCTGGGTATCACTATTCCATGCTCAGCCCAAATTGGCGTAATCGTGGGCCTGATTGCCCCGCTTGGCATGCGTTACCTCTTAATTTATACCGCTACAATCCTGCTTGTATTCGGCCTGCTTGGTAAAGTACTAAACAGCGTGCTGCCAGGTGAGTCAACCCATCTCCTGATCGATTTGCCGCCGCTGCGCCTGCCGCGCATAAAAAATGTGGCTGCTAAAACTTACACAAAATCAGTTGCTTTTATCAAAGAGGCAGCTCCCCTGTTCGCCCTGGCTGCTGTGCTGATTACTGTATTGGATTATACAGGCGCCATGTCATGGCTGCAGGATGTTATCTCGCCTCTTACTGTAAGCTGGCTGCAACTGCCCAGTGAAGCTACCACAGCTTTTATCATGGGTATCATGCGCCGCGACTTTGGCGCTGCCGGCCTTTACGGCCTAGACCTCTCGCCTGCTCAGACTTTGGTGGGGCTTGTGACAATCACACTTTTTGTGCCCTGTATTGCCTCTATCATGGTTATAATCAAGGAACGGGGATGGAAAGACGGCACCTATATCTGGGCCGGTTCGTTTGTAGTCGCTTTTCTTGTCGGCGGCATCCTTGCGCGCCTGCTCTAAAAAGACAGGGAGGTAATATAAATGAGCAGTGGAAGTTACTGTGAAAACTGCGGTTTTCATACCGACAAGATTATGGTGATCTGTCCGCGCTGCTGCCATGCGCTGCGCCACGCCCAGTGCAGTAAGTGCGGACGCTGCCCGGACGATGCCAGGCAAGATAAACTATCTAAGGTTAAACCAAAAAGACAATAAGGGAATAAAAAAAGTTCACTGTAGATAGTAAGACACCTTAAAGTGAACACAGTTTTTTACTGTGTCGGCTTTAAGGTGTCTTTTCGTTTATCTGTTGCTGCTTTTAAATGTTGGTTTGGCGGCGGTATGTTTTTTACTTATTATTGTGCTGCGGCCGAGCTCTTATTTAAGCGTTTGGTCAGGCGTGACTTTTTGCGGGCGGCGGCATTTTTGTGCACGACTCCCTTGCTTGCTGCCTTGTCAATAGTCCTGGTGGCAGTAATTAATTTATCGGCGGCGTTGTCCAGGTTACCCTGCGCCAGCGTATCGCTAAATTGACGTACAGCAGTTTTAACTGTGCTTTTGATGTGACGGTTGCCAGCCGTCCTTTTAGCGGTTACTCTCATACGCTTCAGTGCCTGTTTTGTGTTGGGCATGCGCTCACCTCCTTTGACTTGCTGCATGAACACAAACAATTTTACCATGTGTTTCTTTAAAATGCAACAAAAAGGTCAGCATGTATAGCGAAAAATCGTTTGGTTATCCTAACACTGTTAAAACAAATGAAGGGAGGTGTAAAAATGCTGGGTCTAATTGTTCGCTTCATCGTATCTGCCATTGTCCTGATGCTGGTAAGCTTTTTACTGCCCGGGTTTGCCACATTGGGTTTTGGCGCAGCACTGGCTGCAGCCATCGTTATTGCTTTGCTTGGTTTTATCCTGGAGAGTGTCATGGGCAAGAAAATTTCTCCGCATAACCGGGGCGTGGTAGGTTTCATCGTGGCTGCTGTGGTGATTTATGCTGCACAGTTCCTGGTGCCGGGTATGAGTGTAACTATCCTTGGTGCAGCTCTGGCTGCTTTGGTTATCGGTATTATTGACGTCTTTGTGCCCACAGAACTTCGTTAAAACAGGAGGACTACAGTGAGAGAATTTGGTAAGCTGCGCCGTAATATACGCACTGATCTCGCCATTGAAGCAAGAGAAATGCTGATGGGTGAAGTAAAGGAAGAAATCCCCGGTGTAGCGGCAGAGACCGAGTCACTGGGAGGGATCAATATTACGAGGGTACACATTACGACAGAAGAAGCCGAAAAACGGATGGGTAAGAAGCAGGGACGCTATATTACGCTGGAAGTCCCGGGTTTACGCCAAAAAGATACTGCCCTGCAGGATGAAGTGTCCCGGCAGCTTACCAAAGAATTTCTGAAAATGGTGGAACTCTCACAGGAGACATCCATCCTTGTAGTTGGACTTGGCAACTGGAATGTCACTCCAGACGCGCTTGGCCCGCGTGTTGTTAAAGATCTCCTGGTGACCAGGCATATTTTAAAGCTGGAACCTGAAACATTAGGCGAAGGATTTCGCCCAGTCAGTGCCATATCCCCCGGTGTGCTCGGTATTACAGGCATTGAAACAGGTGAAATTATCCAGGGTCTGGTTGAAAAGACCAAGCCGGATTTGCTCATTGCTGTGGATGCACTGGCTGCACGCAGCTTAAACCGCCTGCACACGACTATTCAAATGGCGGATTCAGGAATTCATCCAGGTTCAGGCGTGGGAAATAAGAGACTTGGGATAACTCATGATACTATTGGTATCCCGGTCATTGCAGTTGGAGTGCCCACTGTTGTGGATGCCGTTACAATTGCAGATGACTTGATTGACCACCTGCTTGAAGCATTTATCAGGGAGGCCTCTCCTGATTCGCCTGTCTCAGCGGTGGTAAAAAGCATCGCAGAAGGTGATAAAAGGGCTGTAATGGAAGAAGTTATGTCGCCTTACGGAGGCAACCTGATGGTCACACCCAAAGATATAGACACCCTGATTGAAGATATTGCCCGTATTATATCAGGTGGGCTCAATGCTGCATTCCATCCGGAAATAGAAAATGATGAAGCAGGGAAATACCTTCATTAAAATCCAAAGTATAGTCAGGGGGCGCAAGCCCCTTTTTTTTTCTATGCATTGCAATTTAATTTTTATTGCGTTTCCAAGTTATATCTTGGCTTACCCTGCATACCAATATATACAGGGGCTTTAGCCGAGCTTAAGCAGGGGAGGAACCACTATGCCCGCAGGAAGAAATTTATTTAGACGTCGCTGCACATCAAGGCGCCAGCGCCTTAAGTCGGCCAGGAAGCTGCTCTTTATTACAATCCCACTGCTGCTGTTGCTGGCAGTGATGATTTCCCGTGTTGCTTCAAATCCGGCCGTACCAGCCCTGGCAGGGCCTACAAAAGTGCAGGAACTGCAGCTTCTTCTGTCTGACCGGAGTATAATTTTTCGCCAGATACTGGGCCAGGTTATCCCCGGCCTTGGGCAGTCGCTGTCTGCAAGGAGAGATTCAGCGGGTCAGCCGGATGATTTGCTGTCAGGTACTGTAAGCAAACTGGACCCCCGTGACCCCATGCGTATTATGGCGGCACAGATTCCCTATATCGGTGAGGTCGGGCCTCACGTACAAACGCTTCTGTACGAGGCAGATCAGGCAGCGGGGGGGTCAGGCAGCGTGCCCCGCATTATTATTCCTGCAAAGCCGGTGCAAAGGCCGGCCGGAGGAGGCGTAATTATATATCATACTCATACCACGGAATCTTTCCTGCCCACCTCAGGGCTTAATTTTACAGAAAACCTGGAGCTCACTGTTGCCAGGCTGGGTAGTGAGCTGGCCAGGGTTTTGAGTGAAGAATACAATATAACTGTTGTACACAACAGGCAAATTCATGATTATAACAGAAACGCTTCTTATGAACTAGCTCTTGGCACACTAAAAGAACTGCTGGCAACTTACACTGATGCCGCCCTGGTTATAGACCTGCACAGAGACGGTGTGGGGAGATCAATAACCACAGCACGGATTAATGGTGAAAACACAGGCAGGATTCTCTTTGTTGTCGGTACACGCCACCCCGCCTGGCAGGAAAATTTTCTAAAAGCTCTATATCTGCATGAAGTGCTGGAGGAGATTGCGCCAGGCCTTTCTCGCGGCGTACGTGAACGGCCGCTGGTGTACAATCAGCACCTGCACCCCGGTTCGCTATTAATTGAAGTAGGCGGGCATGAAAATTCTCTTGAAGAGGCGCTGCGCACCATCCCCTATCTGGCCCAGGCCCTGGACTCCTATTTTTCCGGGGAATAAGCAGGCTGCAAGCATCTGTACGGCACGCATGTATAGAAAATACAGCCCTCCGGGAAAAATAGTATAGAAAATGTGGGGAGGGAGCAAAAAATGAAAAGGCAGGCGGTTTGCTCCGTTTTGCTTATTTTTTTATGTACGCTGGCACTGCTTTTTGCAGGGCTTAATCTGTGCGAGCGCGGTTTACAGGAGGTCAGCGGCCGGGACAGGCCTCATGCGGCATTTACACTGTCCCGCGGAGAAGAGTCCTGGTTGATAACACTTGCCGGCAGGGAATTTAGCCTCGATACAGTAAGGCTGCGCCAGTGGCCGGGCGCGCTTAGGGAGTGGGTTTTGTCTTGCTTGTCAGCCTTCAGGTCTGGTGCTATAATGAATTGGAAGCTGACAGGAGGATCACAATGCAGCGCGATAAAATCAGGAATTTTTCCATCATAGCCCATATCGACCACGGTAAATCCACACTGGCTGACCGCCTGCTGGAATTTACCGGCTCTTTAACCGCAAGAGAAATGACCGGCCAGGTTCTCGACCAGATGGATCTGGAGCGGGAGCGGGGAATTACCATCAAGCTTCAGGCTGTGCGTCTGCTTTACACCGCCTCCGACGGGCAGGAATATATGCTTAATCTGATAGATACACCGGGCCATGTTGATTTTACCTATGAGGTATCACGCAGCCTTGCTGCCTGTGAGGGTGCGCTGCTTGTAATAGATGCCGCACAGGGAATAGAGGCCCAGACACTGGCCAATGTTTATCTGGCGCTTGAAAACAATTTAGAAATAATTCTTGTTATTAATAAAATTGACCTGCCGAATGCGGATGTAGATAAAGTAAAAAATGAAATGGAAGAAGCCATCGGGTTAGACAGTACCGGTGCTATTTTGACTTCTGCCAAAGACGGTATTGGTGTGGAAGATATCCTGGAAGCGGTGGTAAACCGTGTTCCGCCGCCTGCAGGCAATGCTGACGACCCGCTGAGGGCACTTATTTTTGATTCCCACTATGACCCCTATCGCGGAGTGGTGGCCTATGTACGTGTAATGGATGGCGAAATCACTCCGCGTATGAAGATAAAGATGATGGCCGGCAACAAAACTTTTGAAGTTGCAGAGATTGGATACTTCCGGCCCCTGATGACCAAGGCTTCCAGTTTATCTGCCGGAGAAGTGGGCTATATTGTGGCCGGAGTCAAGAATGTGAAAGACAGCCGTGTCGGTGATACCATTACTGCGGCGGACCGCCCGGCGTCCCGGCCCCTGCCCGGGTATCGCAAGGCCAATCCCATGGTCTACTGCGGGCTTTTCCCGGTTGACAGCGCTGACTTTGATGAACTGAGGGACGCGCTTGAGAAGCTGAATCTAAATGATGCAGCGCTGACTTACGAGCCGGAAACGTCGGCAGCGCTTGGTTTTGGCTTTCGGGCAGGCTACCTTGGTCTGCTGCACATGGAAATCATTCAGGAGCGCCTGGAGAGGGAATATAAACTTAACCTCATTACTACCGCGCCAAACGTGGTTTACCGTGTGAATAAGAACAACGGCGAAGTGATAAACCTGGACAACCCGGCTAATCTGCCCAAAAGTGCCGAGGTGGCTTCAGTTGAAGAGCCTTATGTGACTGCGCGTATAATTATGCCCAATGTTTATGTGGGCGCGGTGATGGAGCTGTGCCAGGATAAGCGCGGCAGCTTTGTTAATATGGAATATCTGGATGCGAACAGAGTTCTGCTCACTTATGAGATGCCGCTGGCGGAGATTATTTTTGACTTTTTTGATCTTTTAAAGTCAAGGACCAGAGGGTATGCCTCTTTTGATTATGAATTTCTGGGCTACCGCCAGGCGAGTCTTGTCAAAGTTGATATCATGGTCAATGAAGAAGTGGTGGATGCACTGTCGTTTATTGCCCACTCGGACCGGGCCTACCAGCGGGCACGCTCCTTGACCGGAAAGCTGCGGGAAATAATTCCGCGCCAGCTCTTTGAGGTGCCGATACAGGCAGCTATCGGCAGCAAGATTATTGCGCGCGAATCAATTAAAGCTATGCGAAAAAATGTGCTTGATAAATGCTACGGCGGTGATATATCACGCAAGAGGAAGCTGCTGGAGAAGCAGAAAGCCGGCAAAAAGCGTATGAAACAGGTGGGCAGCGTTGAGATTCCGCAGGAAGCATTTATGGCTGTCCTTAAAATAGACTAGTCATGGGTGTTGCTGTCTATATTCACATCCCTTACTGCTTTGACAAGTGCCACTACTGCGACTTTGTTTCCTTTCCCGCTTTTCGTGCCCCTCTTTGTGCCGCCGATTACCTGGACCTGCTGGCAAGTGAGCTGGCACTGCGAGGCAAGGAATTATACGCCGGCGGCCATGCTGTAACAACTGTCTATTTAGGTGGCGGCACTCCCACTGTCCTTGGCCTGCCTGAACTGGCAAAGCTGCTTGCAGACTGCCGTCGCTGCCTGCCGCTGCAAAACGCAGAATGGACTGTGGAAGCCAATCCCGGCACTGTCGATGCCAAAAAACTGTCATTGCTCTCCTCCCATGGAGTTAATCGTGTAAGCCTTGGTGTACAGGATCTTGATGACGGGATGCTGGCACTGTTGGGGAGAAAGCACAATGCTGCTGAGGCAAAAGAGGCTTTTATACTCTGCCGCCGTTACTTTTCCTCCGTCTCAGTTGACTTGATGTATGAGCTGCCCGGCCAGAGGACAGATGGTTTTCTCAGCACATTAACCGCTGTGATTGCCTGGCGTCCAGAGCATCTTTCATTATTCGGGTTAAAAATCGAGGAAGGCACAAGGCTGGCAGCGCTTATAAAATCAGGCTGCCTGGCATTGCCGGATGAAGAAGATGGACTGGGTATGCTGATTAAAGGCAAAGCCATGCTGGAAAAGAACGGGTATAAACATTATGAAATAGCAAGCTATGCGCTGCCCGGTCATTTCTGCCGCCATAATCTTACCTACTGGAATAACAAACCCTATCTGGGCCTTGGCCTTGGCGCCCACTCTTACTGGCAGAATATACGTCAGGAAAATACAACCGATATTTTGGAGTATCGCCGCCTGCTGGCGCAAGGTTTGCCGCCGACGGTAAAATCAATTACGCCAAGCCGCCGCCAGGAGATGGAAGATACCATGATTTTAGGCCTGCGCAAACTACGTGGTGTCAGTTTTGAGAGTTTTTATGAACGTTTCGGACAGGACCTGCGGGATGTTTTCAGGACGGAAATTGATCGCCTGCTGGGGCAGGGGCTGATTATCTGCGACGGGGAAACCCTGCGCCTGGCAGAAAGTAAAATAGCTGTTGCCAACCATATTTTTGCTGAGTTCATTAAGCTTTGAACCTTGACAAAAAGAGCTGGTAATGGTATTTTTTATAATAGCGTTAGCACTCCCGATAGCAGAGTGCTAAAGGAAACTGAAAGGAGGATTTTTTTGTGAAGGATTTAAATTTAACAGAAAGAAAACAAAAAATTCTCCATGCTGTTGTAACCGATTACATCCAATCGGCTGAACCGGTAGGTTCACGTACCATTTCACGGCGGCATAAAATAAATTTATCGGCAGCAACCATCCGCAATGAGATGGCAGATTTAGAAGAGCTTGGTTATCTCTCTCAGCCGCATACATCAGCAGGCCGCATCCCCTCTCAGCATGGCTACCGCTTTTACGTGGATTACCTGATGAGCCTGTCGGTCCTTACCACACAGGAAGAGGAGTATATAGCACGGGTATTCCTGCAGCTTGAGAAGATGCGTGAGATTGACCAGATTATTCAGCACACGGCAAGGATACTCTCTCAGCTGACGAAATATACATCCTTAGTTCTCGGGCCGCTGTTTGCAAGAAGCTCTTTTAAGCAGCTGCGCCTGATTCCTCTTGATGAGTCAAGAGCGCTTGCTGTCCTGATTACAGACGCAGGCTATATCAAAAATAATTTGATTGATCTGCCGCAGGCTTTAAGCGGAGATGAACTGGCAGCTGTGGTGAGTTATTTAAACGAACAGTTGGCAGGGCAAACTATTGAAACACTGTCAGCCTCCAGACTGCAGCAGATGCGAAGCGCCCTCTATGCCAGGATAGACCTTCTTGAACAGACTTTGCTGCTGCTTGAAGAGTCCTGCAGCGAAAATGAAGGGCGGGTATACTTAGGAGGGACATCCAATATACTCAACCAGCCTGAATTTAAGGACCTGGAAAAGGTTAAGAGCCTCCTTTCGCTTTTTGAGCAGGATCAAAGGCTCACATATTTGCTTGAAACTCCGCTTGATGGTGTAACAATTCGGATCGGGACTGAAAACAGCCTGCAGGAAATGAATGATTGCAGCCTGGTTACCGCCACTTATATGCTTCACAGCAGGCCTGTAGGCACTATTGGTGTGCTTGGACCAACCAGGATGGAGTACTCGAGAGTTGTTTCAATTATTGAATACATTACAGTAAAACTCAATAACATATTAAAGGCTCTATAGAGTAGGGTGAGGTGTTAAAATGAGTGAATATGAAAAGAAAGAGTATGAGGCTGAAGTGGAGGATACGTCCGGCTCCGCACACTCTGCCCAAGGGCAGGATGCAACTGACCCGGCTGTTGAGTTAATCAGGCTGCGTGAAGAGAACAGCCAGCTGTTTTCCCGGTTGCAGAGGCTCCATGCTGATTTTGACAATTATCGAAAAAGAATGAGGACTGAACGTCAGGAGTGGAGCAATCAGGCACTATGCGAGTTAATAAAAGAGTTACTCCCTGTGATTGACAACCTGGAGCGCGCCAGTCAGGCCGAAGGTACGACAGAGGTGCTGCTGGCCGGTGTGGGCCTGGTTTACAAGCAGCTTTATTCAGTTCTGTCAAAGCAGGGATTGAGTGTGATTGAAGCATGTGGCTTGGAGTTTGATCCTAATTATCACCATGCGATTATGCAGGTGGAATCCGGGGAGCCGGAAAACACAGTGGTAGAGGAACTGCAGAAAGGATACCGCTTTAACGACCGGGTACTCCGGGCAAGTATGGTTAAAGTGGCTAAATAACAAGGATTTGAGGAGGGAATTAAATGAGCAAAGCAATCGGCATTGATTTGGGAACTACCAACTCTGTGGTGGCAGTAATGGAAGGCGGCGAGGCGGAGATAATCGCTAATGCCGAAGGTGATAGGCTTACACCGTCAGTTGTTGCTTTCAGCAAAAGCGGTGAACGGCTGGTAGGGCAGGTGGCCAAAAGGCAGGCCATCACCAATCCCGACAGGACAATAGCATCCATAAAACGACACATGGGCAGCAACTTCCGTGCAAAAATTGATGAAAAAGAATACAGCCCCCAGGAAATTTCAGCCATGGTGCTGCAAAAATTGAAAACTGACGCCGAAGCCTACTTGGGTGAAAAGATAGAGAAAGCGGTAATAACAGTCCCCGCTTACTTTACCGACGCCCAGCGCCAGGCTACCAAGGACGCCGGAAAAATCGCCGGCCTTGAAGTGCTGCGAATTATCAACGAGCCAACGGCGGCCGCACTGGCATACGGTATTGACAAGGGCGAAGATCATACCATACTGGTGTTTGACCTTGGCGGGGGCACATTTGACGTTTCCATCCTGGAACTTGGCGAGGGCGTATTTGAAGTAAAAGCCACCAGCGGCAACAACAGGCTGGGTGGTGACGACTTTGACCAGCGCATTATTGACTACCTGGCCGACCAGTATAAAAAGGAACAGGGAGTTGACCTGCGCAAAGACCGTATGGCGCTGCAGCGCCTGAAAGAAGCAGCGGAGAAAGCAAAGATAGAACTCTCCAGCCTTACCACCAGCAACATCAACCTGCCTTTTATCACAGCCACAGCCGAGGGGCCAAAGCACCTTGATATGAATCTTACCAGGGCTAAATTTGATGAACTTACCGCCGACCTGGTAGAGTCAACAATGGGGCCCACGCGCCGCGCGCTCTCTGATGCGGGCATGAAGGCTGAAAATATTGATAAGATAATACTGGTGGGCGGCTCCACACGTATCCCCGCTGTGCAGGATGCCATCAAGAAGCTTTTAGGTAAAGAGCCGCATAAAGGGGTTAACCCCGATGAGGTGGTGGCGCTGGGCGCTGCTATTCAGGCCGGAGTCCTCTCCGGTGAAGTTAAGGATGTATTGCTTCTGGACGTAACTCCGCTTTCACTCGGTATCGAGACTCTGGGTGGAGTCGCAACAAAGATTATTGAACGCAATACAACAATCCCAACTACCAAGAAGCAGATTTTCTCCACAGCCGCTGATAGCCAGACCTCGGTGGAAATTCATGTCCTGCAGGGTGAACGCCCCATGGCCTCCGACAACAAAACTCTGGGCCGTTTTATGCTGGATGGTATTCCGCCTGCGCCACGCGGTATCCCGCAAATTGAAGTTTCTTTTGATATTGATGCCAACGGGATAGTGAATGTTTCTGCCAAAGACATGGGAACCGGTAAAACGCAAAAAATTACTATTACAGCATCCACGGGACTTAACGATTCTGAAATAGACCAGATGGTTAAAAATGCAGAAAAATTCGCTGCCGAAGACGAGAAGAGAAAAGAACTGGCCGAAGCGCGCAACGAAGCTGATTCCCTGGTCTATAATACTGAAAAAATGCTGCGTGAACTGGGAGATAAGGTGGATGGCGCTAGAAAGAGTGAAGTAGAGGCTGCCATCAACAAGTTAAAAGAGGAAGCCAAGGGCGAAGATGCCGCTGCCATCAAAAAGGCTGTGGAGGAACTGACAAAATATGTCCATGAGCTTTCCACACTTCTCTACCAACAGGTTAAAGAAGATGAACCAAAAAATGAAGATGCTGCCGGTGGCGGGGATACAGTAGACGCTGAGTACCATGTAGTTGATGATGAGGAGAAAAGTTAAAACCGAAGGAATGAGATAAATGGCCAAGCGTGACTATTATGAGGTGCTCGGTGTGGCAAGGGACGCCTCCGGGGAAGAGATTAAGAAAGCCTATCGCAGGCTGGCCAGAAAGTACCACCCTGATGTTAACCCTGATGATAAAGAAGCTGAGTCTAAGTTTAAAGAGATTAAAGATGCTTTTGATGTGCTCAGCGACAATACACGCAGGGAGCAGTACGACAGATTCGGCCATGCTGCTGAAGAAGCGCAGGGCCAGGGTGGCTTTGGTCAGGGATTTGGCGGCGGCTTTGGTTTTGAAGATATCTTTGACACATTCTTTGGCGGCGGCGGCGGGATGCGTGGCCGCCGGCCCGGCCCACAGCGCGGCAACGACCTGCGCTATGACCTGGAGATTACGCTGCAAGAAGTGGCGGCAGGTCTTGAGACCACTGTCAACGTTTCCCGCATCGACCAGTGCGAAACCTGCGGGGGCAGCGGCGCCAAGCCGGGAACGCATCCTGTCAGATGTACTGTCTGTGACGGCACCGGCCAGCAGCAGACAGTACGCAGCACAGCCTTTGGACGTTTTGTCAGCGTCAAGCCATGCGAAGCCTGCGGCGGTGAAGGGACACAAATCAAGGAGCGCTGTGCCACATGCCAGGGAAACGGCAGAGTTCACAGGGAGCGCAAAATTGAAGTAAAAGTTCCGGCCGGTGTGGATACAGGAAACAGGCTGCGCATTTCCGGGGAAGGCGAGGCCGGCCTGCGCGGCGGGCCACCCGGCGACTTGTATGTGTTTATCCATGTCCGTCCACATGAAGTCTTTAAACGCCAGGGGGATGACCTGATTATAGAAGTGCCCATCTCCTTCAGCCAGGCTGCACTTGGCACCGAGTTGGAAGTGCCCACCTTAGACGGAAAAGCAATGCTTAAGGTGCCTGAGGGCACACAACCGGGAAATTCTTTCAGGCTGCGCGGCAAAGGTATCCCCCATCTGCGCGGCTACGGACGGGGAGACCAGCATGTCAGGGTCAATATTAAAATTCCACAAAAGCTTTCCAATAAGCAAAAAGAGCTGCTCCGCGACTACGCACGCATTTCAGGCGAGGATGTATCAGCTCCTGATAAGGGAATAATTAATAAAGTTAAGGACGCGCTGGGCGGCAAATAGGGAGGATACATTTTGCGCTGGCTTGAACTGTCTGTGACTACTTCACCGCAAAGCAGCGAAGCAGTGGCTGCCAAACTGCTGGAGCTTGGTGCGGGCGGTGTTTCTTTTGAGGAAAATTGGGATTGGGATAAAGCCGCACGTTTAGGGCTTGGCGATATCTTCCCCATCGGCAGCGGACAAAAAGAGAATATTGTTGTCATCAGGGGGTACTTACCCCTTTCTTTTTTAGGCAGACAAAAAACAACAAGGCTCGGGGAATTCCTCTCGGGCCTGCAGGGCTTTGGTCTTGCTCCAGCGTCACTTAGCTCCCGTGAAGTTGACGACTCGCTTTGGAATGAGGCTTGGAAACAATATTGGCAGCCTACGGCCGTAGGGGAAAAACTGCTGATTGTGCCGTCCTGGCATGAAGCGCCCTCAGATCCAAGGCTTACACTGCTGCTTGACCCCGGCCCGGCTTTTGGTACCGGGACACATGAAAGCACCCGCCTCTGCCTGGAGCTTCTGGAAGGGCAGATCAGAAACAGCGATTCCATGCTTGATATCGGCTGTGGTTCCGGTATCCTGGCCCTGGCTGCCCGCCTCCTGGGCGCGCGGGCGGTTTGGGGCGTAGACAGAGATGAAGCGGCCGTACGCTTCAGCCGTGAAAATGCTGTCCTAAACGGATTGGACGCAGTGACTTTTATGGAGGCGGATTTAAACTCGGCCTCTTGCTGGCGGATACTGCCCAAAGTGGATTTGGTTGCTGCAAACCTGACAGCAGATCTGCTCCTGCTTTTTAGGGACAACCTGCGTGGTGTTCTTTTGCCCCTGGGCAGAATAATAGTCTCAGGCATTATACGCCAACGCCTTGATGAAGTGAAAGAGTCTTTTGTGCACGCGGGTTTTGTCCTGACAGAAGAAAAAAGCGACGGTGAATGGTCTGCGCTGCTGCTGGAGTTGAAATAAATGGGCAGATATTTTTATAAATCAGAGTGGGAAAAAGAAGGTCAGGCAGTACTTGGCGGGGAAGATGCACATCATCTGGGCAGCGTGCTGCGCTGTTTGCCCGGTGATAAGCTTGAACTGTGTGATGAGGTTGGCAATTGCCGACGTGCAGAGATAATATCAATCAGCAAAGAAGGAGTCACATGCCGCCTGCTGGAGACGCTTCCCGGCAATGAACCCCTTGTAAAAGTTACTCTGGCCTTTGCACTGCTTAAAGGAGAAAAGACAGAGCTGGTACTGCAAAAAGCAACAGAGCTTGGAGTATCATGTTTTGTGCCTTTCAGCAGTGAGAGGTCGGTAACGCGCCTGACGGAAAAGAAAGCTCAGGAGCGTGCACTGCGCTGGCAGAAAATTGTGCGCCAAGCCGCAGGCCAGTGCCGCCGCGCCCTCATTCCGCAGGTAAAAGAGCCCTGTGATTGGGAGGCGCTTTTGGCATTGTTCCCGCACTACAGCAGGGTGATATTCTGCTGGGAAGATGAAAGAATACACGTGCTTGGCCGGCTCCTGCGGGGGGTCGCAGCCGGGGATAATATACTTTTGATCACCGGCCCCGAGGGCGGTTTCAGTGCTGTGGAAGCAAAAGCAGCCCAAGACTCGGGGGCACGTGCTGTCACGCTTGGGACACGCATTCTGAGGGCGGAAACTGCTGCTGTGGCAGCGGCGGCACTTGTCCTTTATGAGGCCGGTGAGCTTGGAGGCAAACCATGAAATCGGTGGCATTTCAGACATTGGGCTGCAAGATAAACCAGACCGAAACAGCTGCGCTGCAAACATTGTTTGAGCAGTCGGGTTATACAGCGGTCCCTTTTAACGCGCACGCTGATGTCTATATCATCAACACCTGCACTGTCACTCACATCGGTGACCGCAAGTCGCGCCAGGCAATCCGGCGTGCGCGCCGCAGCAACCCCGAAGCTGTCATCGTAGTTACCGGCTGCTATGCACAGGTGGCGCCGGAGGAAGTGTTGGCGCTGCCCGAGGTTGACCTTGTTGTAGGTACACATGCCCGGGAAAAACTGCCCCAACTCGTTAAAGAGGCAAAAAAAGGCCGGCTTAACTGTGTAGCGCCCCTGGAGGACAAAGGCTGCTTCGAGTCGCTGCCTCCGGCGCAGAGCATAGAGCGCACACGGGCTTTTCTGAAAATCCAGGAAGGCTGCCGCCAGTTTTGCTCCTACTGCATTGTGCCTTACGCCCGCGGGCCGCTTTACAGTCGCTCTGTCGGTGCTGTTGTGAAAGAAGTACAAAGGCTGGCCGGTAATGGTTTCAGGGAACTGGTGCTCACAGGTGTGCATCTTGGCTCTTACGGTGTTGACCTCCCCGAGAGGCCGGACCTGAGTGAACTAATTTCAGCAATTGTACCGGTGGCAGGAATTGAACGCATCCGTCTTTCCTCCATCGAGCCCACCGAGATTACTTCCGCTCTGGTTGATGTAATAATTGAAAACAGCAAGGTCTGCCGCCACCTGCATATTCCCCTGCAAAGCGGCGATGATTATATCTTAAAGCGTATGAACAGGAAATACGATGCCGGCGAGTTTCTCCACCTTGCTCAGTGGCTGCAGGCAAAAGTGCCCGGCATTGCTCTGACCACAGACGTGATGGTGGGCTTCCCCGGTGAGAGTGAAGCACATTTTGCCCGTACGGTGGAGGTAGTTAAAAGATGCTGTTTCAGCAGGCTCCATGTCTTTAAATATTCACCGCGGCGCGGCACCCCCGCCGCCAAATTTCAGGGGCAGGTCCCAAGCGGCATCAAAGAAGAGCGCAGCCGCTTGCTGATTGAAACAGGCTCACAGCTGGCAGCCCTTTTCCGTTCCCGCTTTATAGGCGAGACTGTGCAGGTGCTGTTTGAGGAAAAAACCGGACGCGGCAGGTTGGCCGGGCTTACCGAGCACTATATCCGCGTCATAGCCAAGGCCCCTACCGCTTTAAGCGGAAGCCTGGCAGATGTCCGTATCAGCGGGGAAGAGCAGGATTCGCTGTATGGGGAACTGCTGAAGTAAACACAAAAAACATGAAAAATATGAAAAAAACATGAAAAAGCGCCGGTTCTGCCGGCGGCTTTTTCGACTTAATGTCTCAGTGATTTTGGCAGCTCCGGTTGGTACCAAAAAGACCAGCAAGCAGAGGCTGCACCTGAAAGGGCGACCAATGTCAATATTCCGGCAGCGATGGCTAAAATTTTCTTCTTCACTCTAAATTCCCCCTTCCATAATTTTCTTTATTTTAACATTCTCTGTAAAAAAGAAAGTTCCTGCAAGATGTCGAAACATTACAGGAACTGCCACTGTTTTTAATGTTTGTCGAAAAATATTAAACTAAGCGGCGGGTGAAAAGAGGATTGAGTAATGACATCAGGCGGTAGCCCAAAGGCGTCAGTGCCAGCGCCTGCCAGAGCAGCCCCAAGTTGCCGGCCGTATAATAATAGATAAGAGCTGTGTACTGTATTGACCACAGATAGAACCCGGAGGCGCCCCAGGCCAGGATAAGCAGCAGTGAAAGCGCTCGCAGCATAGAACGCTGGACAGGGGAGGTAATCGGCTTCTGAGGCACATCAGCCGGAGCATAAATCCAGGCTGCAACTAGTGCAAGAAGAGGAGCCACCACTAAAAAGAACGGGTTGCTGCTAAACAATGGTGCAAAAGCCCGTGTTATGAGCCCAATTAACATTATTACAACAGTACCTGTGATGATACAGCCGTGTAAGGAAGTGCAGTGAGCCCCGCCGCTCACCTTTTTGAAAGCCATCATAGTAAAAGCAGCTGCCAGCGCTTCCCTCATGATGCCAAACAAAGCGGAGACAATGACAATTACTGCCAGGTTAAGCAAAGTTGCAGCCAGTGACAGCAAGCCATAATGTACTACTTCGGTCTGTGCTTCAGTGAGAGACAACTCTTTGGCAAGATAGCACGCAGCTTTATCTACGCATTTCATTAATTAGGAACCCCACGACCGGTTGCTGCGGGTATATGTATACCTGTCCAGGTGAAAACCTCGCAGACGATAACTGATTATGGCCACACCAACAAGCAGAAGCTGCTGAGGTAGAGTCACAAGGACCCTCAGCCAGGGATTTGCCAGCACTTCTTGAACGATTAGCCCTGTAAATGAGAGGACTACCGGTATAAAAAGTACTTCCCCCAGCGTTACAAAGACCCAGGCGAGCAATGCTGCGATAAGTGCTTTTTTGTAACCTATACGGTAAAGAAAAGTCAGGTACACTGACACACATAGTGTTATGACGATTGAGTGCAGGACCGGCACCATAATAAATCTTCGGGATAAGTAGGCGGTCAAGGCAAAAAGCATGCCGAGAATTACCATCTGCTTAAAGCGCGGCCGTACTGACATTAGTGTCAACCCTATAGTATTGGAAAGAATGCCTTCAGGGACGGCATAAAACAAGAGAGCAATAAGGGGTATTGCATCCATACTGATCTACCTCCCTACCTTGATTTTATTTCCGGTTAATATCCTCAAATCACCGGCCTTATTGAGTAGATGTAGCCTCCCCGGCTTTATTACAGTTATTATACAACGGAATGTAAAAACGGAAGCTGCTGCCACATCCCGGTTCGCTTACTACACTGATTTCACCACCGTGGGCCAGCACTATACCCTGCGTTATTGCCAATCCCAACCCCGTCCCGTTTTCCCGTGTGGTAAAAAAAGGCATAAAAATCTTTCCGGCCAAACCCTGGGAGATTCCGTGCCCGGTGTCGCTGACTTCTACATCCACTCTTTCCTTTTTTCTGTTATAGGATGTTTTGACAGAAAGGCTGCCGCCATCCGGCATGGCCTGGATAGCATTGCTGCAAAGGTTGAGAAGCACCTGTACCATCTGTTCTCTGTCCAGGCATGTCTCAGGGAGGTCCGGGTCGGGGGATGTGTTAACAACTACTTTATTACGCAGTGCTTCCCCGTAAATGAGGGAAGAAGTGGTTTCGATTACCTTGTTTAGCTGAACCATTGTCTTATTTGGTTTAGCAGGTCGGCTCAACAGTAAAAAGTCGCTGAGGATCTGATTGGTGCGTTTTATTTCCTCCTGAATTACACTATAAATCTCCTGACATTCTTCCCTTTTCCCTTCGCCCCTTAAAGTGAGCAGTTGGATATAGCCGTTTACTACTGTAAGAGGATTGCGAATTTCATGGGCGATGCCGGCGGCTATTTCCCCGGCCAGAGCTAGTTTATCCAGGTTCTTGGCTTGCTCGTAGAGTTCCCTGTTCAGTTCGCTCTGTGTTTTAAGATCCTCAAAATTTTTTCTGAACCAGTCTACTATTATTACAATCAAAAAGTATAGTGCAAGAAATGGGAATACTTCCAGATTGGCAGGAGAATAACTTGCAAATGTGGCTCCTGAAGGAATAAATATAGAGATAACCAGAAAACTGCTTGCTGCTGTAAGCAAAATCCCCGGCATAAAACCGCAGACAAAAGTGGTAAAAAAAATTATAACATAAAAAAAATAGGCTGACAGCTTCGCTTCTGCGGGTGAAATCAGATTGTTCATGTAAATAAGGGCAAAAAATAGATATAAAAAAAGTGAACTCAAAAAAACCCCGGTTTTTACTGATATCGGAAAGGATCGTTCACTGAAGAAACGGTTCAGGATAATTTGGCAACTTTTCACGCAACTCCCCCGTTTTCCAGGACAAGACAGTATTCTACAATTATTTTACTTCGACGGTTATTTTTTTTTCCCTTTTTTCACGCCCAAAATTTTCAATCCAGTAAGAATATTTTACATTGCGGGCGAATAGGATGGAAAGGAAAAGACAGGCGGAAAAGAGGTGGATGTATGGGTAGAAAATTGTTTGTGGTGGAAGCGAGGAGGCTGCTCCCACTGCTGTTCCTCCTGGTCCTGTTGGTTTCTCTTTCTGTCTATGATACATTCCGGACCAGCCCGACAGCGGTTACCAGGGAGACAGCAGGTGGGGCCGAAGTGAATGTCACCACCGTTGACAAGGGTGAAAGGAAGGAACGGCCAACCTTCCGCCTGGCGTTTGACCAGGAAGGCTGGGTGGAAATTGCTGAGGAATGGGGTATCGCCCTGCCGCAGTTCCCGTTTCAGCCTCAGCACGAAGTAGCTCTGTTTGCTCTTCATGCT
>JAGXRN010000029.1 GCA_018335875.1 Dethiobacter sp.
TTATCTTGTAAGCACGTTTATGGTTACACATTGGACACCGGAAACCATCTGGCCAACGGATTTTATATAGATGGTTCCGACAATCCTCTTCGGATGAGAATTTTTGTTGAAACTCCAACCAATTTAGTGCTTGCTGTTCAGCCAATCTTATCGCCTCCCGAACTTATGTTCTGCTAGCTACATTATAACAAACATATGTTCTGATGGCAAGAGGTTCCTGACCAAACTTGATACTCAGGTTATTTTTTTGACATCATACACTTCTTTAAATTATACTGAAAAAAAAGACAGCGTCTTTCTCTTGTCTTATTGGAGGCAGCGGACCTGCGGCCTGTCTTCGTACAATGGGGGTAATTATGGATTCTATGGAGCTTGTTTCTGTGGCTTTGGTTTCGCTTGGCTGTGCCAAGAACCTGGTTGACAGTGAAGTAATGCTTGCATTGTTAAAAGAAGAAAGCTTTCTGCTCACAAGCAACCCCGGCGACGCAGATGTGGTAATAATTAACACTTGCGGTTTTATTGAGTCTGCCAAAGAAGAGTCTATAAATGTAATACTGGAGATGGCTGCACTTAAAAAAAAGCGCTGCCGTGTACTTTTGGCTGCCGGCTGTCTTGCCCAGCGCTACGGGGAGAGGCTGCTGGACAAAATGCCGGAATTAGATGGGATTGTGGGGACAGGTGATATCGGAGGTATTGTGACCGCCGTCAGGCGCTCTCTGGCAAGGGAAAAAGTTGTGCTGACTGAAGGGTTATACCGTGAGTCGGATGATGCACCGCGACTGCTGAGCACCCCTTCGCACAGCGCATTTATAAAAATTGCTGAAGGGTGCGACAATCGGTGCAGTTACTGTGCCATTCCTTTAATCCGGGGAGCTTACCGCAGCAGGAAGCTCGATTCTGTACTGGCTGAAGCCCGTACCCTGGTTGAAGGAGGTGTGCGCGAGCTAAACCTGGTTGCTCAGGATATTACTCTTTTTGGCAGCGATTATGGAAAAAAAGAGCTGCCTGCACTTATCAGCGGACTGGCAAAACTGGAGGGGCTCTCCTGGATTCGACTGCTTTATGCTTATCCGGAGCGTATTGATGATATATTTATTGAAGCTGTGGCGGGAGAACACAAGATCTGCAAATATATTGACCTGCCGCTGCAGCACGCAGATGAGTTGGTATTGCGCCGCATGGGGCGCAGGTTGACAGCAGAAAAAATATTGAGGCTGCTTGAGAAGCTGCGCAGGGAAATCCCGGGCATTTCCCTGCGCTCAACATTTATTGTCGGCTTTCCCGGGGAAGGGGAAAAAGAATTCCAGTCTCTGCTCGATTTCCTGTATGAGGCAAGGCTTGACAGAGTCGGATTCTTCACCTATTCCAGGGAAGAGGGAACTAAAGCCGCTGGCTTCAGGCAGCAGGTACCCCAAAAAGTAAAAGAGGAGAGGATGCAGCAGGCAATCGCTCTCCAGAGTGCGATAATAAAAGAAAAAAACAGGATACTGCTTGGCAGTGTAATTCCTGTTATGCTTGATGGTAAATCGGCGCAGGATATTGCTGTGACACTGGCAAGGACAGAAGGCCAGGCACCGGAGGTGGACGGCTATGTGAGGCTGTCAGGGCAGCACACGCCCTACGGTAAGATTGTGGATGTCCATATCACAGGGGCTGACGGTGTTGACCTGCTGGCAAAAATCTGCCATCCTAACAGACACTAATATAAGAAAGCCTTACATTGGCACTTTTTCCAGGTGGAATAAGATTTTTTCCTGTGTTATAATTGTTTATGTAAACTTTTTGCCTCTAGAAAGGGCGATATAATGAAAAAGTTTAAGTGGTATATAGCTTTACTGGCATTTATACTGACCATGGCTGTTTCCGTGGGAGGTATTTACCTGCGCCAGAGGCAAATGGTAAACGAGCCGCTGCTCAAGCGTATCGGAGATTATGAATCTGTTGAAGCAGTCAACCTGTTGCAGAAGGGCGACCTGCTCACAGTATCTGTTCAGCTGGGGTATGTTCATGATCTTGCCACCATCCACAGTGAACTGAGTGAAGAAATAAGCAGGCTTTTGGGCCGGAAGAACTACAGCCTGGAACTGGTGGACAAGCGTGACGAAAGCCTGGATGAAGCATACGTTGCTGTACATCTGGCTCTTTTTGAGGGAGAGCAGCGGGGCAATTTTACTGAAATGGGAGAGCAGGTGGCCCGAATTCTCAATGATATGGGAATGGATGAGCACAAACTGCTGGTAAATGACGAGCGTATTTATTTTCAGGCCAGAAACGGTGATAAATACTTGTATGAGATCATAGATAGATCACCCCGTCGCAGTGAAGAAGGTGACCGCACATGATAATTGAAATCGCGCTGGGTGCAGGAGCTGCCGTGCTTGTGGTCCTAATCTGGCAGGGTGTAAATATCGCCCCCATGGTTTTTTTTGGAGCCCTTATTTATCTGCTCTATCATTTTGCCGGGGTTAAAGGCGGGAATAAGAAGTTCGCTGTTGTAGAATCCGGCAGCACCACCGGACTTGTTAAGTTTAAGCAAATAGGAGGGCAGCAGACTGCAAAAAAAGAGCTGCTTGAAGCCCTGGACTTCATCCGCTACCCTGAGAGAGTGGCTAGTATGGGCATCCGGCCGTTAAAAGGAATTCTTCTCGTCGGGCCGCCAGGCACAGGCAAGACTCTCCTGGCCAAAGCTGCAGCACAGTATACAGATTCAATCTTTATGTCCTCGTCGGGCAGCGAATTTATCGAAATGTATGCCGGAGTTGGTGCTCAGCGTGTAAGGCAGTTGTTTGAAAAGGCCCGCAGCCTGGCACAGAAAGGCAAGAAAAAGAGCGCCATCATATTTATTGATGAGATTGAAATCCTGGGGGGAAAACGAGGTTCGCATTCTTCTCACCATGAATATGACCAGACTTTGAACCAGCTGCTGGTGGAAATGGATGGCATGGCTTTGGACCAGAGTGTAAGGACGCTGGTTATCGGCGCCACAAACCGTGCTGACATTCTGGATGGCGCCTTAATCAGGCCTGGGCGTTTTGACAGGATTGTACAGGTTGACCTGCCGGATGTGGACGCGAGACATGAAATTCTCAGACTGCATACAGAAAACAAACCATTGTCGGAGTGTACAGACCTGCAGAAAATAGCCAGGGAAACATTTGGTTTTTCCGGCGCCCATCTGGAGAGTGTTGCCAATGAAGCTGCCATTCTGGCCATGCGGGACGAGGCAGAAAAAATTACACAACGATATTTTGCAGATGCAATTGACAAAGTTATTATGGGGGAGAAGCTGGAGCGCAAACCCGACAGTTCTGAATTGTGGCGGGTGGCTGTTCACGAAATAGGCCATGCCCTCATCAGTGAAACTATCAGGCCCGGCTCGGTGTCCACAGTTACAACAACATCCAGGGGTAAGGCACTTGGCTATATGCGCCAAATGCCCGAGAAGGACAGCTATATTTACACCAGGGAGTATATCGAAGGGCAGATTTCTATCATGCTCGGTGGCGCCGTGGCAGAGGAAGTGGTCTTTGGCGACCGTTCCACAGGCGCAGCCAATGACTTCCAGCAGGCAGTAGACGCAGCTAAAAAAATAATAGCCGCGGGCATGTCGCAGCTTGGCGTTGTTTCACTTGAAGATGTGCCGGGGAGAACGGTGCACAGAGTAATCCAGAAAATTATAGCCGCGCAGGAGGACCGTGTCAGGTTGCTGCTTGTGCCGCAAATCGAGCTCATTAAAGAGGTGGCGGATATTCTGGTAGTTCAGGAGAAAGTATCCGGAGAACTGCTGCGCGAAAGCCTTAAAGCTGCGCAGGAAAAAGCAGCGTGTTAAGGCAAAAGAGGCCTTCAGGGGCCTCTTTGCTTTTATCCTGATTGTTTGATCAGGAGCCTTGTTACGATGCTCATTGCTGCCAGGTCTTCGGTGTGCAGGTAATGGTTGGCAGTGGAGTCAAAAAGAATGTTGGCGCCGGCGGGAAATTCCTCGTCGCCGGGCCAGACCTGAAAATAAAGAGGTATCCTTGGCAGAAAAAAGAGAAGTAATCCTGTGCCGGACCCCCGCGTAAGTGGAGTAGCATCAAAATGTGCTCCGGCGGCGAGAAGGCGCTGCGGGCAACTGCCAAAATTCTTTGCCAGAGGCAAAATGGCTGTTCTGTAAAAAGCGTCATAAAAAACACCGCCGCCGTCTAAAGCACGATATGGCACATATTGATATGAAAGAGGCGTGCCATCGGCCCGTGACAGGTAATTCAGCATCACCAGCTGTATGGAAACAGGAGGCTCCAGGCCTGTGCTGCCGTACTTAACAAGGCCATCAGGGTAGCTGACAGTAAAAAGGTGGCCGAGGCAGTTGACTTCAAAGGAGCAGGAATCCGGGTTATACGGGCAGCCGCTGTTGTACGCCATTGCCGCCGGGTCGGCGGCTGACAGGTTATTGCGCGACAGTGCCAGGGCTATACTGTAGTTGCCCGGATTATAACTATTACAGAGCGGTATTGCGGATTTTTGCATAAAATCACCTCAGGCATAACTTCGTTAAGATTTATCTTTTTCCTTTCCTGTTTGGAAAGAATTATGGTATGGTATAAATGTAAAAAGACTCCCAAGGAGTGGATCTGATGGACGTGTTAAAGCTGGATTGCCGGGGGCTTTCCTGCCCTCAGCCTGTGGTGGAAACCAAAAAGAAACTTGATGCAATGACAAAAGGTGTGCTGACAGTTCTGGTTGACAATGAGACTGCTGTTAAAAACCTGTCCAAACTGGCAGGGAACCTAAACCTGGATTCATCCGTCATAGAAAAGGATAGTATATTTTCAGTCACGATAAGAAAGGAAAATGTTGTGAGCGAAGGCAGTGATGAGGATCATGCCGCTGTACTTCTTATCACCTCAGATACCATGGGCAGGGGCAGCGAGGAGTTGGGCGGCCTTCTGATGCGTTCTTTCTTATATGCCTTAGCCGAGCACACTAAACTGCCTGCATCGGTTTATCTTGTAAATGCAGCTGTCAGGCTTGCCTGCCAGGGGTCCCCGGCTCTTGACAGCATTCAGAAAATGGCTTTGCGCGGTGTGGCATTCCATTCATGCGGTCTGTGCCTTGATTATTTTAAACTTACTGATAAACTGGCTGCCGGTGATGTGACTAATATGTACGCAATTGTAGAGCAGTTAATGGCAGGAAAAGCACTGATTCTTTAAAGCAGCAGGAATCTGCCGCCACGTGCCGAATATATGTTTGTATAAAAAGTAAGGAGAGAAAAGGATGCGCGTGATCGGAATTGACCCCGGTATTGCCCTGACCGGATACGGTATTGTGGAAGATGCCGGCAACCGCCGTATCATGATTGATTATGGCTGCATCCGCACTGAAAGCGGCCAGGAGGCTTCTTTGCGTCTCGACCGTATCTACAGGGAAATCATCTCGCTTGCTGATAAATTCAGGCCTGATACAATGGCAGTGGAGAAAATATTTTTTAATAAAAACATTCTAAGCGCCATGCAGGTGAGCGAGGCACGCGGCGTTGCGGTGCTGGCGGGGAACCATGCAGGATTGACAGTATACGAGTATACCCCGCTTCAGGTTAAGCAGGCTGTGGTTGGCTACGGCCGGGCTGAAAAAAAACAAGTCCAGCAAATGGTCGCTGCGCTGCTGTCGCTTCGCGTGCTGCCAAAGCCTGATGATGCCGCGGATGCCCTGGCGCTGGCGCTGTGCCACCTGAATTCAGGCAGGCTCCAGTATCTTATAGAACGGGGAAAAGCAGATGTTTAGCTATATACGCGGAGTATTGACAGAAAAAGGCCCGGATTCTGCAATAGTTGAGTGCAATGGTATCGGATACCTGCTCTCTGTTCCCGCTTCGACACTTGGCCGGCTGCAGGCAGTGGGCCAGGAAGTAAAGCTCTTCACATATCTGTCAGTGCGTGAAGACGGCATTTCTCTTTACGGGTTTATATCCGGTGAGGAGAAAGAATTGTTTTTGCTTCTGCTGTCAGTTAGCGGAGTGGGCCCAAAGGCCGCACTGTCCGTCCTGTCAGCGTTGACTCCTGAAGAATTCTATCTGGCAGTTGTAAGAGAAGATATAAAATCACTGACAAGAGTGCCCGGCATAGGGCCTAAATCGGCCAAAAGACTGTTTGTTGAACTCAGGGAAAAGGTCGGAACCAAGGATCTGACAAAACAAGCCCAGGACACCGGGCACGCTGATGCTTTGAGTGACGCCATGGAAGCACTGCTGACACTTGGCTATAACGCCGGCGAGGCTCAAAGCGCCCTGCAGGCGGTGCAGTCAAGAGCTGACAGTGAACTGAGCGGTCGGGAACTTTTGCGCCAGGCCCTGGCGAGACTTGGTTCAAGGTAAGGAGGACACATGGAAGAGCGAATTATTTCCACACGCAGGCATCAGGAAGATGACTGGCAGGAGACAAGCCTGCGGCCGCGCACTTTCGGGGAATATATAGGGCAGGAAAAAATAAAAGAAAATATGCGCATCTTTATTAATGCGGCCAGAGAGAGGGGCGATTCTCTGGATCATGTGCTTCTCTACGGACCGCCGGGGCTGGGGAAAACCACTTTGGCCTCTATCATTGCCTCGGAACTTGGCGTAAATCTGCGCACAACTTCAGGGCCGGCCATTGAGCGGCCAGGCGACCTGGCTGCAATACTAACCAATCTTGACTCCCATGATGTATTGTTTATTGACGAAATTCACCGTCTGCACCGTGTGGTGGAGGAGATTCTATACCCTGCCATGGAGGATTTTGCCCTTGACATTATTATCGGCAAAGGCCCAAGTGCACGCTCTCTCCGTCTTGATCTTTCGCCATTTACCCTCATTGGCGCCACCACCAGGGCAGGCGCCCTGTCTTCGCCCCTGCGTGACCGTTTTGGCGTTGTAGCCCGCCTTGACTACTACAATGTACCGCAGCTGCAGGAAATAGTGATGCGGGCCGCTAAAATCCTGCAGGTAGACATTACGCCTGACGGTGCCCTTGAGGTGGCTCAGAGCGCAAGGGGGACACCGCGGATAGCCAACCGCCTGCTAAAAAGGGTGCGGGACTTTGCCCAGGTAAAAGCTGATAATACAATTTCGGGACAGGTGGCGCTGGCGGCATTAAAGATGCTGGAAGTGGATAAATTAGGCCTGGACGAGATTGATCGCAGGTTGCTTTTGACCATGATTGAGAAGTTCGGCGGCGGCCCGGTGGGCCTTGATACTATGGCGGCGGCTATCTCCGAGGAATCTGAAACTATTGAGGATATTTATGAACCTTACCTGCTCCAGCTGGGGTTTTTACAGAGGACACCACGGGGACGTGTTGTCACAGGACTTGCCTGCCGGCATCTGGGTGTCCACCCTGAAAAACAGCCGGGGCAGGATTCTATATGGTAGGTGTTGAAATGAATATATTGCTGCACATGTGCTGTGCTCCTTGCACAACTTACAGTGCCGGGCGCTTCCGCAATCTGGGATATGATATTCACGGTTTCTTTTTCAACCCCAACATCCACCCTTACCTCGAATTTGTTAAAAGGATGCAAACTCTGAAGAATTACTGCGAAAGCGAAAGCATTCCCGTTATCATAGACGGGGACTATGAGCTGGAGCAGTACCTGCGTGCTGTCCTTGACAGCAGTAAAGGGCGCTGCCGGGCCTGTTACAGTCTGCGCCTGGAGCAAACAGCAAAGACCGCGGCGAGTCTGGGCATCCCGTGCTTTTCCACTACGCTGGTGATCAGCCCGTACCAGGACCATGAGCTTCTGCAAATGGAGGGGGAGGCTGCTGCAAACAGGCACAGTGTAGAATTTATTTACGAGGATCTTAGGCCCGGCTATCGTGAAAGCGTTAACACTTCCCGGCAGTTGGGAATGTACCGCCAGCCTTATTGTGGTTGTGTTTTCAGTGAAAAAGAAAGATATTTTAAAACTCCAAGGGGGCAAAGTGATGCTTGACCAGTTTGGCCGCATTTTCATGCTTATTGGCGTTATCTTTTTCCTGCTGGGGTTAATGCTCCTGGCAGGGGGGCGCTTTAACCTTGGCAAGCTTCCCGGTGACATTGTGGTGCAAAAAGAGAATTTTGTCTTTTACTTTCCAGTTATGACGGGAATCATTCTCAGCATTGTGTTAAGTTTACTCTTTTACCTGCTGCGCAGGAGATAATTTTCCAGTTTTTACGACATTACCCCCAAAAAGAGAAATAGTATGGCGAACATATAAGTAAGGGAGGTAGAACCGGTGGTCTTTCCTTTTGATGACCGGGCCAATCCCGTACCGGATGATTTGGTCCTTAAAGCACAGCAGGGGGACCATGAAACCCGGGAATATCTAATCAGGCAATACCAACCCTATGTGCTCAAAATAACCTCACGCTACTGCCACCGTTTTGTCAAGGAAGGCATTGACGATGAAATTTCTGTTGCAACCCTGGCGTTTAACGAGGCCATAGACGGCTTTAAGCCCGGCCAGGGCTCACGCTTCCTCAGCTTTGCGAGGCTGGTGGTGGAGCGGAGGCTGACCGATTATTTCAGGCGCAATAAAGCGTGGTTTAATGAGATACCTTTTTCAGACTACGGCACTGAAGAACAGGATGGAGTATCCACACTTTCCGCACTTGAACACCAAGCGGCCGAGAAGGCCTTCAGCGACTGGCACAGCGCACGTGACAGGCGGGAAGAAATAATATATTATACCGGGGTGCTTGGAGCTTACGGTATTACTCTGCAGGAACTGGTAAAGATATCACCAAAGCAGGTAACTGCCAGAAAGCGTGCCCAGGAAGCGGCGCGCGCCGTTGCTGACAATATTAAATGGCGCAATCACTTTTTAAAATACAAAGAACTGCCGCTTAAAGAACTGGACGGGATGTTAACCTTCAGCCGCAAAACACTGGAACGCCACCGCAAGTATATTGTGGCAATGGCGCTGGTATTTATTGAAGATCTGCCCCATATCAGGGAATACCTGAAAGGAGACGATGGGCGTTGAAAACCCGGGGACTGGTGCTTGAAGTTAATAAGAATAACGTACTTGTCCTCACCCGTGACGGCCGGTTTAAGAACCTGCCGCGCAGGGGCAGGGTGGAGGTCGGCAGTGAGTACAGCTATGGTACTTATTTTCCGCGTGCCCAGCTGGCAGTGGCCGCGGTAATGCTGTTGGCTCTTGCCTCGGTTCTTTTGCCTTTGCAGGGCCGGATGGCCCCGGCGGCATATATTACCCTTGATATCAACCCCAGTGTAGAACTGGTTGTGAATTCCTCCCAGCGGGTAATAGGAGTTGAAGCGCTAAACGAAGATGGCGCCAAACTTATCGGTGAACTGCGCTTAAAGGGTGAAAACTTACAATATGCAATCGAGGCGCTGCTGCGTACCGCCGAAGAACAGGATTACCTTGTTAATGATGTGGTAGTGGCCAGCTCTCCGGCGCCCGGCAATGAAAGCCTGAATATGGCAGAAATAAATGAGAAAATTACCCAGGTAACAAATGATTATATCAGTAGTAAAACTGCTCCTGTAAGAGTGACTGTTTTATCCACAAACCAGGAGATAAGGGAAGAAGCTCGTGAGAACGGGTTGTCCACAGGTAAATTTGCTGTTTATCTTGAGGCCAAAAATGAAGGCCTGCCTCTTGAAATTACAGATTTGCAAAGCAAGGGGATCAACAAAGCTCTCCTTGAGGCGGAAGCCAAGCCTGCAGAGGTGCTGCGCCGGGTAGAGAACGAAAAGGACTTTAACCTGCTGTCACTTAAGCTGCGGGAAAAAGTTACAGCTACAAACAATGAAAAGGATTTATCCGCACTCGAAGGAAAGGATCCCGAGGATCCCGAGGATCCCGAGGAACCCGCGGCTACTTTGGCCACAGATAAGGAAGAACCGCCCGAAGATGGCACGGATGAGCCGCCCGGTGATGAAGACCCTGTTGTAGACCCTGATGACAGTAACGACCTCATTGGTGATTTGATTAAAAAAATACTGCCGTAATTACGCTGCAACTAAAACGCGGCCGGTGCTCTGCCCGGCAGCGTTTTATTATTGCGTCATAAGCTTTGCAGTCTCTTATTAAACTTGGGTAAAACTGCAGGATATTGTATTTAGGTGTCGAAATAGTATTCTGATATTGAACTTGTGGGGTGGCAGCTTTGAAGAATATACATATATTTTTGCTAACATTACTACTGGCATTGGCACTTATTGTCAGTCCGGTATCTGCGCTTGAGACTGTGCGGGTAGGGCTGTACTACGATGTGGCCCTCCGCACCAACGCCACAATTTCTTCTGCATCTTTAAGCAATCAAGAAGGGTTTTCTGTTTATATACAATTGGCAGAAAATGTGGCGTTACCCCTCACCTACACACAGGTAAAACTGGAAGCAAAAAACAGTCAGTATGTGCAAATCGGCGCCAGCCAAAATTTTGAGGGAGCCTATCAGCAGGCCCGTGAGGCCAGAGATAAATGGGCCTATAAAGCTTACGTGGCTTACAGGAAAGACAACACACAGTTCCCGTTTAAAGTTTGGGTGGAAGGACTGGATGCTGTGGTCAGGATTAACTACCCCGGTGCTTTTTCTGTAAGTTCGCAAAACGACGCTGTTACTTTAAGCGACGGGCAGAACAAAGAAGTCGGCCTGATTACAGCAGACCGTGTCTCCCTGCAACTCTCCCCTAGGGGCGTTATCCCGACCACTGCGGCGGCGCCGGGCCAGTTTACCCGCTTTTATGAGGGTACCTTTGAAGTCAGGGCCGCCGCTCTTAAGCTGTCTCTTATAAATATATTGAATATGGAGCAATATATTTTTGGTGTTGTGCCCTACGAGATGAGCGATTCCTGGCCCCTTGAGGCGCTGAAGGCACAGGCGGTCGCCGCCCGCTCTTTCGCTGTGGCAAATCAAAACAAACACACTGCTCTTGGGTTTAACCTCAGTGATTCATCGTTGTGCTGCCAGAAATATGCAGGCTATAACCATGAGTATATGAATACACTCCGTGCTGTGCAGGAAACAGCAGGCCTTGTTGCGCGCTATAACGGCAGTATAGCACAGCTTTTTTATCATTCAAACAGCGGCGGGCACACAGAAAACTCGGAGGATGTCTGGTCCGGCGCGCTGCCGTATGCCAGGGCAACCCCGGATCCCTTTTCAGTAAGCCAGCCTCTGCTTGTGCACCTGGCATCGCGCAGCGGAAACAATACAGAGTTCCCGGCCCGTTGGCATCTCACCCACTCCCGGGAAGAGGTGGAAGAAATGCTGAGGCAAAATCAGATTGCAGTGGGCACCGTGCTTGAAATTTTACCGCAGCTGCAATCTGCCGGAGGCCGCCATCTTCAACTGCTGGTACGCGGAACAAACGGTGAAGCTGTTATACTGCGCACTGCAACAAGGACTGTCTTTAACTTCTCCAGCAGCCTTTATGACATCATCCCTGTCCACAGGCGTGTCCATGTGGCCGGGTCCGGTGGTGCTGTACGCGAGATACCAGTAAACCAGCAGATTTTTGCTGCCGCTGCTGTGGGAAGTGTTCCTGCTGCCCGCACTTCACAGAATATCTCCATGCTTGGCGCCCAACGAAGCAGGACTGTGTCTAAATTGCCGCTTGCGTTTGCCTTTGACGGCAGGGGCTGGGGGCACGGTGTCGGCATGTCGCAGTGGGGAGCTTTCGAAATGGCAAGGCAGGGGTATAACTACGAGGAAATCTTAAAATACTACTTTCAGGGCATTGAAATCGGTTCGCTCTAAGCTTGGTGGTGATTAATTGAGACTGGATGACTTTGATTATCAACTTCCGGAAGAGCTTATCGCTCAGGAGCCACTTCAAAAGAGGGAAGAATCAAGGCTGCTTGTCCTGGAGAGGGAGACCGGCCGTGTCTACCACCGCATGTTTCCTGACATCATTACATACCTGAAAGCAGGAGATGCCCTTGTGTTGAACGACACAAGGGTTATTCCTGCACGGCTTCTGGGTCAAAAAAAGCGAAGCGGCGGCTTGGTGGAAGTGCTGCTTTTGCACCGGCTGTCAGGCAATCGCTGGGAAGCACTGGTTCGACCGGGACGGCGCTTGCAGCTGGGGACGGAAATAGTGTTTGGCAGCGGTGATTTGAGCTGCCGCGTTGCAGAAGCGCTGCCCGACGGTGTCCGTGTTCTTGATTTCAGCTGTGACGGAATATTCGAAGAGGCGCTCCAGAGGCTGGGAGAGATGCCCCTGCCCCCATATATTAAAAAAAAACTGAGCGACAATGAACGCTACCAGACTGTCTATGCCAGTGAAAGCGGTTCTGCGGCAGCTCCAACGGCAGGCCTTCATTTCACAACTGACTTGCTTGGAAAAGTGGCAGCTTTTGGTGTTGAGTCAGTATATCTGACACTCCATGTAGGGCTTGGCACCTTTAGCCCGGTAAAAGTGCAAAATATTAAAGAACACAGGATGCACAGCGAATTTTACAGCATTAGCTGTAGCTCTGCCTCAGCTTTAAACAGCAGAAGGTCAGAAGGAGGCAGGATTGTGGCTGTTGGGACCACCTCATGCCGTGTGCTGGAAACTGTGGCAGATAGTTGCGGGTCCGTGGCGGCAGGTTCCGGTTGGACTGATATTTTTTTATATCCAGGCTACAAGTTTAAGGCTGTGGATGTGCTGCTGACCAATTTTCATCTGCCGCGTTCCACTTTGCTCATGCTGGTGTCTGCTTTTGCCGGCAGAGAAAACACTTTAGAGGCTTACCATGAGGCAGTCAGGGAGCGCTACAGGTTTTTTAGCTTCGGCGATGCAATGCTTATAATTTGATTTGACAAATCGTGCCTGGGTAGGTAAACTAAGCCATGGAGAGATGACTATGGCAGTAACTTATACATTGGTAAAAGAATGTCCAAACACCGGGGCCAGGGCTGGCATACTACACACGCCGCACGGTGATGTTCCCACTCCCGTCTTTATGCCGGTGGGCACTCAGGCTACGGTCAAAACAATGAGTCCTGAGGAACTGCGCCAGATTGGCGCTAAAATCATCCTCAGCAACACCTATCATCTTTACCTGCGGCCCGGCAACCAGCTAATCAGGGAGGCAGGCGGCCTGCACCGCTTTATGAACTGGGATGGGGCGATACTTACCGACAGCGGAGGCTTCCAGGTGTTCAGCCTGGGTGCGCTTCGAAAAATCAGCGAGGACGGCGTAACTTTCCGCTCACACCATGACGGTTCGGAGCATTTTCTCGCCCCGGAAAACGTGATATCGATTCAGGAAGACCTTGGCGCCGACATAATCATGGCTTTTGATGAATGTGCCCCCTACCCGTCCGACAGGGAATATATAAAAGATTCACTGGCAAGAACGTCAAGGTGGGCGGAGCGCTGCTTAAAGGCCCAAAGCAGCAGCGGCCAGTCTTTGTTTGCCATTGTCCAGGGAGGGATGTATCCCGACCTGCGGCAGGAAAGTGCGAGGCAGCTGGTAGCATTGGATTTCCCGGGTTACGCCATAGGGGGCCTGAGCGTTGGTGAGCCGCCTGAGCTGATGTATGAGATGCTGGAAGCCACTGTACCTGTCTTGCCGCGCGAGAAAGCAAGGTATCTGATGGGCGTTGGGACCGCTGATTACCTGATTGAAGGGGTAGCCCGCGGCATTGATATGTTTGACTGCGTGCTGCCTACCCGTATAGCACGCAACGGCACCATAATGACACGTACCGGCTACCTCACGGTACGCAACAGGCCGTATGCCGACGATTTCCGGCCTTTGGAAGAGGGGTGCGGTTGCTATACATGCCGCAATTTTACACGTGCCTATGTGAGGCACCTTATTAAAGCCAACGAGATGTTTGGCCTTCGCCTTACAACCTACCATAATCTGTATGTACTTGTCCATTTTATGGCCCGTGTCAGGGAGAGTATCATCGCTGGTACCTTCCCTGAAGTATACAGGGAATTTATCGCCCGTTTCGGGCAGCAAAAGGAGGAAAATTAATGCCTGAACAATTAAGTGCCTTTTTTCCGTTTATCCTGTTAATTGTGACTTTTTATTTTCTGTTGATCAGGCCCCAGATGACACAGCAGAAAAAGCGCAAAGAACTGCTTGGTTCACTTAAAGAAGGCGACCATATACGCACCATTGGCGGTTTATACGGTGTTGTCGAAAAGATAAAAGATGACGACCTCACAGTAAAAATTGCAGATAACACTAAAATCCGTATGGCCCGTTTCGGAGTAGAGAGCATTGTCAGGGAGAAATAGACAGACTGCACTCTAATATTTAAAAAAATAAAGAATAAACAATGGCTTGGGCACATACATTGCAAGTAAAGAAACTTGTGGAGGTGACGCCCATGCCGAAGAGAAGCGTTGCAGGGGTTCAGGCCAAGACGCCCGCCACTGTTGCAGTAATGGCAAAAGGAGTCCTTTACGCTTACTTCCTTTCACTGGTTGTGTTCCTGATAGTGAGCGCTCTTGTCCAGTATACACCGCTGACCGAGGCTGTCCTGCCCTATATCACTTATGCCACTGCTCTGGTTGCCATTTTTGTCGGCGCTGCATACGTAGCAAAGAGGCTGGAAACAAAAGGGTGGCTAAATGGCGGTATCACAGGGCTTGTTTATCTTGGCGGGCTGATAGTGTTCGCCCTGATTCTGCTGCCCGAATTCCAGATCCATTTTGGTTATGTCTCCAAAGTATTTTTAGCATTTGCCACAGGGGCGGCAGGCGGCATATTTGGTATAAATTCTTAGAATTCTGTTTTAAAGCTTGGACCGTGGAAGCGGTCTTTTTTTCTTTATCAATTAAAATTTGCCAAGGAGAAGCAAAGCTCCGATGACAATAAAAGCCACCCCTGCTCCAGTTTGCAGCGCGTTTGCAGGAAATATCCTTAAAAGCCAACCCCCTGCAATTACACCCAAAAGCGACGATAATACAAGAGCAGACGCAGCACCAAGAAAGACCATTTTGGGCGATTGCCCCTGCGACACCAGCAGCATGGTGGCAAGCTGCGTCTTATCTCCCAGTTCTGCCAGAAAAACCAAAGCAAAAGTTGTAAAAAAAACTTTCAGCAACATTTTACCACCCCTTATTTTCTTATATCTATTCCATGCCAGTGCACCTTATGAGTGATAATCTCCAGGTAATTCCTGTCTCACAAAAAGAATTATGTTGGTTGACAACATTTTTGATATATGCTAAACTTGGTTCAAATACGATGACCGGGAAGAGTAAACGGAGTGGAGCTTTTTTCAGAGAGCCGGGGCAGGTGAGATCCGGTAAAAGAGCCGCCGCTGAATGGGCCCGAAAGTAGCAGACCAAAACGCGAGGAGTAGGCTCTGCCGTTTATTCCGACGTTACACGGAATGGGGTATCGGACTCTGAGCATTTGTCCCGTACCTGTCTTGAGTGGGCCTGTTATTGATGCAGGCCAATGAAGGTGGCACCGCGAAAGTATGCCTTTCGTCCTTTAATGGATGGAAGGCTTTTTTATTTACGAAAAAGGGTTCTTGCGAACATAGCGATATGACAATGTGGAAATTATTTATAAGCCAGTAATCACCATGCCCCTGCACTTGCCAGCATTCTCTTAAGCAATCAATTTTTGTTGTTTCTTAGAATTTTCTTCGAGATCTCTGTAATACCAGGGAAGGACCAACAGGGCATTAAGCAACTCAATCCCTGCCCGACCATAGCTTCTTTTACGGATCATCTTAATTTTATTGTTTGTGCCTTCCATTGGGCCATTACTTATTTGGGGGTATAAAAGACAGTTTTTAACTGCTTCATAATCTTTTTTTAATCCTGAAG
>JAGXRN010000030.1 GCA_018335875.1 Dethiobacter sp.
CATCTGGTCAATTACATCCGTTAAATTCTTTTCCAGTTCTTGGTGCGTCAACTTTCCTTGTTTGACCAGGGATCTCATGGTTTCTTTATACTGCTCCATTAACCTTTGAATATCGTTCTCTTTACTGCCTTTGTTATTGTTCATGACCAAATCCTCCCCTCATATTAGGTAGAGCTTTGATCATATTGTATTTTATGGCAATGTGGTTGTCCAGCTTTTTTTCCTTAGCTATGCGTTTCCATTTAATGGTACATAAAAATCAATTACACCCGGTATCAAGGTATCAAAAAGACATCCTGCAGTATCATTGTCTGGCGCCGCCCGGGGCCGACAGACACAATGGCGATCTCCGTTTTTGTCAGTTCAGCAATCCTGTTGACATAATTTTTGGCAGCAGGGGGAAAATCAGCAAAGTTGGATGTAGAAGTCAGGTCTTCCTGCCACCCGGGCAGTTCTTCAAAGATGGGTTCACACTCAGCCAGCGCCCGCAGGCTGGCCGGAATATGCTCTATCACGCTGCCGCGATAACGGTAAGCGGTACAGATTTTAATGCTCTCCAGGCCCGTCAGCACATCCAGCAGCGTCAGGGCCAGGTGGCTGAGGCCGTTTATACGGCAGGTATGGCGGAGCACCACTGTATCCAGCCAACCGATACGCCTTGGCCTGCCCGTGGTTGTGCCGTATTCCCTGCCTACTTCGCGGATGTGGTCGCCGATGGCGTCACTGATTTCAGAAGGAAAGGGGCCGTCGCCGACGCGGGTGGTATAGGCCTTGACAACGCCCACCACACTGTCAATGCGTGTGGGGCCAACGCCGCTGCCGATGCAGGCGCCGCCCGCGGTGGGAGAGGATGACGTCACATAAGGATATGTACCATGGTCGATATCAAGCATAGTCCCCTGTGCGCCTTCAAACAGTATTTTTCTGCCGCTGTGTACAGCTTCATCAAGCAGCAGGCTGGTATCTGCCACATAAGGAGCTATTATCCTGCTATAGCCGAGGTATTCAGCGAACATCAAAGCAGGGTCAAATGGCTCAGCGTGGTAAATATTTGCTAAGATTGAATTTTTCTGTGCCAGCAGTGTCTCGATTTTTTCACGCAGTTCCTCTTCATCAAGCAAATCTGCCACACGCAGCCCCATCCTGGTGACTTTATCCATGTAGGCGGGGCCGATGCCGCGCAGCGTGGTACCGATTTTCCCCTTGCCGCGCCGCTCTTCTTCCAGTTCGTCCAGCCGCCTGTGATAGGGCATCACAAGGTGGGCCCTGTCGCTGATGCGCAGGGTTGAGATGTCAATGCCGCGCTCTCTGAGCGTGTCTATCTCCGCCAGCAGTGCCGGGGGATCTATTACCACCCCGTTGCCGATAATGCAGAGCTTTTGCGGATAAAGAATCCCTGAGGGAATCAGATGCAGCTTAAAAACCTCCCCGCTCACGGTGAGAGTATGGCCGGCGTTGGTTCCTCCCTGGTAGCGCACAATTACATCGGCCTGTTTAGCCAGAAAGTCAGTAACCTTTCCCTTTCCCTCATCTCCCCACTGAGAACCTACCAATACAACTGTGGACATAGATTCACCGCCTGTCGCTATTGTTTTTGCGCCTGATGATTTCACGCGCCGCCGTAACACCTGATGCTGAAGCCTGGGCCAGCCCGCGGGTAATCCCCGCGCCGTCGCCCACAGCAAAAAGGTTGGCAATTCTTGTCTCCAGGCAGCTGCTGACAGCCATCCTGGACGAATAAAACTTAACTTCCACACCGTAAAGCAGTGTATGACGTGAATTAATACCCGGGGCGATTTTATCTAGCGCTTCCAGCATCTCTAAAATAGAAACCGTGTGCCTGTAGGGCAGTACAAGGCTGAGGTCGCCCGGCGTAGCGTCACCCAGAGTGGGTTTCACAAGGCCGCGGTTTATTCTTTCCGCAGTGGAGCGTCTGCCATCCTGAAGGTCGCCAAGGCGCTGAAGCAGAACACCGCCGCCAAGCATATTTGCCAGCTGGGCCACATTTTTACCGTATCGAATCGGTTCTTTAAACGGTTCGGTAAATGATTTGCTGACAAGCAGGGCAAAGTTGGTATTCTCTGTTTGTTTTTCAGCATAGCTGTGCCCGTTGACTGTAATCAGGCCGCTGTTGTTTTCAATGACCACCTCACCGTGGGGATTCATACAAAAGGTGCGCACACGGTCATCAAAAGAACGGGAATAATAGATGAGCTTTGATTCATAAATGGTGTCTGTGATGTGTTCAAGCACTGCGGCGGGAACTTCCACACGCACACCGATGTCCACCGGGTTGCTGGAGGCGGGGAGCCCCAGTCTGTCGGCTTCTTTGGCAAACCACTCGGATCCCTCCCGCCCCGGTCCGCAGATTATATAATCGGCTGAGATTTCTTCTCCGCCGGACAAGATAACCCCGCCGGCCTGCTGGTTGCTGCAGAGCAATCTTTCCACCGGTGAGTTTGTCACTATTTCAACCCTGTGGGCCAGATAATCTCTTATCCGCGACACTATCTCCAGGCATTTATCAGTGCCAAGATGCCGCACACGGGCCGGGATCAGCGACAGGTCTGCGGCTGCGGCCTGCTTTTTGAGCGTTCTGATTGCCTCCCTGTCCTCGCCAAAAACCTCTTGGGTCCCGCCGAAGCGGCGATAGATACCGTCAATATATTCAATTAAATTATCAAGTGCCTCTCGCCCTAGTATTTCATTCAGCAGGCCGCCGAAATCCGAAGTCAGAGTCAGTTTGCCATCGGAGAAAGCCCCGGCGCCCCCAACCCCGCAGACGACTGAGCAGGGGCTGCAGTGACGGCAGGTTACCTTATCTGCCTTAATCGGGCAGTGCCTCTTTTTTATATCATTCCCCTTCTCAAGCAGCAGGACTTTAAGCCCGGGCACAGATGACAACTCCAGCGCGGCAAACAATCCTGCAGGCCCGGCGCCGACAATGACAACGTCAAATTTACGGGTCACCTGTCATCGCTCCTTACATAAAAATAACCCAAACAGAATTTCTCAATTCCATCCGGGTTTTACAATCCATTCCACACCTTTTTCTGTTATTTGGCAATCCAGCCAAAAGTAGTTTAACAAAGTAAAAGTGCTTTGTCAAGCAGGCCGCTGGCCCTCATGCTCCTCCCTGGTGATGCTTTTAAACTTATTGTGGTTTTCCTGAAAGAAGAGCGAAAACTTCCCTACCGGGCCGTTGCGCTGCTTGGCGATTATAATTTCAGTCTCATACCTGTTTTCCGCATCAGGGTTGTAGTAGCCTTCACGGTAGATAAAGGCCACCAAGTCGGCGTTGGCTTCAATACCGCCGGACTCGAGCAGATCGCTCAGTATAGGCCGCTTCTTGTCGCGCTGCTCCACCGCCCGGGATAATTGTGAGAGGGCAATCACCGGCAGGTCCAGCTCTTTAGCCAGCGCTTTGAGTGAACGGGAGATGGCGGAGATTTCCTGCTGCCTGTTTTCACTTCTTTCGCTGCCGCGCATCAGCTGCAGGTAGTCCACAAATACTGCGCTCAACCCGTGTTCAGCTTTTAGCCTGCGGGCTTTGGCCCGCATTTCCATCACTGAGATGGCTGCTGTATCATCTATAAAAAACGGCGCCTCAGAAAGCGGGCCCGCCGCGCGCGTCAGCTTTGGATAGTCGTCATCTGTGAGGAATCCCCGGCGCAGCCGCTGCGAGTCAATATTGGCCTCGGCGCAGAGCATGCGCTGGACAAGCTGTTCTTTTGACATTTCCAGTGAAAACATGGCCACAGGCATCTTTTCACGGACGGCGATATGCTGGGCGATATTAAGTGCCAGCGTTGTTTTGCCCATGCTGGGTCGGGCGGCAATGATTATAAGGTCTGAGTTTTGAAACCCGGAGGTGATGTTGTCAAAATCAGGGAACCCTGTAGGCACGCCGGTCACACCGCCCTTGTTGTTCCAGAGCTTGTCAATCCGTTCAAAAGTGCCTTTAAGTACATCTTTGATATTGGAAAATCCCTGCTGGTTGGTGCGGTTGGCTACTTCAAAAATAATTTGCTCAGCCTCGTCAATGACCTCGTCCACGTTGTCGGTGGGACTGAAAGCTTTGGCTGCAATGCGGGCAGAGGCATTGATAAGGGAGCGCAGGACCGCTTTCTCCCTTACAATGCGCGCGTAATGGGACACATTGGCCGCCGTTGGCACCAGGTTGGCCAATGTCGTTAAATAGGCAAGGCCGCCGATTGCTTCAAGGCTCCCGCGGCTGCGCAGATCTTCTACCAAGGTAACAAGGTCCACCGGCTCGCCTTTATCTGTAAGGGCCATCATAGACTGGTATATTTTTTGGTGCCCATCGCGATAAAAATCGGTCGGCCTGAGATGTTCCGCAGCGGCAATAATACCATCCTTGTCAATGAGCATCGAACCGAGCACCGACTGCTCCGCTTCCAGGTTTTGCGGCGGAATTCTTTCTGCATTGTCTGCCATGGTACACCTCCTGACTAATTCAGCTGCTGCGGCCAATCCTTGAAGAAATGGGGCAGCGCTTCTTCCACTGTATTTATTAGTTCCACGATGAGGCCCTTGGGGATGTTCGGCACATCACCTTTATTTTCTGCAGGAACAAGCACCCTGGGAATACCGGCCAGGCGCACGCCGTATAGTTTTTCGGCGATACCGCCAACTGGCCGCACCTTGCCCTGCAGCGATACCTCTCCGGTAACCGCCACATCCTGCGCCACCGGCCAGCCCTTGATGGCGCTGAGCAGTGCTACCACCACTGCCAGGCCGGCAGAAGGCCCGTCTATCCTGCCGCCGCCGATAACGTTGACATGCAGGTCAAAGTTTTGCAGTTCCTCGCCGCTCAGCCTCCGGATAACTGCCGCCGCGTTAAAGACTGAATCCCGGGCCATGCTGCCCGCAGTTTCATTAAAGCGAAGGGAACCCTTGCCCGGCTCGCGGGCGGGAAAAGCAACAGCTTCAATCTCTAGCACACTGCCCAGGTAACCGCTGACCCCAAGGCCAAAGACCCTGCCTGTTGCAAAGCCGGCTGTATTTTTCTTCAGTGTATTTGGGGCACAGCGTCCGGCACGCAGAGCCTCCTGTATGATGTTGGCAGTGATTGTCCGCCCGCCACCGTTTTGGCGGGAGAGACGGTATAAGGCCAGGCCGTAAGCGTCGGCCAGGATGTTGACAGCCTGCCGGCCTTCGGTGGTATACTCGCTGATAATGGCGGGGACATCCGAATCAAGGGCAACTGCAAGTTTTTCCGCCGCCGCAGTCACAATAGACTGAATATCCGCCGGGGCCAGCGGTTCAAAAAAGACCGACGTGCAGCGCGAGCGCAGCGCCGGATTAACCTCTTCAGGGGAGCAGGTGGTGGCGCCGATAAGCACAAAATCTGCCGGAGCGCCCTCCTCAAAGAGTTTTTTGATATACTTGGGCACCTGTCCGTCGGAGGGGTCATAATAAGCTGAATCAAAATGCACCTTTTTGTCTTCAAGCACTTTAAGCAGCTTCCTTTGCAGGTGCAGGTCCATTTCACCGATTTCGTCTATAAACAGAATACCGCTGTGCGCTTCGGTGACAAGTCCCGGTTTGGGTTCCGGCACCCCCCCATCCACAAGGTCTCTTTTGGCGCCCTGATAAATGGGGTCATGGACTGAGCCAAGCAGGGGATTGGTCGTTTCACGCGGGTCCCAGCGCAGCGTTGTCCCGTCAACCTCGACAAAAGGCGCTTCCCGTGCAAAAGCGCTCTCAGGCAGCCCTTTAGCCGCCTCCAGCGCCAGCCTGGCCGCTGTGGTCTTGCCGACGCCGGGCGGCCCGTAGATAATCATGTGCTGGGGATAGGGAGAGGCTAACTTGGACATCAGTGCTTCAATGGCCGCCTCCTGCCCCACTATCTCATCAAGCGCCTGCGGCCGCAGGATTTCAAGTGCCGGCCTGTTCAGTTTACTATGTTTAAGCTTCTCCAGCTTGGCATACTTTTTCAGTGTCTCGGGATTTTCCGGGCCGCCCTGCTCTTTGAGCAGCTGCCTTTTTAAGTCCAGAATGTATTCCTCGTGCCTCTCCTGGAGTTTTTCCGCAGTTTTTCTCTCCAGCGACTCCTCCACAGTTCTCCTGGCCATTTGTTCTGCCAGCTCATCATAAAGCGCCTGCAGGGCAGCTGGGATTTCCTCCGGACCTAAAAGCTCGCCTATGGAAGGGTTTTCAAAAACAACCCGCTGCAGTCCAAGAACTCGCGATTCGATTTTACGCGACCGGAGCAGGCTTAATGCTTCCAGCTTGCCGGCCTTAAGAATCAGCTTGTCAGGGCCAAGCATGGCTGACAGTAAAGAGTAAAGGGCGTTGACTTCCCTTTTTATTTGATCCGGGTCAGTGTTTTTGTTTAGATTTTGCGGCAACCTACTAGATAAGCTTTTCTTCATGTTGCACCTCTTCGTGTTAGGTCTTGACAACAACTTCCAGGCTTGCGATAACATGCTGGTGAAGCCTGATGCGGACACTATGAGTACCAAGGCTCTTAATCGGCTCATCCAGCTCGATTTTGCGCTTGTCCACAGTAATATTCTTTTTTTGCAGGGCAAGAGCGATATCACTGCTGGTCACTGAACCGAACAGGCGCCCTCCTTCACCGGTACGCGCTGTAATTTCCACGCTCTGCCCGTTAATTTTGCGGGCCAGCTTTTGGGCCTCATCCTGGAGTCTTGCTAATTGCTGGTCCTGTTTTTTTCCCTCGGCTTGGCGCCTGTTAAGGTTGCTTGCGGTGGCCTCAATGACAAGGCCGCGAGGGATAAGAAAATTACGCGCATACCCTTCGGCCACCTCTTTAATCTCGCCTTTTTTACCCAGGGCTTTTACGTCCTGTATAAGGATAACCTTCATAATTTTCCCTCCCGGAGCCGGAAAACGGCATAATATAGACTTAAGATGTTCTGCAGTGCACTGTCAATCTCCTGCCCGCAAAGTCAAATACCAAACTTGTAATTTTTCTAAGCACTGCCATAAAAAGAAAAGCACCCATTAAAATGGGTGCTCATTGAAGACCTTAGCCTTCAGCCGTATACGGCAGAAGAGCAATATTTCGTGCCCGTTTAATCGACACCGTCAGCTGGCGCTGATGCTTGGCGCAGTTGCCTGAAATACGTCGGGGCAGTATTTTCCCCCGTTCAGTTATAAAGCGGGCAAGTTTGCCGGTGGCTTTATAGTCAATTGACACTGCCTTTTCAACGCAGAAATTGCAGACTTTGCGCCTGCCCCTGCGGCCGCGTTCTTTACGCATAACCTGGACCTCCTTTTTGCATTACATTAAAAGGGAACATCTTCTTCTACCAGTGTGTCGTCATAGGAGTGTGTGCTATCGGCGCTGCGTCTGTCCTTAGCGCTTTCCAAAAATTGTACGCTGTCTGCCACAACCTCGGAGAAAGTTTTGCGCTGTCCTTCCTTGTCCTCATATGAACGAATCTGCAACCGCCCGTCCACAGCCACCAGGCTGCCTTTGCCAAGATACTTGGCACAGTTCTCAGCCTGCTGCTTCCAGACAACTATGGGCACAAAATCAGCTTCCTGCTGCCCCGGCTGCTTAAAGCGCCTGTTGACGGCCAGTGTAAACGAGGTTACAGCCACACCGTTGGCCGGCGTGTAGCGCAGTTCCGGGTCCTTGGTCAGACGGCCGATTAACACAATGCGATTGAGCATTGCTTTTCACCCCCGTAAATTATTCGTCTTCTTTGATTATGAGGTAGCGGATTACATCGTCTGAAATCCTGTAGTTTCGCTCCAACTCATCGGTCGCTTTACCTACGCCGGTGTAGTTGAAAAGGACATAATACCCTTCACGAAACTTTTTTACCTCATAGGCCAGCCTGCGTTTTCCCATACGATTAACATTGGTCACTTCCGCCTGTTGGCCTTCAAGAATCCCCTTAAATTTTTCAACCAGGGAATCGTACTGTTCGTCGGGCAATTCAGGTCTTAAAATGAACATGGTTTCATATTTAGGCACGGCCTATTCACCTCCTCCCTCTGGTCTTATTGGCCCCCGGTCAGGCCGGGAGCAGGGAAGTACAAATTATATAGTACCATATTCAGCCAGGCTTGACAAGCAATCCGGCAACATAAATTAATCTAACCGTAGGAGAGCAAATGGACGTTTATATTCTGGGCGCCGGTTTTTCAAGCGACGCCGGCATACCGACAATGAAAAACTTTATGAGCGGTGTAGACAAGGTGAGGGAGGTCTGTTCCATACCCAAGGAAAGAGCTGTCCTCATACGAGCACTTCAATATTCTCTTGTGCACAGGGAGGATAATATTGAAAAACTGATTTCTGCCGTTGAAAGGCTAAAAAAGATGCCGCCCTGGGGTTAATCCTGTTCGGCAAGTATTTCACGTACCCCTTTTTCAAATTTTGTCCTGGGCAAAAGCACGCTGCGCCCGCACTGCACACACTTGATACGGAAGTCCATGCCGATACGAATAATGGTCCAGATATCACTACCGCAGGGGTGCGGCTTTTTCATGCGCACACGCTGCCCCAGTGCATAATTAACCATTTTAGCCCTCCTTCTCAGCCCGGGGGCTGGTGTAAACAACCCGGCGCGGATAGGGTATTTCAATGTCCCGCTCATCAAACTCTTTTTTAATGGCACGACGCAGTTCCCGTTCAACTTTCCACTGGGACATGGGGGCTGTCCGGGCAATTATGCGTATTACCACACTGGAGTCATCAAGGGCTACCACCCCCAGCACAGTCGGCCCTTCCACCACGTCCACGCTTTCTTTGGCAAAGCGGACAGCAAGCTCCTCGAGAACTGCCAGCACATTGTCAATATCTTCCTCGTAAGCCACGCCCACATCCACCAAGGCCCTCATATTGCCACTGGTACTGTTTGTTACAGCTCCTATGCTGCCGTTTGGTATAATATGAAGCTCCCCGTTAAAATCACGGATCTTTGTGATTCGCAGGCCCAGTTCTTCTACAATACCTGAACGGTTGTCCAAAGCAACAAAGTCGCCAACTGAAAACTGGTCTTCCAGGATAATAAAGAACCCTGAGATTATATCGCGCACCAGGCTCTGCGCACCAAAACCAAACGCCAGGCCAACTACGCCTGCGCCTGCCAGTATGGGGCCGATATCAACTATTTGCAGCTTAGAAAGGACCCAGATAGCTGTCAGCGCATAGATTAGATACCGCCAGACTGAAAGCAAAAGCAGTGAAAGCGTCCGGGCTTTTTTTTCGGGCAAAAAAGATTTCTTTTCAGGTGCTGTGGCAAACAGCCTTTCAATCAACCTGCTGCCAAAACGCAAAGCAAGGCGGGCGAGGATGACAATTATGATTACATTTAAAATACGTGCACCCCAAATAATAGCTACTTCCAAAAAGAACTCATCAGAAAAGCGAGAGTATATTGCCTGCGTTAAACCCTGGAACATGCCATCACCCTGCCTTGCGAAACTAATTTATGTTACTACTTATCAAGAAGCATAATTATATCTTTAAAAACATCCTCAATCTCCCGTGATCCATCCACAGTCAACAATAGACCCTTCTGGTCGTAGTATGCGATAAGAGGTGATGTCTGATTCCGGTAGACATCCAACCGCTGCTTTACTGTCTCTATTGTATCGTCTGCGCGCTGGTAAAGCTCCCCACCGCATTTATCGCACACGTTGCGGACAGTAGGCGGGTTGAACTTGATATGGTAAGTACCACTGCATCCTCTGCATACCCGCCGCCCTGTAAGACGGGCCAACAGCTCGTCCTGCTGAACGTCAACATTAACAACCCCAGGCAAATTCACTCCCATAGCTTCCAGCGCGTCATCCAACGCTTCCGCCTGTGCCACTGTGCGGGGAAAACCGTCTAAAAGAAATCCCTCGCCACAGTCATCCTGCACAAGACGTTCCCTTACAATTCCAACAACAACCTCGTCAGGGACTAGTTCACCCTTATCCATATATTCTTTCGCCTTTGTTCCAAGCTCAGTGCCATTTTTTATCGCCGCCCGAAAAATATCCCCGGTGGAGATATGCGGAAAATTATATTTCTTCACCAGCTTTTCCGCCTGGGTGCCTTTCCCTGCTCCCGGTGGTCCCAATAAAACTACTCGCACTTGTTATCCCTCCTGAACACTCCTATAATCTAACAGTTAATAGTTCTTTAAATAATAGCAAATTCCTTCCTAAAGCCCGCGAAATCGGCTAAATTATAAATTTCAGTATTGACATGGGGCAATTAAATGTTAAAATATACCCTAGGGGAGTATGGGCGCAATTATAACTTTCCCTTGTTTTTACTAATGAAGGAGGCATCTAAATTGAATTCTTACCACATTAAAACAAACCGCATATTTACGCCTGTAAGAAAATACGCCTGGCTGTTTATCTTTCTTGTGGCTTTGGGAGGCCTATGGCACCCCAAATTGGGCTTGCTCATCATTCCGGTTATGCTGACGCTGGGGATACTGGGGTTTTTTAAGGGTAAATACTGGTGCGGCAATCTTTGCCCCCATGGCAGTTTTTTTGACTACATTATTCAACCCCTCAGCATGAACAAAAAAATACCGGCTCCCCTCAAATCGAGAACTATGATAATTATTGCTTTTTCCTGGTTCATGTATATGCTGACCAGAAGATTAATCAGAGTATTTGCCATCTATGGCACAACCAGCTTTCTTGACCGTCTTGGCTATATCTTTGTCATTAACTACCTCATGGTCACCATCCTGGGGACGCTTCTGGCATTTTTAATCAGTCCGCGCGCATGGTGCTCATTTTGTCCCATGGGGACATTTGAAGTTCTTTCCTATAAGCTTGGTAAACTGCTTGGCTTAAATCGCCATACTGACAAAAAGGTCTCTGTTACAGCGGTTGAAAAATGCCATAAATGCGCCACCTGTGCCCGGGTATGCCCAATGCATCTTGAACCCTTCCTTCACTTCTCCGGCAGCAACCAGTTTGACAGCGAAGCCTGCATTCGCTGCTCTACCTGCATAGAGTGCTGCCCGGCGGGAATACTGTCCACCAGCAACCGCGAGGAAGCTATGGTAGCAGTTGGTTGTGCTGACGTTACCGGATATAACGAACGTAAAATTCATGAAGCAGAAATTGTTGCCATCACGAAAGTAAAAAAGGATGTAAGTGAATTTAAATTCAGGCTTATTGACCCCGAGACAGCAAACTATAAACCGGGCCAATTTATATTGCTGAAAATCACGGACGAACCGCTTCTTTACCGCGCCTATACTATATCTTCAATCAATGAAGACGGTACTACATTGAGTATAATTGTTAAAAAAATAGAAGGCGGCTATGCCACAGACGTAATTTTCAACACATTTAAAGAAGGAAATATCGTAACAATAGAAGTACCCCTTGGCAACGAACTAGTTGTTGATAAGTCAGCCAATAAATTGCTGCTGGTTGCAAACGGAATTGGCATTACCCCTTTTATCCCCATCGTGGAAGATGCACTGAAAAATAGCGGTGCTAAGGAAATCCACCTGATTCACGGCGTTCGCTATGAGAACGACTTTATCTATGAAGAAGAATTTAAACACCATGACAACTCATTTGAAAGTTTTCATTACTCTCAGGTGGTCTCAAGGCCCCGAGGCAATAGTCACCGCAGGGGATATGTAACAGACATAATTAAAGAAATGGACCTAAGCGGCCACAAAGTTTATATTTGCGGCACTAAAGCCATGACTGCCGATACCCTGCGCTTACTGGAAGAAATGGGAGTAAATAAAGATAACATCTTTCGCGAAGCTGTTTAAAGTCCCACGATACGTGACAGACCTTCAGGCAAAAATGGCTTTCAGGCAGCTGAGAGCCATTTTGCTGTAATACTTAAACAATGATACTACAGCGCAAAATTCCTAGACAAAAATTTCTTTTTATGGTTCTTGCGAACATAGCGATATGACAATGTGGAAATTATTTATAAGCCAGTAATCACCATGCCCCTGCACTTGCCAGCATTCTCTTAAGCAATCAATTTTTGTTGTTTCTTAGAATTTTCTTCGAGATCTCTGTAATACCAGGGAAGGACCAACAGGGCATTAAGCAACTCAATCCCTGCCCGACCATAGCTTCTTTTACGGATCATCTTAATTTTATTGTTTGTGCCTTCCATTGGGCCATTACTTATTTGGGGGTATAAAAGACAGTTTTTAACTGCTTCATAATCTTTTTTT
>JAGXRN010000031.1 GCA_018335875.1 Dethiobacter sp.
GCGAAGAATAAACCCAGTTCACGCTGTTCTTTGTCATCGTCATCCATAAACTGCGGATACAGCAAATGGGGTGCGATTGGGATGCACCCCTTGGTAACGGCAAAACGGCAGTAGCCTCGTGCCTTTGATATGTTGTATTCCGTGTTCCCGGCGAACGGCGAAGCAACGTAGACAAGCGGACGGTAGGTTTTGACCGCTTTTTCCTCTCGGGCTACATTGGATAATGCTTCGGCAGCAGTAGGATCGGGGTATCCCTCACTGTTATATCTGTCCATGGCAACCTCTTTCTCCAAGGAACTGATTGATAAAATACTGCTGGCCTTTACCCGTCACCTTGGTCGTTTTGCTGATGGTAACGTGGCCGTCCGAGTGGGTGATGGCGGTCTCTTTAACCCTGAATAGACCCAGTTCCATCGCCCTTTGCGTCGGGGCGTTATAGTCCGTGCCTTTGCGCTTGATGAGATATCCATCCTGACGCAGCCGCTCAAACAGTCGGTTCTGCCCGATTTCGACACCGTTGCCTTTGAGAATTTTTGCCAGTTCGCCAATAAGGATGGTTCCGTCGGATACCGATACCGCATCGGCAAAGATGACCTTCGGTTTGTTTTCGGCGGCTTCAAGCTGAAGCTTTTCCTTGGCGGCGCGCTCCTCCTTGAGGGCGCTTAATACCTGAATCCAAGCGTCGGGGTCGTTCATTATTTCTTCCAGCTTGGCGGGGGTAACATATGCGCCGTGCCTGCGGATTGTCGGGAGAACCTCGTGAGTGACCCATCGCTTGAATCGCCTGGCTTCGGGCTTGTCGGAGCGAAGAATTACATTGTAAAGTCCGCTTTCGCTGACAGCATACATTTCACGGGTCTGGCCACCTGACACGAATTTGATTCGGGTCAGCTCATCGCTGTCCAACCGCTCCGCCACCTTATTTGTATCCGACAGACCAAGAACATCGCACACATCCTTCATAACCCAGAGGGTTTCGTTACCCTGACGCACCGTCCTGACATCGTTTCCCTCATAGGAGAAAACCTTTAAATTGTTCATATGAGAACCTCCTGAAAATAAATTTTTCGAGAGGCAACAAACCCCTCACCATCTACAGACAGGAGGGGCTATTTTGCGTACTAACGCTTCAATCTTTTTTATAAAATGGGCAATCGAACCCTTCGGCACGGAGCAAAAGGCCCTCTGCCCACGGTGGTGTCCGGCTCATTTGTTGGCATATAACTTCAGTGGACATTACTTGCTCGGTTTCGATGACAATTTCGTCATGGACGTGCATTACGATAAAGCAATGACGGAGTGTTTGCATGGCATAAGAGAGGATATCGCGACTGGTAGCCTGCACAATGTTCTCCACGAACTTTGGGCCGTAGGACTCCAACCTCTCCCACTTCTTTGTGGCACCGATACCCTCATAGGTCACACAAGCAGAACCGAACTGGTTTGTGCCTATCCGTGGCTTGACATAGCAAAGCCTCCTGCCGGATGGGAGAGTGATGAATAGCATTCCGCTCTGGCAGACAAATCGGATACCGTGAGCTTGCGTGGGTGTTCTGTCCCTGACCGCCGTCATTGCAGCACGGTCAACATCCCACCAGAAGCGCACGATATTTGGGTTTGATGCCCGCCATGCGGTAACGAGCGGATGCAGTTCATCTTCGCTAAGGCCCATCTCCAGTGCGCCCATTGCCTTAAGTGCACCGACCGATCCGCCGTATCCCAAGGCAAGTTCGGCAATTTTTCCTTTCTGACGGAGCGGGCTAACTTTGGTGATTTCTTCAATGGGGACATGGAACATCTGACTTGCGGATGCTTCGTAAATTTTACCGTGGGTAGCAAATACCTCATTGCGCCACCTTTCTCCGGCGAGCCACGCAATGACCCGTGCTTCAATCGCCGAGAAATCCGCCACGATAAATTTACAGCCGGTTTTAGGAATAAAGGCAGAACGGATAAGTTCCGACAATACCTCCGGTACGGAGTTGTAGAGCAGTTCTAAAGCCGCGAAATTTCCACTGCGAACAAGACCGCGAGCCTGTTCTAAGTCAGGCAGATGGTTCTGTGGCAGGTTTTGCAATTGTATTATTCTGCCGGCCCATCTTCCGGTGCGGTTGGCACCGTAAAACTGGAACATACCACGGGCGCGTCCATCGGCGCATACGGCATTTTCCATCGCTGTGTATTTCTTGACCGACGACTTTGCCAGCGACTGCCTGAGTTCCAGTACCCTGCCGAGCGGCTTTGGAGCAGTTTTCAGCAATTCGGATACTACCTTTTTGCCAAGCGTATCGGTTTTAAGGCCCTGCTCTGAAAGCCACTGCTTTATTTGCATCACGGAGTTGGGATTCTCAAGCTCTGTGATATCACACATCATTTGAATCAGCTCGGAGCGGGAGGCATTATCTATTCCAATAGCCTGACGCACAAATTCCATATCCAGTGCAACGCCACGGTCGTTTATCTCCTGGTCGAGGTGGTATTCTTCCCAGATACACTCCGGCACAGGAAACTTCGCTATTTTTCCCTGTATGGCAATTTCAGTTTCAACGTCACGGCGGTTATATTCTTTGAACGCAGCCCATTTGTCTGGGTCATGGGTGGGCAGATTGCGTGTCCGACCACTATTGGCGGTTGTGGGGCTGCACGGCTTGCAGAAGTAACGGATGAGGTCTTTGCCTTCCATCAGCTTTTGTTTTTCAAGCCCGAGGACTGCTCCGGTGCCTTCAAGGGAGAGGGGAAGGCCCATATATGCCGACCATATCATCGTACAGCGCCAAGATTGAGGGTCAAGGTATTGATCCAAAGGTAACCCTAAGCACTTTGACAGGCAGATTCGTTCGAACTGGGCATTAAAAGCCCATTTTATAACTGTGGGGTCAATAAGTGCCGAGCGTATTTCGTTTGTTAACTTCTCGCCACAGGCGAGGTCGACAACATGAACCTCACCGCCGTCAATGGAGTATCCGAAGAGCAGGACTTCAAAGTCCGGTGATTCCACATAGCGGTAGACCCCGCTTTTGGCGAGGTCTACGCTGCTATACGTTTCTATGTCGATGCTGACTGTCCTCACGATAGGAAGTCCTCATCAAGGTCGGTGTCAAAATCATCCTCAGCTCTGGACTTGCCGCCGAGCGGTTCACCGTCGCGGATTTTTTGCAGGTTGTTCAATCCGCAGGCGATGCCCCTGTTGCCGTTGCTGTTGAAGGCATAAAAATTGATACTTGCCCTTCCATAAACACCGCTATAAACCTCGGATCGTGTGAAGATAGGTTGGCGGTCGGCATCAACGATACCGGGGGCAGTCGCTGAGTTTGCGTTGATGAAGTAGGAATTGGCGTAGGCTGGATCGTCCGGGCGTTCGGCATCACCATCGCGCATGGGCGTTTTGATGGTGGAAAGGGGTGGTACGGACTTTCCGTTGCCTTTCAGCCTTGCTTCGCCCTCATGGTAGGCAGCTTCAATTGCAGACTTGATTTTAGCCACGGTGCGGGTGTCGGACTTAGGGATGATCAGCGATACCGAGAACTTTGGAGTGCCGCCGTTAATGGATTTTGCTTCCCAGACATTGGCGTAAGACCAGCGGGTGTCGGGACCTGTGATGACCTTCATAGGATTGGCTTTGTTTGCATTAGTGGACATAAGATTTTCCTCCTTAAAATTCATTAAAGTCTTGTTGTGCGCTATTGATTGCCGGTCGTTTATCGCTCTCCGGCACGAGCGTCGGTTTGCCTTGAGGTTTTTCAATGTAACTTCCGAGAACTTCTTCAAAGCGTTTTTTGCCGAGCATAGTTGTCATGGCGGTGACGCCGAGAACCTTGCGCTCATAGGGGTCAAATCCAGCGGCGCTGACAGCATCTGCTACTGCCGTTTCGTCTATATACCTACGGGTGGAGCGTCCCTCGACCAGCTTCCAGCCATTCCATTGCTTGCCGCTGAGGGCAGCCTGCAGGGCATAATCCTTGATGTCCGATGCCCATGAAATCAGAGCGTCAATCTTTCCAAGGATATCCTCGATCTCATCGTCAGCAAGCAGCGGTGGCAGCTTGAAGTCATAACGGGCGAGTTCCATATTGCGTTCGGCTCTAGCACGGCAATCATGCTTTGCTTTGCAGAATTGGCACCAGTTACCACATTGGAATTCGCCCTCGCCGTCGAAGGCAAGTTCTGCTTTGGGTTTTAGGACTTCCTCTGCCCATCGGTAGATGGATTCCTTAAAAACCGTGTGGGTACTGATGTTACTTCGTCTTGGTTGATATACAGTCATGCTGACCGTGTCGATGTCGTAGATGCCGTCAAATAACTCCAGCGCACCTAAGGCATATAATTTCATCTGTGGATTGTCCACTGCCTCGATAAGCTGACCTTTTCCAAATTTCATGTCAATTACATGGAGCGTGCCGTCGGCGATGATCAAGCAGTCACCCGTGCCGAAACCGCCTTCAACATATTTGGAGAAATCAAGCCGTTGTTCGATAAGCACCACAGGGTCGGTGCAATTCTGTTTTGTAGTTTCCACCAACTCCATAATGTAAGCGGCATAACCAGTGGCGCATTCCTCCATCTCTTCGCTGTAATATGCAAGGTGGGCTGTTGGGTCTTTGGCACGGATACCGAGTGCGGTTTTTAGCTTGTATTCGCCAAGGGTGTGGGCATCCGTACCCTCGGCGGCGTAGCTGCTGCCTCTGTCCTCGTACTGTTCACAAAGCCGGGCCGAAGGAGGGCAGTTCAGCCATCTGTGACTTGAGGAAGCAGAGAGAAGTGCGTGTTTACCCATTACCCAGCACCTCCGCTTCCGCGAGCAGGGCAGCGTACTTTTGAGGATCAATCTCCGACAGCTTCGTCGCTCCATGCCTTTCGAGCAGTTCCCTAATTTTAGCGGTGTGACCGTTACGGGATTTTTCAGCAAGTAACGCTCTGACCTCTTCCAACGTTAGAGGTTTTGAGGTTGGCTTTGAATCTGACTGTATCGTTACTTCGGATTGGTTGCCGCTGAATAGAGCCGTCAGACTATCAGCTACTGAGTTCAGGGACTGTGCAGCATTACGAAGTTCGTCAACACAGAGATCAAGTTCACTCATCTTGCCCATCTGATGCACCTCCTTCCCCGGCGGATTCATTCTGCCTTTGAAGTGCAAGCAGCTTCTTGGCGAGACGTTTGGATACAACGCTTATTGCCGTGAGGATGCCTGCAAGTTCTTCATCCAGCTCGGTATCTCGCATTTCCGAGTTCCTTTCATTTGCTTTTGTTTGCATTTTCTTACCTCCGTTTCCTAGAAGGCTTTACCGCCCCTCTACCGTCTACAGACAGAAGAGGAGCGGTTGCGTACTGATGGAGGTTGGTTATTCGAAAAACTTCTTCAGGGCTTCGTTATTTCGCAGAATGTCAAGGATACGACGCTCATGAACAGTAATGCTGCGTGATGATTTAAAACCGTATTTAGGCGCTAATTCACGCACGGTTTTTTCAAGGATAACACGGTCTTTTATAAGGTCGCGGTCTCCTTGGGTGAGAGCAGCAAGAGCGGCGTGGAGTGTGTCTAATACAGCCTTTTGTTCTAAAATATCTGAGATATTAGTGGGGTCGGAAGGCTCGAAAAGTGTATTTGTTCCTTTGCCGTCGGCATCGTTAACCAACGGCTTGTCAAGTTCAACGGTTCGGCTCGTGCGAGACTCACAAGACTCGCATTTTTGATTGCATTTATTTGTGCCTTTCCATATACATTGGAATTTTCGCTCCTGATGCTTTTGCTCTCGCCATATAAAGCGCATATTGTCGCGTGCGAGGTCTTCGCCCATTTGATTACGAGGTAGCCGGACAACAAGACCGGATTCTTCATCGACATACCAGCGTTGAGGGAATGGGTTGTCCGTTTCGTCAGTATGGGCAAGGCAAACTGCCCGTGATACTTCGGTGTGGATTTTTCCATCGTTCGATAGCGTATAGTAAGCAATCGGCTCACCAAATTTTGTGCGGTGTGGAATAGGGGTGGGTTTGAAAGACTTTTTACTTGGATTTGCTTGTCTTTTCATCAGATTTCCTCCTGTGATTTGAAATGCGTGAGCAATCGCAGGGAGGAAATTTTATGGCTTAATGTGTAAGTCATAATTTTGGCATTGATTACCAGGACGTTGTGTGATACAATGATTTAGTGGGATTTAGTATGAATTACTTTTAAGCTCAAACTCAATATCCACCGGTTTGAAGGCAACAAAAAATGCTCCTGCGATTTCTCACAGGAGCATCCAATAGTTCCTAAAGTTAGCCTGCTATGGTTAGTAAAGATATTAGCGTTAGTTATGTTAGTAAATCTTACGGAGGACAAGCCATGACAACAAATGAAAATGTGCGGCTCTGCGGCGGGATTTATTTTACACTTCTTCTGCAGGCAAGAAAGCCGCGAAAAGGAGTCAGAGAACATTTTAGAGGTGAAAGCGACGGGTTGTCTGACCCGGAAATGCTGGTTGCCTTATTAAAGGTTGTTATTCCCGACTACAACGAGCCGACAGCTACAACAAAAGCCACCTTCAAAGGAAACACTTCTGATTATAAGTCGTGCAAAATATCCAAAAGTGTATACTTACCATTTGATGATTCAGCTGTGGTTTCAGCATTTGATAGCCGTGTTACAACGGAATATCCCAGAGCTCTTTCAATGATGTCCGATTTTGTTGCAGGCTTTATTGATTCAGGCACAAGCACAAGGAAGGATGAACGCCTTGTAAAAGCTCTTCTTGAAATAATAGAAGCCGATCATAGCATAGACGATACTCAGGTATTTTACATTGGAGATAGTGGACAAGGTATAACAAAAGCCACCCTCCGAAGCATGAACAACTTCTGCTTGCAGTCATTTCTGCTGGGAGTATGGCATTTTATTATTGCTAATAGGAATGACAATAAGGCAGGAAAAGCAACCTTTGACCTATTATGTCCGCCAAGAGATGGGGCTGAGCGAAAGTATGAGGGTAAATTAGGAGATGCCATTACTAGGGTAATCAATGTCACTCAAATAAATGATGTAGGAAATGTGGCCCGTGGAACCTTGGAAGCTGCCGGAGAAGCAGTAAACAATGTTGTATCAGAAGATTCGGGAAATTCCAATCCACAGCCAATTGACACTGACCCTAAACGGATAACTGTTAACAACTACGGAACAGTGAAAAACCAGAAATTCATCTCAATCGAGACAATGAATGGGGATATAAAACTATGAAAGAAACGCCTATTGGTAATGTAGATAATCACGCCAGCGTCGGCTCCCAGACGAATATTTATATACGAACAATGTCGGGTAACATTGCCGTTCCTGACAAAAGTAATACCGGTCAAACCGCTGATCGAGCGTTTGATGAGCAAGTGCTGAAATTGAACTGGAGTGCACAAGCACTTTCTGATTCACTTGGCAACAATGATTCCAGAGGTAAGGAAACGAAAGTACAAGAATTCAACGACAATGTAGCTCATACAATCGCATTGGCTAAGCAGCTCTCAAACCCATCTAGCGATGTTACGGCTCTTATCGCTTTCGCTGAAGAGTGGGATGCAAGCGTATCAATGCCCGGTGAAGAGATTGCAACAAGCGGACACGACATCGGGTTGCTTTTTACCAAGATGCGAAAAGCTATTCGTGATTATGTGATGACTGTTATCGCATCTCAGAGTGTCGAAAGCGGTACCAGTGAGGACGCAATCCGTGTCTATTTAGATAAGTCATATAATTGGCACAGAAAGCTGAAAACATTGCTTTACGATAAAACTCCAAGGGAGTTTTATGACTTTTATGTCTGCAATGATCTGAAATATAACAACAAGGTTATAGGCGGCATTACTGCTGCTCGGCTTCGATCTATCTCAAACTATGTGATTGTGTCAGGCACAGGTGGCCTTGGCAAAACAATGATGATGCGTCATTTATTGCTGAATGCTATTGATAACTACGATTCGCTAGGATTGTTGCCAATTTTTATACCATTAAAAGAATTCAGCGAAAGCACAAGTAACCTATTGGAATACATTCATTCGGTTGTCAATCAATTCAATGTTAATCTGACACTAGCCCAGTTGACCTCTGCACTTACTGCTGGCTTATGTCTGTTGTTATTCGACGGAATGGACGAGGTGAAATCTTCGGTATCGATGCGATTCTCCCAGGGTCTAGAGAGCCTTGCGTGTAGCTATCCTAATAATTGCTTCGTGCTGTCGTCGCGCCCGTCGCGGATGTTTTTAGGGATGAACAACTTCTGCGAAATGGAGCTACAGCCTTTCAGCAAGATGCAAGCAATGAAAATGATTGATAATTTTGCTTTCAGCCATGGTGAAGAGAAAATTAAAGAAAATTTTCGCGTACGTCTAGATAACGACCTCTGGTGGAGCCATCAAGAGTTCGCCGAGAATCCGTTATTGCTGACGATTATGCTTATGACTTTTGAGGAGTATGCCGAAGTGCCTTCAAAAATCCATAAGTTCTATGAGAAAGCTTTTGATACGCTGGCTAAGAAGCATGATGACAATAAATTGCTCGTAAGAGAGTTTAAATCAGGGCTGTCAAAAGACGAGATTTCTGAGTTACTGGCGAAGATTTGCTTCCTATCATATAAAGATGAAAACTACGAATTTACTGAAGACGAGTTCAAAAACTATTTCGAACATTGTCGGAAGAACATGCTCAAAGCGGTGAACGCTGATGATTTCCTGCAGGACCTCTGCGGGAACCTCTGCATTTTGCTATTGGACGGCGGCAAATACCGCTTTGTTCACCGTTCTTTTCAGGAGTATTTCTGTGCGTTAAATATCAGGAGGACATTCGACAAAGTATCTGCTGATAAGAAGGCGCAATTATCAAAGGGTCTCGTTACTTTTTTTGACGGCAGAAAGGTTTCAGACGACAAGGTCCTTGAGATGCTGTATGACATGGCACAGGAAAAAGTGGATGAGTTCATTCTTGTTCCTAAGTTGGAATCTCTGCTTGGCTCAGACAGTAATGGCAGCGATGGCGGATATTGGGCTTTCCTTGAAAAAGCATTCTCGACCCTGAGATGTTGGCACGAATACCACGAGTGCATGGAAACTGATGAAGATACAGGTGAAGTATGCGATGAGTCGTATTACGATTTTGCCCTTGATTCCGATGGACTGGTGATTTCAGAGGTTTTGGCGTTTATTATTTATAACTTATTAAAACCTTTTGATGATGAGGATGACATGTTAGACGGGACGTACTATGATAATGAAACCATCATGGCAAAGGTCCCCAAAATTATCGCCGACTTTAAGCAAGCAGAGGTTCTGGATGCTGACCGCTGTAAACAAATTGATGAGCCGGAAAGCAAACACGAAATCTTTGAATACCCTTGTTTTACTAAGGTTGGCGAGGATTACTGGTTCTCAGTTGATGCAGTGCGTCAGAACCCAGAGCAATATTCTGAATTGCTGACTGTATTAGGGGACGATGACTTCAGCTATAAGCGCCTGTACTTCGCACTGATTGAATTCCTAACTGCTCTCAAATCAAAGCAGAAAGCTACCGATAACGAATGGACAGAGGAGTTTATCAAATGAGTAACTCCATCAATCAGAGAAGCATTAATATCGATATGACAAACGGTAATATTATTATGGTTTATGTTGAGGATCAACACTAGGAGGTAAAACACATGACTAACGAACCTGAAAAATGGTCAAGCCTTGAAGAAACAGCCGAGCATCTTGGCGTGAGCAAGGACACCATACGTAACTGGATAAAAAAGGGCGTCATTCCGCACCGTCGGGTAGGCAAGCAGTTCAAATTCAAGATTTCAGAAGTGGACGCTTGGGTAAACAGCGGGAAGAGTGCCGAGATAGAGTAAAACAATGTAAAGTACTGGAAAAGAGGGTGAAGCCAATGCAAATGCCAGAAATGCTCGACAACGTAAGCAAAACAGTCAAAGACGATTTGACTGTAACAATAGCGAAAGGTGACAAGCTGTCTGTAGCAGCAGCATGTTTCTCCATATATGCCTACCAAGCACTTAAGAAGCAGCTTGATGGCATTGAAGAATTGCGCTTTATTTTCACCTCGCCAACATTCCTTCAAGAGAAAGCTCCCAAAGCAAAGCGGGAGTTCTACATGCCTCGCCTCGACCGCGAGCGCTCCCTTTATGGCACCGAGTTTGAAGTGAAACTTCGCAACGAACTGACCCAGAAAGCCATAGCTCGTGAGTGTGCTGATTGGATTCGAAACAAGGTGCAGTTTCGCTCCAACCTGACGGGAGGCAACATCAGCGGCTTTATGAATGTGGTTGGCACTGAAGCCACAACCTACATGCCGCTTCATGGTTTGGAGTATACCCAGTTTGCTGGACACGCAGAAAGGTTCTATAATAAAACCTAGAAAGGGCGTGTTTTAGCATGAGTAGTAATAATAAAAAATTTACCGAAGACTACAAGAAAGAGATGGTAAAGCTTGTAACAGAGCTAGGGAAAAAACCCTCCGAAGTAGCCAAAGATATCGGTGTTACCCCTGTATCAGTAAGAAGGTGGGTAAGACAGTATAGCATCCACGGGGATGACGCTTTCCCGGGTAAGGGCAAGCTGCGGCCCGCTGACGCTGAGTTAAAGGCGTTAG
>JAGXRN010000032.1 GCA_018335875.1 Dethiobacter sp.
GGGAAGTAATTTCTCTGTTGCCAATCGTCAATACCATCCATAGCATTTCCTTCCAGAATGATATAGGCGGCCATCATAACGATATCCATGGCCTGCCCGCCGAACACCTGAGAAAGACAATCAAACAAACCGGAGTCACGACAGGCCTTGAGGACGAGGTAGGAGTAGCCGTAATCCCAAAAGGAAACATCAGGCAGGGAAGGTTCCAGGTGGTACATCTTATAGTAGTTGCTGTTTGGATACATCTTGCCGGAGTCCGGATCAAATTTGCCGATTGCTTTCGCCTTGTTCCGCGTAGTACCGTCGGAATTTCGAAAATACTTCACATATTTGTAGACGTATTTTTCACCTTTCGCGCCGGCGGACTTCATGTGAACACCTTTATCGTCGGGGATATTTACGAGACATTTTCCATATGTAGACATTTCACCACCCCCTGTATACACTAATTATAGCGTATACAGGAAGAAGATTCAACAACAAAATTACAAAAAAATGTACCCTGAATAGGCTTGAAACACAGACAATTTCAAGTGTTTGAGATCAATTTCAGTAAAACGGTTGTCTACGCTAATTTTCTGTGGGAATTCAGGTTATAAGAGAGATTAGCAGAACAGGTGTCATGAAGTGTCAAAGTGTCATGACATACGTTCACTACAATCTTATATGAATATTTCGTTTCTGTAGAGCAACCTTCTCGCTGAATCAGAGCATCTGTCACGGTTAAATTGAGCACCCTTCACGATTTGCCAGGACAGTGTGAGGGTTATTGTATTGTTACCTGAGGAAGTGCCGTAGGAACAGCACATCCCCAGGTTGATACAAGCTTCTGTTAAAAATCGAAATATCTGGCTGGAATTTCAATGCCATGTTTTTTAAGGATGCCTTTAAGAATCTCGTTTTCTGCTTGCAGTTCGCCCATGTTTTTTAGAGTCACCTGATGTGCACACAAGAGCTCACTAAAAAGCTCATGCAGTTCTTCATTGCGTTCTTTGTAGTTCTTCATTTTCATCAGTCGGCACATCCCGACTGATTGGATTTTAAACCGTAGCGCTCACGCATCGATATTTTTCCATCGATGAAAATTTCGAAGGAGTTATGTTTGATGCGGTCAATGATGGCTTCCGATACGGTTCCGTCTTCTGCGGTGCCAATACGATCATACCAGCCGCGTGGATCAAACTGTGTGCAAAATATCATGGAGCCCCCTCTGGTTCGTGCTTCAACAATTTCGAACAGCTCCATGGCCTGGTCGGTTGACAGTGGTTTTAGGAGCCACTCGTCAAGAATTAATAGATCCACTTTCTGGTATGCTTTAATTAACTTCTTGTAAGTATCTTCTCCTTTTGCAATGATAAGATCATTCAAAAGCTCCGGGAGTCGGATATAGCGGACTTTTAGAAAGTTTCTGCAAGCCGCAATGCCCAGGGCACAGGCAATATAGGTTTTGCCGTTTCCCGAAGCACCTTTCAGCAAGATATGGTGGCCGTCACGAATATAGCGGCAAGTAGAAAGCTGAAGCATCTGTGATTTATCCAGCTTACGATCTGCCTGGTATTCGATGTTCTCGACGCATGCATCCGGAGAACGAAATGCCGCCGCCTTAATCAACTTTTGCAGTTTGCTTGTGCGCCGTTTCTGGTATTCGGCATCCACAAGCATACCAAACCGGTCGTTAAATGACAGTGTCTCGTAAGAGTGCTCACCATTCTGTGATTTAAATGCATCGGCCATGGCTCCAAGACGCATCGTGTGCAGCTTGTCAATGGTAGGCTGGTTAATCATTGGAATCCCCCTTTCCAAAGTACGCTGCACCTCTTGTGAAGCCAAATTGCCCACTTGGTTTGGCAGCCTGGGGGGGCTTGTCCGGTTTAACGCGATCCTGTCCCGTCTTGAGAATCATTTGGATGTTCTTTAGACTCGGGCTTGGGGTGTAAGCAAGCACTCTGCTGCAGGCATCTTCGATGCGCTCAATCGAGTATCTGTCTGCTAACTTCATCAGTGTCTTGCATGAAGGGTAGGACTGTTTTTCAACTTTGGTGGCAGCCAACAACACTTTCATGACGGTTTCGGTGGACTTGCCGATTCCACCAGCCCATTCAAGGAAGTTGGTGGAGGTATAGGCAAGATACTGTCTGTGGTTTTCTGGCATGTGTTCCGGCAGTATGACCGGTTCACAGATGCCAAATCTCCTGACATGTGAGGCGATCCGATTGTTATGAAAAAACACCTCTATCGCTTTGCTGGTGTAGCGAATGTCTACTTCCTTACCAATAAAAACATAGGGTACTGAATACTTGATTTTATCCACAGGTATGAGATAATCGGGCTGTATGGTTGCGGTTGACCAGACGGCAATCTCATACGTGGAAGCAGGCAGCGGCAGGAGGTAGGATTGTTCATCCTCTTCAAATGCAGAAAGCCTGCTTCCGTTCTTTTTCTGGAATGGCTTCTCATTGAATTCCGCCAGTTTCTCTTTAATAGCAAGATTCAGTTCATGAAAGGAAAAGAACTTCCTGTTACGAAGCGCTGCAATGATCCACGTGGAGATAACGCCAACAGTGCCTTCTGCGGATGATTTATCGCGTGGTGAGTCCGGTCGCGCAGGGATGACTGCCGTCCCATAATGTTCAGCCATTTCCTGATAAATCCGGTTCAGAACAACTTCGCTACGCGAATGACTGATCACACCGGTTTTAAGGTTGTCCGGATTATACCGAATTCGGTATAATCCGGATTATGCCGCAGAAATGATTATCGGTGATGCATACAGCAAAGCCGTATAATGACGGCTTCATATTTAAAAAGTGCGGAATAATTTTTCACATCCTGGATAGACTTAATGCTGAAACATTACGGACGGATGTGAAACATGCCTCGATTAACTGATTGTATAAATCTTTCGAATGAATTAAAACGGGTTCCAATCACGGATCTGATTATGAAGGCAAAGTCGCTGGTGAAAGCAAAGAGATACTCCCAGAGTACAATATGGCACTACAATGAAAGATT